>JAWLBD010000002.1:0-273371 GCA_041395145.1 Verrucomicrobiales bacterium | reverse complement strand
CGCGCGGGGGCAAAGCGGGATCGAGATGAGCGATTTCCTGCCGCACATGGCGGAGGTCGCCGATGAATTCTGCGTGCTGCGGAGCTGCCACGGCGACAGCGTGAACCACCCGCAGTCGGTCTATCAGATGAACACCGGATCGATCCTCGCCGGCAAGCCGAGCCTGGGCAGTTGGGTCGCCTACGGGCTGGGCACCGAGAATGATTCGATGCCCGCCTTCGTCGTCATGCCGGATCCGGGCGGCGGCTTGAAGGGCGGCCCGCCCGCGTGGGGCAGCGGCTTCCTGCCCGCGACGTATCAGGGCACGCCGATGCGCGCCGGGTCCGCCCCGATCTTGAACCTGAAGCCGCCGCCGGGCATCGCCGGGGACCGGCAGCGCGCGATCCTCGGGCTGACCGCCAAGCTCAACGCCGGGCATCTCGCCGCGCGGGATTTCGACGACGAATTGGCCGCTCGCGTGCGCGCCTACGAGCTCGCCTTCCGCATGCAAAGCGCCGCGCCGGAGGTCGTCGATATCTCGGGCGAATCCGAGGCGACGCGCCGGCTCTACGGGATCGACGAAAAGCCGACCCGCGAGTTTGGCACGCGCTGCCTGCTCGCCCGGCGCATGATCGAGCGCGGCGTCCGCTTTGTGCAACTCTACAGCGGCGATACGAATGGCTGGGACGCGCACGACGATGTGGTGCAAAACCACACGCGCTACTGCGCGGCGACGGACAAGCCGGTCGCCGGGCTGCTGCGCGACCTGCGCGCCCGCGGGCTGCTGGAGGACACGCTGGTCATCTGGGGCGGCGAGTTCGGGCGCATGCCGATGAGCGAAAAGAAGAGCGGCCGCGACCACAACCCGTGGGGCTACACGGTGGTGCTGGCCGGCGGCGGCGTGAAAGGCGGCATGGCTTACGGGGCAACCGATCCGATCGGGCTGCGCGCCGCCGAAAACCCGGTCCACATCAACGACCTGCACGCCACGATCTTGCACCTGCTGGGCATGGATCACGAGCAGCTCACCTTCCGCCATCGCGGGCGGGACGAGCGCCTCACCAACGTGGCGGGCGAAGTCATCACCCCGATCCTCGCCTGAGCCGATGCGCGCCGCCGCCCTAACATTGATCCTAGGCGCCGCAGCGGGCGGGTTCGTGGCGGCGGCGGCCGACGACGGTCCGATCCCGGAGGAGGCGCGCGGCCACTGGGCGTTCCAGAAGCCGGTGCGCGCCGCCTTGCCCGATGCCGCCACCGCGGAGTCGGCGCACCCGATCGACCGGTTCATCGGCGCGCGGCTGGCGGCGGCGGGGCTGGGATTCGCGCCGGAGGCGGACCGCCACGCCTTGATCCGGCGGCTGCGCTTTGACCTGACCGGGCTGCCGCCGCATCCCGATGAAATCGCGCGCTTTCTCGCCGACGATGAGCCGGACGCGGCGGGGCGTCTGGCCGACCGGCTCCTCGCCGCGCCGGGATTTGGCGAACGCCAGGCGCAGCATTGGCTCGATGTCGCCCGCTTTGCCGAGACCGATGGGTTCGAGCACGACAAGGTCCGCCCGGAGGCGTGGCGCTACCGCGACTGGCTGGTCGGAGCCTTCAATGCGGATCTGCCCTACGACCGGTTCGCCCAGCTCCAGCTCGCCGCCGACGAGATCGCGCCGGGCGACGAGGCGGCGCTGGCAGCGACCGGGTTCCTCGTCTGCGGGCCGGACATGCCGGACATCAATGACCAGGACGAACGCCGGCATGAGTTCCTCAACGGCATGGCGGCTACGGTCGGCGATGCGTTCCTCGCCTTGACGCTCGGCTGCTGCCAGTGCCACGATCACAAAACCGATCCGGTCAGCATCGGCGACTTCTATCGGATGCGCGCGATCTTTGCCAACACGGTGCCGGCGATGAAACGCGACAAGCCGGTCGGCCACGCCGTCCGCGAGCGCGGCATCGAGGCGCCGCCGAGCTACATCCGCGAGCGTGGCGACTTCCGCGCCGAGGGCGCGCCCGCCGAGCCGGCGTTCCTCCGCGTCCTCAACCCCGGCGGCGAAGCGATCCCGCCGCCCGCCGCCGGTGCCGCCTCGACCGGCCGCCGCGCCGCCTTCGCCCGCTGGCTGACGCGCCCGGACCACCCGCTGACCGCCCGCGTCATCGCCAACCGGGTGTGGCAGTCGCATTTCGGCACCGGCATCGTCCGGTCGTCGGAGGACTTCGGCGCGACGGGCGAACCGCCCAGCCACCCGGCGCTGCTCGACTGGCTGGCGACCGAGCTGCCCGCGCAGGGCTGGAGCCTCAAGCGCCTGCACCGTGCCATCGTTTTGTCCCGCACCTACCGGCAGTCCAGCCGGGGCGACGGCGACGCGTGGCGGGCGGCGCTCGACCGCGATCCGGCTAACGAATGGCTCTCGCGCATGCCCCGCCGCCGGCTGGAGGGCGAGGCGATCCGCGATGCGTTCCTCGCCGCCGCCGGGCAACTCGACCGCGCCGCCGGCGGTGCCAGCGTGCGCCCGCCGCTCCCGCCGGAGGTCACCGCCACCCTGCTGCGCGGCCAGTGGGACGTCACCGAAACCGCGTCCGCCGCGCACCGGCGTAGCCTCTACGTCTTCGTCCGACGCAATCTCCGCTATCCGATCTTCGAGGTCTTCGACCGCCCCGACCCGAACCAAAGCTGCTCCCGCCGCGACCGCTCCACCACAGCGCCGCAGTCGCTCATGCTCCTCAACTCCGATTTCTCGATTCAGATCGCCGAGGCGATCGCCGCGCGGGTCGAATCCGAAGCGTCGGGCGAGGAAAGCCGCATCGCTCGCGCCTACGCCCTCCTCTTTGCACGCGAGCCGACCGCCGCCGAAAGCGCGGTCGGGCGCGAGTTCCTCCAGGGCGGTAGCCTCGCCGACTACTGCCTGGGCCTGCTGAATTCGAATGAAGCTGTCTATATCGATTAAGCCGTTTAGGCGGCGTTCCGCTTGCTGGCGATCGGCGTCCGCTACCCTGCGCCTCGCGAAGTGTCCCATTGCGCGGGTTCCTCGCCGGCCAAGGTCTGGTTGAGTTTACAGACGATCTATTTACTCCCCTGCAACAAACGCTTGGTCCCGAGAGCGTTTGCGCCTCCTTCGCAGCACGGAGATCACCCCCAAGGTCAGAGCGAAGGCACCCCCGGATGGTTCCGGCACCCGCCCGAAGTCTTTCACATCGTCAAACGTCCCAATGTTGGGATCCTCGGGCTTGCCCCAGGTCACATCCCATGTTGGTGAAGGAGTGGATGAATCGAGATCGACGGACCGATCCGCAAAAGACCGCGCCCAGATCCCCATCCGGTAGGGCGTGAATTCATTGCCGCCAGTATCCCCCTGGGCGTCGAAAGGAAATCCTGTCCCTTTCCAAGACGGATCATCGGACCAAGCGTTGATCGATCCAGCGTCCACCTGGAACGAGAAGGTCTTGAGGTTGCCGGCGCTAATCTCATCATAGGTTCCCAGCATAATGGTGGAATCGATGACATGATCCTCGACGGGGCTGCTAAGATAGGGCGCGACGATCAGTTGTCCTTCCGCGAGATAATAGGCCGCCCAATCTCCGTTTACCGTGTCTGGCAAAACTCCGTTTGTGATGGAGAGCCAGAGGGCTTGCGTGTCGTTGACCGAGGTGTCGAGCGTTGCCGAGAAACTCAGGATGTTGGTCTGGTCGTCGTGCGACGCATAAACGCTCCTCCAAATTCCCCCGTCGTTGTTGCCAAAAAGCGGGTCCGGCGGGGCCCACGAGTATTCCCAGAGGGTTCCATGGGAGACACTGGAAAAGGTGGCAAGGGTGAGGACGGAAACGGCTACTGTTTTATTGATCATGATTTAGTCTAGTTGGCGGATAATACCCACAATTACAATATTAATCAAATAAAAAAATTCTGAAATTTATAGCCTTTCCGTTTTAAGCCGGTAAATTTGCGCTTCATTGCACCGCATTGCGTGAGGCGATTATCGGACAGATAGTTGGGGATGCGCTGCCCCCTGCTCCCCGCTTTTCGCCTCGCCTTGGTTGCCGCCGCTCTTGGTTCCGCGACCAACGCGTTCGCACAGGGCGTGGAGGCGCTCGATCCGCTGGACCAATGGGGGATGTGGCGCGGTCCGCTGGCGACCGGTGCCGCCCCACATGCCGATCCGCCGACCGAGTGGTCCGAGGACAAGAACGTGCGCTGGAAAGCCGCGCTGCCGGGCTTGGGGCACTCGACCCCGATCGTGTGGGGCGACCGGATTTTCGTCACGGCGGCGGAGGAAGCCGGCGGCGAGGTGAAGCCGGAATTCAACCGCCCCGGCGAGCACGACAACTTCCCGCTCACGCACAAGCACCGGTTCCTCGTCCTCGCGCTCGACCGGGCGACCGGCGCGGTTTTGTGGAAATCGGCGGTGCGCGAGGCGGTGCCGCACGAGGGCGGCCACGTCTCCGGCAGCCACGCCAGCGCCTCCCCGGTGACCGATGGCGAGCGCGTTTACGCCTTCTTCGGCTCGAACGGGCTGTATTGCCTAGAGGCGAAAGGCGGCGCGGTGCTCTGGTCGGCGGATCTCGGCAAGATGCACACGAAGCACGGGCACGGCGAGGGAGCCTCCCCGGCGCTGCACGGCGGCACGCTGGTCGTCAACTGGGACCACCAGGAGCAGAGCTTCGCCGCCGCCTTCGACGCCAAAACCGGCGCGGAGAAATGGCGGCGCGACCGGGACGAGCCGACCTCGTGGGCGACGCCCGTCGTCGTCGAACACGGCGGGCGCACGCAGGCGATCATCAGCGCGACCAACCGGATCCGCGCCTACGATCTGGAAACCGGCGAGGTCATCTGGGAGTGCGGCGGCTTGCCCAACAACGTCGTCGCCTCCCCGGTCGCCGCCGACGGCATCGTAGTGGCGACCGGCAGCTATGAAAAGCAGGCCATGCTCGCGATCAATCTCGACGGAGCCAAGGGCGACATCACCGGGAGCGACCAGATCCTCTGGCGGCGCATCCGCCGCACGCCCTACGTGCCGTCGCCGCTGCTCACCGGCGGGCACCTTTACTTTTTCACCCACTACCAGGGCGTGCTGACCCGCGCCGATCTCCGCACCGGCGAGGAAATGGCGGGGCCGTTCCGCCTCCCCAGCATCCGCAACATCTACGCCTCGCCCGTCGCCGCCGCCGGGCGCCTCTACGTCACCGACCTCGACGGGCAGACGCTCGTCATCACCGACGCCGAAACGCCCGAGCCGATCGCCTTGAACAAACTCGATGAACCGATCGCCGCCTCCGCCGCGATCGCCGGCCGCGATCTCTTCCTGCGCGGCGACCGGCATCTCTATTGTTTGCGGGAGGATGAGAAGGCGGAGTGAGCCGGCGCTCGCCCCGGATTCCCCGAGCCGCCCCATGATTGAACGCCGCGTTTCTTACCGTAGGATTTGCCGATGACGAGCTTCCCCCGCCCTCTCGCCGCTGCCGCCGCCTTCTTCGCGCCGGCTGTCGCTGCTGTTGCTGCTGCGCCGGCTGTCGAGCCGGTCGATTTCAACCGCGATATCCGCCCGATCCTCTCGAACAAATGCTATGCCTGCCACGGTCCCGACGCCGAGGAACGCAAGGGCGGCAACAAGGAGACGGGCGGGCTGCGCCTCGATACGCGGGACGGTGCGCTGGAGGATCTCGGCGGCTACGCGGCTATCGTGCTGGGCAATCCGGACGAAAGCGAGCTGATCATCCGGGTCGAGGCGACGGACGACGATGTCATGCCGCCGACGAAGCACTCTGCGCCGCTCAAGCCCGCCGAGATCGCGTTGCTCCGCCGCTGGGTGGCGGAGGGCGCGAAGTATGCGCGCCACTGGTCCTACGAGCCGCCGGTCCGCGCCGCACTGCCGCCGGTGAAAGACGCCGCCTGGGGCAAGACCGACATCGACCGGTTCATCCTCGCGCGCCTCGAAAGCGAGGGGCTCGCCCCATCGCCTGAGGCGGACCGCTACGCGCTCGCCCGCCGCGTCTCGCTCGACCTGACCGGCTTGCCGCCGTCCGTCGAGGCGGCGGACCGCTTTGCCAACGACGCGTCGCCGGACGCCTACGAGAAGTTCGTGGACGGGCTGCTCAAATCGCCAGCCTATGGCGAGCGCTGGGCGCGGGTCTGGCTCGATCTGGCCCGCTATGCGGACAGCGCGGGCTACGCGGACGATCCGCCGCGCACGATCTGGGGCTACCGCGACTGGGTGATCCGCGCGATCAACGACAATAAACCGTTCGACCAATTCACCATCGAGCAGATCGCCGGCGATTTGTTGGAGAGTCCGACCACCGAACAACTGGTGGCGACCGCCTTCCACCGCAACACGATGACCAACAACGAGGGCGGCACCTCCGACGAGGAATTCCGCAACGTCGCGGTCGTGGACCGGGTCAACACGACGCTGGAGGCGTGGATGGGCACGACGATGGCCTGCGCCCAGTGCCATACTCATAAATACGACCCGATCACCCAGGAGGAATACTTCGAGGTTTTCGCCATTTTTAACAACACCCAAGACGCCGACCGCAAGGACGAGTCGCCGACCGTCGGGCTGGAGACCGGGGCGCAGCAGGCGGAGCGCGCCGCTTTAGAACAAAAGGTAGCGGCGATGGAGAAGGCGCTCGCCGAGCCGACGCCGGAATTTCTCGCCGCGATGGAAAAGTGGGCGGCGCAAAACGCGGCGGGTGGCGCGCCGTGGAAGACGTTGCCCGCGGAGAAGGCGGCGGCGCAGAGCGGCGCGGCACTGGTCGCCCTGCCGGACGGATCGCTGGTCGCCAGCGGCAAGGCGGCGGGCAGCGACGTTTACGAGATCGCGTTTCGCGCGCCGGAGGGCAAGCCGATGACCGCGCTCCGGATCGAGGCGCTGCCGCACGAATCCCTGGCCGGCGGCGGACCGGGGCGCACCGCGAACGGCAATTTCGTGCTCAACGAAATCGAGCTTTCCACCGCCGCCGGCTCGCCCGCCCCGCGCGGCCGGTTCGTGCGCGTCGAATTGCCCGGCAAAGAAAAGCCGCTCCACCTCGCCGAGGTCGAAGTCTTTTCCGGCGGCGAAAACGTGGCGCGCGGCGGCAAGGCGAGCCAGTCGAGCACCGATTTCGGCGGTCCGGCGGAGCGCGCCATCGATGGCAACACGGACGGCGACTACCAGAAGAATTCGGTCAGCCACACGGCGCTGGAAGACGATCCGTGGTGGGAGGTCGATCTCGGCGCGGAGAAGCCGATAGACCGGCTGGCGATCTGGAACCGGACCGACAACAACCTGCAGAGCCGCCTCGATGGCTTCCGCCTCATCGTTTTGAACGCGAAACGCGAGCCGGTCTGGACCGAATCTTATGCCAAAGCGCCGCAGCGGGAGCAGGTGGCGTCGCTCACCGGCGCGCGCCACATCCCGCTGCAAAACGCGAGCGCCTCCTACGCGCAGCCGAACTTCGGAGCCGAGAAGGCGCTGGATGGCGACGCGGGCAAGGACAGCGGCTGGGCGGTCGGGCCGCGCTTCGGCGTCGCCCACGAATGGGTCGCGGAAATCGCCTCCGCCCCGGAGCCGGGATCGCTGCTGACCCTGACGCTGCGCCAAACCTATCCGGACCACCCGCTCGGGCGCTTCCGGATTTCCGCGACGCCCGCCGCCGCCCCGGTCCGCGCGCTGCCCGCAGAAATCGCCGCCGCTTTGGCGAAAAAATCGGGCGACTGGTCCGAGGCGGAGCGCAAGGCATTGGTCGATTACTATGCGCAGATCGACCCCGCCACGGCGGCGAAGAAGGCGGAACTCGCCGCTTTGAAAAAAGAGGCAGAGAAGGTGAAGCCGTCCACGACGGTGCCGGTGATGCGCGAGCTGCCGGAGAACCAGCGGCGCAAGACGCACGTCCAGATCCGCGGCAATTTCCAGCAGCTCGGAGACGAGGTGCAGCCCGGATTCCCGAACGATATCTTTAAATTCGAGGGCGAAGGAACCCCGGACCGCCTCGATTTCGCCCGCTGGCTGGTGGATCGCCGCAACCCGCTGACCGCCCGCGTCGCCGTCAACCGCTACTGGGAGCAGCTCTTCGGCATCGGCTTGGTGCGCACCAGCGAGGAATTCGGGAATCAAGGCGAGCCGCCCTCGCACCCGGCATTGCTCGACTGGCTGGGGGTGGTGTTCATGGATTCTGGCTGGGATGCGAAGGCGTTGCTCAAGTTGATCGTGACCTCGGCGGCGTATCGGCAGAGTTCTGCCTCGACCGCCGCGCTCAACGAAAACGACCCGGACAACCGGCTGCTGGCGCGCGGCCCGCGCTTCCGGCTGAGCGCCGAAATGATCCGCGACCAGGCGCTCTCGCCGCCGGCTTGCTCAGCGACAAAATGTGATGCACCCGCCGGTCCAGCCGCCGCGCCCGAAACTCGGTCTGCGCGCCGCCTTCGGCGGATCGACCGACTGGGAGACGAGCAAAGGCGAGGACCGCTACCGGCGCGGCATCTACACCAACTGGCGCCGCTCGATCCCCTACCCGTCCATGGCGACCTTGACGCGCCCAGCCGCGAGGTCTGCACCAGCCGCCGCATCCGCACCAACACGCCGCTCCAGGCGCTCGTCACGCTCAACGACCCCGCCTTCGTCGAAGCCGCCCAAGCGCTCGCCCGCCAATCGGTCGCCAACGCCGGACCATCCGACGCCGAGCGCGCCGCCTTCGCGTTCCGCCAATGCGCGACCCGCCCGCCGACCGACGCCGAAGTCCAGCGGCTCGTCGCCCTCCTCGCCAAGGCAAAAGAACGCTTCGCCAGCGACCCTGACGCCGCCGCCAAGATGGCAACCGACCTGCTCGGACCCGCCCCCAACGGCGCAGACCTCGCCGATCTCGCCGCCTGGACGGTCGTCGGCAACGTCTTGCTCAATCTCGATGAGGTGCTGATGAAGCGGTAGGCGGCGGCGCGGCCGCTCTGGTGGAAATTGATCAGCCTTGTCGCCACGCCGGACGGACTCGCGGACCAGCGAAACCAAGGAAGGTCCCGTTCCTTTAAGCATCGAAATCAAGAGCCGACGCCCAGACTGCCGAAAGCTCGATCCCGGCATTTCCCGCTAGCAAAAGACCCGAAACGACTTCTTCATATCTCCGCCGCAAAGATAGTGCGCCTCCAACTCATCTAGGGAAATTGTCGCACCACCTTCTTTGGCTGCGATGTAGCAATCGGCAAAAGCCGATGGGCACTTGGCGCAGTGCCATGTAAATCAGATCTACGAACGGAATCGGCGCGTGCTTCAGCTTGGCGCGAGACCAGACAGCGTAGATCCTACCAACCCAAGAACCCCTAGCAAGACCGGGAGCGGCAGCAAACGCGATCACTCGGTATTGGATATTCTCATTCATTGCCTTTCGTTCCGACTCATAGAATCCCCGAACCCGCCTTCAAGCCCGCAAATCATCCGCCCCCAAAAAGAATCGCCGGGCGGTGGATTGCACCGCCCGGCGACACCACAGTCAACCAAGGAAACCAAAAAGTGTGTTCGCCGAGGGCGCTACGGCAGGGCGAGGACCTGACCGATTTTGATCGTGTCGCTGACCAAGCCGTTTTGCTGCTTGATGGCGGAGACCGATGTGCCGTAGCGGCGGCTCAGGCTGAAAAGCGTATCGCCCTTGACCACCGTGTGCGAGCGCCCCGAAGCGGCTGTCGCGCCCGTGTCATAGGTCGGCTGCTGCGGATAGGGCTGCTGGTAGGTCGGTTGCGGATAGGGATTCTGGTAGGCGGCTGCTGCGGCTGCTGATATTGCTTTTACCGTAGTCTTGCTGCCCCTGATACTGCCCATAAGGATTCTGCTGCTGCTGCGTCTGCCCGCCGTATTCGGTCACCTGGACGCTGTCCTGCGCATACGGGTCGTAGGCTTGCCCTTGCTGGTAGTAGCCGTTGCTCTGCGAGTTGTCTGCTTGGTTCTGCTTGAGACCATTGCAGGATGCCATGCCGAGCGCCGCAACACTTGCGATCGTGAGGAGGAGGAGTTTTTCATTCCAACAGTGATTTAATTTTAAGAATTCTTTATAATTAATACCCACGGAAAGCCCGATGTCTAGAAATTATTTTTTTCATCGGTAATTCCATCTAATTCAGGGCGGCAACTTGGGCAGGTTGCCGCGAATCGGCGGCGATGGCGCTCGGGCGTGCTGAAGGGTGCTCGAGCAACGCAGATTGCCCCTAATCGGCTGTAACGGCGCTCCGTATGAATGGAAGTAACAGCCTACGATGCCCGGATTCCCCAAAGATGCCGATCCCACCGCCGCGCCGCAAGGCGCTGGTGTTGAGAGCGGCGGCATCGACGAGGCGGTGGTGCGGGCGCTGCTGGTGACCGATGGCGCGGCGATCCGCGCGATTCTGGTCAGCCGGTATCCGGGGGCGATTTCTGCGCCGGACGCGGAGGATGTGCTCGCGGCGGCGGTGGCGCGGCTTTGGAGAAACCGGGAGCGATTTGACCCGGGGCGCGGTAGCCTGCGGGCGTGGTTCTTTCGGATCGCGGACAATGCGGCGCGCGACTTTTTGCGGGCGGGCTGGCGCAAGGCGCAGTCGCTCGAAATCACCGGGGACGGCGGGTGGATCGATGCCATCGCCGCGCCCAACGGCCACGCCTTCCCCGGCACCGAAGCAGAAGACACCGAACCGCGCGCCGAGGAGCCGAATCCCGCCTTGCACGAAGCCTTGCAGGCGCTGCCGGAGGTCCAACGCCGGATCGTGTGGGCAGATGCGCTCCACGCCGGCGGTCCGGCGCCGAGCGATGCATTGGCCGAGGAACTCGGCATCCCGCCCGGCACGGTGCGGGTCTATCGAAAGCGGGCGCTGGACCGGCTGCGGCGCGCGCTGGGCGACACCTAACCTGTAACGCCATCCGGTATCGAAGGGTGACCAACCCAATCCGCCGCCATGAATCACGAGCCTTCCCACCACGACCCCGATTCCGATTCCGATTCCGCCGCCGAGATCGCCCGCCGGCTCCGCGACCTCGCCCCCGATCTCGGTACGCGATCGGACGCCGCGTTGGAGGCGGATCTCGACCAGATGCGCGGGGAGGCGGGGAGCCTCGGCGAGGCGGATGTCGCCCGGATCTTGCTCAAAGCGGGGGTCGATTTCGGCGGGACTGCTTCAGGGAATGTGGCTATCGACCCCGCGCCGGAGGAAAAGGCGGCGCCGTCAGGGGCGGATGATCGGCAGGCTGCCGAGGTTCCTTCGCCGCCGCTGGCCATCCGGCTGTTCAAGCTCGCTGCCGCAGCGGCGATCTTCATCGGCTTGTTTTTGGGGATCGCGATCTGGCAAACGCGCTCCGTCGCACCGCCGGCGGTCGCCGCACCCGAGGCACCCGCCTTTCCCGAACAATCCCCAGAACCCGATCCCGCCGATGCCGGCGACCCGTGGCTCGCCGATGCCCCGGAGCCGCCGCCCCGGCTGGGCGAGCCCGGCAGCGTGGCGCAGACCGGCGCGGGCGAGCGGTTGCGGCTGGCGCTCGCCGACGGCTCGATCCTTTACCTGAACCAAAACACGACCGCCGCCGTCGAATCGCCCCGCAGTGTGCGCGTCGCTCGCGGGGAAGTGTTCGTCGATGTCGCCCCGGACCCGGAGCATCCGTTCGTCCTCCACCTGCCCGACCGGGACGCCACCGCGCTCGGCACCATGTTCGGGGCGTTGGTCGAGCCGATGCCCGGAAAGCAGACGGTTCATCCATCAGCCATCAACCATAGGCTACCGACAGATCCAATCCCCCCCGAACCACCTTCGAGGCGCGTTGCCAATCTCCCCTCCTGGGAGGGGTCGGGGGTGGGTCAGCGCGCAGCGGATGATCCTGCGGGCAAGGATCTCGCCCCAGAGCAATCGACGCCGAATGGACTCGCACGTTCCCAACCCACCCCTAAATCCCCTCCAAGGAGGGGACTTGCGGCGCGACGCCAATCCAAATCCGAACCATGACCAAACAGGGTTCTTTGGCGGTCGATTCGCCTCCATCACGCCGCATGGGGCGAGCCGGTGGAGAATGCGGGCTTCGCCATTGGCGGCGGATGATCGGCAGGATGCCGAGGCTACTTTGCGCTCCGGCGTCCACGTCTCCCACGGCGTGGTGCAGCTCAGCGATCTAGCCGAGCCGCTGCACGCCGGGCAGCGATTGCCTGGCGGGCGGAGCGCCCTTCCTGCGCCGCGCGGCTGACGAGGCGATGCCGTGGCTGGAGGCGTTGATGTCGCCCGCGCCGCGCAAGGCGGGAGCCTCCGGCTTGCTCGCCCAGGAACCCGACGGCTCGACCCGGCAGCTCCGGCTCGACGCCTATCTCGTCGATGTCCACATCGAGGACGGCTTTGCCCGCACGACCATCGACCAGACGTTTTTCAACCCGTCGTTCCGGCAGTTGGAGGGCACGTTTTATTTCAGTGCCGCCGGACGCCTCGCTCTCGCGCCTCGCCATGTACGTGAGCGACCGCCTTATGGAAGGCGGCATGGTCGAGCAGGATCACGGGCGCAACGTCTATGAGTCGATCCGCTATCAGCGCCGCGACCCGGCGTTGCTCGAATGGCTCGACGGCTCGGTCTTCAAGATGCGCATCTTCCCGATCGAGGCGCGCAGCCCGAAGCGCGTTTTGCTCAGCTACACCCAGCGGCTGGAGTCCGCGTATGGGAAATGGCGCTACCGCTTTCCCGGCGGGCACACGATGGCGAACGCCGGTGCCTGGGCGTGCCAGATCCGGGTGAAGGACGGTGCCGCCGAGCGCGCGCCGGTGCGCTGGGAATGCGACTATACCTACGAAAGCGACAGGCGCGGCGGCGCGACCGTCTGGGCGGGCGGCAGCCAAATCCGCCCCGACCGCGATATCACCTTAACTTTGATCGAAAACGCGGGGGCGGATGAGGAAGGGGATGCGGCTTCGCCGATGGATTTGGATGATCGGCAGGATGCCGATGCCACTTTGCCACCGCAGCAGGATGCCGTAGCAAGGTTTTGCACCGCCGGGGACAGCGGGGGTGACCGCTATCTGATGCTGCGCCTGCGCCCCGATCTCAAGGATCAAAACGTCCGGGCGCAGGGCGAAGGCTGTGGGCGCGATGGCAAGGGCAACCCGCGCCGCGATTGGATCGTGCTCTTCGAGGCGTCTGCCAACCGCACGCCGGCGCTGGCTGCGGCGGGCGCGGAACTCGCTGCCGCGCTGCTCCGCAACGGCTCGAATGGCGACACGGTCACCGCCTTCACCGCCAACACGCGGATCGATCCGCTCGCCGCCGATCCTATCGCCGCCGACGCCGCCGCCATCCATCGCGTGGCGGAATTTGGCGCGGGCGCGGAACGTCGGCGCGCTCGATCTCAGTGCCGCTCGAGGCGGCATGCCGCCGCCGCCAACCTCGAAAACCTGGCGGTCCTCCACCTCGGCGCGGGCGTCGCCACCATCGCGACCGCGACCTCGAATCGCTCGCTCAGCCCGCCGCCGCAAGCCGAATACATCGGGATCGGCGTGGGCGACCAGTGGAACCGGACGCTCATGCGCGCCGCCGCCTCGCGGGCAAAGCGCGGCGGATACTTCGCGCAGGTCACGCCGGGCGAATCCGCCGCCTGGCGCGGGTTCGAGATCGCCGCCGCCCTCAACGCGCCAAGGCTCCTCGGCATCCAAGTCCAGTGCGACGGCGGTATCGAGTTCCTCACCCCGGCTGATGCCATCGCCGACGGCGAAGAATTGCTGCCATCGCCCGTGTGCCGAAGGGCGTGCGCCGCGCGTATTGGCGGGTCACGGTGAGCGGAAGGCGCGGCGGCGAGGCGTGGGCGCGCACGATCGAGGTGGCGGAGCCGAATGCCGGTGCCGGCCATCTGCCGCGCGCGTGGGCGAAGCTCGAAATCGACTGCCTCACCGCCGACGGAGCCGACGAGAACCGCGCCGCCATCACCGCGCTGAGCAAGCAAGCTACGTCATGTCGCCGTTCACCTCGCTCATCGTGCTGGAGAATGACGCCATGTATCGCCAATACAAAGTGGACCGCGGGCGCAAAGACCACTGGGCAAAATACCCCGCGCCCGAGCGTCTCGGCAAAGGCGATCCCGACCCCGCGATCGCCGCCGGTGTCATCCCGCCGCGCCGCGCCCTGCCGCCGCCGCCGCCCGCCGAATTGGTTTTCGATGACCCGATGGCGATGGCCGGCACCGCGTTCCAACCCGAGCCTGCGCCAGCGAGCTTGATGGAATGGAATGACTTTCCGGCAACGGCGATCAACCTCGTCGATGGCGATGCCTTTGCGTGGGATGTCGCGCAAAGCGGTGGATTGATCGCGGAGATCGATCTTGGCTCCTCGGAACCCTCTTTCGATTTTGCATGGATCGAACGAGGCTGGGACAGCGAATTGTCGGAGGAACCTCTCAGCGGGCGAACCGAGAATATCGTCGCTTGGAACCAGGCGAAAGGCGGGGTCGAATCCGGTCTTCGCATGGGCGTGGGATACTCCGATCTCGGCGACTATGATCGCGCCCGCATGGAGTTTCATAAAGTTCTCGCCGTGGATAAATACAATATCGTTGCCCGCCGCGAACTCGAAAACCTCGAACGGCGGGTGATCGGATACCAAAGATCCGCCCGCGACCACACGCGCGCCGCGATGCTTCGCGAGGTGGACGAAATGTGGGAGACCTACGTGCCAGAGGAGCGGGGCGGTAGCGGGAACGGACTGGTCGGCGCGGGGATCGAACCGCAGTTTGGTCCACCGAGAATCGCCTTTTGGTCCGATGACGAAACTTCGAAGATCATGGTGGTCGGCGCGGGGATCGAACCGCAGTTTGGTCCACCGAGAATCGCCCGGAGCGCAGGGTTTCCCGCCTCGACGCTCTCCGAATTCCCCGTGGACCAAGCCTCGAACCTATCGCTCGGCAGCGGGTTCGGAGGAGCCGGGGCCTCACGATCCCTGCTGGGGCGCGACTTGGGCGCGCTTAGGATTGCCGATGCGCCGTCCCCGGACATGGAGCCGGCTCCGGTAGTGACAACGGCACCGAGCCGGGTCACGCTCCCTCCGGCATCTTTCGGGACGATGTCCGGCGGCAAGTTTCTCACCCGGGGAATGCGCGCCGGCGACTTCGCCATCGCTGGCGAAAGCATCGACGGATTGCTTGCTCAGCCTTCGCGCCCGAGTCCGGCTACCGGACCGGCGATCGCCTTTCCCCGCCCTATCTTTAGGGGAGCGCCTACGCCTGTCCCGGATCTGCCGAACCTCGAACGCCCCGGCATTCCGCGCGCCCATATCGCGGCACCGCCCGAGGCGCGAAACGTGGCGTTGGGCAAGCCGGTATCGTCTTCCACCGACGAGCCGATCCTCGGGCATCTCGCCATGGCGACCGATGGCGAGAAGGACGGCGGGGACGGCTATTATGTCGAACTCGATCCCGGCAAGCAGTGGCTCCAGATCGATCTGGGGCGCGAATTCGTCATCTATGGGATCGCCCTCTGGCACTACTTCAAATCGGAGCGGATCTATCGCGATGTGGTCGTCCAGCTCTCCGATGACCCTGATTTCGGCTCTGGTGCAACGACCGTTTTTAACAACGATCACGACAATTCGTCGGGGATGGGAGTAGGCGTTGATCCCGCCTACATCGAAAGCAATTTCGGGCGAATCATCGACGTCGCCGCGGTCGCGGCGCGCTATGTGCGGCTGTATTCGAAAGGGAACGAAGCCAATGAGCTGAACCACTACATCGAGGTCGAAGTCTATGCCGTGCCCGGCGGCGATGCCGCGCCGCGATCTACGATGGATCTAGGAGATGAGCGCCAGCTCGAAGAAGCCGCCTCGCGGATCGCCGCCGCGATCGCGGGCGAGCGCGCGAAGGGAAGCGGCGCGGACGAAGCTCGGATCGCGGCGCTGTCGGGACGGCTTTCGTTCGCCGAGGCGGCGTTGGTGCAGGCGCGGATCGCGCGGCTGGCCGATCCGGAGCCGCTGCCGCCGGATGTCTTCACCGATCTCGTCTCGCTCGCGCCGGGATTCTGGCTGAGCGACGCGGATCTCAATCCTGGCGGCGAGGAGGGAAGTGCGGTTCCGGCGGGCGCGCGGGCGGTTGGCTGGCGGAAGGCGGTGATCGCGCCGGGGGACGACGCCGGGGCGGAGGCGGTCGCCTTCAACGGCGCGGGCGAATTCCGCGCCGAGCGCCGGACGGCGACCGGGATGCGAGAGATCATCATCGGCAACGGCACCACGCTCTGGCACCTGTATCCGGAGATCGGGATCGGCTCGCGGCGCCCGATGACGCCGGCGCTCGCCGCCGAGGTCGGGCGCGCGTTTCCATTCGTCCCGCCGCCCGGCGACCACGCCGCCGCCGGTGAATCGATCGAATTTTCCAGCGCCGGCGAGATCACGTTCCGGCGCTGGGAAGGCGGAGCCGAAGCCCGCGTCGAACCCGGCCGGTTGGTCGAGGTCGAAGGCGGCCGCACCCGCGAGCGCGCCATCGCCTTCCAATCGGCGGAGGCTCCGCGAGCGTCGGACCTGGCACCGGATCCGGATCTCGTGGTTTTGCCGATGCCATTTCTCGGGCGCGAGGCAGCGTTACGGTTGGCCGGCCGAGAAGAGCCGACGTTTTCCCAAGACCTGATGGGGTGGACCGAAGATGAGGCGCTCCGCCTGATCGCCGCCGAGCTGGCGGCGAAGGACCAGCGCGCCCGCGGCTCGATCCGCGACCGGTTCCTCGGCAGGAACGACCGCCGGCTCGGGTTCTACACGCTGCTGCTGTCCGCCGGTCTGCTCGGCGACAGCGTCATGAGCGCCGAGCTGATGGACCCGCGGCTCGCGCCCGGCGGCGCGGATTCGCCGCTCGCCGATTTCCTCGCCGCCGCCGCGCTGCGCGATCCGGCTGCTTTGAAATCCGATGCCGAAGCGCCGGCCGGCTTTGTCGAAAGGTGGGCGCAGCTCTGGCGGCTGGTCCGCGACCTGGAGGCGGCGGATACCGGCGACCAGCGCCCTTATGAAGCCGCCGTCGCCGCGCTGGACGCCGAACCCAACCCGCTGCTCGCCCAGCTCTTGCTCCGCGGCATCGCCGCCGCCGTCAACGAACCGTGGCAGTTCGCGCGGCTGGCCGACCAGACCGCCGCCTTGCCCGAAGCGCAGCAATCCTACAGCACGCGCTACCTCGCGATCCGCTACGCCTTCCGCGCCGGGGACTGGAAGGCGGCGTGGGCGCAGTTCCGCGACCTGACCGTGGCGGAGGCGGAAGCCGGGCGGCCCGCCGTGCTGGGCGAAGACTTCTGGCAGGCGTTCGACGCCGCCGGGCGCTCCGCCGAGCGCGCTGAGGCTCTCGAATCGATGGCGCGGGCGTATGTCGGTGCGGGCCGCACGCCCTGGGCGCTCGATCTCGCCAGCTACGCGGCGGCGCAGGGCGGCGGGTCGCTCGCCCCCGATTTGCTCCGGGCGGCGCTCGGCAGCGGCGATCCGGCGGATCTCGATCCGGGCGCGCAGATCCGGGCGGCGGACATTTTGCTCAAGGCGGAGCTGCCCGCAGAAGCGCTCGCCTTCGCCGAAGCCGCTGCCGAGAAGGTGCCATCCGCCCTCGCGTTCCGGCTCGCCGAATCCGCCGCGCGGCGGTCCAGCCAGGCGGACAAGGCGAACCGCTACCAGGAGCGGGCGCTCGTGTTGGAAGCGCGCGATCCCTCCCAAGTCCCGCCTTATTGGACCGACCAATGCAGGCAGGCGATGCATCGCCTCGCGGAGGCAAAACCGGACGCCGGGGCGGATGCCGCCGAGATCGCCGACCGGATCTGCGCGGTGGCCGATGCGTGGCTGGCGGTCGATCAAAGCGCACCGAGTTGGACTCCCGGCGATCTGCCGGAGGCGGCGCGGCTCGCCGCCAGCGCGCTGGCGAAGCTGGGCGACGAGGACCGGTCGTGGCAATACGATACATTCGGGATCGGCGCGGCGGCGGGCGAGGCGGACCGGTGGGCGGCGCTCGGCATGCGGCGGAGCCAAAGCGGCGACTACGCGCGCGCCGACCGCGCCTTCGCCGAAGCCTGCGCGCTGGAGCCGACCAACGCCGATTACCTGCTCGCGCGCGCCAACACCCTGGCCGCCGACCAGCAGGGCGACGCCGCACGGGCGCTCTACCAAAAGATCGCCGGCGGCGACTGGCAGCCCCGCTTTCGCAGCGCGGTGCAGCAGGCGAAGGATCGGCTCCGGCAGCCGTGAGGCATTCGGCAAAGATTGCATCGCCGGGCGATTCCGTTCACAATCGGTCGCCATGATCGCTCGCCTCGCCTTCCGGGGCGGCGATAGACTCCGCCCTGCACTGGCAGAGAGATAGGTCGAGACCCTCGCGAACGATCCTGGCGGGGAGTTCATCGCGGATGGGCAGGTCTAACCCTAAAAACGCGAATCCATGCTCCCCTCCAAGGTGAGGACTTTTCAGCGCGACGCCGCGCGTTATTGCCGCCCATCTTCGTCGCCCAGCATCGCGCTGATCGATCACAGGAGTTTGCTCGATTCGATGGCCGCTTTGATAAAGCCGTCAAACAGCGGGTGCGGGCGGTTGGGCTTGCTCAGGAATTCCGGGTGGAACTGTGCGGCGATGTAGAACGGATGGTCTTTGATCTCGACGATCTCGGCCAGCTTGCCGTCCGGCGAGGTGCCGGAGACGGTCAGCCCTGCGGCTTCGAGCTGCGGCTTGTAGTCCGGGTTCATCTCGAACCGATGCCGGTGCCGCTCGCTGATGGTCGCGCTTTTGTAGAGGCGGAAGGCGAGGGTGTCCGGCTTGATGTCGGACATCCAGGTGCCGAGGCGCATGGTGCCGCCCTTCTTCTTGATCTTCTTCTGCTCGGGCAGGATGCAGATGACCGGATGGGGCGAGTTCTCGTCGAATTCCTCGCTGTTCGCGCCCTCTAGCTCGCAGACGTTGCGCGCGTATTCGATGGTCGCGATCTGCATGCCGAGGCAGATGCCGAGGAACGGCACCTTGCGCATCCGCGCGTAGCGGGCGGCGCGGATCTTGCCCTCCGTCCCACGGTCGCCGAACCCGCCGGGAATGAGGACGCCATCGACGTTGGCGAGGTGCGAGCGGGCGTTGCTCGCCTCGATGTGTTCGGCATCGACCTTCTCGAAGGTGATTTTGCAGTCGTTGGCCGCGCCGGCGTGGACCAGCGCCTCGTAGATGCTCTTGTAGGCGTCTTGCAGCTCGATGTATTTGCCGACGACGCCGATGGTGACCTGGTGGGACGGGTGCTTGATGCGATCCACGAACCGCTGCCAGTCCGACATGTCCGGCTCGGGCGTCTCCAAGCCGAGGATCTTGCACACCTTCTCGTCCATCTTTTCCTTCTGCAGCTCGAGCGGCACCTCATAGATGGTGGTCTCGACGTCTTGTTCCTCGATGACGTTGGGCTGCGGGATGTTGCAGAACATCGCGAGCTTGCGCCGCAGGTCGTCGTCGAGCGGCTGCTCGCAGCGGCAGACGAGGATCTGCGGCATGATCCCGATCTCGCGGAGCTTCGCCACGCTCTGCTGGCTCGGCTTCGTCTTCAGCTCGCCGGCCGCTTTGATAAAAGGCACCAGCGTGCAGTGGATGAAGAGGACGTTCTCTGGCCCGACCTCGTGCATGAACTGCCGCATCGCTTCGAGGAACGGCAGCCCTTCGATGTCGCCGACCGTGCCGCCGATCTCGGTGATGATGATGTCGGGCCGCATTTTGCGCCCGACCTCGCGGATGCGCTCTTTGATCTCATCGGTGACATGCGGGATGACCTGCACCGTCTTCCCGAGGTATTGGCCCTTGCGCTCCTTTTTGATGACCCGCTCGTAAACCTGGCCGCTGGTCAGGTTGTTGAGCTTCGACAGATTGCCACGCGTGAAGCGCTCGTAGTGGCCGAGGTCGAGGTCGGTCTCCGCGCCGTCGTCGAGCACATAGACCTCGCCGTGCTCGAACGGGTTCATCGTGCCCGGATCGACGTTGAGATACGGGTCGAATTTCTGGATGACGACCTTCAGCCCGCGATGCTCGAGCAGGGTGCCGAGCGAGGCGGCGGTCAAGCCTTTGCCGAGCGAGGAAACGACGCCGCCGGTGATAAAGATGTATTTCACGCGGCACCTCCTTTCCCGGCAGCAGCCGCGCAGCGTGGCAGCCGCAGCGATCAGGCGCTCCGCCTCAGCGGCTTGCTCCGGCGTATCGACGCCGACCGAGCCGTCGGCGGCGACTTCCACCACGCGGATGCGCGCGCCGTTCTCCAGCGCGCGGAGCTGCTCCAGACCCTCCGAAGATTCGAGAGGCGACGCACCCCAACGGACGAAGCTCAGGAGGAAATCCCGAGCGTATCCGTAAATGCCCTGGTGCCGTAAATAGCGGGGGGCTAGCCCGTTGCCACGAAAATAGGGAATCACGCTGCGCGAGAAATACAATGCTTCGCCCCGGATGTTAAGCACAACTTTGACAATATTCGGATTTTCTACGTCGGCGGGGTCGGAGATCGGGTTCGCGGCGGTGATCATGGGCAAATCGGGGTCCGCCGCGAGGTCCGCCGCCAGCCGGTCGATGAGTGCGGGGGAGATGAGCGGCTCGTCGCCCTGCACGTTGATGATGTGGCGGGCGGCGGGAAAATGGGCGGCCGCTTCGGCGATCCGGTCCGTGCCGCTCGGGTGGTCGTCCCGCGTCATGATCGCCCGCGCGCCGAAGGCTTCCGCCGCCGCCGCGATCCGCGCGTCATCGGTCGCGATGGCGATGGCGGCGAGGTTTTGGCACTCGCCGCAGCGCTCCCAGACGTGCTGGATGAGCGGCTTGCCCGCGATGGGATGCAGCGGCTTGCCGGGAAACCGGCTCGCCCCCCAGCGCGCGGGGATGATGGCGATGGCTCCGCTGCCCGCAGGGGCAGCGCTAGGTCGGGGATCGTCGTCGGGGGGGATTTCGGGGGAAGGCGGCACCCGGCGATTCGAGCGCATCCGCCCGAGATTACAAGGCGGATGTTGGCGGCGATCTGCATTCTTGCCAATGCGAGGCGCAGGGCGAGATCCCCCGAGGACAAGTTCGCCACCGCCCGCCCGCTATGCCTCGGCCATCCGGTGGGTCGGCACGGGTTGGCCGGGGCGGAAGTGCTCGCGGTGGGATTCGTGGAAATCGAGCCCGAATTGGTCGCGGAGCACCGCGTTGAGCGCCTCGCGAGTCGCGGCGTCGAGCTGGTCGGGGTCCGCCTCGCAGCGCATGTTGAGCAGGATCTCGCCGCCGTCGATCGGATCGACGAGGCGGTGGGAGAGCTCGGGCTGGTGGTCGGTGCGCACGAGGTTGGCGGCGGCGACCTCGAACGGTTCGCCGACCGGGTTGAGCGTCATCTTGAGATGGGCGATCTCGACCCCGGCTGCCGCCATGGTCGCCTGGAGCCGGGCGGCCAGCGCGAGGAGCACCGCATTGCCGTCAAATTCGCCGCCGTCCGGATGCTCGATCCGGATCGTGGCATTCAGCCAGCCGAGCAGCGCTTCGCCCTCGCCATACAGCGCGTAATCCACGTCCATGAACCGCGCGACGTTCATCTCGGCATCGAGCACCGCCTCGAACCAATCCCCCAGCCCGTCGCCCGCGCGGGAGCTGACCTCCCGGATCGCCGCGTCGGGAAATCGCTCCGCCAGCGCGGCGCGCAGCTCGGCGAGTTCCGCAGCGGAGACGAGATCGATTTTGTTAATGACGATCGCCTCGGCTTCTTCGAGCTGCTTGAGGTAGATGTAGCAGACGTTGTCGGAGAAGCGCTTGCCCTCCTCCAGCCCGAGCACGCGGCGGGCGCGGACCGGATCGACGACCACGCTGAGGGGCGCGACCTGGTAGTCATCGCCGTAGATCTTGCTCAGCGGCAGGTTGACCGTCGCAACCAGATCGGTGCAGCTCCCGACCGGCTCCGCAAGAAAGACATCCGGGCGGTTCGCCGAGGTCAGCTCGCGGGCGGCGTCGATCAGCGAATTGAACCGGCAGCAGAAGCAGCCGCCGGAGATTTCTTCGACCGGAAAGCGATGCGAGCGGGCGAGGGCGGAATCGACCAGCCCCGCGCCCTGGTCGTTGGTGATCAAGCCGACCTTCATGCCGCGGCGGTCGAGGAATTCGGCGAATTTGCCGATGGACGTCGTCTTGCCGGCTCCGAGGAACCCGCCGATCATGATGTAGCGTGCTTTGGCCATAGTAGTGTTAGTGGTAGTCCGCCTCCCCGGCTTCCTCCTGCGCCTGCATGCGGCTGATGGTCGCGGCGAGCAGGTCGAGGTATCCGCCGGCGTCGAGGCTGTCGGGTTCGGGATCGCCGCGCACGGCGTAGAGCCACCCGTTGAGATACGGGTCGGAGCGCACGATGCAGGCATCTTCTGGAGGATCGGGTTGCCGCGCGAAGGCGCCGTCCATCACGCAATACACGTCGCTCGCCGCCTTGAAGCCCTCGACCCAGCCGATCTCCTGACCGGGTTCGACGCGCCCACCCTCGGCGACCTTGAATTCGGCATCCACCAATTCGCCGAGCATCCGCGTGGCGAATTTCGTAAACCCGACCCGCCAGAGCGCCGGGTCGGCTTCGTCAGGAGCCATCCAGTAGTGGGATCGCGAATAGCGGTAGGATTTCGGAAAACGCGCCGAGAACCGGGCGTGCTTGAAGCGGACAAATTCCATGATGGGGGCAGACCATGGCATCCGCCGCCCCGATGTCCAGCGGCGGATCGGTTTCCGGCGACAGCGCGGCGATTGCTGCTATGGTGGCGGATACGCTTTTTATGTTCGAAGTCCGCGAAAAACCGCAGCTAGTCGAGCGGGCGCTGCTCGTCGGGGTTTACCACCACAAGGGGGATCAAGACGAGGCGGCCAGCCTGCTGGAAGAATTGCGCGAGCTGGTCGGCACGCTCGGGATCGGCATCGTCGATGCCCTGCTCGTCCGCGCCCCGAAGCCGCATGCCAAATACCTGATGGGCACCGGCAAGGCGCAAGAGGTCATCGAGCACGGCGAAGAGCTGGGCTGCGACTGCATCATCTTCGACAACCAGCTCTCGCCCGCCCAGCAGCGCGCCTGGGAGCGGGACGCCGGCGTCTGCGTGATCGACCGGGAGGAAGTCATCCTCGACATCTTCAACCTCCGCGCGCAGACCAAGGAGGCCCGGCTCCAGGTCGAGCTGGCGCGGATGGAGTATTCGCTGCCGCGGCTCGCCCGGATGTGGGCGCACCTCGACCGGCAGGGCGGCGGCGGCTCGGGCGGCACCGGCGGAGCCGCGCGGGGCGAGGGCGAAAAACAAATCGAGGTGGACCGCCGCCTCGCCCGCAAACGCATCGACCGCGTGAAGGCGGAGCTCGCCGAGGTCCGCCGCCAGCGCTCGACCCAGCGCAAGGAACGCGAAAAGCTGCCGGTCCCCCACGGCGCGATCGTCGGCTACACCAACGCCGGCAAGTCCACGCTGCTCAACCACCTGACCGGCGCCGATGTCTTCGCCCACGACCAGCTCTTCGCCACGCTCGACACGACGACGCGCCGCCTCGACCTGCCCGACGGCCAGACGATCCTGCTCACCGATACGGTCGGCTTTGTCCGCAACCTGCCGCACCGGCTCGTCGAGGCGTTCAAGGCGACGCTCGAAGAGGCGATCCTCGCCGATTTTCTCATCCACGTCCTCGATGCCAGCCAGCCGCTCGTTTACGAATTCTACCAGACCACGCTCGCCGTGCTGGAGGAACTCGGCGCCCAGGACAAGAAGATGATCGTCGCCTTGAACAAAATCGATCTGATCGACGACCCGGCGCGGCTCCACGAACTCGAGATCCACTTCCCCGGCGCGGTCCTCATGTCGGTGAAAACCGGGCAGGGCATCGACGGGCTGACGCGAAAGATCAACGAGATGGTGCTCGACCGCGTCGGGCGCGTCCGGCTGCGCATCCCGCAATCGCGCGCCGATCTGGTCGCGGTCCTGCATCGGGACGCCAAGGTGCTGAGCCAAGAATACGAAGGCAACGAAATCCTCGCCGAGGCGCTCGTCTCCGCCCAGCTCCGCGGCCAGCTTTCCCAGTATATCGAAGGCGGCGCACCCCGGCAGCCGGAGCCGTGGGAGATCGGGCGAAAACCCGCCGCGCCGGGAGCCACCGGAGCCAAGGCGTAAGCCAGGCTAGCGCCCGAGGAAGTCGCGGACCGCCGGGAAATCGCGCCGCCACGCCTCGAATGCCCCGCGATCCAGATCGGCGGCGATCGCTCCGGGTGCCGCCCCGGCATCGGCGAGGATTCTCCCGTGCGGATCGACGATCAGGCTGCGACCGACGTAGCGGAAGCGCGGGTCTTCGCCGACGCGGTTGACGCCGACGAGGTAGGCCTGGTTTTCGATCGCGCGGGCGCGGAGCAGAGCGATCCAATGATCGATCCGGGCAACGGGCCAGTTGGCGACGCAGGCGAAGATTTCCGCGCCGGCCCGCAGCCCCTCGCGATAGATCTCCGGAAACCGCAGGTCGTAGCAGACCGTCGGGCAGACCTTCCAGCCGAAAACCTCGGCGACGGCAACGGCGGTGCCCGCCGCGTAGGCATCGCCTTCGCCCGCCCCGGTGAACGGCCGGATCTTCCGGTATTCGCACGCAGACGGCCCGCCGAACTCGACCACCTGCGCCGTATTATAATAGGCGTCGCCCGCGCGCACAGCCATCCCGGCGACCACCGCCGAGGCGTAGTCGGCGGCGATTTCCTCCAAAAAGCGGTCGGTCTCCCCCGGCTCGCCCTTCGTAATCCGGGCAGCGTCCATCGAAAAACCGGTCGCGAAAAGCTCGGGCAAAACGATCAGGCTCCCCGGCGGGATCGCCCCAGCCGCCGCCAAAACGGCCCGGACCCGGCGGAAATTCTCCGCCTTATCCTCCCAAGCGATGTCGATCTGGACGCCGATCACCCTCATGGGGTGGCGCTTGGCGGGTGACCAATCGCCTCAATCCCGTCATCCCGAAGCTTGTCCTCCACATCTCGCTTCGACTGCCAGACATAAAAGAGTATCGCCGCAGCAATAAGTGGCAAAATCAGGATGAGGTAATCGCCCGGTCGCCGTTTGGGGCGCGGAGAGATCGCTTCCTCTTCTGCCGCCTCCGCCGATGCGCCACGATCCGCCTCTGGAAATGGTCCAAACCCCTCCGGCGGAAGGCGCAATTCGATACGTGTCGCGGATTTTTCACCGCCACCAGGAATATTTTTTCGGCGGATGGGGAGGCTGGATTGATCAACAGCCCCTGGTCCTATGGAAGGTTTTGCCGCAGGGGTGGCTCGCTGCTCGATCGCCTCCAACCGCACCATCGCGCGACCGATCAACTCCGAAAGCTCTGCCACGGCCTCCCTAAGCCCCGCGCCCGCCCCCCCTTCCTCTTCCGCCGTTCCCGCCGCCTCACCCACCGCCCGAAATTTCGAGCCTTTCGCCTGGGTGCCGCCCTGGGATCCCATCCGCTCTCTGGATTCTTTATCGCTCATTTTCAATAGGTCACGGGTTTTTCTCCAGATTCATGACGATCCAACAACGCGCGCAACTGCGCTGAAACTACCTGAAGGCGAATCGCCAGCGACTCTGCCCCAGGCGCTTCGCGAAGCGCCCGGCGCGCAACTTCGAGCAAGGGTTTCAATTCGGCAGCAAAGTCTGCGGCGGCTGGGCAGGTTGGATCCATTGGCGATTAAAAAACCACACAGATCCACCGCTGGCAAGCCGCTGAACCCGATTGCCTCCGATTACCCGCAGGGACAGATTGTTAAGCCCTTCACAAAAGAAAAGACTTGAAATATTTTGTTAATAATGATACTCAGATGAGAATCATTTTGCAATTCCGGTGCCGCAGCTGAGAGACCCGGATGTAAACACAAGCTAAAATTCTAAATCTAATAATTTTCAAAAAATCACTTGAGAAACTTGTTCTCTTAAGCTACAAGATCTTTTGATAGGACATAATTTTTATAAACCGACAAAGGTCATGGAACAAATCGCAACCCATCAATCAGGCTCCGTGCGAGAAGGCGCGGGCAGGCTCGCGGACTTTATCATGTTCGCGCAGCGCTCGTTTCTACTCAATTTATCGAAGGAACTAAACAAGGGGCAGGTGTCCTTCGCCCAGTTTTTTCTCCTAGGATATTTAGCGAAGGAGGACTATTTGACGATGACGGACATCGCAAAGAAAATGGGGCATTCTACCGCAGCAGCCACCGGTTTGGTGGATCGATTGGAGAAGCTCGGCTACGTGCAGCGCCTCCATGCTTCCGATGATCGCCGCAAGGTCATGGTCCAAATTACCCGTAAAGGGATGGAACTCGTCCAGCGGATGCGCGAGGGCATTGTCCACGATATCGTGGAAGTTTTGAGCGATTCGGATAGCCCGAACCGCAACGACATCGAGAAGAGCATCCAGCAGATCTCACGGATCACCGGTTGATCCGACAGAAACACTTCGATCACCCCGCAGTAACCAAGGTGCGCCCGCCCGAGCTTCGCGAAGGCGGGCGTTCCTCTTTTTTCAGGTTTTGGTTTCAGCCTTGCGGCATAAGGGGGCTTCTCAATGATGAGCGAAGTCGCGAAGGGAGAACTAGGCGGCTCTCGGAATCGGAATAGACCGCTCGAGCCAAAGACTGATCGGTTCGAATGGCTGGAGAGCCAAAAGCGCGACTGCCTGGCAGTTGAGGAGCGCGACCTGTTTCGGCTAGTGTGCCGGCTTTTCTGAACTGCCCTCCGGACTGGATTCAGGCTCCCCACTCTTCGTAGGCTCGTCGGCATGACCGTGATCTGCCGCCCCATGGGACCCATGCTGAAAGAGCGCCTTGGTCTCATTTTCCCAAGAGTGTTTTTCGCACGCCCCAAATGCGAGGGCGATGGCCATGCAGGCGAGGGCGGAGAAGGCGCGAAGTTTCATCGAATAGAGAAGGAGTTGTTGTCAGAAAGAGGGGCGGTTTAATAGCAGCGGTTGGCGACCCGCGCAAGTTTC
This sequence comes from Verrucomicrobiales bacterium, assembly GCA_041395145.1. Classification (GTDB taxonomy): domain Bacteria; phylum Verrucomicrobiota; class Verrucomicrobiia; order Verrucomicrobiales; family DEV007; genus JAWLBD01. The sequence continues at coordinate 246,533 of JAWLBD010000002.1, read as the reverse complement.
GATACGGATGCCAAGCAATCGTCGCCGCGAGCAAAACGGGTGCGCGAGCATCGCGGTCTCGAGGAAAGCTCTTCCTGCGGGCGTGAGTTGGCAGGGCAGGCATCAGCAGTGCCAAAATGCCCAATCCCGCCAAAGAAATACGCCCGCCTCTGACGAGGCGGGCGCTAAATCGGTTGGCTTTTTGCCGCTAAAGCTACGCCTTCGAGTCCGTGCCTGCCGTAGCAGCGGCTGGAGTCCGGTAATAATAGTAGTTCGCGTAGTTGTAATAGGAGTATTCCTTCAGGCTTGTGCTGGAGCGGTTCAGGATGACCCCGCCTACGTTGATCTGGCGCCCATAGAGGTTGTCCAGCGCGCGGGCGACCAACCGGGCATTGGTGGACGACATGCGCACGACAAAGAGCACCGTATCCACTTTGGGCGCGAACGAAGCCGTGTCGTCCGCAACCAAGACCGGCGCGGAATCCATGATGATGTAATCGAATTCCGCTTTCACTTCCTCAAGGAAGCGAGGTGCGGCGTCCGAGAGGAAATACTCCGAGGTCTGGGCAAGCGGCTCTCCTTTGGGGATGAAACTAAGATTCGGGATATGGGTCCTTCTCACCGTCTTGTGCCAATCAACCTGCTCAGACAAGATCTCACCAAAACCCGGCATTCCATCTTGGCCGAGAAGGTCGTGCATCGCCCCGCGGCGAAGGTCGGCATCCACCAGCAAGACGCGCGCACCGGCGAGCGCCATAGTGATCGCTAAGTTGCCAGCGGTCGTCGTCTTTCCTTCATCAGGCACCGCACTGGTGAAGAGGATCGCGCGTGGCGGATCCCCCTTCCATTGCTTGAAGAGGATCGACGACCGGAGGTTCCTGAACGCCTCCGCATACAGGTGGCGGTCGTCCTCGGGCTGGAGCAAGGCAAGTTGGCCGCGAACGTTTTGGTGGGGCACCTGGCCGAGCACGTCCTCGCGGAAGTGGGTGCGGAATTCGCTGTAGGAGTTCATCCGGTCATCCATGCGGTCGAGGATGAATAGGATCGCCCCCCAGCAAGCAGCCCCAAAACACATCCAATGACGATTGGCGTCACTACCGGAACCGGCGCAAGCCCCGCAGGCGACGCATTTTCCAAAACATCGATCTTGTCCATGCCCGTCGCAACTTCCTGGGCGACTGTTTCGAGCGTTTCGTTCAAGTCGTCGTGCAGATCGCGGACGCGGTCCCGCTCGTCCTGGAGCTTATTATATCTCGTTTAGTTTCTTGTTCATCTCGATGGCGCGGTATGCCAGTCCTTGATCTGTGAGGCAAGACTCTGGAGCTGAAGCTTGATGGCATCTATGCTGCTTTGTCAGCGAGACGATCTGTTCGCGGAGGACTTCGAGCAACGTCATCTCTTTGGCGATCTCATTGCGGAGTTCTGCGATTTTGGGGTGCTCAGCTTTCGTGACTTGGAGAGGGAGATCACCTCCGCCTTCAAGACCTCGATCTTCTGGTTCGATTGCATGTAGGCGGATTCTACTTACCACGCCGAGGGACGCGCTCAACCTCGAGCGGGGCAGCCCCGCCTGCCGATGCCGAACTGCGGCGCTCGATGTCCTGCTCAATCGAAAGCAGGCTGAGCATTTCCAATTCCTGCTCCAATCTGGTATTTTCCGACTTAAGCTCCTTTAGCACTTCCTACGCGCCATTGCGCTCCTTGTCGAGGATGACGAGGTCGTTCTTATCTTCAAACTCGCGTAGCCTCTGGTCTGCTTCCTTGAGGCGATTCTCCTTGCGGAGCAATTCCTCCGTCATGCTGTTCAACGAGTTGGTAATCACCCGCTCCTTCATCTCCTTGCGGTAGTTGAGGAACTCTTCGATCAGCGCATCAAGGTAATACTGGGTGTAGGTCAGGTTCGCCCCCGTCGCGGAGATGTTGAAGATCGAGCTATTCGCCCCCCGGATCACATTGATGTTGATGCCGCACTCGGTTGCGTCCGGATGGAGGGTATCAACGCGGTCCCGGGCACGCTTCCTTGTCTCTCCGCTTTCGAGCATCTCGATCGCCGTCTGATAGAAGAACGACATCGGCTCCGAGTAGCCGCCTTTGCTGGCTCCTACGACCTCGCCTGAGATAATCAACCGCCCCCAAGAAATATAGGTCTCAGGCTGGTTCCTAATTTTGTAGGCCTGCACGCAGATCCCCACAGAGGCACAGAGGAGCAGGACCCACCAGCGGCGGCGGAGAAGCAATTTCCAGCGCTGGAATCGCGCGGTGGTGGCCTCTAGCCGGGAGACGGCAGAGGGGGACATATCTGAGCTAAAATTCTGTTCCATGAAGGGAGGTTGGATGCGGGGGAGATGACAGGAGCGCTAAGCTAGGGCACGATTTCGTCAGGGCAAGTGGGGAAGACAGCGCGGGCTTCCGACTTTTTCTGACCAGCGGGCAGAACCTCCAGCTCTTACGCAAAGAGACTCCTAGCGGGAGGGAGTTCCTAGCGTTGCCCCTTTACGTTCCCCCTTTTGGCGAAGCGAGCGTTCGAGTGTGGCTAGAAATTGAACAACTTGTCCTCCACGATGATCACATCGTGCGGCTGGAGGAGGACATCTTTGTCGAGGCGCCCCTTGCGCATCACATCCTTCAAATTGACGTAAATCGTCTTCGTCTTGTGCCCATCCTCTCCTTGTAGCTTGTCCCCTACAGTGCGGACGATCTTGACTTTCGTCTCTTTCGCGAACGGCGCAAAGCCGCCCGCATTCAGGATGGCTTGGCTCGCCGTCAGCCGACCATCCGGCGGGAACGACATCTGCCCTTGCCGGCGGACATATCCCATGATTGTGATCGTGTCTTGCTGCATCCCCGGTATCCCATTAGGATCATTGGGGTTATTTGATCGGGCAAGGGTATCGATTCCGACAATAACTGTCGCCTTATTGTAATATTCCTTCTCCAATTCCGCCTTAATCGCGTAGGCGAGCTGGAAGCAAGTGCGCCCAACAGCCGGAACTCGACCGATTAGAGGGATTTCGACTTCGCCGGAATCAGTGATCCGAAGGCGGATCGGCTCGTCGCCGTCTTCAACGACTTTATAGGAGATGAGATCCCCATAGTTTAGGGGGCGGGTATTTTCCAAGACGTCCATCTTGGTGGTGCCTTTCACCATGGCACCGGCCTCGGAGACCTGAGGTCCAGCCGGCACGGCGGCAGGGGCGACCGGGCGGGCAGCATTAGCCGCCGCCGCTGAAGCGGCGGCATCAGCGCGCTTTTTCGCACCGGGATTGATGTCTTTTGGAACGATGATCTCTGGGTCGAGCGACTCGAGATTCGACAGATCTACACCATCTTGAGCGGCGGCAAATACAGGGATAACTGCCGCAGCCAAGGCGCAGGCAATGGATTGGATGGTTCTCTTCATGGGACTTCCTCTAGTGTTTCGGGTTATGCAGTTCGATCACGCCCATGCCTGAGGGGGAGCCGCGCGGATTGTATCGGCAAGGATTTAGCGGCGCGGCACCACCAAGCCCTTGGTCATTAAAATGCGTAATTCAGATTTACGATCACGCGGTTTTGATCAAAGTCGTGGGTGTCCAGATCAGCGTCAGTCGTCCAGAACTGGTACCCGATTCCGAGTCGGACCTTGCGGGTGAGCATGTAACCTGTGTCGATGGAAAACGAATGCTGGGTATAGTCCCGCCCCGGCGAGCTAGAACTGGTCTGCCCATAATGGTAGCCAAGGGTTACCGCCATTTTTTGGGTCAACTGGTGGCTCATGCTGATGTCAAAGCCCCACTGTTCCGTGTCCTCGCGAAGAAAACCGCCTGACTCTTCGCTGTCCTCATAGAAGACGCTCGCCGACAGGTGGTATCCGCGGTAGAAGCTAACCCCGACGCCATATCGGACGTAATCGGAGACCCGATAATTCGAGGTGGTATTCAGCGAAGCCTCATGCCCAAACGATAAGCTATGCGAGATCATCGTGTTGAGCTGGTTCTGGATGGACGCGTTGTAGTAGTAATCGCCGTAGTCGCTGTTGGTATCCAAGTTTCCCCCGCCAGAGTCGAAGTTCATCCCTTGATAACCCGCGCCAACACGGACGCTGGTGTATTCGGTGATCGGCGTCGATAGGAATCCGCCAACGGAGTACTGGGTGCCGTCGTTTTGGAAGTTTCGTTTATAGTCGTTCCAGGAGGCGCTCGCCTCCATCCCAACGGTGTAGGTGCCGGTCGGCGTGAAGCCCAGCGATCCGAAAACTGAATGGGAAGCGCGGTCGTAGAAATCGAACTCGCGATCAAGCGCCCACTGGTTGCTTAGCTGATAGCCTCCGGAGAGGTAAAGCTTGTTGCTGAGTTGCCAGAATGCATTGACCGAGAAGTTGTTCTGGAAACTATTGAACAGATCAAAGTCATCGAGGGCAAAGTCGTCATCAGTCTGCTGCACCAGCGCGAAGCTGTCATGGACATTGAAGAGGACATCGCCGATGTAAAAATTGAAACCGAGGGCGTTGTTGTCGCCGAGCGAGATGGTCCACTCATCCCCGCCGCGACCGCTGAATTCCTCGTGGTTCAGGTAGCGGTCAACGCCCCAGCCTACGTTCAAATACCAGTTGTTGTAGCGGGTGAGTTGGTAGCTGGTAGAAGTGTTGACGGCGACCCCCAAGATCACATCCTCAAGCGGGTTATCGTTCGACCGGTTGATGTTGTCGTTGTATTCCGCGTAGGCGTTCAGCCCGACCCGCCAGTTGAGAGGACCCAGGCGGATGTTTCCGGCACCTTGCGTCGGCGCAGGGGCGGACGCGGCATTGAACACACGGCTGTAATCATTGACACCCGAATAATGCCCGAGTTGGCGCCCGTATCGGAGAGCGTGCGAGGTCCCATACCCGGAGTACGGGTCGAAAGGATCTACCGGGGCACCAAACGGGCGAAACTCCGGGGCCTCGACCGGCGCACCGGGTTCAGCCCCGAACTGCCGGATCTGATGCGGGTAATTTTGAGAGTGCGCCCGCAAATTGTCCAAGTAGGAACTCATCTGAGAAGGCTGGGTGCCCACTTGGGCAACCGCCGTCCCGGCGGACGCGGAGATTAATGCCGCTAGGATGGTAGAAAATGTGGGAAACCGCTTGCGGCAAGCGGGAGTCCTCGCTTCTGCGCTCCTAGGTTGGCTAGCGGAAAAGGATTTGGGAAGCATCACCTGAAATAGAGGGTGGGGAAAATTCTTGGAATGTCCTCGCGCACGAGAACCTCGGCTCGAAAAAGATCCGTCAACGACGGTTTTTATACAAATCGGCGAAGATGGCAATGTTTTTTCGGGTAAAAATGAGGTCTGCTGCTGAATTTTAATTCTAAGATCCCCGAAGAAAAATCGTGAACGGGGATCCGTCAGCGACCTTTCGGCGGGTTCGAGAGATTGCCCTGAGAATAGGAAGTTTGTCAGGGCGTGTCAAAGTTTTAAGCGCCTCTCGCAAAAAAATTGGCAAAAAACTAAAATTTCGGGTCTTTTTCTCGATTTGGACTTGATAAGAGGCTCGGTTTTTCCGATCATCCCGCTCCATTGTAAGTGCGGGACCTTTCACCTCTCTCGCCTTCCCACACCTAAAGCCGAAATCGATGACACTGCGAAAAGCCATTCTCATAGGAACGATCGCCTCCTGCGGTCTCGCCGGAGCTTCCGCGAAAGACTGGAAGCGCCTGAGCCCTCACAAGCACACGCAGCCCAAGAATGTGGCGCGCTTCCACAGCGGAGCGACGATTTCTACTGCGGGTGGCTCCTCGGTTAACCCTAGCGTGAAGCTCAGCCGCCAGACAAACGATTCTAACACCTCACCCGCAGCCTTGCTGGTGGATGATTCTTCGATCGGCTATCCGTTGCCTTCGGGTCAGACGACTTTCGTCATCGAATTGTTTGAGCCTGACACCCTGCACTTGCTTTCGTTCCGCAATGGCGGCGGCTCTGGCAAGGTCACCGTGGCGGCCTCTCCGGTTCAGCGGGGTGCCAACGAATCTGGCTGGACGGCCGCTGGGTTTTCGGTGTTTGGCGAGAGCCAGCGCGATGTCCGTGTCAAGATGGGGGGCGTCGATGCGAAATACGTCCGCGTGAGTTTTGACGTGGCAGTTTCTGGGCGCGCCTATGGCTTTGGCGTGTTTGGCGACACGCCTGCCCGCGATTTCGGCATCCTAGAAGTGTCTGCCAAGTCCGGGATCGGTACTGGTGTTACAGGGATGGGCGGTCATCCGTCTGACGACATTAACTTCAACCTCGCTAGCGACTATGCCGGCGCGCAGGTGGCTTATGTCAGCTCAGGCGACTCGTCGGATGCTTGGTATCTGATCGACGGGGATGTCACGACTGTTTACAGCTTTGACGCCTCCGACCCGATGCCTACAGCGGTGATCGAGTTGCCCGACGGGGCTGCCTACGACCGCGTTTCTGCGAATATCATGGGCGGAGATGGCGTAGTTGCCATCTACTCGCTCCAGGCGCTTCCGGAGCAAAACGGACGCCTCAGCCCCTCCGCGTTTGACAATCTCCAACCTCTTCAAGCTGGTTCCGCCAACGGCTCCCCGATCATCGCATTCGATTTCGCCGGCACTTCCGGGCGTTATCTGGTGATTCAGTGGGCCCCGAGCGGACAGGGCGGTGCCTTTTCCGTTGGTTCGGTTGGAGCCTTTGGAGCAGGATACTCGCTTGCGACGCACATGGTCGGAACTGGACGGGCGGTGAGCGCCAAGGGAGGCATCGAAGAAGACGGTGGCGCAATGGCTGCCGGGTCCCTCGGAGGAGCTGGATTCATCCGTGGCGGGTCGGGCGGACTTGGGTTTACCCCTGGCGAGATCCGTGATGCGCTTGGTTACGTGCCGCCGGCTGAGATCTCTGGCGAGCCGACCGTTACCCCCGCTCCAGTCCTTGAGATCGTCAGCCACCTCGCCGCTTCCACCTACACGGTTCCTGGCGTCGGGCACGTCTATTACCAAGCCGGTCCTTCGCCGGCACCGCCTGGCTTTGAATTTGTGGGGCCCATTGAGATTCTTGGGCGTGTGCGCACCCGCGGTGATTGGACCATTGCGATCGGACCCGAGAATCTAAATTTGATCAATCAAGGCATTCCTGGCACTACCCAGGTCGAGCAACCGGTCCCTGGTCCTTCCTTCGGCGGTGAGCCGCTTCCCGAATAAGCCGCCTACTTGAGTCATTCTGTGAACCGCCGCCCTTTCCGAGGGCGGCGGTTTTTTTTGCGCAAGTTCCGGGTGGTCTGCATCGCTGGAAGGGCGGAGAATCCCTCTATGAACGACTATGATCGGATCGCTAATATTGTTCGAATTTTGCAACAGTCCGACACAGGCCCTGCCATCAGCCTGAACGAACTGGCGGCGAAGGCGGGACTGTCCCCGTTCCATTTCCATCGGCTCTTTACCAAGTGGGTGGGGACGACCCCAAAGGCGTTTCTCTCTTGCCTGACGGCAGCGCACGCCCGGAGCCTACTCGAGACCGGGCGCTCCGTCCTCGATGCGACGCTTGCCACTGGTCTATCGTCTCCGGGGAGGCTCCACGACCTATGCGTGCGGCTAGAAGCTGCCAGCCCTGGGAAATCAAGTCGGGGGGCAAAGATTGGACGATCATCGCCGGGGATGCCGAAACTCCGCTTGGGACTTGTTTGATCGCAGAAAGCCCACGCGGAATCTGCCACCTAACCTTCGATCCGCCCCAAGATCCTCGTGAGGCTCTCGCATTGCTGAGTTCGCGTTGGTTCGGAGCACGAATCGTTTGGAATCCCAGCCGCGCCGCCTCACTGGCCAACCAGGTCTTCCAGCCCAAGTCCCGCATCCCCAGGCAGGGGTTGCGGGCAATCGTTCGCGGAAGCCCGTTTCAGGTCAAAGTGTGGCGCGCCTTGCTGCAAATCCCTGAGGGCAGCGCAACCACTTACAAGGCGGTTGCCGGTGCCGCCGGAAATCGGGCAGCATCACGGGCGGCGGGAAATGCGATCGGAGCCAATTCCCTAGCCTATCTAATCCCCTGCCACCGGGTCATCCGCGAAACCGGAATCTTGGGCAACTATCGGTGGGGAACCGAGCGGAAAGCCATCGCATTGGCCTGGGAATCGTTGCGCCGTGAGCGATAGCCGCCCGCCGCCCCGGCAACCTAGGAGGGAGATGGATGGGCGCGACCGCCCGCATTTGACCCCAAAAAAATTCTTGGTTCAGTTCCGATTTCCCAAGACAGGACGCTTATGCTGTGCCAATCTACGGCAGCCCTGTTGGGCTGCTGAGCGAGATTAGATTTCCAAAGACGGATCGACGTTTTTGGGTTCTTCTGAACCCTAGTCACCCGTAGGTTTTCCCTCTTGATCTTACCAGCAGACCAGCAGGGTTTTTCTGTGGAGAGATCAGGTGGCTTCAACCTCATTTTCAAATCCTTGTGAGAGTTCTTGTGACTTTCTTACCTGATTGGGTATCAAAACAAACACACCTCATCTTCCTCTCGCGTGACCTGCCCTCCCACCCATAGCTCATCTCCATTCCTTGAACACGACGAACCACGCCGGTCCCTTTGTTTGGGCTGGAGCGGCGCTAGGTCCACCGGCCGGCGGAGATCCATTCTGCTCGCTTAGTTCGAAGACCCAGACTCTACAGGAATCAAGCACGATATTGGAATCAGGCAGTCAGGACGATCTAGTGGCACTGGGCGACGATGCACTCGTCGCGCGCTGCCAATCGGAAGTTCCCTACCGGGTGGACGCCTATCGCGAGTTGGTCCGGAGGTTTGAGCCGATGGTTTTTGGGACCTGCCTGCGGATGATCCAAAACCAGGAAGACGCCGAGGAGGTCTGCCAAGACGCATTCCTCCAAGTCTTCCACAAAATCGGGCAGTTCGAGGGCCGTTCATCATTCAAGACATGGCTTTTCCGCATCGTCTTCAATCTGAGCGTCCGCCGCCGCGAGAATATCGCCAAACGCGCGCACCGGGAGATAAAGGTGGCCGGCGAGATCGCCAAACATTCTGATCACTTTGTCCCCCCAGAGGGCGCAGCGGGTCAGATTTCGCTGGGTGCCGAAGTCGAGGAGGCCCTCTCAAGGCTAGATGGAAACGAGCAGCGCGTGCTGATTCTCAAGTTCGTCTCGGGGCTTAGCCTGCAAGAGATAGCGGACGTTTTTGAGGTCGGGTTGAGTGCGGCAAAGATGCGAACTTACCGTGCGCTCGAGTCTTTTCGCGACGCCTACCAAGAGGCGACTGCTAGAAAGGGGGGACCTCGGTGATGGTGACAGACGAAGAATTTGCCAAACGCGAGGCAGAGGTTGCCGCGCTTCTCCGCGAAGCAGGGATCTGCGTGCCCCCGAAGGACCCCTCAAAATCGGATGCAGGTAGGGTCGACCGCATCGTCGAGCAGGCGCTCTTTGAGGCGGTCGTCCGCGACACCGCCGAGTTTGCCTTTCGCAGCTTCGGAGAGACACTGTCCGGCGTTTTCAGCGCCCTTTCCAGATCGGCGACGCCTCCGCCGATCAAGCCGCCAAGCGCTCCCAACCCTCCGCCAAATGATTGGGACGAATCGTCCGGCGCTTGACCGCCTCCCCGAATTTTGGATTTATTTTTGACCGAGAAAATGCCCGAAGAACCCACCCCCACCACCATCGAGGTCGCCAATGCGGCCGCCGCCAACGCCTCCCCTACCGATTTGGCCAACGCCGCCGCCTCAGGATCTGGGGGGATGGTCGAGCCGTTCGTGAAAACCTTTCAGAACATGTATGAGTCGGCGGTCGCCGCGCTGCCGAACATCATCCAAGCGTTGGTGCTTTTCGCGGTCGGCCTCCTGGTCGCCCGGTTTGTGCGCAAAATGCTGTCCACTGCGCTCCCCAAGATCGGGTTCGACAAGATCATGGAAAGGATCGGGGTGAGCGCCCTGTTCGCCCAGATGGGGATGCGCGCCCCATTTTCGCAGATTCTCGCGAAGGTAGCGTTCTGGGGCATCCTCCTCTTCATCGTCAATGCCGCCGCCGACGCGCTTCAGATCAAGGCGATCTCCGATCCGCTCAATTCGGCGATGGCGTTTTTGCCCAAGGTCATCACCGCCCTGATCATCGCCATGGTCGGTTACCTTTGCGCCGACCTCGCAAGGGGGGCGGCGCTGCGGGCGGCAGAACGCGTCGGACTCGACTATGCGTCTGGCCTGTCCAGCCTCTTGTTCGGATTCTTGATGGTGCTGGTCGCCACCCTGTCGCTGCGCCAACTCGGGATCGAAACCGCCTTGATCGATCATAGCGTGGAAATCCTTCTCGGCTGCGCCGGTCTCGCACTGGCCATCGCGATCGGATTGGGCATGCGGCCGCTCGCGCAGAACATTGTCTCAGGCGTCTATGCCCGCGATCTTTTTCCGCCTGGGACCGAAATCGAAATTAGCGGGGAGAAAGCCAAAATTGTCGCTGTAGGTCCCGCCACCGCACGCCTTGTCACCAAGGATGGCGCGGAAATTGTCATGCCTAACGCAAATCTTGTCTCGGATGTCGTTCGATGCTCCCGCCCGAAAAAAAATTGAAGAAATATGTGACCAAATACGCTACATACGCGTCTATAGTTTCGTGCATTCATCAATTCGGATTCCCAATATTCAAATTGACGCAAATAATTTCGCCGTCGCGGTATCGGTCAGTGCTCGGTCCGCCTGGGGGATACGCTGCCCCCTCTGTCTGGCCGGTCCGCGGCGGCGATCCTTTTCCTCCAAACCCAAGCCGAAAGGCGAAGTCGCAAGTTTAGCGACTTCGCCTTTTTTTTGATCTCCGCGAAAACCTCGGCAGAATTTCGCCCGACCTAAGACGCAGCCAGCCCGGAGAGGGTCGATCTCCCCGATGAAAACTCACCGGCTTCGACGCCGAGGTGCTGGAGGTAGGAGACGAAGAGATTGCAGAGCGGCGGCGGCTTAGCGGGGTCGAACGCGAGGTGCTGGCCGTGTTGGAAGCGGCCGCCGGCGGCGATGATCGGGAGGTTCGAATTGTTGTGGCTGGAGGCGTTGCCGAGGTTCGATCCCATCATGATGGCGGTCTGGTCGAGCAGCGAATTCCCGCCTTCCTTGGCGTCGTTGAGGCGCCCGAGGAACTTGGCGAAGAGCCGCATTTCTTCTTTTTCGATCAAGGCGAGCTTCTCGATCTTGCCGGGGTCCTTGCCGTGGTGGCTCAGGTTGTGCCAGTCTTCGTCCACGCCCTGGAGCGTCGGCACGTAGTTGCCGCCCGCGCCGCAGAATGTGATCAGGCGGGTCGAATCGGTCTGGATCGCGAGGAAGATCAATTCATACATCAACTCCATGCGCCCGACGAAATCGGCGCGGTCCTCGATGTCGTCCGGCGGCTTGCGCTCGACCTGCGGCTTGGGCGTCTGCGCCCATTTTTCGGCGGCGGCGAGGCGCTGCTCCAGCTCCCGCACGCTGGTGAAATACTGGTCGAGCGTCTGGTGGTCCTCCCGGCCGACCGACTTTTCCACCTTCTTGGTCTGGTCGCGGACGAGGTCCATGATGCTCTGCCCGTCTTTGATCCGGCGCATCTGCTTGGCTTTCTCCGCCTCGGTGCCATCGAGAAAAAGCTTGGCGAAGAGGCGCGACGGGCGGTTTTCCGGCGGCAGGCGGACGCCGGCGCGAGTGTAGGACAGGCTGGTGTCATTGGCGGATAGGGCGAGCGACGGCACGCGGGTCAGGTGGCCGATGCGCTCGGCGGCGAATTGGTCCAGCGAGATCGAGTTGCGGAAGCTCGGCTGCCCCGGGTGCGCCGCGCCGGTCAGGTAGCTCATCTCCGCCGAGTGGCCGCCATCCACATCCGGGTGCATGAGCCCGGAGATGACGGTGAATTTGTCCCGCAGCGGCTGGAGCGGCTCCAGATAAGGCGTCGCCGCGTAGTCGCGCCCCGCCTTCTCCGGAAACAAATACGGGGTGTGGATGCCCAGCGGCGCGCAGATCGCGAGCAGGCGGCGGACATCGCCGGACGGCTCGCCCTGCCCGAATCCCCGGCGCGGGGCGAGGCTATTGAGCAGCGGCAGCCCGAGGGCGACGCCGGCTTGGCGGAGGAAGGTGCGGCGGGTTGGTGAGGTCATGGCAGATAGAAAAGTTCGCTGTCGGTCACGGCATGGATCATGGCGCGCAGTCCAAGGTGGTCCGCTTTTGCCTTGGCGACAACTGCCTCGATGGCGGGGCGGTCGGCGGCGGTGATGCGGCGGCCGGTCGCGTAGATGAGGAGCTTCGTGGCGATGGCGCGGGCGACTTGGTCTTCGCGCCCCATCAATTGCTGGCGGAACTCGGCGAAGCTGGCGAAGGCGCCGCTGCCGGGCAGATCGCCGGTCGGATCGACGTCACGCCCTTGGCGGTAGTTGACTTTGGCTCCCTCGACCTTTTTCCCCTCCCCGAGCGAGCGATACCACTCGCGGAAGCCGCCGATCGGGTTGAAGCTCTCCAGCGCGAAGCCGGGCGGGTCGATCCGCACATGGCAGCGGGCGCACGATTCCACATTGCGATGCTTGTCGAGCTGCTCGCGCAGCGTGGTGGCACCGCGGATGTCTGGCTCGACGGCGGGGACGCCTGGCGGCGGCGGCGGGGCAGGCTGGCCGAGGAGATTGTCGAGCACCCAGACGCCGCGCAGGACCGGGGATGTATTGGTGCCATTGGCGGTGACTTTCAAAACGCTGGCCTGGGTCAGGACGCCGCCGCGGATGCTGTCGCCGGGCAGCTTCACGATGCGGAATTCTTCGTGGCCCTTCACGCCGCCGATCCCGTAGTGGTCGGCGAGCCGCTCGTTCAGGCAGGCGAAGTCGGAATCCACGAAGTTCATCACGCTCAGATCATTTTCGAGGATGTGGCGGAAGAAGCCGCGCGTCTCACCGAGCATCGATTCCTGGAGCAGCTTGTCGAATTCGGGGAAGAGCTTCTTGTCCGGCGTGGTGAATTCGATCTGCCGGAGATCGAGCCACTGGCCGGTGAAGTTCACCACAAAGCGCTCCGCTTTCGGATCGCGCAGCATCCGTTCGACCTGGGCGTGGCGGACCTGCGGGTCGCCCAGCTTTCCCTGCGCCGCCAGATCGAGCAATTCGCCATCCGGCATCGACGACCAGAGGAAATACGAAAGCCGCGAGGCGACCGTGTAGGCATCGACCTCTGGGTCGCGGTTCACGAGCAAGAACTGCGGCGCGCAGAGCACGGCGGTGACGCCCGCGCGCACGGCCTGCTCGAACGTCCGCCCTTCGTCCAGGCGCTCGAGCGTCAGCCGCACAAAGGGCTCGGCTTCCTCCGGATCGATGGGGCGGCGAAAGGCGCGAGGCAGGAATTCGCGGATGATCCGCTCGGCGTCCTCCCTCGGCGCATCGCTTTCGACAAAGTGTTCCTTCACCCCTTTGCGGTGGCGCATCCAGATCGGGTTGCCCTCGACCAGCCGGATGCTCTCTCCCTCGCCGAAGAGCCGCCGCTGCGCCTTGGACGGGAAATCTTGGTCCAGCGGACCATACGTCTCCGCCCAGGCGATCCCGATGCCGGGGCGCGGCTCGTCTTTGTCCCGCCACGTGATGTGCTCAGGAAAAACCCACGGCTCCAGGTGGATCGCCTCCTCCGCCTCCATCCGGACGGTGAACTCGATGACGCGGGGCTTCTCCGGCGTGCCGGTCACATCGAACATGCCGGCGAAATCGCGCTTCCCCGGTCCGAAGAGCGGCCCGACGTAGGCGGCGATGACCAGCGTGCGGTCGCTCGGGTCGTGCGGCCAGACCGCCACGCGGCAGCGATACATCCCGTCCTCGATCGGATGCGCCGGGTCGAGGCGCGCCGGCGGCCAGCCGGGCGTAAACTTCACGAACGAATCGGCGACCTGGATCGTGCCGCCCTTGTTCTCCTTCACCGAGGCGATGTTTTCCTTTTGCTCCATCGCCAGCGCGCGGCGCGCCTCGGGCGGGAGCGGCTTGATGCGCCGGATCACGCCGTCGAAGGCGGCGTCGGCGGCTTCGAGGTAGCGCTCCATTAGGATCGCGGAAAGCCCGAGCCCGTCCGCGACGTTGTCGAACCCCTGCACGCTGCTGTCCTCCGGCAAAAGCTCCGCCAGCGGCGTGTCGATCCCGAGCAGATCCTGCACCGTGTTTTCGTATTCGACCCGGTTCATCCGCCGCAGCGCCAGCCCGCGCTCGCCGCCCGCCGCCGCCAGCGCCTCGCCGACCGCCGCGACCGCGTGCGCCACCTTTGCCGGCTCCGGGCGCGGCTCCTTTATCGGCGGCATATCGCCCGCCTCCAGCACATCGAGGATCGCCAGCCACGCCTCGTCGTCGCGGGAGGCGGGAGCCGCCAGCGTATCGAGGCGCAGGTCGCCCTTCTGCTTGTCCGGACCATGGCATTTGACGCAGTGCGACTCAAAAAACGCCGCGATCGCCGGATCGCCAACCGGCGCGCCAGGTGCCGAGACCGCCAGCGCGAGGGCGGCGGGCGCAAGAAATGCTGCAATGAAAGGGCGCAATGTCATGCCCTAGCATACCTGCCTAGAACCATCATCCAATCGCCCTCGCACAATTTTTCTTTACGCCGGATCGGCAATTCGTTATTTATTCACCATGAAATTCGTGATCCTCACTCTCGTCGGAGCCGCCGCTGCGGCAGCCAGCGCCCACGCCTCGGTCGTCGCCTACCTGCCGCTCGATACCAACGGCAACGAGGTCATCAACGCCATCGCCCCAAATGTCGCCAACAACGTGACCTTCGGCGTCGCCGGAGCCACGCCGCACACCGGGACGGCGGCGCAGTTCAACGGGACGAACAGCGTGATCTCATTCGGCAGCGTCGGAGCTGCCGAACCCGCCTTGAACCCAGCCGATAGCTGGACGCTGATGGTCTGGGCCAATTCGCTCAACTCGCCGTCGTGGGGATCGATCATCACCAGCCGGGACGACGTCCCGCCCGGCGGCGTCCAGCGCCACGGCTATATTTTGTACGAGGCCAATAGCTCCAACGAATACCAATACTGGGGCGGCACGGGTGCCGCCAACTGGGGGGCGATGGGCAGCGGCAACACCACCCAAAACGAGTGGCAGCACTTCACCCTGACCTACGACGCCGGCACCAACCTCCGCCAATTCTTCATCGACGGAAACCTCGTCAACTCCTCGAATCTCGCCTTCTCCGAAAACACGCTGGAGGGCACCCACATCGGCGCCGGCGGCGATCTGGGGGATACGTTTTGGTTCAACGGCTACATCGACGACCTCGCCATCCACGACGCCGTCCTCACCCCCGCCCAGATCCAAGCCGCCATGACCTTCGGCAACACCATCGTCCCCGAACCCAGCCGCGCGCTGCTCCTGCTGCTCGGCGGCATCGCCCTCGCCGCACGACGCCGCCGCGGGTAGGATAGATGGAGGTGGAGGAGGCGTCTGGGATGATATGATCGGCAGGATGCCGAAGCTACGCCGCGCCCGGTAGGGACGCCTCGCCGAGGCGTCCGCCGCCGCCGCATCCGGGAGGGCTTGGCGCGGCTCCGCCGGTTGATCAAGGCGATCGGCAGGATGCCGAGGCCACCTTACCGCGCGGCGGCAGCTTCAGCCGAGGCGCGCGCGGAAGTCCTCGTAGGCGAAGCGCCGCAACACCTTCGCCTCGCCGGTCTCCGGATCCCAGCTGGCGACCGCCGGATGCTTCACGCCGTTGAACATCGTCGTCTTCACCATCGTGTAGTGCGCCATGTCGGTGAAGACGAGCCGGTCCCCGGGGCGCAGCGGCGCGTCGAACGAATACGTGCCGACGTAGTCGCCGGCCAGGCAGGTCGGTCCGCCGAGCCGATAGGTGTGCGCCTTCTCGCCCGGCTCGCCCGCGCCGATGATCTCCGGGCGATACGGCATTTCCAAAACGTCCGGCATGTGCGCCGTCGCCGACACATCGAGCATCGCGATCGGCCCGGCGTTCTCGACGATATCGATGACCGAGGCGACGAGGAACCCGGTGTTGAGGACGACCGCCTCGCCGGGTTCGAGGTAGATCTGCACGCCGTAGCGGTCCTGCAGGCGGCGGATGACGCGGAGCAGGCGGTCGATGTCGTAGCCCTCGCGGGTGATGTGGTGGCCGCCGCCGAGGTTGAGCCACCGGCACTGCGGCAGCCAGCGGGCAAAGCGCTCCTCCATGGCGGCGGCGGTCTCCTCCAGCGCGTCGCTGCCCTGCTCGCACAGCGTGTGGCAGTGCAGCCCGGTCAAGGCGTCGAACGTCCCCGGCGGCGCGGCCGCCATATCCGCCGCCCGCGTGCCCAGCCGCGACCCCGGCGCGCACGGGTCGTAGAGCGGCACCTTGCCGGTCGAATGCTCCGGGTTGATCCGCAGCCCGCAGGTCACGCCCGCCTCGATGGCCCGCGGCGCGAACTGCCTCCACTGGTTGACCGAGTTGAACGTCATGTGCTGGACCAGCGGCACCGTCTCCGCGAATTCCTCCTCGGTGAACGCCGCCGAATACGCGTGGACTTCTTTGCCGAATTCCTCGCGCCCGAGCCGCGCCTCCCACGCGCCGCTCGCGCACACCCCCGCCAGCGAACCGCGGATCGCCGGAAAGATCGGGAAGGTCGAAAACCCCTTCAGCGCCATCAGGATCTTCGCGCCCGACCCGTCCTGCACCCGCCGCAGCAACGCCAGGTTGCGCCGCAGCAAGCTAAGGTCGATCACGAAACTAGGGGAGGGAACTTGGTCGGCGAACACGGTGGCGGGTAGATTGGTTTTGACTCGATAATCGTCAGCGGGCGGCGAAATGCATCCGGTTTCGGGCGACCGAACAGCCGGTCGCAGAATGTTCGCTTTCGCAACGCCGGAACCTGCGCCGGAATCGATTCATCCGCCGCGTCCCCGCCTGAAACTTCGGATAGCAGGCGTCCCAGTGCGACCGCTCGAACAGGCTCCCGTCATGCAACCAGTGGTCGTGCTGCGGCACCTACCGCTCGTAAGATGCCACCACCTCCGCCCTCGGGCGCTCCACCACCACCACCAACCCTCGAAACGCCATCAGCGCCTCCGCATAGGGCAGGAGGTAAAAGCCCGCATCACAATGCACCGGATGCGCCGAGCGTCCCTCGATCCATTCCGCGTAGGCATCAAAGCTGGCGGCATCAAACGCCCACGGAAGCAGGTAGCCTTCGTGGGTCGCATTGGTTTGGAGGCGGCTCTGCGAAGAGAAAATCTTCGCTACAGTCAGCGTGCCGCAGCGACCAGTTCCGATTGTGATACAATACATCTTTTAAATGTTACAGAACATCAACCGGAAGCAGTTACTCCATTCTAAATAAATGGGAATACCGCAGTTTTGAAAACCCCTCAATGTCCGACGTTGAATAAATATGCCTCCCTGGGATCGAAATACCGCCGTCTTCTTTGTATTGCACAAAACTGTCATTATCCAAAAGCGCGCCAACAGATATCCTCCTCCGCTCTCCGTTGCCTCTACCCGGATAATTCTCTTCCGGTTGATTGGTCCAACATACGCTCCAACAAATTCCCTCATTCGAGTCATGGCGCGCCCATCAAATCGATGCCCTCCCGCAGATGTCAATCTCTCACTAAATGACATTTCGATTTTTCTGATGACGTCTTGATCGGCGAGGTCGATCTCGATTGTAATAGATTCTTCGTCGCCAATCCCTTTAATCGAATTGAAATAGTTTGAATTATTGCCCTCAAATTCTTTTAAGATCTGAGCGAGATCCTCTTCTAGCCAAGGCTTCAAAAATGCTCGTTGCTCGGCAGACAGTTTTTCGAACCTATCTTCCAGAGTGAACATTGAAATATCACTATTAATCCCGTCAGGAACCACCAAGCGTCCTGTCCTTCGATTTGTGAAAACTCTAGGGAGGCTTTCGGGCTCCCCCGCATTGCCATTAAAATCGTCGCTATGTTGGAAGTCGGGTCTCCCCGGCGGCGCGCAATCGCTGTGATTCATGTCCACTATTACCTAAGCCGTGAATCCACAGAACACAACTAAATACACAAATTAATATCGCGACCGAAATCCAGAGGCGCTTCAATTTGGTTCTAGTTTAAATATTTAACCAACAAGCAAATCTTTCCGTTCCCGTTGTTTCCAGGGACTGCCGGGAACAGAAATCGGCGCTTGGGCGCGCCGCCGTTAATACCTGGCACGACCGAATCGAAATAGTTCCCTTGGAGAGATCGGTGAGGCGGACTATATTTCACCGTATTAGTATTTTTCCAAATCCTCTGCACGACCGTCCATTGTGTAACGGAATTTGCAATAGCCGTTGCCGCCTCCTGATCGTTGGGTGCTCTCCAACCTCCGTTTGGCTTAGCAATATACGGTAAATCTACGGTTGTATTCTGTTTAACACGTTCCTTTCGAATAAAATTCGCGCAAGTATACGGTCGCACCTCAGATGTGCTGGTGGATGAGTGGGCAGGAAGGGCGGCGATTGCTCTTTGAGAGTTATTAAGCAAAATCGCGGCGGCACCAGCGGCTCCATTTGTTTCAAAACCGGCAAACTGGTCCGGTCGTTCAAGCCGCCCCGGCGGAGGCGGAAAACATCATAACTCTCTCTCTCTGTCAGTTACGCGATTTTTCATGGGATGTATAGGGTTGATGCAAGGAATTTATCGCAAATTCTGGTTGCGCAGTCAATAGTTTTTTGCGTTTATCGCCGCAAAAAAAGATCGAGAAGCGAAAGGAAGAAACCCGAGTTTTTTGTTAGAGTGCTCGCCATGAATGAGTTGCCGAAAATCTCCCGCCGGGCGGGGCGAAGCCGACACACTTACACGGTGGCGTTTGACGCGCCGGGTACCGGGGGACGCGGCAGATGGCGCGGATGCTGGCGGGATCGATGGCGCGGACGTATTTCGGGGGCGATTTCCTGGTCTTCCGCAACTCGCCGCAGCCGTTGTTCCTGGTGCAGCGGGAGAGATCGAGGAGGTCTTTGTGGAGACGGCGGGGATGGCGGGCGAGGCGCTGATGGCTTGTGATAGACCCCGCATCGCACTGCACCGATGCGCCGAGCGCCCCTCGATCCACTCCGCGTAGCATCAAAGCTGGCGGCATCAAACGCCACGGAAGCAGGTAGCCTTCGTGGGTGCTGTTTGCAAACTTCCCAAATCCTCGCGAGATTGATTTCGTGCCGCATCTACCAGTTCGAGAAATACCAGTCATTTCACACTGCTTCTACTTACTCGGTAAACAGATGTTTCCACTGTGGTGGGATTTCATTAAAAGGTATAGTCTGCGACGCCTCAACGCCTGCTCCAATTGCGCCAAGAATGCCTGACCCTTCCTTCATCGGCTGGAGGACATCCTTCCCAACTGCAACCAAAGCAATATATTTTGCCTCGCCTTCGCTCTTAGCTTGGATGGTGATTCTGCGCGCCTTCGATCCAAATCTCCAGTCGCAATTTTCAAAGCCGTTGAAGAGCGCTCAACCAAGAACTCCACCGAATCCTTCCCAATTAAGTCTCCAAATCGCTGAATGAGATCAGCTTTTGATGACTCCGGGTCGGAATTCCATGCTGGTATATCAACCGTAGACATAACACCATCAAATCCTCCGGACATTACTTCTTCCTCCTTCTTGCAAATCTCATTTTTGTATTATCTAATACCGCCTGAAGGTTCTCGAGTTCCTCACTGAAATTTGCAGCAGGTCAGCAGTTTCGGGATCGATCTCCAATTTCGCGGAAATTGGAGAAAACCGTCCGTTGCTCCAAAACTTCGGCAACAGGAAGACGCCAGATGGACGGATCGAACACTCGTCATCCCGAACATCGCTCTCTAATGGAGCCGATTCCGCTTTAGAAACTTCGTCGGCTCGGGGAAAAGACGCGGACTCCTGCAAAACCAGCGGCGAAACTGTTTCGCTTACGATAGCATCACCCTTTTTCCCACCAATCATATACCCAAGCATAAAAAGCGATGCTGAGACGGCTAGATACGATAAATGAACTTTTCGATTTTTCATCGCTTTGACGTGAAGCTAACTTTATCGATTTAAAGATGCGAACGATTTGTCAGGACAATCGTAAGTTAGACTGGAATCGGCAATTCCGTCAACTGTTTTTTGAGTCAATTTTAAAATTGAAAATCAAGGTCAAAGTTATGATTATCTCAGATTTTTGTTGGGCTTCTGCGAGTCGTCAAGCAGTCGAAGCAAGAAGAGACTTCGGAGATCCTTGCGTCCCAAAGCCAAAAACTATCTCCGTTTTCCAAAAATATTTATATCCAAAATCCCCTGATTTCTCAGCTCAATCCTTTCCCGAAGAAATTGTTTGCATAATCTTGAAACCAACGCTCAAAAATTAAATAGCGCCCATCAGGCGAAATATTGTAAATATATCTTCCAAGCGCGCCAGCTTCTTTTTCAATCTCTGATTTTGAAATAGGTTGGAGCAATATCTGCGGCAATCAGACTCGATTTTTGCACAAAGTCCTTCGTTTTCTCTTATATAAAAAGATACTAAATTTGGGATTGCGGCGTTTGCCCTCGCCTTCGATCAGGCTGGATTCGTCTGGATTCGCCCAGAGTATTTCAACGACGCGATTATAGACGATATGACTCCGGGCAAATCTCCTTCGCAGCGGCGGTATTTCCACGAATTCAATCAACCAATCTTCATTTCTTTTGTGCAAAGAATGCGATTTGATTAGCGCCACGGACCACCTCAGTTTCGCCGCTCTCAGCTCGTCTGAAATGTTTTTTGGCGCTTGTTCACAAAAATAACTTAGCGAGAAACCGCGAAACAAAGTCCATTTAGAAGCCCTTCATATCTTCATCGTTAAAATAGATGATCCCATCGTTTAACCGGGCGATTTCTCAAACGAGCGAAATCGCCTCGAATGGACGGTGTCGGTCTTGTGCCAGAAGAATAAGTTTTACTTCAAGTGAAAGTAATCCTTACCAGCAATTATCGCGATCTCCCGATCAAAGGCAATCTCATCAGCAAATGCTCCGGGCTAACTCCGCAATAAACGAGGTTTCGAGCGTCGAAATTTTCCGCAATCATTTCGAAAGACTTTATTTTATCTTCAACTGCCGCCTTCTTCTTATTGATAAAGTGGTAATTCTCTTCTCCGCAGTTACGAGCTTACTGGATAAAGCCTCCGCTTCTTTTACTTCGGCTAGAAGTCTATCGATCTGAAATTTACCGGAATATTATTCTGCTCAAGACCTATTGCCTTGAAAACGTCAGGGTTTGGACCCCACGACTGATCATACAGGGGCAGGTCCATTCACTGACGAACCTCTGAATATCTATTTTTCGAAAATCGAATCTAACGCCCTCCGCCCCGATTGGGATATATGTCCGCCAAAATGCGAATTCGGAACCCGAAATTCTTTCTGCAATGGTTGCTCGGCGGAATCGTTATCGGCTTGCGTTTGGCGAGCCTCCCCGAGGCGCCTGCGAACAACCCGGCGATCCCCAGCAGACCCATTCTTGCTGATTCAGATTCCATCTCATTGATAACTGTGATGCTGGCGTTTGAGTTTTATTCCTTTGAGACAGTCTTTTCAAGTTCTTCTGGAACATTCGGCATCGGGGGATGTATAGGGTCGGGCGAGGACAATCTAACGGGATCTCGGTTTCGCAGTCAATTATTTTTACTCTTTTAGGCGATTTTACTGAGCATACGAGTTTTCGGACTTCAGAGACCAGAGGCTATTTATTCTATGTGTTTTGGATGTGGGCAGCCGAAATTTATCGCGGGGAATAGATATCGGAACTTACTTGCTCGGACCTGAAACGGCGGGATGCCGTGCGGCGCCGTTGGGGACCTATCTTGCCCATCGGCGGGATGGCGATGCTTCTTCGGACACCGATTCCCACCATGATGAGCCGCCGCTAGCTAAGGATTCTGCTTTCTCCAGATCGTGACTTGACCGTCCCGGCTGGTGGAGACAAAGCGGTCCCCATCGAGCCAGGCGAGGAATTCGACCCGGCGGGCGAGCGGCGGGGATGCCCACAGCCATTCGCCGTCCTCTAGCCTGACCTGCACGATTTGACCGCCCTTGGCGTCCGTGGCGATGAACGCGCTTTTTTCGTCGGCGGACAGGATGATGCCCATCGCCTCGGTGCCGAGCACCGTGATTTCTTTTGGCTCTGACAGGCCGCCATCCGCCACCGACCAAGCATAGAACCGCCCGCCGCGCGACGGCCGTAGGATTTTGCCGTCCTTGGTGAAAGCGAACGCATTGATCCTAGGCGAGGACAGCCGCGAGAGGAGGCGGTCGCCTTCGAGATCCCAGAGGCAAACGAAATCCTCCGGCGACCCGCGGTCGATGCAGAAGGCGACCCGCTTTTCGTCGGGCGAGAGGCGCACGGTGCAGATCAAGGTCGCCGTCGCCGATGTCGATCGCCTTGGCGGCTTCCAGCGGATCGACGGTCCAGATCCGCACCGTCCCATCCCGGTGGAGACTACAAGCCGCTGCCCGTCGGCGAAGAACTGGGCGCCGGTCATCAGGCGCAGGTTGTTCTGCGGGTCGTTTAACATCTCGATGGGCGACTCGTAGGGTTCGCCATTCATCACCTGCTGGTACCAATCCCCGAACCTAGCGTCCAGCAGCGTAGCTGGTAGCAGCCATCGCTAGTGACGAGGAGCCGCCCGTCCGGGGAGACCGCCAGCATCCCGACCGGGAGCAGCTTTGCCAATCCTCCCAGCGCCCCCGGTTGATGCCGCCCTGCCACACCTTGTTGCCCCGCTGGACGCCCCACGCCGTGATCCTCCGGACGCTCCGCGTATAAAATGTCTTCCGTCTGGGCTGAGGACGACGCCGCGGACCGGGTCTGTCGGCTCCCCATCGGAGGTGGTGCGGTCCTCGAACTCGATCTCCCATTGCCGCTCGAACAGATGCCGGTAGACCCGCTCGGCGCGAAGCCGCGCTTCCTCGTTCCCGAGCGCGCAGCGCCGCTTTCACCGCCTCGCGCGCCTCGGGCATCGCCCGGAGCTTCTCGTCGGCGTCATCGCGCAGGCGCACGCGTTTGTTCCGAGCTGTTCTATCAAGGCGGCGATCTTTTCGTCCAGGTACAGGGCGGCGGTGCCGGATCGTCTTGCGCCAGCAGATTTGGCGGTGCCGCGACGAGGGCAGCAACGATCATCGAGAGGGAGGTAGCGCCTTTTGCCATGGCGGGCGGAAGCGGCGCGCCCTCCGATGCCGCAAGCGCCTGCGCCTGCCGCGCGCCCCAGCGGCGGATCGCCCACTCCGCGCAGAGCAGGGCGGCGAGCAGCGCCCACGGCCCCCAGCGCGCCCACTGCGGCTGCGCCCACGCCCGCGCCCCGGCCCGCGCCCGCCTCCCGGCCACCTCGGCGGCCAGCGCCGCCGCCTCCCCTGGCGATCCCAGCAGCCGCCCGCCGCCCGCCTCCGACAGCTCGCGCAGAAACTCTGCGTCGGGGGTCGGCCGCGTGAACTCCGGGTTGGTCCGCCGCACCCCGACCCGCACCTGGTCGGTCGCCGCCTCTCCGCCTCCCAGCCCCGCGTCGAAGACCAGCGCGACCTCCCCGCCCCCGATCTCCGCGGGCACCGGCACCTCGCCGAGGAACTCCCGCCGGTCGCGGTCGTATTCCAGCCTCACCCGCCCTGCCCCCGGCAGATCGAGCCTCGCGCCGACATCCAGGTCCGGCACCCGCGCCGGGTCGATGACCGCCAGCGCCTCGGCGGCGACCCGCAGCGGCTCACCCGGCTGCGCGTAGGCCCCGACCGCCCGGCCGGCCAGCTTTTCGTTGCGCCACCGCACGCTGCGCTCGCCCAGCCATTTCACCATGTTAACCCACTACCTCCCATACCATGGCGACGGATGCGGCGGGACCGGCGTCGCCGGAACCCGCGCCGCGTCCGAACTGAAGATAAATTCCGCGCCTTGCCCGATTTCGATCCGCTCGCCGGTAACCACGCCGGACGGACCCCACGTCGCGTAGCGGTCGCCCCAGCCGCCATTTGGGTCGGGCAAGTAGGCGACCGAACGCCCGCGCCCGTAGGTCTGCGCGGCGATAACCGGCTCGTCAGTCCCAGCCCGCAGCGCTAAGACTACGGCCCCAGGCTTCGCCCGCCGCACGCGATTCATCCCAAAAAAGGGCGGGTGGGCGGCAAGGATTTCGGCGTTTTTCTCGGGGTCGGAATCCAGTTTCCACAGCGGATGGTCTTTGACCGTATCGGGGATATCGAGGGTGAGGAGCCTGTCATAAAAGCCCGCGCCAAAGCCCAGCATATCGACGGGAATTAGCTTTTCCCATGGCGTCCGATCATATTGACCCGAATCAAAACTCGATATTCCACCAGCCATCAGCAACCCCCCACCCCGTTCGGTCACAAGATCGGACACCCACCCGATCTGCTCTGCGGCAAAATTTTTCACGTTGATATCGCTGATGATGATCACGTCGTAGGCATAGACATCTTCCCGGCTCCGGGAAAGCGGACTCCGGTGTCGATCGCCATTTCCCCGTTGGAAAAGCTCACCCCGAATAAGTTCGACGCATCGAGAACAAACGAATCGAGCGCGGTCAGGGAAGTGTGCTCTATCTCACCGCTTTCCTCCCACGCGCGGGTCATCAATTCCATGTCGTTGATGAAATGCCCGTCGCCCCCAACCGAACGTTTTGCGTGCGTCCCCTCGACGAAGAGGACGCGGAGCTTGGTCGAGGCGACCTCCAGCGTGAAGGAGAATCCGTTGTCCGCCCGGTCGATCTCCGGCGCGCCGGGCGCAGCCAGGTCCAGCCGGTAGCCCGCGCTGCGCAGGCGCCCTCGAACGCCAGCACCGCCTCGCCGACAAGCGAGCCGCCCCCGTTTCCCGCAGCAAGACCTCGCCCTCGGCGACCGGTCGCCCGCCGGCATCGCGGACCGACAAAACGAGGAGGTCCCCCGGCGCGAAGCCGGTAGGCCTCGACGCGCACCTTGGCGGCGACCGCCGCCCGCGGGCGGATGACCTGCGGCACCTGCACCGCCTCGATCCACGCGTTGCGCGGCGGCGCGTCCGACCCCACCGC
This sequence comes from Verrucomicrobiales bacterium, assembly GCA_041395145.1. GTDB lineage: Bacteria > Verrucomicrobiota > Verrucomicrobiia > Verrucomicrobiales > DEV007 > JAWLBD01. Next base: position 221,632 of record JAWLBD010000002.1, on the reverse strand, counting down.
GTGCGCCGACACCGTCAGCCCCGCCTGCCGCGCAGCCCTCAGCGCCCTGCCAAGCGCCCCGCGGTCCCGCGCCCGACCGTCGCTCACCACGATCACCGGGTCGGGGACCTCGCCGGGTCCCGCCCCGGACGCCGACGCCGCCACCCGCTCCAGCGCCGCCGACAGGTTGGTCGGTCGCCCGGCGGCTCCCCTGCAAGCCCGCCGACTGGCAAGGGCGGTCCCGCCTCCGCCGCAAACACCACCGCCCGCGCCTCGCCCAGACCCGCCGACGCCTCGCCGACCCACGCCGTGGCCTCCTCCCAGCGCGACGGCCGCCCGCCCGCGCGCAGCCCCATGCTGTCGGAGCCATCGACGAGGAAGAGCGATGGCTCCCCGCGGCGGGTGCCTCGATCCTCTCCGACGGGTTTAGCAGCAGCCAACCCAGCACCGCGATCGCGGTAAGCCGCAGCAGCACTGCGGGAGCCGCCAGCCAGCGCGGCGCGAGCTAGGGACCGCCACGGAGCTGCCGGGCGAGGGCGAGTACGCGGCGGCCGCCGCCAGCGCGGCGATCAGCGGGATCGGGAAAGTCGGGTCAAATTCCATCGGGTTCGGCTATTCGATGCGGACGGCGAGGACGCGCTCGGCACCCTTGAATTGGGTGACGACTTTGTTCACGCCCTCGCGGAGCGCGGTACCCGCCTCCGCCACGGTCGTGACCGGCTGGTAGTTGATCTCCGAGATCGCCATGCCGACCTCGAACCCCATCTTCGCCGCCTTCGGCTCGACTGCCTCGACCACCAGTCCTCCGTCTTTGGCGACGAAGCCAACCCCCGGCAGCGCCGCGAGGACGAACGAGCCGCCTCCCTCGATCTCGGACGGATCGCCACGGCGGGCAGGCTGGCGCGGAACCGGCGCGCGCCGCGGCCAGCTCCATGACGGCGGTTTCGCCCGGTTTGATAAACGAAAGCCGGAGCCGCAGGTCGCCGAGGTTCTCGACGGCGGCATCGCCCAGCCTCGTGATGATGTCGCCGGGTTCCATGCCCGCTTTGTCCGCCGGGCTGCCCGCCATGATCTCGGCGACGACCGCCCCGGCGATGGCGTCCAGCCCCGCCGCCTTGACCTGCTCGGGCGAGACGTCCTCGGTGCGAAACCCGAAGAACCCGCGGGAGACTTTGCCTTCCTCCGCCAGCCGGATGGCGATGCGCCGGACGATCTGCGACGGGATGGCGAACCCGATCCCGATGTTGCCGCCGCCGTTCCCGTAGATCGCCGTGTTCACGCCGACCAGGCGGCCGCGCACATCGACCAGGGCGCCGCCGGAGTTGCCCGGATTGATCGCCGCATCGGTCTGGATGAAGCTCTCGTAGCCGCCCGCGCCGTTGATGTTCAGCCCCGAGCGCCGCGTGGCCGAGACCATGCCCATCGTGGCGGTCATCCCGACCTTGAACGGGTTGCCAACCGCGAAGACGAGGTCGCCGACCTCCACCGCATCGCTGTCGCCGACCGGCAGCGGCCGCAGGTCCGGAGCCTCGATTTTGAGCAAGGCGAGATCGGTCATCGGGTCCACGCCGGCGAGCTTGGCGGGGAAGCGGCGGCGGTCGTGCAGCTCGACGTTGATCGCGTCGGCGAGCATCCCGCTGGGCAGGTGGACGACGTGGCTGTTGGTCACGATCCAGCCGTCGGGCGACAGGATAACGCCGGAGCCGACCCCCATCGCGCGCTCGCCGGACCCGCCTTCATCCGCCTGCCCGAAGAAGCGGGCGAGCGGGTCCGCCGCACCCTCTTGGACCAGCTTGGCGGGAAAGACGGAGACGACCGCCGGGGTCACCTTTTTCATCAGCGGCGCGAAGCTCGGCAAGGCGGGATCCGGAGCCAGACCGGCGGCGCCCGCGCCCCCATCCGCCAAGAGCGGGAAATGCGCGGCAGCCTGCCCGGCGGGCAAGCGCGGCGGCGGCTCCGCCGGAGCGCGGGCGGCACCCGCATCCGCAGCGGCACCCGCATCGCCCTGGGCAGCTCCGGCGGGGGCAAGGCTGAGGACGCCCCCGGCGGCGAGCGCGATGAGCGCGGCGTTCAGGAGGTGCGGCATCGGTCGGCCGGGGCGCGGGTCGGTCATCTTGGTTCGCATGGGATCATTTGGTGGAGGTGGCCCACTCTTCGCCGCCGAAGTCATCGGATAGGTCGCGGAAATAATCTTCGATCTCGCGCCGGCTCCCCTCCGGGATGCGGTCGGCGGCGGCGGGTTCCGGCGGCGGCGCGGGCAGCCCGGCGATGAGTTCGGCAACGCGGCGCTCGGCCGCCTCGATCAGCGGCAGGGTCTCGAAGGCCAGCGGCGCGGATTCGACCAGCGGCGCGATGTTGCGCAGCGGCCGGTCGCCGGTGTTTCGCAAGACATCGGCAAAGCGCCCGAGCGGCGTGCCGCGCAGGTCCGAGCCGCCCTCCTCGGTCTCGGCTCCGCCGCCGCCGTTGCCGCCGGCCTGCGATCCGCTATCGGCGACATCCGCGCTGTTCCCGCCTGCGCCGCCCTTCGGCTCGCCTTCCCCCTCGCCCTCGCCGGGCAAATCCGCTTGGGCTTGCCCCTGCCCTTTCCCTTCGCCCTGCCCCGGCGATTCGGCATCGGACTCGCCGCCCTCCCCGCTTTCCGCCTGCTCGATGGACTCGCGCGCCGCGCGGGCGGCGGCCTGCGCCTCGGCGAGCCGGGCGAGGCGCGAGGCGTCCAACGCCCCGGCGGCGGCGCGCAATTGGCCCGCCATCTCGCGGAGCCGCCCCGCCGCGCGGCCGGCGCGCGCGCGCTCCTCCTCGCCCAAGCCGCCGCCTTCATCGCCCCCGGCGGCTCCCGCCGCCTCTCCGGCGAGTTCGCCGAGTTCCCGCGCAATCTCCGCGGCGGCGATCCGCTCCCGCAGCGCCTGCAAATCGATCTCACCCGCCGGTCCGCCGCCGGTTTGCGCGCCCTCCCCTTCTGCGCCCTCGCCCTCGCCCTCACCCTCATCACCCGGCGCCTGTCCCGAGCGTTGCGCCAGTGCGCCGAGTATCTCGTCAGCCATCTCCGCGCCGCGCGCCGCCCCGGCAAGCTGCTCCGCCGGCTCCTCCGCCCCGCCTTGTTCGGAGCCTTCCGGCGGCGGCGGCCCCTGCCCGGACGCCTGGCCTTGCCCCGGCGATCCGCCTTGGGCTTGGGCTTTCCCGTTTTCGCCTTGCGCCTCCTGCTCGCCCGCCTGTTCGGCTTGCCCGGCTCCCTGGTCGGCATTTTGGGCGAGTTCGCGCAGCGTTTCGGCGAGTTGCTCCAGCTCGAGGGCGCGGAGGAATTGGGCGAGTTCGCGGAGGCGCTGCTCGGCGGTCCCGAGGTCCGGGTCCGCGCCGCGCGGCTCATCGGCGCGCAGCCTCTGGTCGGCGGATTTCATCGCGCGCTCCGCTTCGTCCATCAGGCGGAGCGCGCCGTCGGTGCGCTCGGGATGGTCGACCAGCTTGGCGTAAAGCTCGCCCGCATCCGCGACGGCGACCTCCTGCTGGCGGCGGGTGGCGGCGGGGTTGGTGCCCCCGGCGGCGGAGGGATCGAGCTGCGCGCGCACGTCCCTTTCCTCCTCGGCGAGGCGCTCGGCCTCCCTGGCCAGATCGCCCAGCGCATCGGGGATGTCGCCGGGGTCGGCGGGTTCGCCGCCCTGGCTCCCGCGCATCAGGATGTTGAGCAATTCCTTGCGGAGCTGGAGCAGCGTGGCCAGCGCCCGGTCGGCGATGGCGAATCCCTCCGGCAGATTCAGCTTCCCGTAGAGACCGGCGCTTTCCAGCATCTGGGCGGCGGCCGCGCCAAGCAAGGCGAGGTCGTCGGCGGGGATCAGCCCCTCGCTTTTCCAATCCGATTCCAGCGCCATGCCGTAGGCCCCCAGCTGGCGCTCCCGGCCCGACAGCTCGCCGCTCTTGGGCGCGACCGCCTCGCGAGACGCCGCGCGCGATTCCTCGCCGAAGACAAACGCATCGGAGACGAACTTGCGCTGCTCGGCGACGATCTCCCCGAGCTGCATGATGTCTTCGCCGAGCTGCGCTTGCTCTTCCGGCGTGAGCGGGACGCCGGGGGCGCCGCTGCCGCCAAAGATCCAGCGCTGCTTAAACGGCTTGATGTCGATCGAGACGAGCGGGGTGACGGCGCGGGGGCCGCCGCGCGGCTTGTGGTCCAAAGCGTAGGCGTGGAGCCGCACGCTGTCGCGGATGGTGAGCGGCACCTTTTCGAGCATCGCGGTCGCCAGCTCGGAGACCTTCTTCTGGTCGCGGGCGTCGATCACCTCCTCCAGCAGCCACTCGCGCTCGCCCGCCGATTCCAGGATCAAGCCGATCTCGCTGACCCCTATGTCGTCGGTCGCCCGGATGCGGACCGGCAGCTCGGTAATCGCCGTGGCTTCCACCCCCTCGGCAGGTTCGAGGATCTCGACCTCCGGCAGCCTTGTCGGCGAAGCCCGACGCCTCGTAGCGCCACGAATCGAGCGGCTCCCCGGATTCCGCAAAAACGGTGAGCGCGGCGTTGAATTTGCCCGGCTCCGCCTGCCACTCCGCAGCGTAGGCTCCGGTCGCCGGATCGGGCTTGAGCCGCAGCGGCTCGCCGCCCGCGAATTGCCACTCGGCGCGGGCGGGCGGGCAACTGAACTCGAATTCCCAGCGCGCGGCGGTGCCCTCGACGGCGCGCAGGTCGCCGCCGCTCAGCGTCTGCGGCTCCATCCCGGTGTATTCCGGATAGTTGAGCAAAACGCGGGCGGCGGTCAGTTTCGGGATCGGGTGGAAGGCGAGGGCGTGCGGCGCGGTGGCGGCGTCCCCGGCTTCGGCATAGATGACGAGATCGGAGCCGCGCCCCGAGATCACGGCATCCAGGTGCGCGCCGCCGGGCAGCGGGGAAAGCGGGACCGGCTCCCAGGCGGAGCCGGGCGAATCCGCCGGGCGGACGAAAAGCTGGGGCGGCGCGGGGCGGGCGGCGACGGCGACGACGATCCTCGGCGGGTGGCGCTCGTCGAAGCCGTCCGGCACCGACTCCCACCGGACCCGCGTGTAGGTGATCCCCGAGCCGGGATTGAGCATCCGCGCGATCCCGGTCCGCAAGTCCGGCCAGTGGAGCGCCGCTGCGATCAGGGCGGCGGCGCCGGCGAGCAGCGCGCCGACCCACAGGAGGGCGCGACCCGACGGGGCGAGCCGGTCCGCCGGGCGGGAATGCAGCGCGTCGCGCGCCTCGGCGCGGACCTTGGCGTTCAGCGTGCGGGAGAGCAGCGCGTCACGGCGGCGCGGGGCGGCCGGCGAGGTCGAGCGCCGTGCGGATGCGCTGGCCGACCTCCGGGTGGGCGGACTCGAAGAGCGCCGCCGCCGTCCGGTCGGATTCGCGCCGCGCCGAAACCCAGACGCGGGCGGCAGCCGCAGAAGGGCGACTCGATCCCGCCACCAAACTACCCAGCGGAGCGCGGCGGGCAGGATAACCCAGGCGTCCAGCGCGGCGGACAAGGCGAGCGCGCCGAGCGCGGCGAAGGCGGCGGCCCAGCCGCCCCGCAGCAGGCAGGCGCGGCGGCGGGCGGCGAGGTTCCGGAGGGTTCGGCCCGGCGGCGTCGGGCGCGATGCGGGAGGGCGGTCGCTCATCGGGGCATCGGGTTGAGGTCGGGAGCCGCGCCCGCCGCCCGGCGGCGGCGCGTGGCGAGCACGTTTTCGGCGATCAGGAGGAAAAAGAGGGCGAGGACGATCCACGGCCAGAGCTCGCCGAGCGCCCGGCATCGGCGGGCAGATCGCGGTACCGCCAGCGCATCCGCCCAAGGCGTACCGGGGCGGGCGCGGCATCCGCGGCGGGCAGCGCGAAGGCGGCGCGGAAGTCCGCTTCGGCCGCCGGGGTCAGATCGCTTTCCGAGACGCTGGCGGCGACCACCTCGGTGCCCGCTTCGCCTCCATAGATGCCGGGGGCGCGGCTTTCGGCGGCACCCGGCGTGCGGGGCAAGACTTGGGGCGCCCCCGGCTCGTAGCGGGTCAGGTAGGCGAACAGGTTTTTGACCAGCGGCACGAAGAGCGGCTCCCTCGGCAGATCGCCCCAATCGCGGGTCAGCGGATGGGCGAGGACCATCGCCGCGCATACCCGGCGGATCGCCGCACGCGCTCCCGTTCCAAAAGCAGGGCGTGACGCCATCCAGCGCGGCGACCGCCCGCCAGCCGTCCCCGCCTTGAATGCGAAGCCGTCGCGCCAGGCTAGGTCCCGCAGGTCGCCGCCGCCTTGCCCGTCGAATGCGGCGAGCGCCGGATGCGCGCGGTCCCACTCCGCCACCGGGCGCAGCGAGCCGCCGCCGGCCGCCCCGGCGATGGGCGGGAAAAGCCCGGATTCCGCCAGCGCCGCAGTCGCCCCGGGATGCCAGCCCGCGTCCAAAATCGTGATCAGCCCGCCGCCGCCCGCGACGAAGCCATCCAGCGAGCGCGCGGCGGTACGCCAGGTCGAATCCGCGCCGCACAGCGCGACGGCATCGAATTCCGACAGGTCGCGCAGCCCGGCGCGCCCCTCCAGCCCGTAGGCGATCTCGGCGTGGAAGGGCGACATGCCGTGCGCCGCGCCGGAGGCGGCCAGCGCCTTTTCGACAAAGTAGGCCTCGCCCTCGAACGGCGTCGCACCGGGGCGGGCATCGACGATCAGGAGGCGCTTCGGTTTGATCCAGCGGACGGCGAACGGGCGGCGGTCGTCGGCGAGTCAATCGTCGCCGCCCGCCACGCTGATCCAGCCGCGGATCTCCTCCCGCGGCAGCCGGAACCGGAAGACGACGCGCCGCGAGCCATCGGCGAGATCCTGCTCCAGGCGCAGGCCTTCCGCCTCCAGCGCAACCCGGCGCGGCGCCCCTAGCAGCGAGACCTGCGCCTCGACCGCCATCTTTTCGGCGGCGAAGGGGTGAGCAGATCGACCGCCGCGACCGCCGCATTATCCGGTACCGGAGCCTCCAGCGGCACGATCTTGACCCGCACGCCCGGCGCCTGAGACGCGGGGCGGCTCCGTCGGCAGATCCCTACCGCGAGGTGGGCGATGACGACGACCTCGGCGGAGCGTTTCCCGCCGGCCAATGCGCGGTCCAGCGCCCATTCCATCGCCGCCGCCATGTCGGTCGGTGCCCCGGCGCGCGGCGCGTAACCGGCCGGGGATTCGAGCGGCTCGACCGCATCCGAGAACTGGGCGAACGCGGTACGGCCGCCGCGGCGCCTCTGCCGCCGCCTTCTCCGCCGCCCGCCGGGCGTCCTCCGCCATGTCGCCGGTCACGCTGCCGGAGGCGTCCAGCAGGATGAGCGTTTCCTCGGCGCGCTCCTCGGCGGCATCCGCCGCCTTGGGGAAAAACGGGCGGGCGAAGGCGAGGGCGAGCAGGGCGAGCGCGAGGCAGCGGAGGAGGAGCAGCGGGATTTCTTCGAGCCGGGCTTTGCGGCGGCGCTGCCGGAGGGCCGTGTGGAGGAAGCGGAGCGTGCCGACCTCCATCTCCTTATAGATCCGCCGGCGGCTAAGGTGGAGCCAGACTGGCACGGCAACGGCAAGCACCGCCCACAGAAACGCTGGGTTAAGCATCGGCATCGGCGGGAAGACTGCCACACTTCCGCCCCGCTGAAAGGAAAATCTGTGGCTCCGGCGCGAATTTGCGAATTGCAGACCGGGGCGCGATCCGCTAGTATCAGCTCTAATGATGCGAGGATTCTCCGCTTGTCTGCATTTGATTGGGTCGCTTTCTGGCGGCGCGGCGGCACTCGCATCCTCACTGCTCGCAGTCGGCGCGGTCCCGCATTGCCCGGCGCAAGATGCCGCACCCCCAGCCGGTGCCGATGCGCCCAAGGTGCCCGGCACCGCGCCCGCCCCGCCGCCGAAGGTCTGGATCTTCAACGGGACGCCCGGCGACGAGGCGCACCACGAGACCTACGAGAAGCTCCTCGGGCGGCTGCGCGAGACGCTGGCCAAACGCTACGCCATCCCGCGCGCCAACATCAAGATCTACTACGGCCCGGAAAGCGCGGGCTACGCCGGCCCCTGCACGCGGGAGGCGCTGCTCGCCGCGCTGAAAGACGCCGCCGCCGCGACCCAGGGCGCGTCCGCCGCCCCGGCGTGGATCATCTTCCAGGGCCACGCCAACGCGATCCCCGGCGGCGCGAATTTCAACCTGCCCGGTCCCGACGCCAGCGCCCGCGAGATCGGCGAGGCGCTGGCCGGCGCGGGCAAGGACGCGCCGCTCGTGGCGATCGCGACCACCGCCTGCGCCGCCGCCTTCATCAAACCGATCGCCGCCGACGGCCGGATCGTGATGGCGGCGACCTCTGCCTCCGACCCGGAAAACGAAACCGAATTCCCCAACGTCCTGCCCGATGTGCTGGAGGCTCCGGCGACCGATGCCGACGGCGACGGCACGGTCTCGGCCGCCGAAATCTTCCTGGCCTGCCACGCCCGCGTCCGCGCCATCTACGAGAACGGCGGCTTCATGATCAAAGAGCATCCCGCCCTCGACGGCGATGGCGACGGGCGCGCCACCGCGCGGCCCGCCCCCGCCGATGCCGGACCCGCCGCCCGCGTCGGCCTCCGCCTCGCCGGAAAGGCGAACCGCTTTGACTAACCCGAAACCGATCGATCGATCCGATGGAGATAGACCCCGCCCCGCCCAAAGACCCCGCCGCCCAACTCGCCGCCGCCCGCGACGCCCTGCGCGCGGAGATCGCCAAGTGCGTGATCGGGCAGAAGGAAGCCGCCGACTCGCTGCTGCTCACGCTGCTCTGCAACGGCCACGCCTTGCTCCTGGGCGTCCCCGGCGTGGGCAAGACGCTGCTCTCCGCCGCGCTGGCCCGCGCCCTGCGGCTCGACTTCTCCCGCATCCAATTCACCCCGGACCTCATGCCCGCCGACATCACTGGCGCGGAGGTCCTGGAGGAAGACGGCTCCGGCTCCGGAAAATTCCGCCGCACCATGATGCCCGGCCCGGTCTTCACCAACATCCTGCTCGCCGACGAGATCAACCGGACGCCGCCCAAGACGCAGGCCGCCCTGCTCCAGGCGATGCAGGAGCGCGAGGTCACCATCGGGCGCGAGACCCACCGGCTCCAGCCCCCGTTCCTCGTCCTCGCCACCCAAAACCCGATCGAGATGGAGGGCACCTACCCGCTGCCCGAAGCCCAGCTCGACCGCTTTTTCACCTGCATCCGCATCACCTACCCAACGCCCGAGGAGGAGCTGACCATCGCAACGACCGGCCCCGCCGATTCGCTGGAGAGCGTCGCGCCGGTGCTCGCCCCCGGCGAGATCCTCTCGCTCCAGCGCGCCGTCAAATCGGTGCCGATCGCCGGGGATGTCGCGCGCTACGCGGTCCGGCTGGTCGGCGCGACGCGGTCGGGCAACGCGCCGGAGGGCGTGGGGGATTTCATCGAATGCGGGGCCAGCCCGCGCGGCTCGCAGGCGCTGGTGCTCGGCGGGCAGGCGCGCGCGCTCATGCACGGGCGGGCGCACGTGGATTTCGCGGATATCAAAGCGCTCGCCCCGGAGCTGCTGCGGCACCGCCTCGTGCTCAATTTCCGCGCGCGGGCCGAAGGCGTGACCGCCGACGACCTGATCGCCCGGCTCCTGGAGAAAATCGACCCGGAGGGCAAGTAGATGACCGCTACGCCGCCCGCCGCCGACCCCGATCTCTTCCTCGCCCTCGACGATCTGGAACTCGCCGGGCGGGGCTTGGCAGATGCGGTCTGGCTCGGGCGCCACGCGGGCGTGCGGCAGGGCGGCGGCATCGAATCCACAGCTACCGCCCGTATGAGGCGGGCGACGACCTCCGGCGGATCAACTGGTCGCTCTACGGCCCGCCAGCGACGCCTTTTCACCAAGGAAAGCCGCCGGAATCCCGCCGCCCGGTCCACCTGATCATCGACGCCAGCGCCTCGATGGGCGTCGCCCACTACCCGCATCCGAAGCTCCGCTACGCCGCCCGCGCCGCCGCCGGCATCGCCTTCGTCGCCTCCGGTCAGGGCGATGCCCCCGCCCTCTGCCTGCTGGCAGGCGGCGGCGTCTCGACCGCCCTGCCTACCGCAGCGGCACCGCCCACCTCTCCGCCATCTGCGCCACCCTCTCCAAGGCGCAGCCCGCCGCCGGCTCCGGCGGGATCGCCGCCGCCCTGCGCAAAGCGGCGTCCCTCTGCCGATCGCGCGGCTTCGTCATCTTCGCCTCCGATTTCTTCGACGACGACCCAGATCTGGTCGGAACTCTCTCGCAATTCCGCGCCCAAGGGCACGACGTCCTCGCCCTCCAGATCCTCGACCCCGTCGAAGCCCGCCTCCCCGAATCCGGCGACTTCGAGTTCATCGACGCCGAGTCCGGCGAACGCCTCCGCACCGAATGCGAAGTCGTCCGCGACGCCCACGCCGCCGCCGTCGATGCGTGGCGCGGCGCGATCCAGCGCGCCTGCCACGATGCCGGTATCCGCTGGCAAAGCGCGACCACCGCCGACCCACTCGTCCCGATCCTCCGCCAGTGGCTCGGATCGAGGTGAGGCGGGCGAACCGCGACGGAGCCAATCTGCCCGAATCTGGGCTTCTCTCTGAAAGCCCACGAATTCAGCCACACCGCCACCGCCGCCGCCCGCCGGATTCCTGCGCCCGCTGCCGTCGCAGGATTTTGCGGGCGTCCGCGAAAGACATTGGGCGGGAAGTGGGGTAAAGATTCGCTGATCATCGGACAAAAAACCTAAAGCCACACGAAAACTATGAGCGCCCACCACAGCCGATCGCCCCGGCGTCCCGCCGGGATTTCATCAAACAAGCCGGGACCGCTGCGGCGGTGCCTCGGTTGCGTTTCCGTATGTTGCCCGCGGCAGGGGGACAATGCGCAGCTCAAGGTCGGGCTGATCGGCTGCGGCGGGCGCGGACGGCGCGGCGCTCAACGCGCTGGGCGCCGATGACAATGTGGTGCTGCACGCGGTGGGCGATGCGTTCGCCGACAAGGCGCAGGGCGCGGTCAACCAGCTCAAGAACAACGCCGGCCGCGCCGATGTCCCCGCCGAGCGCCAGTTCGCCGGGCTGGACGCTTACCAAAAGGTGCTCGATTCCGGCATCGATGTCGTCATCCTGGGTGACGCCCCCGGCTTCCGCCCGGTCCAGCTCGCGGCGGCGGTCGAGAAGAACGTGCACATTTTCTGCGAGAAGCCGATGGCGGTGGACGCGCCGGGCGTGCGCTCGGTGATGGAAAGCGTGCGCAAGTCGAAGGAGAACGGCAAGGCGCTGGTCGCGGGCTTCTGCTGGCGCTACGACTATGCGCGGCGCGAGGCGTTCAAGCGGCTGATGGACGGCGAGATCGGCGACATCACCTCGATCTACGCGACCTACTACACGGGACCGGTCAAGCCGATGCCGCCTGCCGATGCGAAGCCGGATGGCATGTCGCAGACCGAGTGGATGGTGCGCAACTGGTATAACTTCTCGTGGCTGGGCGGGGACGGGCTGGTCGAGCAGGCGATCCACAGCGTGGACAAGATCATGTGGGCGTTCGGCGACCAGCCGCCGCTCACCGCCGTCGGCTCAGGCGGCCGGGTGCGCCCGAACCACGAGGGCAATATCTTCGACCACTTCCAGGTCGCCTACGAATTCCCCAACGGCATCCACGCGCACATGTGCTCGCGGCAGATCCCCGGGTGCTTCGGCGAGAATGCCGACTACATTTACGGGACGAAGGGCGTGCTGTTCATCGGCACCTGGCGCGGCGCGGCGGCGATCGAGGACCTGGAAAGGCAACAAGGTCTGGCGCTACCGCGGGAAGGGCGATCCGAGCATGTATGACATCGAGCACGTCGAGCTTTTCCAGTCGATCCGCGCGGGCAAGCCGATCAACGACGGCGACCGCATGGCGACCAGCACGATGGCGGGCATCTTCGGCCGCATGGCTTCACACCGGCGACAAGATCGCCTGGGATCAGGCGGTGGAGTCGAAACAAGGACCTCGCCCCCGACATCGCGAGCTTTGACGACAAAGTGGACGCCGACCCGCTGCCGGTGCCGGGCGTCACGAAGTTCGTCTAAAGCGGGACTGCCCCCGAGACGCCGCCTCCTCTGGCTTTGACAACCGGCGCAAGCCGCGCACGATTCGCCCCCGGTCCGCCGCCGGGGCGATCCCGACGCGACGCGCCCCTTACGCCGCCCGAATACGTAACCCATTTCGAATCCCGACGCACATGATCACGAATCGAACCCTCGCCCTCGGAGCCGCCGCCGGCCTTCTCGCCGCCGCCGCTGCCTCGACCGCCCGCGCGCAAGACGCCGCCGATGAAAAAAAGGTGGATCACTTCGCCCGCGTGAAGCCGATCTTGGAGGCGGCCTGCGTGCATTGCCACTGCGAGTCGAAACAAGAGGGGGAGCTGCGGATCGATACGAAAATGTATCTGGAGATCGGCGGAGACAACGGCCCGAGCATCGTGCCCGGCAAGCCGGAGGAATCCTATTTTTACGAATTGGTCGCCCTGCCGGAGGATGACGACGATGTGATGCCGCCGAAAAAGGAAGGCGTGCTGAGCAAGGAGCAGCAGCTGGTGATCCGCGACTGGATCGCGGCGGGCGCGCCGTTTCCGGAGGATGCCCAGCTCGAAGTCGTCCCGCGCATCGACTTTGTGAAAAACGTCCAGCCGATCCTCGAGGTCAACTGCCTGGGCTGCCACAGCGACGAGCGCGCCGAGGAAAAGGGTGCCGACTACAGCATGAGCACGAAAAAGGCGGCCTTCACCACCGGCGACACCGCGCCCTACAACATCGTGCCATTCGACAGCTACACGAGCTACCTCTACGAACTCGTCTCGCTCGACGCGGATGAGGACGAGCTGATGCCGCCGAAGAAAAGCAACGGCCCGCTCCCCAAGGAAGAGATCGAGATCATCAAACACTGGATCGACCAAGGCGCGATCTGGCCGGATGGCGTGACGCTCAGCCAAAAGGAGCGGAAGGTCGCCGACTCCAACACGCCGGACAACATGGAGCTGGTCAACAAGATCCACGCCTTGATCGTGGAGAAGTCGAAGGAAACCGCCGAGGCGGAGATGAAGGAATACGAAAACACGGTGCCGAAGACCAGCGCGCTCTACACGATGGTCCCGATCAAGGGCGGCGAATTCACGCTCGGCAGCCCGGCATCGGAAGCCGACCGCAGCGAGGATGAGGGACCGCAGGTGCAGGTGAAGATCAAGCCGTTCTGGATGGGCAAATACGAGGTCACCTGGAACGAGTATGAGCCGTTCATGATCACCCCGATCGCCCGCAACAAGGACGGCTCCGTCCAGACGATCCTCCCGACCTACGGGTTGCCCGACCTCGTCAGCTCGCCGACCACGCCTTACACCGAGATGAGCTTCGGCATGGGGCAGGACGGCTACCCGGCGATCTCGATGACCCAGCACGCCGCCAACAAATACTGCCAGTGGCTCAGCGCCCAGACCGGGCACTTCTACCGCCTGCCCACCGAGGCGGAGTGGAATACGCCTGCCGCGTGAAGCACGGCGACCGCCTATTCGTTTGGCGACGACCCGGCGAAGCTCGGCGAATACGCGTGGTTCTACGACAACGCCGAAGACAAATACCAAAAGGTCGTACCAGAAGAAGCCGAACCCGTGGGGGCTCTACGACATGCACGGCAACGTGATGGAGTGGTGCCTCGACCAATACAAGCCCAACGCCTACGAGACCTACACCGCCGGCCAGGTGAACCCTTGGATTACGCCGACCGATCTCTATCCCCGCGTCGCCCGCGGCGGCTCGTGGTACGACGACCCCGACGCGCTCCGCAGCGCCAACAGGGAGGCTTCCGACAAGAACTGGAAAAGGACCGATCCCCAGCTCCCGCAAAGCATCTGGTACCACACCGACGCCCAGTGGCTCGGCTTCCGCCTCGTCCGCCCCCTCGAGATCCCCACACCCGAGGAGATGTATGAAGCGTGGTTTATCGGGCGCGAGAAAAAGTAGCGGCAGCGGGTCGATCCCCGGAGTTAGTCCGGCGTATTTTGCGGGCGGCGGCTCCGCCCCGTATTCGATTATCAATGCCGGTGCCGCTGAAGTAGCGACCAGCCCCGCTTTGCGAGGCGTATCCCTACCGCTTCACCAGCGCTTGGTTGTAGAGGATCGATTGGCGGAGCTGCGCGGATCTTGGCGACGGGCGCGGCGTATTGGCAGAGGACCGGCCTGCCAGCTTGCGGGGAGGCGGGAGCCGGGTTCGGGATCGCGGCTGAGGAGCTTGCCGATCTCGGCGGCGACTTTGCCCTTTCGTTCTCGATTTGATCGCGGCGTGCTCTTTAGCTGGAAGAGCCGCTTGCGCTTGCGGGCGAACTCTCGCTCGGCTTCCGATGGGGTGCCGCGTTCCATTTCCGGACCGGTTTTGGCTTCGCCAGCGGTCGCGCCGGGTTCCGAGTTGGCAGCGTCGAGCGCCTTCATCAATTCGTCGGCTTCCGCGATCCGCGCGGCGTATTCGTCTTTGACCTCGACCAGCGCCGCCCGCGCCGCCTCGATCTCCGCTTCGTTCGGCCCGCCTGATTCGGCTGCGGCGCGCAGCGCCTTGAGCTTCGCCTGCAGATCGGCGAATCGCTTTTTGGCGCGGTCGGCGGCGGTCCGCGCCTCGGCATATTTGACGCGGGCTTCGTTGGCTTTGGCGATGGCGGCTCCGCGCTTGGACCGGATCTCGCCTTGCGCACCCGCCGCCGCCGAGCGCTCGCGCGTCGCCTCGGCATGCAGGGCAGCGCCTTCGCCCTCCAGAGCCTCGGCTTCTTCCCGCAGCCGCGCCTGCTCGTCCTCCATCGCCGCGAGCTTCCCGCATTCGGCACCAAATCCTTCGATCGCGGTCAGTTCGCGCCACGCCGCCTTGCCCAATTCCCGCTCCGCATCCGCCAGCGCCAGCATCTCCCGGTTGATCGCCGCCCAGCGCTCGCGGTTCCGGCGGATGCCGAAGGCGGCGAGGATTTTGGCGAAGGTGTAGCCGAGGGAGGTCATGGGGGCTTGGGATTGAACAAGGTCCGGCGCTGAGGCGCGCCGAGAAGCGAGCCTGACCGAGCGCCGCCGTCAAAGGAAAACAACGCGGCGGCCCCAGAGTCGCGCTCCGCATTTGAGCGGCGCGGCATCCGGCTCTAGCATCCGCGCCATGCCCGATCCCCAGCCGCCGCTCGCCTATGTCTTCGAGCGATTTCCCTCATTCACGCAGACGTTTTGCGCGCGGGAGATCCTCGAACTCGAGCGGCAGGGGATGAAGCCGGCGCTCTTTTCGATCCGGGACACGCGGGGGGAAGGCGCGGGTCAATTCCCCGGCGATCTCTTCGACCGGGTCACGTTTTTGCCGCCCGAGAAGGAACTCGCCGAAGAGGTGCAGCGCCTCAAAAACGAGGGGCGGCTGCCGCAGGACGCGGTGCTCGCCCTGCGGCACTGGGGCGACCGCCCGGACAAGGCGCGGCTCTACGAGGCGGCGTGGATCGGGCTGCGGCTGCGCGACCTCGGCGTCCGGCATTGCCACTCGCACTTCGCGGGCATCGGAGCGCGGACCTGCTGGTGGCTGCGGCGGCTCTACGGCATCACGTTCAGCTTCACCGGGCACGCCAACGACCTGTTCTGCAAAGCGGAGTTCGACCTGGATCCCGCGCGGCTCATGCGCTCCGCCTCGCTCGTCGTCACCGTCAGCGACTACACCGCCGGCTTTCTGCGCAACCTCTGCCCCGAGGCGGCCGCCAAGGTCCAACGCGTTTACAACGGGCTGGACCTCGCGCCCTTCCAGCGCGCGGCGGCGAACCGGCGCGAAGCCGAGCCGCCCCTCATCTTCAGCGTCGGGCGGCTCATCGAGAAAAAAGGATTCGACGACCTCATCCGCGCCTGCGCCTTGCTAATGCGACGCGGCATCGCCTTCCGCTGCGCCATCGCCGGCGACGGCCCGCTGGAGGATGATCTCCGCGCGCTGATCGAAAGCGAAGGCGTCGCCGGTCAGGTCGAATTGCTCGGTCCGCGCACGCAGGCGCAGATCGCGGAGCTGCTCGCCGAGACCGCCGTGTTTGCCCTGCCGTGCGTGACGGAACAGGACGGCGGCAAAGACAACCTGCCCACCGTCATCATGGAGGCGATGGCGGCGCGCGTGCCCTGTGTCTCGACCCGGCTGGCCGGCGTGCCCGAGATGGTCATCGATGGCGAAACCGGGCGGCTGGTCGGCGAGCGCGAAGTGGCTCCGCTCGCCGATGCGGTCGCCGGATTGCTCGCCGATCCGGCATTGCGCCAGCGTTTCGGCGAGGCGGGCGAAAAGTTGGCCGCGCAGCGCTTTGCCAAGGAAGTGACCGCCGCCCAGCTCCGCCGCCTGCTCGCCGCCGGCGGGCTGGTCGGGTTTCAACGCGGAGCCGCGCCGGCCGGAGCCTATCTCCGGCAATGGCTCACCGTCCGACCCGCCTCGTGGCTGCCGCGCAAGAAGTGGAAGGAAGAGGACTACGCCTCCGGCGTGGCGTTCGACGCGGACGCCTAGCGGAGCCGCCCGCAAAGGGCGCACCAATCACGCGTTTTGCGAATGCCGGAATGCTTGCCTCGGAGGCGGCGGATCCGTATGATTTCGCCAATTCCCCCACCCCATGAAATTCGCCCAAGCCTCCCCGCCTTGGCGGCGTTTCTCCTGTGCGTGTGCCCACCCGCCGGAGCCGCCGACTACGTCACCGAAGTCCTCAGCGACAACCCGGAAGCGTATTACCGATTTGAGGAAAACGCCGGCGCGGCAGCGGTCGCGGACTCGAGCGGCAACGGCCACGGCAGCACGAGCATCGATCCCGATGTCGCCCTGGGCGAGGCGGGCCGGCTCGGCAACGCGGCGCGCTTCAACGGAAACGGAAGCATCGTCCTGGGCTTGAACCTCAACCCGGCGGGCGGCGACTTTTCCATCGAGCTGCTCGCCAACCAGACGACCGCGCCGAACAGCAGCAACTTCGTCGCGCAGCAAGATGGCACCGGCTTGGGGCGCAGCCTCCTTATCAACAACAACAACGGTCAGATCGGGTCATTTGTCGGCGGCTCGACCACGCCGCCGGCCGGGACCGGCGTCGCCGCGACCCTCGGCGCCTGGCAGCACCTCGTGATGACCTACGACGCGGCGGGCGGAGCCAATGCGGTGCGCTTTTACGTGGACGGCCAGCCGGCCGGCATCGGCACGGAGACGGCGGAAAGCGCGACCGGAGCCTGGGTGCTCGGGGCGCACAAGAGCCTGACCAGCGGCTTCATCAACTGCCTGATGGACGAGGTCGCGATCTACTCCTACCGGCTCGACGACCCCGATGGCGACAACGACACGGCGGATTCCCGCATCGGCGCGCACTACGATTCGCTCGTCACCCCGACGATCCTGATCACCTCGTTCTCCGCCTCGCCCACGCTGGTCGAACCCGGCGGCAGCACGACGCTTTCCTGGGCGCTGGAGGAGCCGATCGACGAGGTCACGATCGACGGGATCGGCGATGTCGGCAACGCGGCGACCGGCAGCCGCGAAGTTTTTCCGGCGGGTCCGACCATCTACACGCTGCGCGCGCGGCGCGGCTTCTCCGAGGACTCCGCCACCGTCGAGGTGCTAGTCAATATCCCCGCCGATGTCCGGATCAACGAGGTCTGCGCCAACAACCAGTTCTCGCTCGAAGACGAAGACTTCGAGGACCCGGATTGGATCGAATTGAAGAATCGCGGCGGCATGCCGCAGGACATCGGCGGCTGGTTCCTGACCGACGGCCCTAACACACCCACCAAGTGGCGGATCCCTGACGGCACCGTCCTCGGCGCGGGCGAGTTCCTCGTCATCTTCGCCTCGGGCAAAGACCGCGCCGACGCCGGATCGGAGCTGCACGCGAATTTCCAGCTCGCCGACGATGGCGAATACCTCGCGCTGATCGAGGCGGACGGGGCTACGGTCGCCAGCGCGTTTGCGCCCGCGCTCCCGCCGCTGCCCACCGACGTGAGCTACGGCTTGGTCGCGGGCAGCGACGCGCTCGCTTACTTCAGCGCGCCGACGCCGGGCGCGGAGAATGCCGGGGGCACCGCCGCGCTCGGTCCGATCCTCCGCGCCGCCACCGAGTCCGCGCCGCCGGTCAACCGCACCGCCGCGCCGCTCGACGAATCGCTCACCATCACCGCGCAGGTCGTAGCCTCGTCGCATCCGGTCGCGTCGGTCACGCTTTTCTATCGCCTCATGTTCGCGGCAGAAGCCAGCATCCCGATGCGCGACGACGGACTCGCCCCGGACGCGGCGGCGGGCGATGGGATCTACGCCGCCTCGCTCCCGCTGGCGGGTTTGCTAGAAGGCGAGATGGTGCGGTGGCGGATCGCCGCCGAGGACGACCAAGCCAACCTCTCGCGCCTTCCCGATTTCTTCAGCGCGACCCAGGCTCCGGAATACTTCGGCACGATCGCCGACGACCCGGGCATCGCCTCGAACCTGCCGGTCTTCCATTGGTTCACCGATTCACCCGCCGGGGCGGAGACGCGGGCGGGCGCGCGCTCGTCGGTCTATTACCTCGGTCAGTTCTACGACAACGTGTTCACCCGGGTGCGCGGCGGATCGTCCGCCTCGCTCGCCAAGAAGAGCTTCAAGTTCGACTTCAATCCCGGGCACAAGTTCCGCTTTGCCGAGGGCGAAGGGCGCGTCGAAGAGATCAACCTCAACACGACGTTCACCGACAAATCGTTCGTCCGGCAGCCCGCCGCCTTCGATGTTTACGACTGGTCCGGATCGCCGGGACCACGCTGCTTCCCGATCCGGATCGAGCAAAACAACGCCTTCTTCTCGGTCGCCGCCTTCGTCGAACAGCCCGACGAAGACATGCTCGACCGCGAGGGTTTGGACCCGGAGGGCGCGTTCTACAAGATGTTCAACACCGGCACCTCCGGCACCAGCGGCGTGGAGAAAAAGACGCGGCTGGGCGAGGGCAACGCCGACCTCACCGCGTTCCTCAACGGGCTGAACAACAACAGCGGCGCGGCGCTCGATGCCTTCATCTTCGACAACGTCGATACCGCCCGGGAGGCGAATTATCTCGCGGCGACGGTCATCACGCAAAACGGCGATTCGGTCGCCAAGAACTATATGTTTATCGTGACACCAACAGCTCGGCGAATGGTTCCAGACGCCGTGGGACCTCGACCTCACCTTCGGCTGCACTACATGACGCGCGACAGCATCCTCGGCGACACGATCTGGAGCGACGAGGACTACGTGCTCGGCGGGGCGGCGCAGAACGTGCCGATCTCGCCCTCGCATCCATTCGTCGGCACCCAGCAGTATCCCGCCAACCGATCCTACAGCCGGATCATCGACGCGCTGCTCGAATCCGACCGCTTCCGCGCCATCTTCAAACGCCGCCTCCGCACCTTGCTCGAAGATGTCCTGCAGGCGGAATCCACGCCGGTCGCCGAACGCCGGATCGAGGCGCGCCTCGACGAACTCGCCGCCATGGTCGGGGCGGACGCCGATCTCGATCAGGCGAAGTGGACGCCGTTCCTCGAGTTCCAGACGATGGCGGAGGCGGTCGCGATCATCAAAGACGAATACCTCGCCGTGCGCCGCCCCCATCTCCTCGACACGCATCTCGACGCCAACGCCGCCGCCTACGCGATCCCGAATTCCGCCTCCGCAGAGCTTCCCGGATCGCAGCCCGCCTCGCCCGCCATCACGATCGCCGCCGCCGACGGCGCGCCCGCCTCGGGCAACCAAGAAGAGGAATACATCGAACTCGCCAACGCTGAATCGACCGCCATCGACCTGAGCGGCTGGCGCTTGGAAGGCGGCGTCGATTTTGAGCTGCCGCCGGGCACGGTGATCGAAGCAAACGGGAGCCTAATCCTCGCCAAGAACAGCCGCGCATTCCGCGGGCGCGCCGCCTCGCCCACCGGCGGCGAAGGCTGGCATGTGCAAGGCAACTACAGCGGCCAGATCTCGGGGCGCGGCGAGGAGATCCGGCTGGTGGATGCCTCCGGCGCGCTGGTCGATTCGATCATCACCGCGCCCGCGCCTTCGCCGGCGCAGGAATTCCTCCGCGTCACCGAGCTGAATTTCCACCCGGCGGAGGGCGGCGCGGAATTCATCGAGCTGCGCAACATCTCGGATGCCGAGACGCTCGACCTCGGCGGCGTCGCGTTCACCGACGGCGTGGACTTCGCGTTCGCCGATGGCTCCGCGCTCGCGCCGGGCGATTTCCTTCTGCTGGTGCGCGACGCGGCGGCGTTCGAGGCGCGCTACGGCGCGGGCCTGCCGGTCGCGGGCACCTACGCCGGGGCGCTGAGCAACGGCGGCGAGCAGCTCACGCTGCGCGACGCGCTGGGCGAAAACGTGCTCTCCTTCGAGTTCAAGGACGGCTGGTTCGCGCCCGCCGACGGCGGCGGCCGCACGCTGGAGATCCGCGACGATGCGGCGGCGTGGGATTCGTGGGACCGGGCGGCGAGCTGGCAGCTCAGCGCGGCGGACGGCGGGACGCCCGGCGCGCCCAACTCGGCGGAGCCGGCGACGTCGTTCGAGGAATTCGCGCGGGCGCATTTCACCGAGGCGGAGCGCGACGACCCGGCGGTGGGCGGCGCGTCCGGCGACCCGGCGGGCACCGGCTTGCCCAACCTGATCAAGTTCGCGCTCGGGATCGACCCGCGCGACACCTCGCGCAATGGGCTGCCAGCGGCGGGCATCGACGCGGGCACCGGCTTGCCGGCGCTGGTCTTCCGGCGGCAGAAGAACGCGCCGGACCTGATCTACGAGCCGCAGGGCGGCGGCGACCTGCTCGGCTGGCAGGCGCTGACCGAGATGGCCGGCGCGCCGACCGACAACGGCGACGGCACCGAGACGGTCACCTTCCGCGCCCCGCCCGAGGCGGCCGGCGCGCCGGAGTATTTCCTGCGCCTGAAGGTCGTGCGGAGGAGTTTTTAGTTTTAATTAAGGGTTCAGTTTTCAGCCGCAGCCGCATCCATTCCTCTGCCCCAAAATTCCTTTGCCCAATCCAGAGGTCAACGGCGCCCCTCATTTGGGCAAAGGAATTTGGTGGGCAGAGGAATTGGGCAAATGCCGAGGCTAATACTGGACATCGCTAGCTAAGCGCTTTGATGATCGTTTCTTCGAGGACTCGGTCCTGGCGCTCGAAAACAGTGCGGAAATCGAATTTCATCCAGCCGTCGGCGACATAGCCGATGGTGGGATTTTCCCCGGCGCGGAGGGCTTCGGCGAATTGGTCGAGCGTCTTCCCGTTCGGCTTAAGGGCGAGGACGGCGGACGGGATCGCGGAGCGGGGCAGCGTGCCGCCGCCGATCTGGGACGGGGCTTCGCCGACGGCGATCTCGGCATCGGCATCGGCGCCGGATTCGCGAAGGCGGGCGGCGACCGCTTCGGCGCGCGCCTTCAGGTTCTCGGGTTCGGCGGCGAGCATGGCGATGGTGGCGACCTCGGCACCGCCGTTTTCGAGATACTCGAGGGCGGTTTCGAGCGCGGCCATGATCATCTTGTCGCAGCGCAGCGCGCGGAAAAACGGCTCCTTCTTCAGCCCGGCAATGTAGCCTCGCTTTGCCCGCGATGATCCTGTAACCTGCGGGACTGCCCAACAATTTGTCGCCGCTGAAGCAAACGACAGACGCCGCGGGCGAGCACCTCACCAGGCAGCGGTTTCGTGCTCGACCGGCGCGCGCCAGGACGGCGACGACCGCCGGAGCCGAGGCAGCTGACAAATGGGCTGCCGTGCTCGCGGGCGCGCGTCGCCAAATCCTGCGGCGGCGCTTCAGCGGTGAAGCCCTCGATGTAAAAGTTGCTCTTGTGGACCTTGAGGATCATCCCGGTGTCCGGTCCGATGGCGCGGCGGTAGTCGTCGAGGTGCGTCTTGTTGGTCGCGCCGACCTCGCGCAATCGCGCTCCGGACGCCGCCATGATCTCGGGGATGCGGAAGCCGCCGCCGATCTCGACCAGTTCGCCGCGGGAGATGATGACTTCTTTGCCCAGCGCGAAGTGGCGTAGGATAAGGACGAGGGCGGCGGCGCAATTGTTGACCACCGTCGCCGCCTCCGCCTGGCAGAGTTCGGCGAGGCAGGCTTCCAGGAATCCGGCGCGCGGACCGCGCTTGCCCGTGTTGAGGTCGATTTCGAGATTGCAGTAGCTGGCGGCCACCTCGCGGGCGGCGTCGGCGGCGCGCGGCGAGAGCGGGGATCGCCCGAGGTTGGTGTGGATGATGACGCCGGTGGCATTGATGACTGGCATGATGCGGCGGCGCGCCATGCGTTCGAGGTCGGCGCGGATGCCGGCGGCGAGCGCATCAAACTCCGGGACTTCGCCGCCGGATTCGCGGAGGCGCGCCAGTTCGGCGCGCACCGCCTTGGCGACCAGCGGGCGCGGCACCGGCGCATCCGCCAGCGCCTGCAAGACGCGGTCGACCTGCGGGATTCGGCGCGGGGAAGGCGCGGGCGTGGGGGCATCGGCGCGGCGGCTCATGCGCACAAGGCTAGCAGAGAATGGGGCGGCGTCGAGCGGCGGGCTTGGGCGTGCCCGTCATCGATCCCGCCGAAGGGCGGAGGTCGTATCGGAGCCTACGCAGTTAAGAGGTCCGCTGCAGGAAATCGCAGGGGATTACGGCAACAAACCCTCTAGCGACGAGGCAATTTTGAATGAAGCACCTCACTCCTTCGCCTTGCTCAATAGCCACGCGTAGAGTTCCGGATTCGCGTAGCTTTCTGTCCAGCAGTCGTGCCCAGCCTCGGGATAAACCGTGAATTTCACGTCGTTGCCAAGGCGTTTGAGTTCCTCGACCAGGCGCTCGCTTTCGCCGATCTTGACGGCGGTGTCCTTCGCTCCGTGGAAGACCCAGATCGGCATGTCCTTGATGTTTTTGAGGTGTTTCGGCTCGCCGCCGCCGCAGATCGGGACAATCGCGGCAAAGAGATCCGGGTAGCGGCACGAGAGCATCCAGGTGCCGTAGCCGCCCATGCTCAGCCCCGTGCAGTAGAGCCGCTTTTCGTCCACCCGATAGGTCTTGACCACCTCATCGACCAGCGCCCTGAGCGCCTCGCCATCCCACCACTGGTCCTTCGGGCACTGCGGGGAGACGATGATGAAGTCGTCGAGTTCCTTCATCTTGCCGACCAATTTCGGCGGCCCGTGGACCTTCACTTTCTCCAAATCATCGCCCCGCTCGCCCGCGCCGTGCAGAAACAGCATGACCGGATACTTCTTGTCCTTGGCGGCCTCGTAGTCGGGCGGCAGCGCGAGCAAGTAGCTCAGCGTAATCTGCTTCGTCGCTTCCACCTTCAACTCCTTCGGCTGGTTGCGGTCTTCCCCGTCAGGCTCGGATTGGGCTTGGCAAGGGAAGAGCGGCGCACACAGCACGGCGGCAAGGAGAGGGAGGATTCGGCGGGGCATCATCGGAAATGGGTGGGAATTCTGACGGATTGAATACGGCGGAAGTCGATCAGTTTCACTCAAATTCAAGCTCTCATTCTTGATAATTATTTTTAAATTTATCAGATATGCAGCGCTTTTTTGCCAAAATGGGTTGCATTTAATTATGGATATTTTAGAATCGCCGCGAAATGAGAGTGTTCACGAAAAAACCCCTTGATCATTATGCCTTCAAAGCTCGGATTCAGAGAGGGCTTCTGACGTGTGCGTTGGCGGCGATGATGGCTGCGGACGCAATTGCCCAAGAAGGCTTTTCGACCTACGAAGATCCGGAGCGGTTTGATTGCCCGGTGGGCACCGCCTATGACGGGGCGGGGCGGGAGTTTGTGTGGGAGCAGGGCGGTCGCGTTTGGGTGATCCAAGATGGCGTGCGCGCGGCCGAGCCGCTGATCGATTTGACCGAGGAGGTCGGCAAATGGTTTCACATTGGCTTGGTCGGGTTGGCGTTGGATCCGGCGTTTCTCGACAACGGCCGCATCTACCTGTTCTATGCGGTGGACCGGCACTATCTGCTCGCCTACGGCACGGACGACTATGTGCCGGGGAAAAAGCTGCCCTACAAGGCGAGCATCGGTCGGATCACGCGCTACACGGCGGATGCGGCGACCGGATTTTCGACGCTGGTGCCGGGGAGCCGGAAGGTTTTGCTCGGCGAGACGAAGGAATCCGGAGTGCCGATCCTGCACGACTCGCACGGCGTGGGCGCGCTCGCCTTCGGCGAAGACGGGACGCTGCTGGCGGCGGTGGGCGACTCGGCCAGCTACGCCTACGTCGATGCCGGGAACGCGCCGGACACCTACCACGCCCAAGCGATCGCCGATGGGATCCTGCGGCCGGATGAAAATGTCGGGGCGTTTCGCGCGCAGATGGTGACGAGCCTGTGCGGCAAGATCCTGCGGCTCGACCCCGAGACCGGCGACGGCGTGGCGAGCAATCCGTTTTTCAACGCCGCCGATCCGCGCGCGCCGGAGAGCCGGGTGTGGTCGCTCGGATTGCGCAATCCGTTTCGCTTTTTCGTCATGCCGGGGACCGGGAATGCCGATCCGGCGGCCGGCGATCCGGGCACGCTCTTTATCGGCGACGTCGGCTGGCTGAAGTGGGAGGAACTCGATATCGCGGAGGAAGGCGGGCAAAATTTCGGCTGGCCGATTTACGAGGGATTTGAAAAGCACGACGGCTATGCGGCGGCGCTGACCGAAAACCCGGAGACCCCGCACCCGAACGCCGGGCTACCCGGATGCACAGTGCCGGTCCTCCGCTTCCAAGATCTGCTCGCCACCCCGAAAGCCGGCGGCGCGCTCGCCTTCCCCGATCCGTGCAACCCGGCGCTGCCGCTTCCGGCGGGCGTGCGCACATTCGCCCACACGCGCCCCGCGCTCGATATCCAGCACGGCTATGCCAACGTCCGCGTCCCGGATGGATTCGACCCGCTCGGCAACCCGAAACACCGCAAGCTGCCGGAGGCGGCCGGTTTTTTCGCGACCTGCATCGCGCTCGGCACGTTTCATGACGGCGCGGGATTCCCGCCCGAGTTCGGTCCGTCGGTCTTCGTCGGCGACTATCGGTTTGGCTGGATCGCACGGCTCAAATTCAACGCCGCGAACGAGGTGACCGGGTTTGAGAATTTCGCCTTGTTCCCGGCGCGGATCGCCTCGGTCGCCCACGATCCGGTCGCCAATGCGATCGTCGCCACCGATCCCGATGCCGGATTGGTCCGGCGGATCAGCCCTGGCGAAGGGCGAGCCATTTGGCGCGCTACTGGAGCTGCCGGGGCGGATCGAGGCGGAGGCATTCGACCGCGGCGGGCAGGGCGTCGCCTATCGGGATGGCGACAGCGAGATCAATTTGGGCGGCGCGTTCCGCCCGGGCGAAGGCGTCGATCTGGAGCCAACGCTAGACAGCGGCGGCGGGTTCAATGTCTTCCGGTTCGGCGACAGCGAATGGCTCGAATTCACCGCGGTGGTCGAGCCGGGGATCTACGATTTTCACGCGCGGGTGGCCAGCGATCGGGACTATCCGGGCGACCTCTACTTTTCGATCAATGGCGTCCCGGTCGGCACGCTGCCCGTGTCGTCGACCGGCGGTGCCCAGCTCTGGGAGACGCAGACGCTGCCCGCCGTGCGGCTCGATTGGAAAGGCGCGGTGACGATCCGCGTCCGCGTCGAAGGCCCGAACGTGAACCTCAACTGGATCGAGTTCGCGCCGAGAACCGGCGGCGGCTCGGCGGGGCGAGCGCCGTTCGGCGGCGAACCCGCGTCGATCCCGGGGCGGATCGAGGCGGAGGCGTTTGACTTTGGCGGGCAAGGCGTCGCCTTCTCCGATGCGGAGCTGCTCAACCACGGGCGGACATTCCGCAACGAAAGCGTCGATATCGGCGAGAGCGGCACCGGCTTTGCGGTCAACAATTTTGTCGATGGCGAGTGGCTGCGCTACTCGGTGGCAGTCGCTGACCCTGGCACCTACATGCTCCGCGCCGCCGTGAGCAGCGACCACTACGAATCGCCGGGAAACCTGCGGATCCGGCTCGGCGGCACCGATATTGCCACCGTGCCCGGGCGCCTGACCGGAAGCTGGCACGAGTGGCAGATCGCCGAAATCACCGGCGTCAAAATCGCGTCGGCGGGCGAGCAGACGCTCGAGATCGAAGCGGACGGCGGCTGGATGAATCTGGATTTCCTTGAATTCGTGCGGACCGGCGATCCCGCGCCGCAATCCTACGCGGCATACGCGGCGGCGCTCGACCTGCCGCCGGGAGCCGATCAGCCGGGCGACGACGCCGACCGCGACGGCCGGTCGAACGGCGAAGAATTCGCGTTGGGGAGCGATGCTTCGGACGGCGCGTCGCTCCCGGACACCCGCGTGGACACGGTGCGCGCGGCGGGCCGCGATTACTTGCGGCTGACGTTCCTGCGGCGAGCCGGGGGCGTCGGGACCGGCACGAATTCGGAGGTCGGCGGCGTCGGGATCGAGGCGGAAGGCAGCTTCGACCTGCGGGCGTGGAATGCGTCGGTGGTCACGGCGCCCGTCCCGAATGGACTGCCCGATCCGCCCGCCGGGTTCGAGTTCGCCAGCGTGCGCCTCGCCGCGCCAGTCACCTCGGGAGGCTCCGGATTTCTGCGCCTCCGCCTGCGGTTCGTCGGGGACCCGGGTGTCGAATAGCCCGATTTGACGCGCTGCCCTTCTTGCCTTGCCGCTCCTCTTCTCTTGGCGATTGCCGCCGACCTCGCCTCTACACTTTTTATTTACGGCTCCGGTGCGAAGTCCACGCGGATCGCGCCGCGGAAATCGCCGAGGGCGTAGCCGGTCGCCTGATCGCTGGGGTAGAGGGCGGTGAGCTTTTCGGTCAGCGCCGGCGGCATGGTCGCGCGGTCGCCGTGGCATTTGAGGCAGACCTCTTGGACAAAGATCGGCTGGTAGTAGCGGGTCGAGCCGCCCGCGTCGGCGCGGACTTCGCTCCCCGGATTAGCCGCCGCCGCCATCGCTTCCAAAACCGAACGATCCATCGCATCGGGCGCGTTGGCAGGGTTGCGTGGCTTCAGCGTGGTGCGGCGGATGCCGGCGACGCCCTGCGCCTCCCGCTCGGCTTCCGTCAGCGGCAGAGCGATGTTTTGGCAGACGGAAACCGCTTCCACCGGACCACCCGATTGCATCGCGGCTTGGAGTTGCGATTTAAGCCGCGCCATCAGGGCATCCGCCGCTTTTTTTCCGCGCTCGGACGCATCGCCGATTTCGGCGGGTGCCTGCGCCCCACGACCGGATGGCCCCGGCTTCCCGCAGCCAGCCAACGCGGCGGCTGCGACAACCGTAGCGGATAGGAGCAGCCATCTCATGGGGCCAGATTTGCGGTGAAGGTCCGCTTTAAATAGAAGAAAATTCGCGCGGACTAGCGGCGGCGGCGAAGCGCGAGCGCCCCGATCCCGAGCGCCAAGAAAAGCGCGCGGTCCGGCTCGGGGATCGGGAGGACCGATTGCCAGGTCGTGCCGACGCGGACCTCATCGAAGGCGAAGATCCCGCCGTTGGCGACGTTGCTCTCAAAGACCATGTAGCGCAGCGACCACGCCGGGTTGTCGGCGACGAAGAAATTCGTGCGGGTCGTGCCGAGCGATCCGGCAGCGGTATTGTAAGCCTCCGCGCGCAGGTCGGTCGGATCGACCCACATCGTGAGGAGATCGCCCTCGGAGGTGTTTGGCGCGCCGGGGACGACGTTGTTCTCCATCTTCCACACGATCAGGTGGCTGCCGTCGGAAAGCGTGCCCGCCGGAGCCGTCGCGTCGGTGTTGGTCGCCTGGAAGCCGAACAGCGAAAGGTTGCCGGAGGCATCGGTGCTTAGTCCGAAGCGGCGGGTCGAGGCGGAATCGCCGACGTTCCACGATCCGGAGCGGATATTGATCGGCTGGCCGTCGCTGATATCGACGACGAACGAAGCGTAGAGCGGCCCGCCATAGGTGTCGCTGGTGCCGATGTTCAGGTCCTCGTAGAAAATCTTGCGGGAGGCGGTCCCGGAGGAGCGAAAGACCGTCGCCTGGCCGTCGCGGGTCTGGAGTTCAAAGCCGTGGCTGTCGGTGTAGCCAAGCGTGGTCGGATCGACGCGGGGATAGACGAAGCTCGCGATCGCATCGGTCATCTGCCAGGTCCCGGTAAAGCCCTGCGGAGCGGCGGCTTGTCCGGTAAAGCCGTTGCCGACAGTCGTGTCCGCATCCCAGATCAAGGCGTTGGACGGTCCCGCGCTCGGATCAGCATAGCCCCCGCTCGAATCGTAACTGTCGAAGCCGTCGTAGGCGAGCAGGGCGGCTCCGGCCGGGGCGGCAGCCATAGCGATCAAGAGAGCGGGCAGAGAGGAGATGGGTTTCATAGCAGTTTTTTATAACCATCGATAGATGGGTTATCCAGCAGATTCTTTGCAACCGAATCGCCTGATTACAAAAAAGATCCCGGCAAAAAATCGGAATCGCTTGCGTGTTTGCGCCTCGGGTCCATCATCGATCTCTCTTTACCTCAAAAGCTCCATGGCGGGGATCTATCAACACATCGCCGGAGGGGTCACCGCCCCGCTCGGCTTCCGCTCCAGCGCGGTCGCGTGCGGCATCAAGAAGCCGGGCGCCCCGAAGCTCGACCTTGCCGTCATCGCCACGGACCTGCCCTCGGTCACCACCGGAGTTTTTACGACGAATCGGATCAAAGCGGCACCGGTCCGCGTTTGCCAAAACCACCTGCGGAGCAACGACATCCGCGCGGTGATCGCCAACAGCGGGAACGCCAACTGCTGCACTGGCGCGCAAGGGATCTGCGACGCCAAGGCGATGTGCGCGACCACCGCCGAGGGGCTGGGCATCCGCGACCGGCAGGTGCTCGTCGCCTCCACCGGCATCATCGGCAAACCGATGCCGATGGACCGGATCCTGCCTCGCATCCCGGAGGTGATCGGCTCGCTTTCAGAGAAAGGCGGTCCCGCCTTCGCCGAGGCGATCATGACCAGCGACACGCGCCCGAAGTGCGATGCGATTGAGGTCAAGGTCGGGACCAAGATCATCCGCATCGGCGCCGCCGCCAAGGGAGCCGGCATGATCTGCCCGCACATGGCGACGATGCTTTGCTTCATCACGACGGATGCGCGGATCGGCAAGGCGGAGCTCGACCGCGCGATGCGCGAGGCGGTGGACCTATCGTTCAACCGGATCTCGGTGGACGGCGACATGAGCACCAACGACTCCGTCATCGTGATGGCCAACGGCGCGGCCGGCGGCAACCGCCTCAAAAATGGCAGCCGCGCCGCGCGGGAATTCCGCGAGGCGCTCGCCTGGCTCATGCTCCGCATGGCGAAGCTCATCGTCCGCGACGGCGAGCGGGTCACGAAATACGTCGAGGTCGCGGTGCGAGGCGCGCGCACGCACGAGGCGGCGAAGAAAGTGGCCCGCGCGGTGGCGACCTCCACGCTGGTGAAATGTGCGTGGAACGGCAGCGACCCGAACTGGGGGCGCATCATCCACGCCATCGGTTACTCTGGCGTCGCGATCCGCGAGGAAACCATCGACATTTACTTCGACGGGCTGGTCGCCGCCAAAGGGGGCGTCGCCGCCGAGACGCCGCTGGAGGAACTGCTCAAAGTCGCCGCCAACCCCGCCTTCACCGTGACCATCGATCTCCACCAAGGCGACGAGGAATACCGGGTCTATACCTCCGACCTCTCGCCCGAATACGCCGATTTCAACCGGGAGGAATACTCGGCGCTCAAAAACACCGCCAAGAAGTGAGCCGCTTTTTGGACCGCCCCGACCTGCGCCTGCGGGCGGCGGCGGGCATCTGCCGGCTCCCCGGCGGATAAAACCGGAACGCCCCGCCTTCCTGTGCTATAGCTGCGCCCTGCCAAATCTAACCGCCAGAACCCAACCGTGAACCTGACCGAAGAGCAAAAATCCGCCGTGACCACCTGGGCTGCCGATGGAGCCTCGCTGGGCGATATCCAAAAACGCCTCAAGGACGAATTCGGGATCGCCCTGACCTTCCTCGACACCCGCATCATCGTGGGCGAACTCGGTGCCTCGATCGCCGATGCGGAGAAAAAGGCGGCGCGGGCGAAGCTGGAGGCGGACCTTGCCAAAGCGGCGGCGGCGGCGGAAGCCGGGGAGGACGAGATGGAGATCACGCCGGGTGGCCCCGATGAACAAGGCGGGGCGGCTGGCGCAAAGGTCCGCGTGACCGTCGATGCGGTGCCGCCGCCGCACGCGATCATCTCCTACCACGCGACGTTTACCGATGGGAATAAGGCCTCCTGGTACATCGACCAGATGGGGCAGCTCGGTTTCCAGCCCGATGAACCCGGCTACTGCCCGCCTACGGCGGACCCGGTATGCCTTTCAGATGGAGCTGCAGCGGGTCATGCGGCAGGAGGGATTCTAGCGGCGCGCCTCGCCCCGGATGCTCCGATCTCCCCATAGCTCGCTGCCTCCTCCACCACGCCGATGCCGATTTTGGCCTGGCGGTTACTCGGCGGCTCGGCATCCCGCCATGGCGATCCAGCGCTGCGCCGTCTATCGGCGCGCCATCGATGCCCGCGGGCGGGCGGGCGTCAGCCTCAGCTACACGCTGGATGTCGAAATCGCCCGCGAAGCCGAGTGGCTCGCCAAGCGCGGCGCGATCCCCGGCGTCGATCCCGCGCCCGGCGGCGGCTACGCCCCGCCCTCCGCTCCGGCTTCGGCGGATCCCGGCGGGCGACCGGTGGTGATCGGCTCCGGTCCGTGCGGGATCTTCTGCGCCTACGTCTTGGCCATGGCGGGGCTGCGGCCGGTGGTGCTCGAGCGCGGCAAGGCAGCGACCGCGCGCGGACGACCGGGTTTCGGGCGGCGGCGCCCTGGCGTTCGACCCGGAGTCGAACGTCCAGTTTGGCGAAGGCGGGGCGGGCACGTTTTCCGACGGCAAGCTCTACACCCAAGTCTCCGACAAGGACGGCCGCCTGCGCTGGATCCTCGAAACCCTCGCCGCCCACGGCGCGCCGGACGACATTTTGGTCAAGGCGCGCCCGCACATCGGGACCGACCGACTGATCAAAGTCGTGCGCAACCTGCGCGCCGCCATCGAACAAGCCGGCGGCGAATACCGGTTCGGTGCCCGCGCCGAGGCGCTGCGCCTCGCCGGCGGCCGCGTCGCCGGCGTCGAGCTGGCGGGCGGCGAATTCCTCGCCGCCGACCGCGTAGTCCTCGCCGTCGCCATAGCGCGCGACACGTTCGCGTCGCTCTGGCGGTCCGGCGTTCCGTTCGAGCCAAAGCGCCGTTCTCGATGGGCGTGCGCATCGAACATCCGCAGGGCTGATCGACCGGGTTGCCAGTATGGGAAGTTCGTTTACGATTCCGCCCTCGGCGCCGCGCCTACAAATTCGTCTATCACGCGCGCAACGGTCGCTCGGCGTATGTTTTTGCATGCCCCGGCGGCTTGGCCGTCGCGGCGGCGTCGAGGGCGGCGGCGTGGTCACCAACGGGATGAGCAGCTACGCCCGCGCCGAAGCCAACGCCAACAGCGGCTTCACCGACGTCCGCCCCGAGGACTACGGCGGGACTGCCGCCGACCCGCTCGCTTCTAAGATCCGGTTCCAGCGCGATTGGGAGCGCCGCGCCTTCGGTTCGGCGGCTCCAACTACCACGCGCCTGCCCAGTTGCTCGGCGACTTCCTCGCCTACCGCCCATCCACCGGTCCGGGCAAAGTCAATCCGCTTCCACCAGCCCGGCGTCACCGACCGACCCCAGCCGCTGCCTGCCCGATTTCGTCGCCGACACCCTCCGCGAAGCCATCCCCCACATCGCCGAAACTCCGCGCTTCGACCTCCCGACGCCGTCCTCACCGCGCCGGAAACCGCAGCTCCTCCCCGACTGCATCCCCCGCGACCCGGAATCGCCCAGTGCCAAGGCATCGAAGGTCTCTTCCCGCCGCATGAAGGAGGCTTGGCTACGCCGGAGGCATCATTCAGCCGCCGCTGACGGGCACCCGCGCCGCCGAGGCAGTGCTCCGAACCAATCCCCGAGCGATGAATGGCGGCTTCCTTTCAGAATTGCAGGGCTGAAGGCGGGAAAACGGAGCGGTTGTGCTTGACCAGGCAGCGCCGCTCTTTGATCAGTTGGGCAAAGTGGTTCCAGTATAACTGTTCGGCTCTCTCGATCAATACCGACATTCACACGATCACCCTTATACCATTTTAGAAGCGACTGACGTCGGGCGGTGCCTTTGGAATGCCTGAAATCCATTCGAGATCAGGAACTGCTACTACACTGAGACCATTGACCACCGACTGTTCTTCGTGGGAACGACGGCAAATACCCGCACGTTCCACCTCAGTGTACCAGGCACCATCCCGCTACCGCCAGTCAATATACGAAAGGTCGAAATGAAGATCATCGTAGCTACGACGAAACGTCACGTGATGCTCTAAAACTCCTGCTTCTCAGCAAAGCGTCTTGAAATTGCTGCTCACCGTGTTCGTCGTTTTCCCTTTCGGCAACCTGCCAAGGGCAGCGTGAACACCAGGGCAAGTAGGAGAGCTAATGGTTTCATTTCTTGCCGATTGAGGTAGGTGCACCGGCTGCCCGGTGCCCTCGGATCCCTTATGCGGAATTGCCGCATCGGACTCCTCGGGAGCGCAGGACCGGATGCAACGCTCGTCGGTTTGATTTTGGTTTCCAACTTGCCGGTTTGCGCACCGGCTGCAACCCGATGTTTTGCAGCGGTTGCTCCACGACCGCAGCGGCGGGAAGCTCCCAGCCGGGCAGGCGGCGGTTGGATTGCGCCCGCGTCATCGAGCCGCTACCGCTGGCAGTTCAGCCATTTGTAGGGCAGCCGGATCAGTTCGTAGTAATAGCAGGGCAGCCTGGGCGAGTCCCCTTTCACCCATGGTAGTTCCGGTAGCCCAGCAGCTTGCGTCGCAACACCCCCGGCAGGTCGCACAGTCATGGCGGTGACCTCCGTATCCATTCCTTCATCACCACAGGCCGTTGCAGTGTGAGATTTCCCTGGTTACCCGCTGCTTCACCGTCAAATAGCGCGGGTTCCGGCGCGATCTCGCCCAATAGAAGGAGAGGACCCCGACCCTAAAGGACCGGGCTTTCTGCGATTGGCGCAAATCCTTTTGGCAATCAGTCAATCTTCTTTGAAGCCAACGGATTGGAAAAGGATTGTCGCCTGGCGGACCGATCCTGGCCACGTGGTCCGATGCCCTCCGCCCACCCCGATTCCACCCAGGATGTGGAAGGTTGGCGGCGCGACGTACCCGGATGGCGGCACCCCTTCCCCATTTCGCAACACCCCGCGCCATGGCAGCCATGGGGGTATTCAAAGATCTATGCGCAAAATCTTCTTGGCATCCAGCCTAAGCCGGTTCGCTAGAGCGACGGCACTACGATCGCCTGGACGGTACCTTGCCCGGCTTCCGCCTGAGGTCGCGGATGAGATAGAGGAGCGCTACCGCAGCAGAGGAGCCGCGACCGCCATCCCGGTCGCCAGCCCGAAAAACGTGG
This sequence comes from Verrucomicrobiales bacterium, assembly GCA_041395145.1. Lineage (GTDB taxonomy): Bacteria > Verrucomicrobiota > Verrucomicrobiia > Verrucomicrobiales > DEV007 > JAWLBD01. The sequence continues at coordinate 188,281 of JAWLBD010000002.1, read as the reverse complement.
CGGCCAGCGTGCAGCAATCGTCGCGGTTGCGCGCTACCACATGGCAGGGGACGGCGACGACGAATTCCAAAGCGCTGGCTGCATGATCAGCCAGCGGCCGCCTTGTCCGGAAACGAGGGTGAGGGCTGCCCGCGGTCGCCCGGTAGAGGAGCCACCACCAGATCGCCTGAAGCGTGCGACTGGGCTGAGGATCGCGATGATGAAGACGAGCGAGCGCCGAACGGGAGCGCGGCGACCGGTTCCCAGAGATTGACCTCTATCAGCATCGAAGGTAGTCGAGGACCGCGTCGCCCCAGATCCGAACGACAGCGCTGCGGCGAGGCAGAGCATACTTTACGAGAAAGGCGGCGGCGACCAGCGCCCAGGTGTTGCGGCGCGCGCAACCGGTCCGTCGATTTTCCGCAGGGCAGGAGCAGGGCGACCTGGCTGCCGCATGAGCGAGCCGAGCCACAGGTAGGTCCACGGGCTGAACATCAATTCAAGATCTCCCGCCTTGCATTCGCCAGCGCCGCCGCGATCTGCCCGCCCGCCTCGGGGCTTTGAAAATCGACATCGAACGCCACGCTCGCCAGCGGTGCGACGAGGCGGCGATGATGAGCGCGAGATACGCGCAGGGCAGGGCGGCGATCCAGATTCGCATACTTTTCATATGACTATACCTGTCTTGCCATGCTGACACCAACAGAACACCAGATTCGAGAGCGCCTCGCGCGCGTCGAGGAATATTCGGGCGTCCGCCTCCTCTTCGCGGCGGAGGCGGGCAGCCGCGCGTGGGGCTTCGCCTCGCCCGACAGCGACTTCGATGTCCGGTTCGTTTTCGCCCGCTCGCCGGAGCGCTACCTGAGCGTGCGCGCGCTGGACGAACAGATCGGACCGATCATGGAAGGCGATCTCGACCTCGCTGGCTGGGATCTGCGCAAGGCGCTCCGCCTCCTCGCCAAATCCAACGGCCCCCTGCTCGAATGGCTCGGCTCGCCCATCCGCTACGCGGGCGACGACCGGTTAGTCGAAAATTGGCGTGCCCTCGCCGCCGAAGTCCTCTGCCCGCGCCGCCTCGCCGCCCACTACGCCGGGATGGCGAATGGCGCGTGGCAGCGCTGCGCGGAGCAAGGCGCGGCCGCCTCCGCCAAACGCCTGCTCTATGCCGCGCGGGCCCTGCTCGCCGCCCGCTGGGTCGCCACCCGCGCCGCCATCCCGCCGGTCCGCTTCGCCGATCTCGTCGCCGGGCAGGCGGGCGAACTTCCGCCCGGCATCCCCGCAGCGCTCGACCAGCTCGCCGCCGCCAAGCGGGAGCTGGCAGAATCCGACCCCGCGCCGCCGTGCGCCGAACTCCGCGATTTCCTGCGCAGCGAGACGATGGCCATCGCAGCTACGGTCGAGGCGCTGGAGCCGCGCGCGCCGGATCTGGATCGCGTCGATGCCTTCTTCCGGGAGAGCCTTGGCATAGGCGGCTAAGCTATCATGCGGTGAGTTTTTAAAGGGCGCTGAGCGTCGACGGCTCGGTCAACCCGATCCCGGAGCCGTCATCGGCGTGGCTCTGCCTGCTCGGGGCGGGGATGTTCTTGCGCCGCCGCCGCTAGGCGGGTGCCGAGGGATATTTGGGGGGAGAGCTTTTCCGAAATTTTTTTCGGTCGCGGCGGCTTGGCTGCCGCCGATCATCCAGCAACCCCCTGCCATCTTATGAAAACCGCTTCGCCCGCGCGTTTCGCGCGCCGCTCTGTTGTCGCCCTCGGCTTTGCGATTGCCGCCGCATCGGCAGCGGCGGGGCCGATCCACCACTGGGATTTTGAGGGTGATGAATTTCCTTTCGAGGATCGGGTCGGATCGGCGAATGGGGTAGGCGGCGACCTGGTTTCGCTCGTCGATTCGGGCGCGCCGGCCATCGGTCAGGCGATCGCCGTCGGCGCGGAAAGCGCCCTGCCGGACAATGGCGTCGCCGTCCCGCAGGCGGCGACCCCCAGCTTCGGGACGGGCAGTTTCAGCTTCGCCTTCTGGATCCGGCGAATCGATGCGGAGAACGTGTCGTCTGACGGGATCCTCGATGCGCTCGCCGGGACGACCGAGGGCTACCAGATGCTGGTATTGGACGATTCGGAGCAGATCCGGCTCCGGCTCGACGATTCGACCGGCGCCGTCGCGTTGCTCGACTCCGCCTTCCAATTCGCCGACACCGCGTGGCACCATGTCGCCATCACGGTGGACCGAACCGCCGCCGAGGCCCGCTTTTACCTCGATGGGGAATTCGATGTCGCCCGCGACGCCAGCGCGATGGTCGGCACGATCAACGCCTCGCAAGGGCTACAGATCGGCGGGATCAACGCCGGGGCGAACGGGCTGGACGGCGAGTTGGGCGACTTGCGGATCTTCACCCACGTGCTCACCCCTGCCGAGATCGCGGATCTATTCGAACCCACGCCGCTTCCGCCGACTGACCTCTTGCTTTCGGCGTCCGCCGTTTCGACGTTGGCGGCGGCCGGCGATGTCGCCGCGATTCTCTCGGCGGTCGATGCCTCGCTTTCGGACGCCCACACGTTCTCGCTGGCCGCCGGGGCGGGCGATTCGGACAATGCGCGCTTTGTGGTCGAGGGCGGCACGCTGCGTTTCGCCGCGCCAGTCACCGAGGCGGCGGGGGCGGGGCTTTCCCTCCGGCTGCGGGTCGAAGATTCTAGCGGTTTGAGTTTTGAGAAGGCGGTGGCGCTGACCGCCGAAGCGCCGCAACTCATCCTCAACGAATTTCTCGCCTCGAACCAAGATGGGCTGGAGGACGAGGACGGCGAATCGTCGGATTGGATCGAACTCGCCAACGCCGGGCAATCCCATGCATCGCTGGCGGGATGGTCGCTGGCGGATGGAGCCGGGGAACCTTGGGTGATGCCCGCCCGCGACCTCGCGCCCGGCGGCTTCGCGCTGGTCTTCGCCTCGGGCAAGGATCGTGCGCCGGACAGCGGCGAATGGCATGCGAGCTTCGCGCTTTCTATCGGCGGCGAAGCGCTGGAGTTGCGGAGACCGGACGGCTCCCCGGCATCGGCGTTTCTGCCCGGCTACCCGGAGCAGCGCGCCGACTTTTCCTACGGCGTCGGATCGGGCGGCGGCATCGGCTTTCTCACGCCGACGCCCGGCGCGGCGAACGGCGCGGTCTTCCCGAGCCTGCCGCCGGCCGTCAAATTCCGCGAGCGCGATCCGGTCCCGCCGCTGCCGGGCGAGGACTTGACCTTGGTGCTGGACGCCTCGCCGCAGGGCGCGGCTTCCGTCACGCTGCACTATCGGATCAACTACGGACCCGAGCAGGAAATCGAGATGGATCATGCGGGCGACATCGCGTTCTCCGCCACGATCCCGGCGGCGGAATACGCGGCGGGCGACATGGTGCGCTGGTATGCGGTCGCCAATGAATCGCTGGCCACCGAGGTCCGGGAGCCGCCCTTCGCCACGGCGGAAAGCGAAGCGTATTACGGGACGGTGGTCCAGGACCCGGCGGTCGCGACGGCGCTGCCGGTGCTCCAGTGGTTCACGCAAAGCGAGGCCGGCGCCGACAGCAGCGCCGGCACCCGCGCCTCGGCGCTCTTTCGCGGCCGCTTTTACGACAATTTTTTCTGCCGCATCCGCGGGGCGAGTTCCGCCTCATGGTAGAAGCACAAATACAAGTTCGACTTCAACCCCGGCGAGCGCTTCGACTGGATGGATGGGCTGCCCGCCGCCGAGGAGGTGAACCTCAACTCGCACTACCGCGAGGTCTTCAGCCAATCGTCAAACACCTCCTACCTGCGGGAGCCGCTCATGTTCCGCTTTCTGCGCGACGCCGGGCTGCCCGCGCCGGAGACGCGGCACATCCACGTGCGGCGGAATGGCGAATACTTCGGGCTGTTCTCGATCGTCGAGCAGATCGACGACCGCTTCCTCAAGCGGCACGGCTTTGACGCCGCAGGGTCCGATGTATAAGGCGGTCGGCGTCCCGGCGACGCTGGCGCCGAACCCCGGTCCGGCGAACTACCGGAAAGTGCTGCGCAAGGACGAGCCGTTCGACGACCTCGCCGCCTTCACCGATGGCATCGCCGAGACCAACCCGGACCAGATCGCCTACCTGCTGGATAATGTGAATCTGCGAACCTGCTCAATGCGATGGCGGCGATGGCGACGCCGATGAACCACGACCAACTGACGAAGAACTATTACATGTATCGCGATCCGGGGCGCGGCGAGTGGTTCCGCCTGCCGTGGGATGTGGACCAGGCGTTCCCGGTCGGCGTCTATATCAACACGGACCAATTCCGCAGCCCGCTCTACGGCGATGCGGCGCACCCGCAGGGCACCGGTTCGATCAACCCGATCTACCGCAACCGGCTGCACCAGGCGGTGCTCGACGACCCGCGCTTGCGCGAGCTCTACCTGCGGCGGCTGCGCACCTGGCGGACGCCTTCCTCGCGGCGAGTCAGGCTATTTCGAGGGCTTGGTCGCCGGGGGCAGGCTCTGCTGGCGGATGAGGCGGCGGCGGACCGCGCGGCGTGGGCGGCGAAGGGCGTGACGCTCAGCGCGCTGGCGGCGGGCGTTGCGGAGATCCTCGAAACTTCGCTGCAGGCGCGGCGCGACCATCTTTTCAGTCTTTACGCGAACCTCGTCCCGCCGCGCAGCCGCCGGTATCGCGATCCAGTTCGGCGCCGTCGAACAGAATCCGGCGAGCGGCAACCAGGACGAAGAATTCATCGAATTCCCAACCCCAATGCCTTCGCCGTCGATCTATCCGGCTGGCGGCTGGAAGGCGGCGTCGGGTTTAATTCCCGCCGGGGTCGGTTATCCCAGCCGCCGATGTCGCCGACCCCGGGCGCGGGAAGTTGTTGTGTGCGCGGACGTCACCGTTCCGCGCCCGCGCCGCCTCGCCTACCGGCGGGGAGGGGCGGATCGTGCTCGGCAACTTCTCGGGGCACCTCTCGAACTTCCCGGAATTGCTCACGCTCCTCGATGCCGCAGGAGCCACGGTCGCCCAGATCACCACCCCAGACTTGGCGAGCGACAACCAGCGCTTCCTCGTTCTCAGCGAAATCATGTATCACCCGGAGCCGGACGGCGATGCCGAATTCATCGAGCTGCGCAACACTAGCGATTCGGTGACGCTCGATCTCGGCGGCGCCTACTTTTCGGCGGGCGTCGAATTCACCTTTCCCGGCGGCACGATGCTCGCGCCCGGCGAGCGGATTTTGGTCGTGCGGTCGGTCGCGGCGTTCGAGGCGGCGCATGGGGCGGGGCTGCGCATCGCTGGCGAGTTTGCCAACGGATCGTCGCTCAACAACGCGGGCGAATCCGTCAAGCTCGACGACGCCGGCGGCTCGACCATCGCCGAGATCGATTACGACGACCGCTACCCGTGGCCGCTGCCCGCCGACGAGGGCTACAGCCTCGTCTATATCAGTGGCGATCCGGGCGCTGCCGCCAACTGGCGGAGTAGCGCCGCGCGCGGCGGCAACCCGGGCTCCTCCGATGCGATGCCTTATTCGGGCGGCAGCCTGATCGGCTACGCCCTCGCCAGTCCGGCACCGTGGGTCGAGTCAGCGGATTTCGATTTCTTCCGCTATACGGTCAACGTCGCCGCCGATGCCGCCGCCGTCATCCCCGAGTGGTCCGGCGACCTTGGCGGGTGGGAAAGCGATGCCCTCACACTGGTGGACCAGATCGCCCACGGCGACGGCACGTCCGATATGGTCTGGAGGCTCCCGCGCGGCACCGCAGGATTCGTCCGGCTGCGGATTTCGCTCCGCGAGTAGGCAGGCGCGCGCCCTTTCGTCTAGAAAACCTCGCCTTCGGCAAAGAAGCGCTTCACCTCGGCGGCGGCCGCTTCTGTGGAATCCGAGGCGTGGCAGATGTTCTTCATGCTGTTTTCGCCGAAATCGCCGCGGATCGTGCCGGCCGGCGCTTTGGTCGAATCGGTAGGCCCGAGCAGCTCGCGGACGCGGGCGATGACGTCGTCCCCTTCAAGGGCGAGCGCGACGACCGGGGACTCCTGCATGAACCCGACGACTTCGGGGAAGAACGGGCGCTCGGCGATGTGCGCGTAGTGCTCTTTGAGCAACTCGTCGGTCAGCCGCAGCATCTTCAGCCCGCGGATCTTGAAGCCCTCGGCTTCGAAGCGCTTGAGGACTTCGCCGCAGAGCGCCTTGGCGACGCAGTCGGGCTTGAACAGGATCAGGGTGGTCTCGGTGGCCATAGTGTTGGGTGGTGCGCAGAAGTTTGGGTCTTGTCCCGGAAAAATGGGCGCTTTGGGTACCCGGATTCCGCCCCCGGTCAAGCGCGGAGCGCGCCCGGCTCCACTCCAGGGGCGCGCATGGTGCCCGCCGCCGCACCGGCATTTTCGATTGTCGCGGATTCGGTCGCGGAGAGAATGCGGGATGACCGCGACCCTCGACGCCCACCACCACCTGTGGAAATACGATCCGGAAGCCTACCCGTGGATGGCGGGCGACGGATTGGAGCCGCTGCGGCGGGATTTCCTCGCCGCCGACCTGAAACGCGAGCTGGATGCGGCGGGCATCGATGGCGCGGTCGCCGTGCAGGCCAGCCAGGCGGTGGCGGAGACCGATTGGCTGCTCGGCAACGCGGCGGAGAACGCTTTCATCAACGGCGTGGTCGGCTGGGTCCCGGCCTCTGCGACGCCCGCGGCGAGCAAGGGCGCTCGAGCGCCTGTCCGCGAACCCGCTGCTGCGCGGCGGCATCACGCACATCGTGCAGGACGAACCGACGACGCGTTCTCCTGCGGCGCCGATTTCAACGCCGGATCCGCCTGCTCAAGGGCTGCGATCTGGTTTACGACATCCTGATCTTCGAGCGCCACCTCCCCAACGCGATCCGCTTCGCCGACGCCCATCCCGGCCAGCGCTTCGTCCTCGACCACATCGCCAAGCCCCGCATCCGCGACGGCGCGGTCGAGGCCATCTCGGAGAAGCGAAAAACCTGCGCGAGCTGGCCCGAAGCGCGAGCACGTCTCGTGCAAACTCTCCGGCATGGTGACCGAGGCGGACCCCAAGGAGCGTGGTCGAGCAACTCCAATCTGTTCGACGCTGCGCTCGGCATATTCGTCGGGTCGCCTGTGTCCGGTACCAGCCTGCCGCCTGCGGCTCGCCTGCGACTACTGGCGCTGGGCGAAGTCGATGTACACTGGATGCCAACCTGGCGCCGTGTAGGTGCAATCACTGGAACGGCGGCGACGGGCCACGGACTGCAGCGGTCGCCAAGGGCGCAAATAGTCCCGTTTCCTCGCAAATGGTGATCGCCAACCCGTCGAAAACACCGGCGGCTCACCCTTTGGGTGAAACCCGATGATGCGGGGCGTCGCGAATCCGTCTCCACCTCCTGGGAGGGGTCAGAATGGGTCAGCGGCTTTATCGGGTCACCCTGCCGGGAGCGATCACGCTTCGCCGCCATATCTACATTATTCGTTAATTTCGAGTGATTTACGCATCTGGCACACCCTCCCTAAATCCCCTCCAAGGAGGGGACTTGCGGCGCGACGCGTTCGGATTCATCGCCGAACCGATAAAGCCCCGCGTATCAAGGACCGAACTGCCGAACCGCATTGCTGCTTCTAGGTTAAACCAACCAATCCAAACCGTGAAAAGGCGACCCGCTTTTCTCCTGCTGCGCATCTTGGCGATCACCGTAGGCTGCATCGTTCTCCTGATTGGCGGATGCAAGCTGGCGCTCTGGTATCTTTCGGGCGACCCACGATGTCGATGACTTCGAGGATGTGGTGGAAGATTACGATCGTGGGTGCCCGTAAGGCTATGCCTTCCTGCCCGACCGTCGACGCGGATGCGAAGCAAGCCGCGTTCTATCTGGCCAAGCTACATGCAGAGCGGAACATCTTGGCTCTCCGTAGCCGATTACCCCCAGAAGGTGGCGGCGATCCTCCAGAGATCTTGAAAGAAGCGGCCGGCTGGAGATCCGGCCTGGCATCGGTGGCGGTGGAATCGAGAGACAATGCTATCCCCAATGGACTATCTCTGGAGCGATCGGAGACGGATATTTCCGAGGCGCTCGATGCCTTGCCGCCCGGCTTTCGGATCTCGTTCTGAGCGAGTCCCTGGGGAGGAGGAGAAAACGACTTCGCCTTCACCGCCGTCTCTCCCGAGCGGCGCGAAGTGGTCTATTACGTTGCCCTTTGGTAGCTGAACTAGCCGTCGGCGCGCTCGCAGACGCCGCGATCTTTCAGCTCCTGGCAGCTCGCCTCGATCCGCAGCATTTTGTTTTTGGGCTTAAACCCGAGGCGGCGCGTGATGCAGTCCTCCAGCAGGTTGATGTGGTCGTCCTCGAACTCGACGACCTTCCGGCAGTCGGTGCAGATGAGGTGCGAGTGGTTCGGGTGCGCGTGGAAGTTCGGGTCGTAGTGCTTCTGGTTGCCGCCGAGGTCGATCTCGCGCAGCGCGTCGCATTCGACGAGGAGGTTGAGCGTGCGGTAGAGCGTGGCGCGGGAGACCGACGGGTCGATGGCGCGGGCGCGCTCCCAGAGCTGGTCGGCGGTGAAATGGTCGTCCGTGGAGAAGGCAGCCTCGACCACCACCTCGCGCTGGCGGGTGCGGCGCAGCCCCTTTTTCAAGAGGTAGCCTTCGATTTTTTCACGGATCTCTTCTTCCATGGGCATACGGCAGGTTACCGGGGGCAGCCGCCGCCGTCAATCAGCGGCGTGAAGTCGCCGGGCGGCGGGCGACCGGGCGGCGGGCGATCACCAGCGGATCCCGAAGCAACTGCCTACCGCCGAGCACCGGCGGTAGGCAAAAGCTAGATTACGTTTGCCGCGCCCCGGATGGAGGGACCTTGGATCTTAGCGTTTCACCACTCTTTGAGGGGCAGGAATTTCCACGGAAAATAAAATAGTTCCAAAATCGGGGAAGGCAGGCTAAGTTGGCTCGTGTCCCGCCCGCTGACCGGGCGGCGCACAAATCCGCAACCATCTCAGAAAGAGAATTATGAGCCAGTTCGAGAGAGCGCTTCGGTCATCCCCTCACTTTGGAGAGGCGACCCGCTCGTGGGCATGTCATCAGCCAGCGCCGGTCCGTGGCGCCGCCGATGCCGCAGCCGCGATCCCCGCGCTCTCCGCGCCCCCTGAACCCTGCGGCAGCCCACCCCTGCGCACCGCATCAGGATGTGGCGATGGCTCCCAGCCGCGTGTCCCCGACCGCATTTTCTCAAGGCGGGTGACCGACCCGAAGGAATACGCTGGCGAAGGATCGACCGTGTTGGCTTTTGCAAACGCACGCCGCCTGGGGCGGGAGACCGCGATTGGCTCTCCCGCCGCCGGCGCGAAGGCGAGGGCGGAGACGGCCGCAAGGCGCGGCCGGATCGTGATCCGCCACGGCAGGCAACCGCAGCGATCTGCATCCCGGTCCGGGAGCGCGGCTAACCCACAACAACACCCGAACGCAACAAATCAGCCGGGCAGGGGCGGCGCCAACACACGTCCGAAATATCATGGCGAATCCGCAAGCATCCGGGCGCGGCAGGCGCAACAACAACCGCCGCCGCCCCAACAACAATCGTAACCGCGGCGGAAACCGCGGCGGAGGCGGGGGCGAACCCCGCGAAAAATCCTACTCCACCAACCGCCGCACGCGCGGGAAGCAACCGACCCTACAGCTCTCCGGCTGGGAGAAATTCCTATCCGTGATTACGTTCGGTTTCTACGGGCGCAAGCTCGAGCCGAAACTGACCAACCGCCCGCCATCTGCCGAGGCCGGCGAGCGCCCGCCGAGGGGCGAGGGCGGCGGAAAACCCGCCCGCGAAGAGCGCCAGCGCGCGAAGAATGCCGTGCGCCGCGTCTCATCGATCCCCGGAGCCGGGGACGAGGATGGCGATGCCTCGGCGGAAGGCGCGGGCGAACGCCAGCGGCTGGAGCGCAAAAGCGCGAGCGCAAGCCGATCGGCGCGACCGGAGGACGTGAATTCCGGTCGCCTCTACGTCGGCAACCTATCGTTCGACGCGACGGAAAGCGACCTCGTCAGCCTGTTCTCCGGGGTGGGCAGCGTGCGCAACGCGGAGGTCGTCGCCCACCAGCGCACCCAGCGTTCGAAAGGCTATGCGTTTGTCGAAATGGCGTCCGTTGACGAGGCCAAGCGCGCGGTCGAAACGCTGCACAACCAGGAATTCATGGGGCGTCCGCTCCTCGTCAGCGGCGCGAAAAGCAGCGGGTGGCAGGAGAACAACGATTCCGAATCCAACGAGGCGGAGAAAGCGCCGCCTAGCCCACGCGCGACACGATAAGTGCAATTCTGACCGGCGGCGGTGTTTCGGGGGATCTCCGGAGCGCCGCCGCCGCTTTTTGTGCTCGGCTCGACTGCCTCTGGGAAAAGCGCGGTGGCCGCCGCGCTCGCCCGGATGATCGGCGGCGAGGTAGTGAACGCCGATGCGTTCCAGCTCTATCGCGGAATGCCGATCACGACAGCGCAGCCGACGGCGAGCGAGGTCGCCCAAGCGCCGCACCACCTTTCGAGACACTCGACCCGGCGGAGGATACCGCCGCACGCTATGCGGCGATGGCGCAGCCGGTCCTCGCCGAAGTCGCCGCCCCGTGGCGGACCGCCATCGTGGTGGGCGGCAGCGGTCTCTATGTGAAGGCGCTGACCCATGGGTTGGCGGAGGTCCCAGAACCCGGCCGCCTTGCGCGGCGTCATCCGCGCCCTGCCGCCAGAGCACCGCCACCGCCTGGCTGCTCCGGCTCGACCCGACGCCGGATCGTGCACCGATCTGCAGAACCCACGCCGGGTCGGGCGCGCGCTGGAGATTTCGCTCGCCCTCGGAATGCCGATCAGCCAGTGCCGGACCGGGATTTCCAGACGACCCGCCAGCTGCTATGCGGTGCGCTCCTGCAGCTCGACCGCGCGGCGCTCTACACGCGGATCAACCGGCGGACCGACGCGATGCTCACCGCCGGGTGGATCGCCGAGGTCGCCTCGCTGCCCGATCTGTCTGCCACCGCCGAAGGAGCCATCGGCATCCGCCCGCCCGCGAGGTCGCCTCCGGAGCCAAGGGCATCGCCGAAGCCGCCGCCGAGATCCAGCAGGCGACGCGCCGCTACGCGAAGCGGCAGATGACCTGGTTCCGCCGCGAGCGCTGGCTGACGCCGGTGCCGGTCGCCGATGGCGAGGCTCCAGAGGAAACCGCCGCGCGCATCGCCGATGCTTTTCTGCCCTCCGCCGGCTAGAAGAATTGCCGGCAGGCTGGCTTGATTCGGCGCGTTGTTGCCCCCGCGCGCATAGGCTAGTGTTCTCCGCATGAAATCCGCCGTCCTCGCCGCGCTGATCGTCCTCGCCTTTGCCTCGGCGCAGGCGGATACCTTCATCGGGATGGGCGGCGGCATCTCGCGCCTCGCCGATTTGCCAGAGGAGGATTTCGGCGGACTCGATGCCGGGCTGGCCTATCGGTCGTGCGATCTTCTCTTCGTCCCGGTGTTTTGCTTCGACCGCCGATTCGTGCTCTACGGCAGCGGCAATGCCTATCCGCTAGAGGTCGGCGCAGCAGCGGAAGATCGAGGCGCTGATCGGCGCGCCGCTCGTGTCCCGGATCAACCCGTGGCTGCGCTGGGGAAATTGGGCGATCCCCGCGCTGGCCGGCTTCCTCGTCCTGTGTCGCCTCTCGCGCCGATTCCACCTCCGCCAGATCGACGAATACTACGACTATCTCTACCATCAGGGCAAACGGCTAGCGGGAACACCGCCCTAAAGGCTTATTTCTTTCCCTCGGCTATATTAGATAAATTCCATCTGCTGATCAATTCGCAACTCTCCGACCGAAGTCCAAACATGCGGCTCCTCGGGTGCCGCGAAAATCTCCCAAGTATTAACATAATCGAATCCGTTTTTGCTTCCCATGTGAAAAAAGTGAACGACATAGGAAAGCTCAACGCCATCCGACCCCGTAATCGCTTCGGTTGACTGTCCTACTAGAGCACCCAGCCAATGAACTGATTACCGAGATGGTCAGATGAGAATAAAGCGGCGGGCATTCTCTTCGCAGTTAAAAATATTTATTTTAGTGGGCTATCGCATATTTTGATTATTAGAAAATGCCACGGTTTCAATAAAATCAAGATGGTCTGAATAAAGAGTCCGTTTGCGCAAGTGCATTTGTCCCAACGTGCTCATATCGAAGGTATGCTTTCCCTTACGTCTTTTGCGATCAGCCTAAAGGAGCTGGTTCGTCAGTGGTGTTAGTCACCGTCGGCGGCAGCGGTAGCTAGCAGACCACTCCTCGCCGCCGGATTTGGCTTTAGGCGGCGCGCACTTGCCGCTATCGGTTCGTGCCATGCCCGCCCCGCTCGACCTCACCGCCGTCCGCCGCGATTTCCCGATCCTCTCCCGCGAGGTCAACGGGAAGCCGCTCGCCTACCTGGACAATGCGGCCACCACCCAGAAGCCCGCCTCAGTGATCGACGCCGTCTCGGATTTCTACCGGGAGGAAAACGCGAACGTCCACCGCGGCGTGCATTACCTCAGCATGGTGGCGACCGACCTCTACGACCACGCCCGCGCGCGCGTCGCCAAGGCGATCCGGGCGGGCGACGGCGGGCAGGCGATCTTCGTGCGCGGCACGACCGAGGCGATCAATCTCGTGGCCGCGACGTTCGGGCGCGCGGCGGTCGGGCAAGGCGATGCGGTCTTGATCACGGCGATGGAACACCACGCGAATCTGGTGCCGTGGCAGCGGCTTTGCGCGGAACGCGGAGCCGAGCTGCTGGTCGCGCCGGTCACCGATGGCGGCGATCTGAGGATGGCGGAATTCGAGCGGCTGGTCGCCGATCCGCGCGTCAAGATCGCTGCCTTCGCCGAGGTCTCGAACGCGCTGGGCACCCGCAACGACGTGGTCGCCCTGTGCCGCGCGGCGAGGGCGCACGGCGTGGCGACGGTGGTCGACGGCGCGCAGGGCGTCGCGCACGGCATCGCCGACGTCGCGGCGGCGGGCTGCGATTTCTACGCCTTCTCCGGCCACAAAGTCTTCGCCCCAGACGGCATCGGCGTGCTGTGGGGAAGGCGCGAGCTGCTCGCCGCGATGGAGCCGTATCAGGTCGGCGGCGGCATCATCGAGCGGGTCACTTTCACCGAGACGCGCTACCAGCCGCCGCCGGTCCGGTTCGAGGCGGGCACGCCGAATATCTCCGGTGCCATCGGGCTCGCGGCGGCGTTCGATTACCTCGACGGCATCGGCTGGGAGGCGATCCGCGCCCACGAATCGGCGCTCGCCGAGCAGGCGGCGGCGCAGATCGGGGCGATCCCCGGCGCGCGGGTCATCGGTCAGCCGGCGCACCGCTGCGGCGTGGTTTCGTTCGTCCTCGACGGCGTCCACCCGCACGACATCGGCACCGTGCTGGATTCCGAAGGCATCGCGATCCGCGCCGGCAACCACTGCGCGCAACCGCTGCTCGAGCGCCTCGGCGTCGGCTCCACCGCCCGCGCGTCCTTCGCATTTTACAACTCGTTCGAGGAAGTCGAGCGGCTCACCGCCGCCGTGCGCAAAGCCGCCGCGTTCTTCGGGTAGGCGAGCTATTCCCTCGCCTCACCGCGCATCCCCGCGTAACTTTGCCCATGGACGATGCCTTATCCGACCTCTACCAATCGATCATCCTGAGCCACAACCGCCGCCCGCGTAACGAGCGCGAGATGGAGCCGTGCTCCGGCAAGGCGGAAGGCTACAACCCGATGTGCGGCGACAAGGTGACCGTCTTTGTCAACGAGGTGGGCGGCAGGCTCGACGACGTCAGCTTTGTCGGGGAAGGCTGCGCGATCTCCCGCGCCTCCGCCTCGATCATGACCGAACGCCTCAAAGGTCTCGGCGAAGAGGAGGCCCGCGCGCGTATCGCCGAGGTCTATGCCCTGCTCACCAGCGAAGAAGAACCCGAGCCGGACCTCGAGCGCCAGGGCGAACTCGCCGCGCTGATCGGCGTCCGCCGCTTCCCCGCCCGGATCAAATGCGCGACGCTCGCCTGGCACGCGCTGGAGGACGCGCTGGATGGCAAGGCATCGGGCTGACCGCAATTCGAACCCGGACCGCCGCCGATGATCGCGCTCGCCCTGCTGCTCTTTTTGATCATGGATCCGTTCGGGAACTTGGTCGCGGTCAACACGCTGCTCGCCGACCAGCCGCCGCGCGCCCGGCGCTGGATCATCTTGCGCGAGGCGGCCATCGCCACCGCCATCCTGCTGCTCGCCGCTGTCGGCGGCAGCTACCTGCTCGACCTGCTCGGGCTGAAGGAACATTCGCTGCGCCTCGCCGGCGGCATCGTGCTTTTCCTCATCGCGCTCGGCATGCTCTTCCCGGCGCGCAAGATGCTTGACGAGGCTCCCGGCGGCGCGCCGCTCATCGTGCCCATCGCCATGCCGCTGATCGCCGGTCCGAGCGCGATCTCGATGGTCATCCTGTTTTCTAAAAAGCATCCGCCCGGCATCGTGATCGGCGGCGTCGTGGCGGCGTCGCTCGCCTCCGCCGCCTTGTTGGTCAGCTCGCCGCTGCTCTTCCGGTTTCTCGGCAAGCGTGGCTCGGTCGCCCTCGAGCGGCTGATGGGCATGCTGCTCATCATGATCTCGGTCCAGATGATCCTCGACGGCTTCAGCGCGTATCTGGATTCGCGCGGCTAGCCCGGATTTCTCATGCCCGGAATTACGGGGCGGCGGTGTCGGGCTGTAGCGTAACGCCATGCGGCCGCTACTGGCCAAAGGGCACCGAGACGTGATCGTGGACGCTCAGCCAGCAGTCGCCGTCGCGCCGCAGCGTGACGGTCGCGCGCAGGCAGGTCTGCGCCGCCGGGTGAGCGGGATCGCGTTCCACTACAATCCGCTGGACCCAATGGGCGACCGCCAGATCGCCGGAGCGATGGACGGCGAGGTCCTGCGTCTCGATCCGAAAATCCTCCGGAAAGAAGGGCAGGCACGCCTCCCACATCTGCCGCAGCGCGCGCGGGCCGGCGATCGTCCACGGCGGCTTCACGTCGAAGATCACCGCGTCCGCCGCGTAGCCTCCGATCATGGCGTCGAGGTCCCGCCGCTCCAGCGCGTCGTGCCAGCCCCGGATGATCGCGGCGATCTCCGCCGTGCGCCCGCGGTCGAGTTCGGCTTCGAGCCGGTCGAAGTTTTCTTCGTTGCAACGCGGCGCGTAGGGCAAAACGCGCCCGCAGTCCTCCTCGGAATCGAACCGCATCTCCCAGCCGATCCGCGTCCGCCCGAGTTCTTCCGCCAAGGTGATGGTCAGGAAGAAATGTGCATCGATCCGAGGTGTTCGATGACGATCGCTGGCGGGCGGGTCGATTTTGACAAAGCGGCTCTCGTTCGGGTATCATACCGTCCGGCTCGACCATATCGAACCGCCAGTCGCCGCCTTCGCGGAAGGCAAACTCGCGGAAGTCGTTGGTGAATCCAAACGGTCCCCACCAGCGGGCGAGGCGCTCTGTTTTCGAAGGCGGCGAAGATCTCTGTCCGCGGTCGCGCGGATCAGCCGGGTGCCATAAAGCGTGTCGCTCATCGTCGGGGAGATTCGGGATTACAGCGTGGCGGCAAGTTCTTCGAGCTGGTCGGTCGCTTTGCCCCACCCCTCGTGGAAGCCCATCTTTCATGCCGGTCGCGGTCGGCTTTGGTCCAATGCTTGACCACCGCCGTGTATTTCGTTCTGCCGCCGCCGAGATCCTCGAACGTGATGATGCCGGTCATGAACGGCTTTGCGCTAGGCTCCCACGCGCTGGTGTAGGCGTCGGTGAAGACGATCTTCTCATCCGGCACGACCTCGAGGTAGATGCCAAGGTTCGGGAACTCGCCGCCTTCCGGGCTGCGCATCGTGATGCGGCTCGACCCGCCCGCGCGCACGTCGAGTTCGGCACCGGAGACGCCCCACGGCTTTGGGCAGAACCATTGCTTTAGCAACTCCGGCTCGGTCCAGCAGCGGTAGAGAACCTCGCGCGGCGCGGCGATCTCGCGTTCGAGGCGGAGGTCGAGGTCCTCCGGTTCGGCGGCGGAGTCAAAGGCGGCGGCGGCTTCCTCCGGCACGGTCACCATCCAGTGGATGCCGAACCGGTCGGTCACCATGCCGAAGCACGGCGACCAAAACGTGCGCCCGATCGGCATCCCGACCGATCCGCCGTCTGCCAAGGCTTCGAACGCACGCCGGGCCTCGCCTTCGTCCGGCATGGTCAGCGACAGGCTGTGGCTGTTCTTGCCCGGCTTTTCATCGCAGCCGTCGGATCCCATCAGATGCGTTTTGCCGACCGTAAACGCGGCGTGCATCACTTTGTCATCCCAGCCCTCTGGCACCATGCCGGGCGGCGGCGGATCGGGGCTCTCGCGATAGCGCATCGTCATCAGGACCTGCGCGCCGAGGTGTTCTTGGTAGAAGGCGAGGGCGGCATCGCATTTCCCGCCGAAGAACAGATAGGGCGTGACGGATGGTTCGGTGATCATGGTGAGTTGGGGCTGTAGGTGGCGTTGGCGGCTTGGTTAGTGGGCGACGATCGGCTTGAATCCGCCGTAGGCCATCCGGGCGCAGTCGAAGAGTTCGTCGCACCCGCCGCACAGATCGCGGAGCCGCTCGTCTTCCCTGACCTTGGCGTTCGCTTCGTCGCGGATTTCTTTGGACGGATAGACGATCCAGGCGAGCACGACGGTCTCGCCCGGCCCCGCCGCCGCGGCGTCGCCGAAGGCGCGGAGATCTTCGATGCCATCGTGGTCGATCACGGTTTCGACGTAGGCGATCGCGCCGAATTCTTTCCAGATGGCGGCGCACTTTTCCGCCACCTCGCGGTAGCGGTCGAGCGCTTCGGTGCGGACCGGGATGAGAAATCCGTCCACGTAGTTTCCAAGGCTTGGGGCATTCATCGTTTCGATTTTGGGGCTGGTTGCTTTTTGGGCTGAGAATTGTCCGGCGCGCCGAGCAGCGACTCCACCCAATCGCGGGCGAGTTCGAGATTCCGGCGGATGATGGCGGGCTGCTGCTTGGTCTTCCCGACCAGCATCGATCCCTGCCAGAGGCTGTTGAGGAACCACGCGACCTGGTCCGGATCGAACTCCGCCCCGGGGCAATGCCTCGCCTTCGCCGCCGCCAGCATCCGGGCGGTGTTCGCCGTCCAGTTGTCCAACTGCCGGGCGCATTCCGCGCGCATCGCCGGGTGCGTCTGCGCCAGCTCTTGCGACATCATCCCGACCATGCACGTGCACACCTGGTCCGGGCGTTCGGTAAACACGATCATGATATTAAAAAAATGCCGGAGCTGCTCCCGCGGATCGCGCGATTCGTCCGCCCATGCCTCGGCATAGAGCGCCGTCCCGAACGCGCCCCACGCCTCCACCGCCGCCTGCCCGATCGCCTCCTTGCCCGCGAAGTGGTGGAAGAAGCTGCCCTTCGTCAACCCTGCCTCCGCACAGATCTGGTCCACCGAGGTGCCCGCGAACCCCTGCCGCAGCATGAGCTGCAGGGTCGCATCGATCAGGCGCCGCCGCGTCCCCTCGGGGTCGCGCGCCGCCTTGCGCTGGGCTGTCTTTTTCATACAGACTGGTTGGTATTATAATCTGGTCCTCGTTGCAAGCGCAATTTTGCGGGTTGCCTAGCGTCGGGTCGCAAGCCCAGACACACCCTCGTGACCGTCCAAGCGGCTCAGCCCGGATCAGCGCGGGGGGATCGCCTTGCCCCCCTTGATATTCCCGTAACGATGCCGGGTCTCGCTGATGGCTTGCTCGCGGAGCCAGCGGGTTAGCTCGACGCGCCCGATCCGGCTGATCGGATCGTCGATCCAATTCATGCCGAGCTGGGCGGCGGCGGCGAGGAGCGGCGGCTCGGGATCGCCGCCCAGGTCCGGAGGACATAGCCGCGCCGCGCGAGGTCCGGCAGCTTGGCGATCAGCTCGGCCACCGGCTCGCCGTCGGCGATGCTTAGCACGAGCGGCGTTCCGCAGCGCTTCGCGGCGTAGGCGGCGAGCGCGGCAGATTCGTCCCGCCGGGGAAGGCGGAGGACGACGCCGGGGCGGGGGCGATAGCGGAAGACGTTGCTCTCGCAGGCAAGCCGGACGGATCGTGCTCCGCCGCGAAATGCTCGCGCCACGCCGCCTCGTAGTCGGCGGTCGCCGCCTCGGCGGAGCGCGGCGCGGCGTCGCGCAGCCTGCGGAAGAGATTGACGTAGTTGTAGCCACGGCTTTTGCGCCGGCCTCGACGCTGCTGCGTTTCCAGCCGCCGAACGGCTGCCGCCGGACGATCGCGCCGGTGATCCCGCGGTTGATGTAGGCGTTGCCCGCCTCGACCCGCTCGCGCCACGCATCGATCTCGGATTCGTCGAGCGAGTGAAATCCCGCCGTCAGCCCAAACGGCACGTCATTCTGAATCCGCACCGCCTCGCCCAGGTCCCGCGCCCGGATCAGCCCGAGGACCGGCCTAAAGCACTCCGTCTGGTGGAACCACGAGCCGGGGCGCACGCCGAGCTTGATGCCCGGCGACCACCCGCACGGATCGCCCGGATCTTGGCGCGGCTCCAGCAGCCACGACTCGCCCGGCTCGAGCGTCGCCAGCGCGCGGCGCAGCGCCTCGCCCGGCTCGCGGATGAGCGGCGTCACGACGCTGCGCGGATCTTCGGCGGGACCGCAGGCGAGGCTCGCCGCAGCATCGCAGAGCTGCCGCCGGAAGACCGGATCGTCATAGACTTCGGCTTCGAGGATGCCGAGGCTGGCGGCAGAGCACTTCTGCCCGGCGTGCCCGAAGGCGGAGCGCACCAGATCGCGGGCGGCGAGTTCCCGGTCGGCGAGCGCGGAGACGACGATCGCGTTCTTGCCGCTGGTTTCGGCAAAGAGGCGGAGGTCCGGCCGCCACGACCGGAAGAGCAACGCGGTCTCCCACGCCCCGGTCAGGACCACCGCAGCGGTGCGGTCGTCCGCGATCAGGCGCTTGCCGGTCTCGCCGTCGCCGCAGTTCACGCACTGGAGGGCATCGCGCGGCACGCTGTCGCCCAGAGTTGTTCGGCGAGGTGAAATCCGATGCGGCGGGTCTCCGGCGCGGGCTTCAAGATCACCGCATTCCCCGCCGCGAGCGCCGCCAGCACGCCGCCGCACGGGATCGCATACGGGAAATTCCACGGCGGCGCCACCACCACCACGCCGAGCGCCGATGCCTCGGTCCCCGGCGGCGGCGCGGCGTGCCCGGCGTAGTATCGGGCAAAGTCGATCGCCTCGGAGATCTCGGTGTCCGCCTCCGGGATCGCCTTCTTCCCCTCGCCCCGGATCACGCCGATGGTGGCAAAGCGCTGCGCCGCCATGGCATCGGCGCACGCCAGCAGGATCGCCGCGCGCCTCTCCGCGCCGAGCGACTCCCAGCCCGGCTGCGCGCGCCCGGCCGAGGCGAGCGCCGCCTCGACCCCATCGCGATCGAGCGCCTCGGGCAATGCCACCGCCTTCGCCGCCGGGCGCAGTGCCGCAGCGAGCCGATCCCGGTTTTCCGCCAAGACCCAGTCCGTGTCCGGCTCGTTCGAAAACCCGTGCGGGTCCCTCGGGGCCGGCGCGCGGCGGCGCGGCTGGTCGCCCACCGAGTCGCGGGATTCCCACGCACGGAGAAACGCCGCCTTGTGCGCCTCCCACGCCGGGCTGCCAACCTTCATCGAGAACAGATCGGCGAGGAAATTGCCCGGCGCGGTGTTCTCGTCGAGCCGCCGCACGAGGTAAGCGAGCGCGCTGCCGAAGTCCGCCTCCCGCACGATCGGGACGTAGAGCAGGAGGCTGCCGACCTCCTCCATGACGGCGCGGGCCTGCGCGTCGGCCATGCCCTCGAGCATCTCGAAATCGACGGCTCCCTCGACGCCCGCGTCGCGCATCAACGTGATGGCGAGGGCGACATCGAAGAGATTATGGCTCGCCACGCCGAGGCGGACGGCGGCGGCGTTCTCCGGGCGGCACGCGAATTCGAGCATCCGCTTATACGCGGCATCGGTCTCGCCTTTGGTCAAAAACGGAGCCTGCCGCCAACCGTGCCACTCCGCCTCGACCTGCTCCATCGCCAGGTTCGCCCCTTTCACCAACCGCACCTTGATCGGTGCCCCGCCCCGCGCCCGCCGCGCTTTCGCCCATTCGGTCAGCTCGCGCTGCCTCGCCGCCGAATCCGGCAGGTATGCCTGTAGCACGATGCCCGCCGCCAGCGGGAGGAACTCCGGCTCGTCCAGCACCTCGCGAAACGCCGCCGCCGTCAGCCCGAGATCGCGGTATTCCTCCATGTCGAGATTCACGAATTTCCCCGCCTTCCCCGCCGCCCGGTAGAGCAGGCGGAGCCGCTCTTTGATGGCGGCGAGCGTCTGGTCCCAGGCGAGGACGTTGATCTGGCTGTAGATGGCGGAGATCTTGACCGAGGCGTAGTTGACGTCGGGGCGGGCGAGCAATCGGAGGACGCCTTCCAGCCGCCGCCGCGCCTCGCCTTGCCCGAGCACCGCCTCCCCGAGCTGGTTGATATTGAGCCGAAACGAACCGGATGAGCGGCGGCGCAGGTAGCGGGAGAACGCCGGCTCGCCCGCTGGCAGGACCACCTCTGCGGTCTCTTGCCGCAGCCGCCGGCGCGCCAGCGGGATGACCAAGGGCGAGAGATACCGCGACGCCGTGCCGCCCAGCTTTAGCATGAGCCGGTCGGTGGAGGGCTGCCCGCCAGCTTCGGCAGCGCCGAATTGCGACAATAAATGGCGCCAGGTGGAGGCGGTCCGGCTCGCCGATTTGCTGCGCCAGAAGCGGTCGGTCATCCCCATCACCACGGATCGGAGCGGATGGTCGGCGATGAGCCGCGCGACCCGCTTCATCCGACCCCGCTCAACCGGCGTCTCGAATGTTTCGGCTCTGCGGAGCAATGACTCTGCAAGTTGGATGGCGCGCTCCGCTGCCGAGGCGATGCGGGCGGAATCGGCGACCGGCGGGTGTTGGACTAGATTCATACCATTACCATTGGCGATTCCGCTGCCGATGTCTTTGGTGTTTCCGACTATGGCTTTGCCGAAAAAACACAAATCCCTGCCGCCGGACGCACTTTCGCCAGAGCGGAAACGCCTCCACGAACGCGCGCCTGCCGTCCGCGTGATGGAGCAATTCTTCCAGCGCCTCGGCGACGTTTTGTTCTGCATCAAGGACCGCCAGCGGCGCTACCTCTGGGCGAACGACGCCTTCCTTCAACGCGTGCCGCCCGCCCTCCGGGACAAGTTCATCGGGCGGACCGCCGCGCAGATCTTCCCGCCGCTGCTCGCCGCCGGCTACGAGCAGCAGGACGCCGCGCTGCTCGCCGAGGGGCGCGAAACCCACGACCGCCTCGAAATGATCTCGCAGCCCGACGGCTCGACCGGCTGGTTTTTGTCGGAAAAGATGCTGATCCGCAGCGAGGGCGGCGAGATCCTCGCCATCGCCAGCATGTCCCGCGACCTGCACCTCGCGGCGGAGGATGATCCGCGCATCGCCAGCCTCGCCCTCGCGCTCGACCGCATGCGCCACGACTTCGCCGAGCCACTCCGCATCGGCGATCTCGCCGCCGAGCCGGGCTGTCGCTCAGCCGGTTCGAGCGGCTCATGCGCGCGGTCTTCTTCGTCTCGCCGCGCCAATTCCTCACCCGCCAGCGGGTCGAGGCGGCCGCCGGGCTGCTCCGGGAAACAGATTCGTCGCTCGCCTCCATCGCCGTCGGCTGCGGCTTCTGCGACCAGCCAACGTTTTGCCGCCAGTTCAAAGCCGTCACCGGCGTGACCGCGACGCGCTACCGGGCATTGAGTCGCTAGCCGCGCTGCCTTAGTGCGCCTGGACCCGCGCCCCTTGGGCTGCCCGATCTCGGCGAGCATTTCGTTGAACCAAGGGCGTCGATGTCGAACGGCTTGCCGCCTTTGATCCGCCGGAAGTCGATGAGGCAAAGCTCGCCGCCGCCGTCTTCGTCCATGCCCATCACGCCGTTGCGCCCTTCCATGGCGACTTCCGCCGCTTTGAAGGCGCTCTCTTTGATGAGCTTGAGGTCGCGCGCGTTCGGCGCGGCGCTCCGCGCGAAATATCCGCTCTTCTGCACCAGGATCTGCTTAGCATCGAGGCGCTCGACGAGCTGCTCGGCGAACCACTTGCCGATATTAAGCGTGTCGAGCCGCGGGTGCCCGAAGGCGTCGCGCTCGACCTTCTCGCCTTTCGCCTCCTTCTCGCGGACGATCGCGTCCACGCCGGCTCCTTCGCTGATGAAGACGTTCACGCCATCTTTTGCGTCCATCACCATTTTCAGCCGCTCGCCCTCGGCGGCGATATCCAGATCCATCTCCGGAACCCAGACCGCGTCGATATCCCAGCGCTCTTGGCTGATCAGCAGCTCCGGGAAGAAATTGCGTTTCTTGAGGCGCTCGCGGTATTCGAACGCCGTCGCGGCGGTCAGCCAGCCGCAGTGGCGCCCCATCACCTCGTGGATGATGAGCTGCCGGGTCGCCGTCGTGTTTTCGTTGGCGATATTCTCGAAAAAGACCGCGCCTTGCTCCGCCGCCGTCCACGCGCCGAGCGACTGCTGGATCGGATACACGTCGTTGTCCACCGTCTTGGGCAATCCGACCACGGTCAGGTCGTAGTTGTTGTCTTGCAGGTAGTGCTTCAGGTCGGCGTACGTCGTGTTCGTATCATCCCCGCCGATGGTGTGGAGGATGTCGATCCCGTCCTTGGTGAGCTGTTCGGCGGCGACGTGGAGCGGGTCCTGCCCCTCTTTGACAAAACCTCGCTTCACGCAGTCCTTCACGTTGGTCAGCTTGACCCGGCTGTTCCCGATCGGGCTGCCGCCGTATTCGTAGAGCACCTCGGCTTTTTCCGCCGCGTTTTCGGGGAACCGGATTTTGTTGCCGAGCAGCAAGCCGCGGTATCCGTTCAAATATCCGTAAAGCTCGGCGTCGGGGGCTAGCTCGGCATAGCGCTTGATCAGCGCCCCGATCGAAGAAGACAGGCACGGCGCGAGTCCGCCGGCGGTGAGGAATGCGATTTTCTTAGGCATAGGAATGGAATTTGGGGGAAATGTTGGGGGCGGATGCCACCCGTCAAAGCGGCGGCGGGTGACAAATCCGTCGCTGTCCGCGCAACGCGGCGAAGGACGCCACTGATAGGCGGATGCGCGGCGCGGTCAAATCCGCGGCGCAGGACGCGATTTAACCAGCAGTCGATTTCTCAGCAGGGACCGTTCCCTCCACCGGTTATTTCATCAAATCGAAGCGCGCAGCGAGCAGTTCTTTGGCTCCGGCACCTTTGGATTTGGCGCGCGAGTCGTCGATCCACTTTTGTTCGAGGGCGTTTTTGGTCGGGCGCTCTTTGTTTTCGTAGAAGACGCCGAATTTCCCGGGGAAGGGCAGCCCGGCGACCGCGTAGGCGGCGGCTTCGTCGGTCACATCGTGGCGGTCTTCGTCCTCCGGCGTGCCGTCCCACTTTTTCTCCTCGATGACTTCGAAAGCGCCGCCCTTGCGCGGGTTGCCCGCGTCGAACGCGCCTTTGAAGAAGATGACGCATTCGGAGAGGACTTCGACGACCGCGAAACCATTGTGGTTCACGGCGCGCTCGTAGACTTCCATCATGTGCTTGATCTGCGTGGCGTGGGTGCGGGCGATGAAGGTCGCGCCGCTGGCGATGAGCTGCCGCATCGGGTTGATCGGCTGGTCCACCGCGCCGGTCGGGTCGGTCTTCGATTTGTAGCCGATCGGGGAGGTCGGCGAGGTCTGCTTTTTAGTCAGGCCGTAAACGAAGTTGTCCATGACCACATAGGTCAGGTTGACGTTCTTCCGGGCGGCGTGGTTGAGGTGGTTGCCGCCGATCGAATAGCCGTCCCCGTCCCCGCCGAAGGCGAAGACGTGGAGGTCCGGGCGCGAGAGGCTGACGCCGGTGGCGAACGGAAGCGCGCGGCCGTGGATGAAGTGGACGCCGTGCGAGTTGACGAAATACGGGAAGCGCGACGAGCAGCCGATGCCCGCGATGGTCACGATCTTCTCATGCGGGATCTGCAGGTTTTCGAGCGTCTTGTAGAAAGCGGCGAGGACGGCGAAGTCGCCGCAGCCGGGGCACCAAGTCGGGTGGTCGGCGGTGAGCGCTTTTTTCGTGAGCTTTTCCTCGGCGGGGGCAGGGGCGGCGGTGACCATGGTAATCAGATTGTGGAAGTGAGTAACGGATGGCGGATGCAGCGCGGATTTCGGGCTTTCGGCTAGGCGTTCTGGATGCCGCTCTCCACGCCGGCGAGGATCTCGCGGATGCGGAAGGTGAGCCCGTCGGTCTTGCAGATGCTTTGGAATTTCGCGCTGCCGTAGCGGGCGCGCAACAGGGTGGCGAGCTGCCCGCACCCGTAGAGTCCTTCGTCATTCATCTCGACGACGAAGACATGCTGGTATCTCTCGGCGATCTCGTCGATGCCGGGCGGCATCGGGTGGATGTGCCGGAGGTGGACCTGCCCCATCTGGCGACCGGCGGCGCGGCTGCGGTCCACAGCCTCGCGGATCGGACCGTAGGTGCTGCCCCAGCCGATGAGCAGGACTTCGCCAGATTCATCCCCGTAAACAGTCGGCGGCTGGAGTTCGTCGGCGAGCATCTTGAGCTTCTCCCGGCGGCGGGCATTCATCTTCTGGTGCTGGACCGGGTTCGCGCTCGGGTGCCCCCATTCGTCATGCTCCAATCCGGTGACCACCGGGTATTTTTCGGGCATCTTGGCGCCCGGAGGAACATGCTGGGTGATGCTGCCCAATTGGTAAGGCGGCGTCGATTCGGTGCGCGGCGTCAGGTCCAGCTCCGGCTCGGTCAGGCATTCGTCGAGCACCGGCTCGCGGAATGCCTCGATCCGGCTGGAGATCGCCTGGTCGGACAAGATGATGACCGGGACGGAATATTTTTTGGCGATGCGCCCGGCTTCCAGCGCGATGTAAAAGCAATCCTCGACGTTTTTGGGCGCGAGGACGACGCGCGGGCAGTCGCCGTGGGACCCGTAGATCGCCTGCATCAGGTCGCTTTGCTCCACGCTGGTCGGCAGACCGGTGGACGGGCCGCCGCGCTGGACGTTGATGACGATGAGCGGGATCTCTGCCATGGTGGCGTAGCTGAGCGCCTCCATCTTGAGCGAAAGCCCCGGTCCCGAGCTGCCGGTGATCGACAGGTGACCGGCGTAGGCAAACCCCAGCGCCATCGACACGGCGGCGAGTTCGTCTTCCGCCTGGATGAACATGCCGCCATATTTCGGCAGCTCGGAGCGCAGTATCTCCATGATCGGCGACCACGGCGTGATCGGGTAGCCCGAGCCATAGCGCACGCCCGCCGCGATCAGCCCGTAGGCCATGATCGTATTGCCATCCGTGGCGATCCGGTGCGTGTCCTGCGACTTGCCGTGCTGGACCTGAAATTCTTTGCCGAAGATGTCCGCGACCTGGTAGGCATAATCATGTCGAAGGCCATCATTGCATTGCCGAGGCAAGACATCCTCGCTCTTCTTCCCAAACTGCCGCTCGATGATATGCCGCGGTCGAGGTGGAAGATGTTGGCGATCATCCCGAGGACGAACATGTTTTTGCCCCGGCTTTGATCGTCCCGCCGAGCGCCTGACCGTCATGCTCGTGATCGGTGCGCCCACGCAGGTGAACCGCTTGTCGTCCATACATTGGGTTCGACAAAGTCGGAATCGCGAGGCAGACGCCGCCTTCCCGCAGGGCGCTGACGTGGCTGTCAAAGCTATGCTGGTAAAACGCGACGGAAAATCCGCCTCGTCGCCGGGGGACAAGACTTCGCCCGAGCCGATGTGGACCTGGAAGATCGAGGGCCCGCCCGGAGATCGTCGACGGGATGGTCATGTAGGTCATGACCTCCTGCGCGGTGCGCCCGGCGAGGCGGGCGAGCATGCCGCCGATGGTTTGGATGCCGTCCTGGGAATTTCCAGCCAGCCGGATGACGGCGTCTTGGATGTTACCCTCATCATTGTGCGGGTTGGCGACCGGCGTCTTCGTGGACAATAGCGCCGAAGGGGCGATGAGCGCTCGCTCATGGGGTGTAAAAACTGGGGGAGATCGATTTGTGTGCGGGTTATAAAATGGGTTGTAAATTTAATCCCCCCCATCGCCCTTGACAAGCGACAGCGCGACCGCCGCCAATATTTTGGGGCATTTTTGTCAGATTCGCGGAATCCCCACCACGGCGCTGCCCAGATCTAGCGCACATTGGCCGCCTCGCGCCCCGCTTTCGGCGCGGCGGGCTGGGTCGGCGGAGCCTCTTTTTCTTCCTTCAGCCGCTGGGTTTTCTGCTTCCGCTTCACCCGCACCGTGCCGTCGCTGGACGTCTCCGGGGCGGATTCGCCCTTCGGGTAGGCGATCCGGTTGTGCATCATCGAGGTCAGCGTCTTGGCGAAGCTTTCCCGGATCTGCCGCAGCTCCTCCAGCGTGAGATCGCATTCGTCGAGCTGCGCATCCTGCAGGCGGGTGCGCACGATCTCTTCGACGAGCTGCTCTATCTTCTGCGGCAAACGGTTTCTGGAGCGAGCGCGAGGCGCTTTCGATCGAATCCGCCAGGCTGACGATCGCGCTTTCTTTGAATTGGGGCTTCGGGCCGGGATAGCGGAATCCCTTTTCGGCGACCTCCGGGATGTCCTCTTCGTTGGCGCGCCCTTCCTCGACTTGCGCGGCGATTTTGTCCCGGTGCTCCAGCGCCCGGCGGTAGAAAAAGTAAACGAGGCTGGTGCCGTGATGCTGCTCGATCACGTCGATGATCGTCTCGTTGAGCTTGTATTTGAGCGCCAGATCGACGCCGTCTTTGACATGCGAGATGATGACCAGCGAACTCATCGTCGGGGCTGGGCCATCGTGCGGGTTTTCGCCCTCGCCGATGTCTTCGATGAATAGCCCGGTTTGTTGAGCTTCCTGACATCGTGGTAATACGCGCGCAGACCCGGCAGACCGTGGCATTCGCGCCGACCGCCTCCGGGCCGCCGCCTCCGCCAGCCGGGCGACGACGAAGCTGTGGTGGTAGGTGCCGGGAGCCCATCGCCATGCGCTTGAGCAGCGGGTGGTTCAGGTCGGATAGCTCGACCCACGAGATGTCGGTGGTGATGCCGAAGGCGGACTCAGCGCGGGGAGAGTGCCCTGCACGAACATCGCGGCGAGCAGCCCGGTCAGCAAAGGGCAAGCGCCTTCAGCCCGATGTCCGTCCCACTTCGCGAGGCGAAGCTTGCTCGCCTCAAACCTGAGCTTCCCGGAAAAGAAGCGCCGCCAGCGTGCAAATCACCCCGGCGAGCAAGCCCGCCCGGGATCAGCTTGCCGCGCCGCTTGACGTGGTCGCTGGCATAGACAACGCCGCGCCGCACGCCAGCGCCGATAGCCTACATACGGCAGCGTCGAGGCCTGCGATCAGCAGGTAGCCCAGCACCGCGCCCGCCCCACACCAGCAGCCCGAGCGCACTGCCCGAGCAACACCGAGGCATACATCGGCGAGAGGGCGGAACGGCAGGACGAGGAACCGGTAGTCGGCGCGGATGTGCCTTGCTCTACCAGCCAGACGGCGAGGCGGAGCAGCCCCAGGTGCGTGGCGATGAGCAAAAAGATCAGCCCCAGCGCACCGTTCCGCGCGTAGTTCCGCGGGTGGTTCAGCCAGAGGTGCGAGATGATCAGCAGGCAGAAAATCGCCCTGCCGATCACCCGCGAGAAGCTGTCCAGCGGCAGCGGAAATTCACCCGAGACGTCCAATACTAAGTGCTCAACGCCGCGACCGCTCCGAGAAAGCGTGTGGAGCAGCGTGCGCACCCACGGGTTGCACCGCAGGAACTCCAGCGCATCTCATTGTCGTTTTCCGCCGCGTCCGCACCACGAGTAGCCGCGCGCTGGAGCTGTAGCCTCTTGAGCGATTCAAACATGGCGGGTGGGTCAGGGGGAGGATTGCGCGGGTCGGTGCTGGCGGATCAGGTTCAGGGGGAAGCGTGTGCCCGGCGCGCTAAATTAGAAAAGGCGGGCGCAACGCGCAGCTGGGCAGCATGATCAAAGGCAGCCTCCCGCGTTTAAGGACGGGCCGGGCGGCGTTTAGGGTGACCGGGAGGTGGGTTCTGGGAACGCGGGTCCCGCCTGCCCGGCGATCTGATCGCCCAGCGAATGCGGGCTGCGAACGCAATTCATCCCCCGCCAAATTGGCAACCCCTTTTCAAAACGCGATTTGCACGGGGAAAACCAAGCCCCTGACCGACAGGAACGCCCCATCGGACCACAACGTTCCGTCATGAAATTCAGGCCTCAAACCCCACCGAATCCCTTTCCGGTTGCCCGAACCATTTGACCTCTCCGCGAATCGCGTATAACGCCCGCGTCCCCATTTCTCGTGGCGGCGCTCTCGTCTTTTGCCCGCGACCGATTAATAATCTTGATAATTAATAGAAACTAAATATCCTATCTACGACCATGTCTGAAACGACGATCATCGAAGTCCGCGGCCGCGAAGTCCTTGATTCCCGCGGGAATCCCACCGTTGAGGTGGACGTGTCCCAGCTCGCCGGTGGCGGGTTTGGCCCGCTGCCGCCGTGCCCTCTGGCGCGAGCACCGGCGAACACGAAGCCTGCGAGCTGCGGGACGGCGACAAAAGCGCTACCGGGGCAAAGGCGTCCTCAAGGCGGTCGAAAACGTCAATGAAACCATCGCCGAGATCCTGATCGGCTTGGACGCCACCGACCAGGCGGCGATCGATCGCGAGATGCTGGCGGCCGACGGCACCTCGACGAAGAAAGTGCTTGGCGCGAACGCGATCCTTGGTGCGTCGATGGCGATCGCCAAAGCGGCGGCGGCTTCAGCCTGGGCTGCCGCTCTTCAAATATCTCGGCGGCCGAACGCCAAGGTCCTGCCCGTCCCGATGATGAACATCATCAACGGCGGCTCGCACCGGACGCCCGATCGACTTCCAGGAATCACGATCATGCCGAAGGGCGCGCCGACCTTCCGCGAAGCGCGCTGCGCTACGGCACCGAAGTCTTCCACGCGCTGGCGGGTTCCACGACCGGCGTCTGGTCCATCGGCGGTGGGTGACGAAGGCGGTCTGCACCGAAGCGCTCGACGGTGCCGACGACGCGCTGGGCGTGATCGCGCAGGCGGTCGAGAAAGCCGGCTACAAGCTGGGCGAGGACATCTTCATCGCGCTCGACGTCGCCTCCTCAGAATTCTACGACAAAGAAAAGGGCGCCTACGTCTTCCACAAATCCGACGGCTCGGTGCGCAGCGCCGACGAGCTGGTCGCCTATTACCAAGAGCTCCAGAAAAAATTCCCGATCATCTCGATCGAGGACGGCTGCGACGAAAACGACTGGGACGGCTGGAAAAAGCTGACCGACGCCATCGGCTCCAAGACGCAGCTTGTCGGCGACGACCTCTTTGTCACCAACGTCCAGTTCCTGCAAAAGGGCATCAACCTCGGCGTGGCCAACTCGATCCTCGTCAAGGTCAACCAGATCGGCTCGCTGACCGAGACGTTCGACGCCGTCGAACTGGCCAAGGAAAACGCCTATACGAGCGTGATCAGCCACCGCTCGGGCGAGACCGAGGACAACACGATCGCCGACATCGCCGTGGCGACCAACGCCGGGCAGATCAAGACCGGCTCGCTCAGCCGCTCGGACCGGATCGCCAAATACAACCAATTGCTGCGCATCGAAGAGATGCTCGGCGACGAGGCCGTCTACGGCGGCAAAATGAAGGTCTAAACCATGTTCGGATTCAGACGCAAACAGCGCGCCGCCGCCAAGGAAGAGCCGGAGCCCGTCGGCTACCGGATCTCGAAATGGTTCGTCGCCGCCCTGATCGTCTGCGTCCTCTTCATCGGCACCTTCGGCTTCATCGTCCCGGAGCAAAAGCGGCTCCGCCAGATGGACATGGAACTCGCCGACCTTGCGGCCCAGCGCGACGCCCTCGCGGAAGAGCGCGACGCCGCAAGGTCGGAGGTGCTCTGGCTCCGGTCGGCGAAAGGGTTTCTCGAAACCATCGCCCGCGACAAGCTGGGCATGCGCCGCGAAGGCGAAAAGATCATCCGGATCTCGGATGAAAAATAGCCCGGCGCGGGGATGATCCGCCGCGCCAGCCCGCGCGATGCCGACGCCCTGACCGGCATCGCCTTCGCCGCCAAGCGCCACTGGGGCTACCGCGAGGCGCAGATCGCCGCTTGGGCGGGGCAGCTCACCATCACGCCCGAACAATTGCGCTACCGCCCCGCCTTCGTGGCGGAATCCGGCGGCGTGCCGGTCGGGTTCTCGGCATTGCGCGGCGGCGAAAGCGGCGGCTGGGAGCTGACCGACCTGTGGGTGCTGCCCGCCTTCATGGGCAACGGCATCGGGGCAGCGCTCTTCGGTGCCGCCCGCGCCCATGCCACGGCGCGCGGCGGCGTGCGGCTCTCGCTGGAAAGCGACCCACACGCGGTCGGGTTTTACGAGGAGAAGATGGCGCGGAGCGGGATCTACCGAGATCCGTCGTCCCACACGATCCCGATGCGGGTCGATCTCCGGCAGCGCGCCGACGCTGAGCCAATCCGCCGCCGCATTGACAACGCCTGGCCGCCGGGGCTAGCCGCCGCATGAGCCACCGACCCCATCTCCGCCTCTGCGTGCTCGCCGCCGCCGCCCGTCCGCCGCGTTCTCGGCTGCCGCCGACCAGCGCCCGAACACGCGTTCATCTTCACCGACGACCACGCCCCGCACGCCATCGGCGCCTACGACGGTTGGCTCGCCGGTGGATCCGACGCCCGCCATCGACAAGCTTACTTACTCCGGCATTGCTTTTCGTCAATCTTTCGTTTTGCACCAACTCGATCTGCAATTTCCCAGCCGCGCCGTCATCCAGACGGGCAAGCACAGCCACAAAAACGGGTTCATGAACAACGGGAATTCGTTCGACTGGAACCAGCAGACGTTCCCGAAAATCCCGCGCAAAGCGGGCTACCAGACCGGCGACTACGGCAAGAGCCACCCTCAAGGGGCGAACCGCAGGGGTTTGACGACTGGATGGTGCTCCGCAATGTACTACTACAACCCCGACTTCCTCACGCCCAAGCAAGATCCGGATCGACGGCTATTGCACCGACATCGTCACCGATCTCGCCGTCGAGTGGCTGAAGGACAAGCGCGACTCCGGAGAAGGCCAGTTCATGCTCATGGTCCAGCACAAGGCACCGCACCGGAACTGGATGCCCGCGCTCCGCCACCTCCACCTCTACGACGACGTCGAAATCCCCGAACCCGCCACGTTTTCGACCGAGGACAACGCGCCGCCCGCCCGGCATCAGGAACTCGAGATCGACCGCCACATGGACCTCAACTACGACCTCTTCGTCGATCTCACTTCGAATTCTCGCAGGAGGCGTCGCAGGAGCGTCGATCGCTCCGCTTGGTTCAACATGAAGCGCATGACGCCCGAACAGCTCAAAACGTGGCGGGACGCCTACTACTGAAGGACAAAGCCTTCCACGAGGCGAAGCTCGAAGGCAAAGACTCCGTCCGCTGGAAATACCAGCGCTACGCCAAAAACTACCCTCCGCTGCATCAAGGGCGTGGACGAAAGCGTCGCCTGCCCTCCAGGGCACGCTCGACGAACTCGGCTTAGCGAAAACACCATCGTCATCTACTCGTCCGACCAAGGGTTCTACGTCGGCGACCACGGCTGGTATGACAAGCGCTGGATGTATGAGGAAAGCCTCAAAATGCCGCTCATCGTCAAATGCAATTTCCGGCGTCACCGCCTCGGCGCGTAGCGAACTCATGGCGTCCAGAACCTGGACTACGCCCAGACCTTCCTCGATATCGCCGCATGAAATCCTTCGCTGACATGCAGGGGCGCTCGCTCACCTCTTCATCCTCCGCGAAACGCCCGCCGAATGGCGCAAGTCCATCTACTACCACTACTACGAATACCCCAGCGTCCACATGGTCCCCGCCACTACGGTATCCGCACCCAGCGCCGCTGCTTCATGCACTTCTACCAGTTCGGCGACGACGGGAACTCTACGACCTCGAAAAGATCCCGGCGAACTCACCAACCTCTACGCCCAACCCGGCACCGAAAACCTCACCGCCGACCTCAAAAAGCAATCCTCGGAAGACCTCCGCGCCTTCTACCAGGACGACAGCGACGTCCCAGAAAGCCTCGATGCCTGGAAGAAAGAGAGTGATAAAAAGCGGAGAGCGCGAGGCGGGCTTTTACCCAACGCCTTGGCAAAAACCGCAGCTGTAGCACGTCGGGTTCATCGCTTGGTTAGCTGCCCGGCGTGGGTTTTCAGCCGGGGGTGTAACAACGTCTGTAAAGCCTCCCAACCCTGACCGGAAGGGCGCAGCGGTACTCGGGAGGCGCAGCGTAGCGTGAGCCGGACGAATACCGCCACGCGTGGCACTGCCGCCGAGGGGGTGGAAGCGCCCTACCACCGGTGGTCTGGTGTCGCTTGCAACAAACTTTCACAGCCAGACGCAAATTAATGACCGAACACCACCAACGCGACATTAGCCTGCCCGCTGGCATCCTCAACCCCATCCTCGGCTATACCGCCGCCGCCGGATGCCGTCTCCCTGCTCGTCAACCAAGCCATGCTCATCCACCCGGCGCCGCGCCTACGAGCGCTCCGGTTCGGGCGACTACCACGCCAACGGCTTCAAGGCTTCGCCTGGACACCCGGGGTGGCGCCCTCGACCCGCGCGCGCGTGCCCCGTGTCCGCGGCTGCCGGCTCCCTTCCGCCCTCCGCGCTGGAGGGCGGGTCGCGCGCAGCGAGCGCGCCCTCGGCCTCCTCGCCGTCGCCCAGATTTTTTATTTCAGCGGCGTCTCCACCCGCAAGGTCACCGCGTCCTCGAGAAGCTCTGCGGGCTGGAGGTCACCTCCGCGCAGGTCAGCCGCGCCGCCGGGCAGCTCGACGACATGTTGAGTACAGCTCGCGCCCCATCGCCCTGTCGCCCACCTGTCCTCGACGCCCTCTACGAGGACGTCCGCGTCGCCGGCCAGTGGCGCGCAGGTGCGCGGTGCTGGTACGTCGCCGTGCGCGAGGACGGCTCTGGCTGCAGCATCCTCGGCGTTCGGTACTTCCGAGGCGGAGGTCCACTGGCGCGAGTTCCTCTCCGCTCAAGGCGCGCGTACCAACCCCACCGGCATCGCGCCGTCAGCGACGCCCACGAGGCCTCTGCGCAGCCGCCCTCGCCGCCGCCTTTCCCCACTGCCCGTGGCAGCGCTGCGGCTTCCACCTCCAGCAGAATGCCGCCGCCCACGCCCCCGTGCAGCAGATGAAGGCGGAGGTCGCCGCCGACATCCGCGCCCGCCTGCGCGCCGACAGCCTCGCCGAGGCGGAGGCCCAAGCTCGCCGCCGCCGTCGCCAAGCATGCCCAGAGCGCGCCCAAGCCGCCGCCCTGGATGGAGCGCAACGTCCCCGAGTCCTTCACCGTCTTCAGCCTCCCGGAGGCCAAGCGGCGTAAATGCCTGTGCACCTCCAACATGATCGAGAACCTCAACATGCAGATCCGCCGCCGCACCCGCGTCGCCCGCATCTTCCCCAACGAGGGAGCCGCCTGCGCCTGGTCAGCGCCGCTCTCATGGAGATCTCCGAGGAGGGAGGCGGGCAAGGTCTACCTCGCCCCAAAGCACCTCCACTGACCCTCCCCCCAACAACCCATACAAACAGCCAAGCCCACACCCGACTACCACCAACAGCCAAACCGCATTTACAGAAAAATTGTTGCACTATCCCTCGGGCAACTCCGCAAGCAGGTCGTAGGGTTCGCTGGTAAGTGATGCTACCCATCCGCTTGCGAACCCCGGTGAATCTACCGCGCTTTGAGCAAGCTGCATGGCTCGATCACGACACCAGAAGAGATGCTGACCGAAAAGACTCCTGAATGCTTCTAACCGCTCTTGTTCCAAGGGTAGGGACGCGTAAGCCTGATTAATCTCTGGTCTCGGATTCATTGATTGTTTGTCGCCCAACAGTGGTATTAGTGGAATGTACTATCGGGATCGCTCCGCGATATCGGATTGGTTAGGGCGCGGTAAGCACGCCCTAAGCCCTTGAGGTCAAGGGCTGGCGCATCTCGCCGGGCTGGTCAGGGTGCTGATCCCTAAGTTCGCTTGATCTTTCCGGCTGCCGGATTGCCTCGATAGGGTTTCTTATCCCATCGGATTTTTTAGGTTTCCGGAAAGGGCGGCGAACCTGCCGGGCGGCGGGGCGCTGGACGGCTGCTGGGGCGGGCAGGACCGGTGGTGCCTCGGCAGCTTCCGGCGCTCGCCGGGTCGGAGCCAGCGGGGCTAGCGGAGCGAATCTGCGTAAGGCATTCGTTTCCAGCGGGTTTTCCGGCGATCCCCGCGGTCGGGTGCCGCCATCGGCGGTTTTTCTGGGAATTCCATTCCTTCGCGAAGAACGGAAAGTTACTGGTGGGAACGGAAAGTCACACAGCGGGAACGAAAGCTACGCGCCGGACTTGCCGGAGAGCCGGGGGAGGCTTAGAATGGGAGCGCGATCCTTGCCCTGCTAGGCGGGGCGCTTGCCGGGAATGCCGGTTTTGCCCAAGGCTTGGGGAGCGTGCTTGTACTGCTTCCAGCCTTGCCGAAGCAGCCGCCAGCTTCCTTGCCAGGGCATGGCTTCCTTGATGGCAACCTCCGCGCCAATGGCGCGAAATTCGACAGCGGTGAAGCGAGCCTCGGCGAGCAGCGCCTGGGTCTCGGGTGCCAAGGAGGGAAAAGCCCTGAAGGCGCGCCATAGTGAGGTCCCGCGCCGGACTTTGAATTCGCCCTTTCCCGCCGCCGCCAATCTCTCCTATACTGCCCGCCATGCGATTTTGCCCCATCTCCTCCGCCATTGCTGCCTTGGCTCTCGTTTTGAGCCTGGGCGGCAGCGCCTTGGCGAACCTGAATGTGCCGCCGCCGCCGCAGGAGAAGCCGATCTTGCTCCGGGGCGCGGACGTTTACCCGGTGTCGTCGGAACCGCTGCCGGGCGGGCAGATTTTGTTTGAAGGCGGGAAGATCTCGAATGTCGCGGCGGCGGATGTGGCGATCAATCTGCCGGCGGGGACCATCGTGATCGAGGTGGCGGGCAAGCGCCTCTATCCGGGCTTGATCCACGCCAACAGCGTGCTCGGGCTGGTCGAGATCCGCGCCGTGCGGGCGACCGATGACCTGCGCGAACCCGGCGCGATCAACCCGAACGCCAAGGCGATCACCGCGATCAACCCGGATAGCGAACTGCTGCCGGTGACGCGCGCCAACGGCGTGCTGACCGCGCTCAGCGTGCCGCAGACCGGGTCGGGCGGACTCGCCGGGCAGTCGGCGGTCATCAACCTCGATGGCTGGACGCCGGAGCAGATGGCGGTGCGCGCGCCGGCGGCGATCCACCTCGACTGGCCGGGGCGGCCGCGCTCGATGCGCTTCACCGAGGACCCGGACGACGAGGCGATCGCCAAGGCGGAGAAGGATCACCGGGAGAAGATCGAGCGTTTGCGCCGGGCGTTCGAGGAGGCGCGCGCCTACCGCAAAGCAAAGGATGCCGGCGAGGACGGGATCGGGCGCGACGCGCGCTGGGAGGGGCTGCTGCCCGCCTTGAAACAGGAGATTCCGGTCTTCATCCACGCGAACGACGCCGCCCAGATCCGCGAGGCGTGCGCCTTTGCCGAGGCGGAGCAGATCCGGATCGGGATCGTCGGCGGGCTGGATGCGTGGAAGGTCGCGCCGCTGCTTAATGAACGCGGCATCCCGGTGATCGTCAGCCCGGTCAATTCGCTGCCGATGCGGCGGCACGAGGGGTTCGACACGGCGCTGCGAAACCCGGCGCTCCTCCACGAGGCGGGCGTGGCGTTCTGCATCGCCGACGCCGGATCGTCGTTCGCCGCGCCCAACGCACGGAATCTGCCCTACGAAGCCGCCCGCGCCGCCGCCCACGGCTTGCCGCCGGAGGAGGCGCTCAAGGCGATCACGCTCTACCCGGCTAAGATCCTCGGCGTCTCCCACCGCCTCGGCTCGCTCGAACCGGGCAAAGACGCCACCTTCATCCTGACCGACGGCGATCCGCTCGAAGTCCGCACCCACGTCGAGCGCGCCTTCGTCCTCGGGCGCGAGATCGATTTGTCCAGCCGCCACACGCGGCTGCGGGATAAGTATGAGGGGAGGTGATTGGCAGTTCGTTATTTGAGATTGGTGAATTGGGGCGACCTGCGCCTTGAAATGGGCGGGGAAGGACCGAATAACTAATTCCCGATAACGAATCTCCAATAACTAACAAATCTCCAACGGATAACAAATAACTCCCAACCACCCCCATGCTCCCTGGCTTTCAGATGCGAAGACCGCGCCGCTTTACCTCGCCCCGATGGCGGGGTGACGGACGTGGTGTTTCGCACGATCTGCAAGGAACTGGGCGCGGATGCGATGGTGACCGAATTTGTGTCGTCGGAGGGGATCGTGCGGCGCGACGACCGGACGCGGAAATACACCGAATTCACCGAGGCGCAGCGCCCGGTCGGCGTGCAGCTTTTCGGGGCGAATGGCGAGGCGATGGGCGAGGCGGCGCGGAAGATCATCGATTGGAAGGAGCCGGATTTCATCGATCTCAATTTCGGCTGCCCGGTCAACAAGGTGGTCTCGAAGAATGGCGGCTCGTCGCTGCTGCGCGATTGCCCGGTGCTGGCGCAGGTCGCGGGCGGCGTGGCGAAGGCGGTGGCTCCCGGCGTTCCGGTGACGGCGAAGATCCGGATCGGCTGGGATTTCAACTCGGTGAATGCCGTCGAAGTCTGCCGGGTGCTCGAAGGCTGCGGGATCGCGGCGATCACGATCCACGGGCGGACGCGCTCGCAGGGCTATTCCGGGGAGGCGAACTGGGACGTGATCGGCGAGTGCGCCGAGGCGGTCTCGGTGCCGGTGATCGGCAACGGCGACGTGGCGACCGGCGAGGATGTGGCGCGGCGGCTGCGCGAGACGCGGGTGCGCGGCGTGATGATCGGGCGCGCGGCGATGAACAACCCGTGGGTCTTCCGCGAGGCGAAGCACTTTCTGAAGACCGGCGAGCACCTGCCGCCCGCCAGCGTCGAGGACCGCTGGGCGCTGATGGTGCGCCACGCCAAGATGTCGGTCGGCTCCGCCCGCTACGGCGGCGAAAAGCAATCGATGCAAAACATGCGGTCGCGGCTGATGCATTACTCGAAAGGGCTGCGCGGCGGCAAGCATCTGCGCATCCGGTTTTCCAAAGTCGAGTCGGTCGCCGAGCTGGAAGACATCGCCGACGAGTATTTCGGGGCGCTGGCGGCGGATCGGCTGGCGGCGTGAGCGGTGAAAAGCAGGGGAAAGCCGCGCAGTATTCCTCCTTCCCACCCGTATCCAGATTAAGATGCACCGCCCGAATCCAGAGCACGCCTTTTATACCCGCCGCGACTTTTTGACGCGAGGCGGCATGGGCATGGTGCGCTCGCATTGTCCGGCATCTTTCAGGAATTCGCCGGTGCCGCGACCGCCGCCCTGGACGTGGCGGGGATCGGGGCGAATCCGCTCGCGCCGCGCGCGCATTTCGCGCCCAAGGCGAAGCGGGTGATCCACCTGTTCATGAACGGCGGACCCTCGCACGTCGATACGTTCGACCCCAAGCCGCTGCTAGACCAGTTCCATGGCAAGGAATTGCCCGGGCCGGCGCTGCGCACCGAGCGCCCGACCGGCGCGGCGTATCGCTCGCCATTCAAATTCCAGAAATACGGGCAGAGCGGGATCGAGGTGAGCGAGCTGTTCCACCACACCGCACAGAACATCGATGACATCTGCGTGGTGCGTTCGATGCACGCAGACGTGCCGAACCACGAGCCGTCGCTCATGCTGATGAACTGCGGCAACGCGCGGCAGAGCACGCCGAGCATGGGGTCGTGGCTCAACTACGGGCTCGGCACCGAAAACCAAAATCTGCCCGGCTTCATCACGATGTGCCCCGGCGGCAAGCCGATCACCGAAACGCAGAACTGGCGCTCCGCCTTCCTGCCGGGCAGCTACCAGGGGACTTATATCGACACCCAGCATACGGATGTCGAGAAGCTGATCGCCAACATCCGCAACGCCGGGCTGGACCTCGCCCAGCAGCGGCGGCAGCTAGACCTGCTCCGGCGGCTGAATGAACGCCACATGGAGAAGCAGGGGCGCGACGCGCAGCTCGAAGCCCGGCTCCAGAACTTCGAGCTGGCCTATCGGATGCAGATGGAGGCGAGCGACGCCTTCGACATCTCCAAGGAACCCGCCTACATCCGCGAGATGTATGGACCCGGCGTGCAGGGCAGGCAGATGTTGATCGCGCGACGCCTGATCGAGCGCGGCGTCCGCTTTGTCCAGACCTGGCACGGCGCCGGGCAGCCGTGGGATAACCACGACGACATCGAAGTCAACCACCGCCGCCTCGCCGGCGAGTGCGACCAAGCCATCGGAGCCCTGCTCAAGGACCTCAAGCAGCGCGGGCTGCTCGAAGACACCCTCGTCCTCTGGGGCGGCGAATTCGGGCGCACGCCCACCGTCGAGCTGCCGACGCCCGGCTCCAACCAAGGCAAAGTCAACGGGCGCGACCACAACCACTATGGATTCACCGTCTGGATGGCCGGCGGTGGCGTGAAAGGCGGCCACATCCACGGCGCGACCGACGAATCCGGCTTCAAAGCCGAAGTCGACCCCGTCCACGTCCACGACCTGCACGCCACCATAATGCGGCTCCTGGGCTTTAACCACGAACGCCTCACCTACCGCTACGCCGGGCGTGACTTTCGCCTCACCGATGTCCACGGCAAAGTCGTTGAAGGAATTTTGGCGTAAAAATGGCATGAATAGTTGACGAAGGCAGAATGTGGCGTAATTTGACGTGTAAATCAAAAATGCGCCATGAACACGCCAACTGAACGAGATTTTTTTGAGGAAATCCGCCCGCTACTGGAATTCTATCCGGGTGGCGTTGGGCTGGAAGGGATCGAAAAAGAATTGGTCGGATCAGGGGTGAAAATGTCCCGCCGAACGATCCTGCGCCGCCTTGATGCGCTGCTCGCCGACGAAGCCGTCGAGCGGATCGGGCAGGGGCGCGGAACGCGGTATCGCCTTCCCAAACCGATGCCCGAGTGGCCGCCGCAGGTGCCGGGGAGGGCGTCTGCGGACAAGGCTACGCGGCGACGCCGGGTGCGCTATGGTGTTGAACCGGGTCCGGCTTTTCTCGTCCGCGAGGGCGGGGAATTGGAATCCGATTCAGAAACGCATGAACCGGCGGAAAGCGTTCCGATGTTGCCGGATGCCGCCGAGGTGCGGGACCGGATCCGGCAGCCGCTGGCCGT
The DNA here is from genome assembly GCA_041395145.1 of Verrucomicrobiales bacterium. Lineage (GTDB taxonomy): Bacteria > Verrucomicrobiota > Verrucomicrobiia > Verrucomicrobiales > DEV007 > JAWLBD01. The sequence goes on along the minus strand of JAWLBD010000002.1, from coordinate 149,050 downwards.
GCGCGAGGTCGTCGGCTATCGGCGGGAGTTCCTCGAAAACTACACGCCGAACGAATCCGCCTATTTGCCCGAAAACCTGCGCCGCCACCTGCAGCGTGCCGGCCAGACGGAATCGATGGCGAAGCTCGCGCCGGGCACCTACGCGCGGCGCGTGCTCGACCGGCTGATCATCGACCTGTCGTGGAATTCCAGCCGGCTGGAGGGCAATACGTTCTCCCTGCTGGAAACCGACGAGCTGATCCGCCGCGGGCACACCGACGACGAAGGTCGCTTCCGCGATGCGCAGATGATCCTGAACCACAAAGCAGCGATCGAATTCCTGTGCGACGCGCCGGACGAACTGGGCTACAACCGCTACACCTTCCTGAACCTGCACGCATTGCTGGCAGATGGGTTGCTCGACAGCCCGGCGATGGAAGGCAGCGTGCGGCGGCACCCAGTCGGCGTCAGCGGCACCGCCTTTCGCCCGGAGAACACGCCGGGGGTTCTGGACGAATGTTTCGACCAGATCCTGGGCAAAGCGGGCGCGATCAGCGATCCGCTCGAGCAGGCATTCTTTCTCCTCGTCCACCTGCCGTATCTGCAGCCGTTTATCGACGGCAATAAGCGGACCTCGCGGCTCGCCGCGAACATCCCGCTGATCAAGGGCAACCTCGCCCCGCTGTCGTTCATCGGCGTGCCGGTGCGGTCCTACACGGATGCGATCCTCGGCGTCTATGAGCTCAACCGCATCGAGCCGATGCGCGACGTCTTCGCCTTCGCCTACGAAAAGTCGGCGAAGCGCTACGCGGACATCTGCGGGCAGTTGGGTGAGCCAGACCCGGTCGCCGTGCGGTATCGCGAGGAAATCAAAGCCTGCGTCCGCCATGTGGTGGTCTCCAAACTCAACCGGCTCCACGCGGCAGATGCCGTGCGGCGCTGGGCGGGCAAAGAGATCACCGCCGACGACCGCTCGCGCTTCATCGAGATCGTCGAGGAACAACTCCTCGCCTTAACCGAAGGTAACAGCGCCCGGATGCGGTTGCGAAAATCGGAATTCGAAGCGTGGTGGCCCGTCTGGTCAGCGTAAGTGATGCGCCGGCCGGGCGGGATCGCCACGGCTTTGAACGTCGCGGCGTGCGGGCTCAATGCTACTAGAGCGTGTTCCAGAACTCGCGCTTGTCCTTCATCGACTTGGCGGCGGCGGCGAGGAGTTCGACCGTCCAATCGACATCGCGCAGGTCGATGAGTTCGACCACCGTGTGCATGTAGCGGAGCGGCAGCGAGACGAGGGCGGCCGGGATGCCGTCGGCGGTCTGGTAGATCCGGTCGGTGTCGGTGCCGGTGGTGTGGGAAAATCCCTCGTGCTGGAGCGGGATCTTTTTCTTTTCGGCGAGGTCGCGCAATCGGCGGACGAGCAGCGGATGGTTGGCGGTGCCGTGGGTCACGCTCGGGCCGCCGCCGAGCTTCACATCGCCGTGCTGCGCCTTGTTAATCCCCGGCGAATCGGTCGCGTGGGTCACGTCGAGGACGATCGCCGCGTCCGGGCGCAGGCGATGCGAGACCATGCGGGATCCCGCGCCGCCGATCTCTTCGTGGATCGCGTTGAGCGCGACGATGTTGGCGGCGGGGCGCGATTTCGCTTTGGAAAGCTTCTCCATGACGGCGGCGAGGATGTAGCCGCCGACCCGGTTGTCCAAAGCGCGGCCGCAGATCCGGCGGCCGGCGAGTTCTTCTGCCGAATCGGCATAGACCGCCGGATGCCCGACGCGGATGCCGAGTTTTTCGACGGCCCTGGCGCTGGAGGCTCCTACATCGACGAATAGATCGTGGGTCTGCGGCACCTTCTCGTCGGCGCTGCGACCGCGCAGGTGAACGGCGGTGTTCCCGATGATCCCGGTGACTTCGCCCTTGTCCGCCAGGATGTGGATCTTGCGCCCGCGGGCGACGGCGGAGTCGCTGCCGCCGATCCGGTCGAGATAGACGAATCCGTTTTCGGCGATGAATTTGACCATGAACCCGATCTCGTCGGCGTGCGCCTCCAGCATCAGAGTCGGCGCATCCGCCTTGGTGGATTTCAGGGTCGCCCACGTGTTGCCGTAGGCATCGCATTCGACGCTATCGGCAAAGGGCGCGACATGCGCCGCCCATTTGCGCTGGGCGTTCATCTCGAATCCCGTCGGGGACGGGGTCGAGAGGATATCGAAGAGAAAGGCTTTGGCGGAGGGAGACATCCGGCCAATCAACAGGCGGTCGATCCGCGATCAACCGCAATGCGCTGGCGGACGCAACTATGCCCCGGCGGGAGCGCCTTCGAGGTCGCCGGGAAACCCGGGTTCCTCCTCGCGGGTCTTGCGCGGCTTCGGCTCGCTGGGCTCCTCTTCCTCGGGCGGCAGGTCCGGCGGCCGGTCGATCTTCGGCGGATCGGTGAGGCGGCCGTTCTTCACGATGTCCATGACGTGCTTGGCTTCGAGCGTCTCGTATTCGAGCAGCGCTTGGGCCAACACCTCGAGCTTCTCTTTGTTCTCGGTCAAGATGCGCTTCGCCTCGCCGTAGGAACGGTCGATGAGCTGTTTGACCTCGCCGTCGATCTTCTGCGCGGTCGATTCGCTGTAATCGCGCGAGCGGGCGATGTCGCGGGCGAGGAAAACTTGTTCGTTGTGCTCGCCGTATTCGACCATGCCGAGGTCCTCGGACATGCCCCATTCGCAGACCATCTTCTTGGCGATGTTGGTCGCCTGGCGGATATCGCCGCGGGCGCCGCTGGTCACGTCGCCAAAGATCAATTCCTCGGCGACCCGGCCGCCCATCGTGACGATCAGATCTTCGAGCAGCTCCTTCTTGCGGATGTGGATCTTGTCGGCTTCCGGCAGGTGGAACGCGGCTCCGAGATAGGGGCCGCGCGGGATGATCGTGACCTTGTGGAGCGGGTCGGTGTTCTCCAAAAGGGCGAGCAAGAGCGCGTGCCCCGCCTCGTGGTAAGCGATCACTTTTTTCTCTTTGTCGCTGAGCGCGAGCGAGCGCCGCTCCTTGCCCCAGCGCACCTTGTCGCGGGCTTCTTCGAGTTCCTTGAGCGTGACCGCATTGAGGTTGCGGCGGGCGGCGAGCAGCGCGGCCTCGTTGATCAGGTTGGCCAGCTCCGCGCCGGAGAATCCTGGCGTCGCGCGGGCGATCACGGCGAGATCGACATCGTCGGCCATCTTGACCTTCTTGACGTGGACCTTGAGGATTTCCTCACGCCCCTTGATGTCGGGCAGATCGACGGTGACCTGGCGGTCGAAGCGGCCGGGGCGGAGCAGCGCCGGATCGAGGACGTCTGGGCGGTTGGTCGCCGCGATGATGATGACGCCCTCTTGGGTGTCAAAGCCGTCCATCTCGACGAGTAGCGCGTTGAGCGTCTGCTCGCGTTCGTCGTGACCGCCGCCCAAGCCGTGCCCGCGGTGGCGCCCGACGGCGTCGATCTCATCGATGAAAATCAGGCACGGCGCGTTCTTCTTGCCCTGCTCGAACATATCCCGGACGCGGGAGGCTCCGACGCCGACGAACATCTCGACGAAATCCGAGCCGCTGATGCTGAAGAACGGAACATCCGCCTCCCCGGCGATTGCCTTGGCGAGCAACGTCTTGCCCGTCCCAGGAGGACCGACCATCAGGACGCCCTTCGGGATGTTGCCGCCGAGCCGCTGGAACTTCTTCGGGTCTTTGAGGAACTCGACCAGCTCCCATACCTCCTCCTTCGCCTCGTCCACGCCGGCGACGTTTTTGAACGTGATCTTGTTCTTGTCGAGCGCGAGGAGCTTCGCCCGGCTTTTGCCGAAATTCATCGCGCCGCGCCCCGCCATTTTGACCTGCTGGCGGAAAATAAACAGGATGATAAGGACGAGCAGCAAGATCGGCAGGAGCATGCTGAAAATTGCACCCGCGTAATTGTTTTCGACTCTGTCGTTCATCTTCACGGTCCCCCAAGTTTTGGCCGCCGCGCCTTCGGTCGCTTCGGGATCCGCTTGGTGGCCGGCGAGCAATTCTTGGAGTTGCTCTTTGCGGTAATAGAGTTCGATCTGTGTTTTGAATTCTTTGCCTTGCTCGGCGCTTTCGCCCGCTTTCGGCTCGCTGGAAAGATACCAGCCCCTGATCTCGTGGCTTGCCCCATTGTCGATCGCGATCAGCTCCAGCCCCTTGCTCGCGTCGATCTTGTTGTCTTGGACCAAAGCGACAAATTCATCCCACGTCTTGTTCTCCCTCGCCGATGTATTGCTCTGCCAGATGAAGGCGGCGGCGACGACCATGACGGCAATGGCGATCAGGACGAGACCGCGCCAATTGAAATTCGGATCGCCGGCCGGCGGACGCTCGTTCGGGTCCTTCGGCTCACGGGGATCGCGGGGGCTCTTCGGGGGAGGGGGCATAAGAAATGCGTGGATCAGATGTCGGGTAAGGGGACGCCACCGAAAGATCGGGCGCGCCGCCATGGGATAGTAAAAGGCGGATACGTTACCACTCTCCGGTGGGATTGCAATTAGGCGCGGCGACCCTCCGGAATCACGGCGAAACGACCGTGAACGATGGGGTTTCTCGGCTGTTACAATCTCAGCTTCAGCCGGTTAGTCCGCCTTGATCTTACCGAGCTTCTTCAGTTTCTCCAGCTTTGGTTCGATGACGACGCGGCAGTAGCCCGCGTTCGGGTTGAGGCGGTAGTAGTCTTGGTGATCGATCTCCGCGACGTAGAATTCTTCCGCCTTGGCGATCTCGGTGACCGCCTTGGCCCCATAGAGACCGGATTCATCGAGGCGCTTCATAGACGCCTCGGCGATCTTCTTCTGCTCATCGGAATGGTAAAAGATGGCGGACCGATACTGCGGACCGACGTCGGCTCCCTGCCGGTTGAGCGTGGTCGGGTCGTGGGCGACCCAAAAGATGTCGAGGATGTCCGCGTAGCTGATCTTCGATGGATCGAAGGAGATGCGGACCGCCTCGGCATGGCCGGTGCGCTTTGAGCAGACCTGCTCGTAGGTCGGGTCCTTGACATGACCGCCGGTGTAGCCGGACTCGGCATCGATCACGCCCTCGACCCGCTCCATGGCGGCCTCGATACACCAGAAGCAGCCGCCGGCGACCGTGGCGACCTCGGTTTTCGGTTTGTCCTTGTCGCCTTTGGCGGAGTCGGATTTGGCGTCGGCATTCACGGGTTTGTCAGATTTGGAGGATTCGGCGGGTTTGGCGGCACCGTCTTTGCCGGGTTCGGCGGTGCTTTGGTTGCAGCCGGTGCCGAGGACGGCGATGGCTCCGGCGGCGGCGAGGGAAAGAAGTCGTGCGATCATGGCAGGTAAGTCGTAGAAGGGGGGCGCGGATTACGCGGCACCCGATAATTTCATGCGCCAGAGGCTACGGGCGCAAGGGCAAATTTGGCCATCCGCCGGATTCGCGGATGGACGCACTGAGCGGGCATCGATTCGCGAGTTTCAGCATCGATGCGCGAGTTTCGATTCGAGATCAGCGGCGAGCGGGGCGCGGAGCCTGGGGGAAATGGCGGGGAGCAGGCGCATGAAATTGGTTGCGCGCCACAGGCCATCCCCCCGCCGCCGCCTCTCAAATGACATCCCATTCATGAGCGATTTGTAATCTGCCGCCGCAAGCCGCCACCGCGCGCGCGAGCCCAGCCCAACCAAACGATGCCCGCGCCCGGCAGCGCGATTTCCCATCCGCAAAACTCGGCGCAGAGATGTCCGCGCCGGACAGGGTTTGCCCGCGCCCCGGGCAGGGGCGGTCCCGCGGCGCTACGCCATCAACTCGGCGAGCGGGCCGCTTTGGTCGATCGCCTCGCCCAGCCCGAGATCCCGGTCGCCAAAGTGATCGTCGGGCGAGCCGGCGGCATGGAGGATCGACATGAGCAAGTTGGCGAGGACGCGGTGGCCGGGCTGGTTGTAGGCGGGGTAGTGCAAGTAGCGCCCCTGCTTCAGCGCGCCGGCCATGTTTCCGAGCACGAGCAGCGGCATGTTTTCGTAGCCGGTGTGGTGTTGCGCGCCGGCGTCGCTCAGGAACAGGATGATCGTGTTGTCCAACATCGTGCCGCCGCCCTCCGGCACCGCCTTGAGTTTTTCGGCGAGCCCGGCGATCAACCCCATCTGGTAGCCCCGGATCAAGCCGCGCATCTCCCGACCTTGCTGCCAGTTTGAATCAAAGCGGTCGGCGGTGCCTTCCACATCGGCGGTGTGCCCGATGTCGTGCAGCGAGATCTCTTTCATCCGCGGGTGGTCGAACCCCTGGTAGCGGACTTCGAGCTGGTCGGCGCGGACGGTGACCACGTTGGTCAGACCGGTGATCAAGGCGGCGGCGGCGAGATCGAAATGCGCCTCCAGCCGGTGCGTCTCGACCGGCGAGCTAAATTTATCGCCCGGCGGCGGCGCTTGGGCGGCGAGCGTGCCGCCCATCGCCTGCAGCTTCACCTGGCGGTCGCGCAGCGCCTCGAATCCATGCAGGTAATGGTCGAGCTTTTCTTTCTCCGCCGAGTTGAGCGACCGCTTCGCGCGCTTCACATCATCGACGAGAAAGTCCATCAAGTTTCGCTGCGCCGCCACCTCGACCTTCGCGTGGTCGCCGGTCATCACCGTGCCGAAGATCTCTTTGTAGGCGAGCGCCGCCGAGGCGTAGGCGGGCGTGCGCGTATTCTTGCCCTGTGCCGAGATGTCGAGGTAGCGGAAAAGCTCGTCGGCGGAAGTCCCGATGTGGAAGGCGAGGTGCGGGAAGATGCCGGGGAATTTCTTCGCCAATGCGGCGTCGAGCGTCTCTTTGCGCGGCGGCGCGTGGTCGCCGGACGTGTAGGCACCCAGCACGCCGAAGTGCCCGCCGTGCGGACCTTTGCAGACCTTGCTCGACAGCCCCTGCACGATGGTGAGCTGGCTTGTATCGGCTCGAGCGATTTCATGCTGTCGTCCAAGGCGAGGTCGGCGAGTACCGGTCGATCAGCTTCTCCGCGCGGAACGTTTCGGCACCGCATTCTTCTGTTTCCCCTTCGGGACGATGCCGTAGGGGTGAGCCCGTTGCCGCGCACGACGAAGACGAAGCGCTGGGCAGCGATCCGCCTGCCGCGGCAGATTCGGCGCGCAGGTTTTGGAAAAATGGGGCGAGCGCGGGAGCGAGCCGGTGCCGAGGCACGCATGGCGGAGGAAATGGCGGCGAGTTCATAGGCAAATTATCGGCGGTAGAGAAACGAGTCGGAGGTGAGGAGCGAAACGAGGAGCGCCTTGAAGCTGCCGCCGCTTTCCACATACGCGCGGTCGGCGGCGATCAAGGTGGGCGAGTCGTCGAAGGTTTCGTTGCGCCCCATCCAGTAGCGGAAGGCGTGCCGCACGAACGACTGGCGGACCCGCTCGCTCTTGGCGAGCCGCCGGGCGAGATCTACCGCGCCCTCGACCTTGCCGTCGAGCGCCGGGTCGCCGGTGCCGCGCAGCTCGCCGCTCGCATCGACCGGCACCATCTCGGCATCCGGCATCACCTGCCCGGCGAGCTGGCGCTCCAGCGCTTCGATGCGGCGCTGCTGCTCGGCATCGTCGATCTTGCCCCAATGCTCGCGCTCTTTGGTCCACCGCTTGAGGTCGCCCTCGTAGTGGTTCTGCTGCGCTTGGAAGTTTTCGATCCCCGGTTCGGGCGGCTTTAGGTCCGCGAGCATCTGCTCGGCATGGGCGACTTTTTCCGCGCGCCCCGCCGCGTCCAGCTTGCGCCAGTCCGCGAGGTCCTGCTGCCAGCGTTTGCGTTGATCGCGGTAGCGGCGCAGCGCTTTGAAATAGGCGTCGGCGTCGCCGAGGACGATCGACTCGCGGAATTTCCCGAAGTCGTCGTAGGACTCGAACGGCTCGCCGAGCGGGTTCATCTGCTTGTGGCAGCGCCAGCATTTTTCCTCGCGGACGATATCGAGGCGCTGGCGGAGCGTGCGGTGCGGGTCTTCCGGCACCTTGGCATCGACCTCGATCGGGATGTCCGGCACGAGGTCGGCGAGCAGCCGCTCGCGGATCCATTTGCCGCGCCGGATTGGGTCGTTGTCGAAATTGCCGCTAAACGCGACGAGCCACGCGGGATGGGTGAGCATCCCCGCCCGCTGGTCCTCGGGCAGCGCGACCAGATCGCCCTGCCCGCGCCGGATCGCATCCGCCTCTTCTTCGCCGAGGTTGTAGGCGGCTGACGTGGCGGAATCGATGCCGGGGAACTTTCCGGCTTTGGCGATCGCCGCGAACTGGTCGCCGTATTTGTTTTGCAGGTGTTCGAGCTGCCGCTCGTTGTTGCCGATGAGCAGCTTCGCCATCCGATCCTCGCGCAGGTAATCCATCGGATACGGCGGCTGGTCAACAGGGTGGCGAGCACGTCGCGGTCGCTTTCAAGGCGGCGAGCACGAACATGTCGGCGTCCTTCCGCAGCCGGTTCGCGTGGTGGTCCGGTTTCGCTCCTGGTCTTTAAAGACATCGGCGGCGGCGGTGTAGCCGAAAATTCCTGGAAGAAACGGAGGACGCGCGGGCGGAGATCGTAGTAGTCCTCACCCCAGCGGTGATGGGCATCGGATATGCCCAGCGTTTCTCGGGTCCGGCATTTCGCTGAGGCGCTGCGCCTCGCGGGCGACGTCCTCGCGGGTGGCGAGCCTGCTCCTCCTCTCGCCGCCCGGATCAACTCGCGGTCCGGTTTGTCGAAAAACGCGTAGGACAGCGTAGGCGATCTCGCCAGGCCCGAGCATCCGCCAGCCGTCCGGCAATTCTCGCCCAATCCAACCTCGAGCCGGAAGACGAATTCCGGCGACATCACCATCCCGGCGATCAGCGTGCGGAACCCGAGCGCCAGCCCGCCGGTTCCTCCCGGTTCTGTCAAAGAGACCGGTGAGGTAGCGCTCGCGGTCGGCGTCATCCGGCTCGCGCTGAAGATCTGACTGCTGCGCACGGCGCGGTCGATCTCCTCGGGCCTTCGCCTCGGCACCCACCGGCGAACAATCCGCCAAAGCGCGATCTGGGACTTAAGCCATCAAGTTTCGGCAAAGAGGTTCGCATTGCGCAGCATCGTGTTGATCGCCGCCTCGTCGGCCACCAGGCTAGCGTAATCCTGAAACCCCTTGCCGCCGAGACCGAGCAGCGGCTGCGAGATCTGGGTGCGCAGCTCTTGGGCAAAGCGGGCGTAAGCCTGCGGGCTTCTCCGCCAGAGCCGCGCGGGCGAATAGGCGGGACCGCGGTGCTCTCCGCTGAAAAGTTCATCGTGGTCGAGCCGGTTCGCCTGGCTCGGCAGCGCGAGCTTCGCCTCACCCTGCCCGCGCCCGATCTTCCCGAGTTCCGCCGCGATCCACCCGACGACGCGGCTGCGGTCGGCTTTGTCCGGCTGGTCTTCATCTTCGGGCGGCATGTCGCCGAGGCTGAGCATCTCCAGCGCCTTCTCCCAGCGCACGACATCGCGCCCGCCGGTGATCAGGCCATCGATATCGTGGAGCGCAAAGTCCGCCTTCTGCTTCTCCGCGCCGTGGCAACGCGTGCAGTGTTCGGCAAAAAACGGTTCGATGTGATCCCGGAACTCGGCGGGGTCGGTCGGCTCTGGCGCGGCGGCAGGCAGCGCGGTGCATAAAGCGGCCGACAGGAGCAGAGCGCAGATGGGCAGAGGGAGCTGCATTCCCCCTCATAACCGAAATTTCGGCGCGCGGCTATCATCGAATGCCCCCTGGCGGATCCTCGGCAGCACTGGCATTTCCGGCGGAGAGTGACTGCGGGTGCCAAAAATAATCTCTTAAAGCCGGGCTTGCTTCGCCCGCTAATCATTCCGTTCAGAAAGAGACCTGTGCGAAAATCGTGTTAGGATCTTGACACGGAAGCGCGCTTCGTGGGAAAAAACGGATCCAACCCCAAAGCCCCACCGCATGAAAATCGCCGTTCCCCTTGCTGCCTTTCTCACCGCCCTGGTTTTATTTTCTCCGGTCTTGCAGGCGGAGATCTTGCTGAGCGACAATTTCGACGACAATTCGCTGGATGGCACCAAGTGGGTCGCGAACGCCACGATCCCGGCCGGGGGTGCCTCCGTCACCGAAACGAACCAGCGCATCGAGATCGTCGCGCGCGGGCACCTCGTCACCGCGAATGACTACGACCCGGTCGCCGAGGGCGGCATCAAGGTCACCGGCCGGTGGACGTTCGCCGCCCTCAATGGCACCGACTTTTTCCAGGCCCTGATCCGCAGCGACGGCGTGCCCGCCGGGCAGTATGGGGAGACGCAAAACGGCGTCGAATGCCAGATCAACACCGACAATGGGACGCTGAACTGGACGGTGCGCGGCGGCCACACGATCAACGTCACCCAGACCCAATCGCTCGGCGCGATCCTCCAGGGGCAGGTCTTCGACTTCGAGATCATCGACTACGGACCGAACGGGCAGGTGAGCTGGACGATGACCGAGGTCGGCGGGGCGGGGCGGACGGCGACCTCGACCGCAACGATCACGGCCACCGATCCGGCATTCACCCAGAACAAGATCGCCTTCCACAACCGGGAGGACGGCACCAGCGCAAGGATCGCCTATCTGGACAACGTGGTCATCGAGAGCATCGGCGAGGACACCGACCAGGATGATCTGCCCGATTCCTATGAGATCACCTACACGGCGACGCCCGGCAATCCCGCCGGCGACCTTACGCTGCTGACCGGAAAGAAATCGGGACCGGGACCCGGGGCGGACACCGGCGACTACGACAATGACGGGCGCACCGATCTTGAAGAGGTGAGCGACGGAACCGATCCGACTAAATTTGATACTGACGGGGACGACCTGAGCGACGGCGACGAATACACGCGGGGCACCAACCCGAAAAAATGGGACACCGACGGCGACGGGCTGGGCGATGGCGACGAGGTCAACGGCAACAATGCGTTCGGCTACACGAGCGATCCGCTCACGCAGTTCACGGATAGCGACCCCTATCCCGACGGCACCGAAGTCGCCTTTGGCGCGGATCCGGACGACGACCAATCGGTGCCGACGGCGACCACCGGGCTCGGCGCTGAACTGCGTTCCTACTGGAGGTTTGACGATTCTCTCGCGGATAGCGCCCACGGCGTGACGACCGGGAGTTCGGTGAATGACGAGGGCGTATTTGTGGGACCGGCGACCGACGTTGGATATTCCGCCTTGGGCAAATTCGGGGCGGCGCTCTCGATGAATGGCGGCAGCGGCTATGTGCGGGTCCCGGATTCGTCCGATGTGGACTTCGATGGCGAGAGCCTGACGATCTCGTGCTGGATCAAAGCGACGGCGCTGAGCAGCTCGTGGCAGGCGGCCATCTCCCACGGGGAAGGCAGCGATTACCGGATCGCGCGATATGCGGGCGACGCGACCAACCAGATCGCCTATGCGGGCGGGGCGACCGACATTTACCAGACCCACGCGACATGGGGCACCGGCGGCACCCCGGTCGATCTTCTCAACCCGGCCGATACCTGGCACCATATCGTGGCGATCACCGAAAACGGCGTCGGCACCCGGCTGTGGGTGGACGGGGTGCTCGTCGCCAACCTGACCGGCGGCGCGACGCTCAGCGACGGCGGCTCGGCAGTCGATCTTTTCATCGGAGCCAACCCGGAGGCGGGCAACCGCGAGTGGAGCGGCTTGATCGACGACGTCGCCCTGTGGGGGCGCGTTTTGACCGCCGACGAAATCGCGGACCTGTGGGATGGCGGGACCGGCGCGCCGGTCGCCTCCCTGCTCCAATCCTACAACGAAGATTCGGACGATGACGACTTGCCCGACGGCTGGGAGCGCCAGTGGACCGCGAGCGCCGGGGAGCCGGACGGCAACCTGACCGACCTGGATGGCAAGGCGGCGGGCAATGGACCCGGCGCGGGCACCGGCGACTTCGACGGCGATGGCCGCACCGATTTGCAAGAACTCACCGACGGCACCGACCCGACCGAAGCCGACGCCGACAACGACGGGCTGAATGACGGCGAGGAGCGCGACGCGGGGACGAATCCGAAAATCGCGGACACCGACGAAGACGGGATCAACGACGGCGACGAGGTCAACGGCAACAACCCGCGCGGCTACACCAGCGATCCGCTGCTCAAAAACACCGACGGCGACCCGTATCCCGACGCGATGGAACTCGCCTTCGGCACCGACCCGGACGACGACCAATCGTTCCCGCCGGTCTCGACCGGCATCGCCGCCGGGCTGAAAGCCTACTACCCATTCGACACCAGCCTCGCCGACGAATCGTGGGGCAAGAGCACCAGCAGCGAGGTGGATGACTCCGGGATCATCGACGGTCCTTCCTCCGATGCCGGGCTAGGCGCGGGAGGAAAGTTCGGGCAAGCGCTCGTCATGAATGGCGGTGACGCATTCGTCCGGGTCAAGGATTCGGCGGATGTGGACTTCGATGGCGAGAGCCTGTCGATCTCGCTGTGGGTCAAGGCGAGCGCGCTGACCAGCGGCTGGCAGGCCGTCATCTCCCACGGCGAAAATAGCGACTACCGCATTGCCCGCTACGGCACTGACGCCACCAACCAGCTCGCCTACCGGACCGGAGGCATCGACATCTACCAGACCCACGCGACATGGGGCATCGGCGGCACGGCGGTCGATGTCCTCAACCCCGCCGACACCTGGCACCATGTGGTCGCCATCACCGAAAACGGCGTCGGCACCCGGCTGTGGATCGATGGCAATCTGGTGGCGACGCAGACGGGCGATTTCACCATCTCCGACGACGGCACACCGGTAGATCTGCTGATCGGCGCCAACCCCGAAGCGGCGAACCGCGAGTGGAACGGCTGCCTCGACGACGTCGCCCTGTGGAGCCGCGTTCTCACCGAACAAGAGATCGCCGATCTCTACAACGGCGGCGCGGGCACGCCGGTCGCCTCGCTCCTCTTCAAGCTCGACGACATCGAGCTAGGCGGCTTCCTCACCCACCCCAACGGCAACCCGATGGTCCTGTCGAGCTGGCCCGCCGGGCGCGTCGTCGCAGACCTGACTGCCTACGACGGCAACGGCGTGTCGGTCGATCCCGGCGAGACCACGTTTTCGCTGGTCGCTGGTGACGGCGACACGGACAACGCGCTTTTCCAGATCGGCAGCCTGCAGGTCGCCGGCGATGTCTCCGGCATGGACGACGTCGATGTCTCGGTCCGGATCGGGGCGGAGGCGCGCGGCTCCACGGTGGAGAAAGCCTTCGCCCTGACCGTCGGCTTGGACAGCGACGACGATGATTTGCTAGACAGTTGGGAGCGCGGCGAAAGCGGGACCGAAAGCCTCGACGACCTCGACGGCAAAGAAACGGGACCCGGGCCAGGTCCGGGCAGCGGCGACTTCGACCAAGACGGCATCACCGACTTTGACGAATACGTGCTCGGCACCGAGCCGCGCGATCCCGACAGCGATGGCGACGATGTGGCTGATGGTCAGGAATTGATCGACGGCACCAATCCGAAAGTGGCGGATAGCGACGACGACGGCTTGAACGACGGCGAGGAGAAGGCGCTCGGCACCAACCCGAGAGAGCCGGATAGCGACGGCGATAACCTCACGGACGGCGACGAGGTCAACGGCAACAATCCGTTCGGCTACACCAGCGACCCGAAAGAGCCTGACACCGACATGGACGGCTATCGCGATGATATCGAAGTCGCCAACGGCAGCGATCCCGACGACAACCAGTCGAAACCGCCGATCGGCTCCGTCGAGCTGACCGCCGACAACACCGGCGCGGAGAGCTGGCTGACGCCCGGCGATTGGGACAACAACGCCGAGCCGACCAACGCCAACGAATATCTGGTCCGCAACGGCTTGACCGTGCAATCGCCCGCTGCCGCCTCGCCCGCCTTCCCCGGCGTCGCCCTCATCCTCGGCGATGCCGCGACCGGCGGCACCTTGTCGCTCCGCCACACCGGCGCGGCGACGATCAACGAGCTGCGCATCGATGGCGCGAGCACCGTCCGGCACGACAATCCCGGCGCGGCGATCGGGCTGTCCGGCGCGATCACCCAGAGCGCGGCGCTCGACGTCGCCATCGCCAATGCCAACAGCACGCTGGTCATCGGCGCGACCATCACCGGCAGCTCGCCGCTCAACCTGTCCGGGGAGGAATCCGACGCCGTCGAGCTGGTCGGCAACAACGCGGGCTTCTCCGGGAAGGTGTTGATCACCCAGACGGACACGCCGGCCGGGGGCACGCCCTTTACCGCCAAAGGCAGCGGGGTGAATTCGTTCGGCACCGGCGACATCGAATTCATCGATGCGCGCTGGGATGCCGACTACGACATCGCCAGTCCGGCGGCGACGCTCACCATGCGCGGCTCCAATGCCCAGCTCGTCCTCGACCAAGACCACCTCTTCGGCGCGATGGAGGTCGGGCCCGCCATCGGCGCGACGTTCCCGATTCCCGAAGGGACTTATTTCTGGTCGGACTTCGAAGCGCTCGGGCTTGGGATCGAGGCAAACATCATCGACGGCGGCGGCAGCATCACGATCATGCCGGAGGACCCGGATGCCGACGATGACGGCGACGGCCAATCCAACGGCGCGGAGCGCACCGCTGGCACCGACAAGGACGATCCCGCCTCAGTCTTCCGCATCACCGACATCCGCGAGGACGGCAGCGGCAACAATGTCATCACCTGGAGCAGCGTGCCGGGCATCACCTATGAAATCCGCTACTCGCCGGACCTCGCCACGCCGTTCGCCACCATCGGCACGGTGGCGGCGGAAGCCGATCCCGCCGCGGAAACCAGCTTCACCGATCCGACGCTGCGCTCCGGCATCGGATTCTACGACGCGGTCGTCCGGCCGTAGCGGATCCTGTGCTGCCGATGCAATCGCTCGCCCGCTTTAGTTGCCACGCCCTGCCGCGCGCGGCGGTCCCCCACGATCTGCCTGGGAGCCGGCGTGCCGGGACGATGCCGGGAGACGATGAGCGCGCCGGCAAGGGAGGCGGCGAATCCGAGCGGCATCGCGCGCTGAAGCGGGCGGCGATCCGCGGGCGCGCGCGCAAGGCTACCGCGCCGCCGCCGCCGAGATCCGCGTGCCCCGCTCCGCCTTCCGCGCTGACGCCGCCGCCTACCGATCCGCCCCAGATCCCGGCGCGATCGGCGAGACGGCGCTCTTCGAGTGCAAGCAGAGCCGCGCCGACTTCCTCAAAGACGCGCAGCCGTGGCACGCCGCCGCCGAGCTGCTCGCCAGCCTGCAGCAGCGCCGCCGCCGCATGGAGTCGCTCCTCGCCATCCACCGCCCGCACCTCCGCCGGGGCGAGACGCTCTTCCCGGAATTTGACGCGCTCGACGGCGGCGAAGCGGACCACGCATCGTATCGGCGACTGCTCCGCGAGATCCGCCGCTGCCAGGCGGCCGCCGGCGAAAAATCAAAGTTCGAACGCATGGCATTCTACCGCTACGCCAACGCCCTCTATCTCGTCGCGCCGGATGACATCGTGGATGAAAGCGAGATCCCGCCCGGCTGGGGCTGGCTGGTCGGCGACGGCAGCGGCGAACTGCGCGTCGCCCGCCGCCCGGCGCGGCACGAGACGCCTCCCGCCCAGCGGCTCGCCCTGCTGGAAAAAATCGCCGCCGCCGCCGCGCGGGATAGCCTTCTCTAGATCTGCCGATTACCCGAACCGCACCTCGCGCGCGCCGCGTTCCGCGCCGGAGGGTTCGGTTAGCGGGGCATACAAATCCGGGCGGCGACCGGTCAGCCAGCGACGCCCGGTGGCGGTGCGCTGGACCTCGGGGTCGAGGTCGGCGACGACCATCGCGTCGCCCGCCTCGCCGGTTTCGGCGAGCACCTCGCCGTAGGGGTCGAGGATCATCGCGTTGCCGGTGCGGACCTCGCCGTCGTCCTCGCCCACCCCATTGCTGAAGACCACGAACAATCCGTTGTCGTGCGCCCGCGCGGGCAGCCAGCGCATCAGCCAGCCGCGCCCCTTCGGCCCGGCGAATTCGGCGCGGATCGGCTCGGGGTCGTCGTGCCGCCGATGCCACAGCGCGGGATCGATCGCGCCCATCGCCCGCGGGCTGCGCGACCGGCAGCCGCCGGTCTGGTGCGGCGAGCAGGACCCTCCGCGCCCATCAGAGCGGCGATGCGCACGTTTTCGACCAAATTATTGTCCCAGCAGGTCAGGATCGCCGCGCGGTAGCCGTGCGGCGTCGAAGACCGTGAACTCGCTCCCGCTGCGCAGGTGCGGGCTGATGAAGGTGTGTAGCTTGCGGTGCCGCGCGAGGGTCCCATCCGGCATCGCCGCGACATACGAGTTGTAGAATTCCCCGCTGCCGCCCGCCTCGATCAATCCTGCGCCCACCGTCATCCCGGTCTCGGCGGCCAGCGCGCGCAACGCCTGCGCCATCGCGCCGCCCGGCACCGGCTCCGCCAAGGCGGCGATTTCCTCGCGGCTCTGGTTGCGGACGTGCCAGTATCCGGTCAGGCACATCTCGGGAAGACCGCGAGGTGCGCGCCCTGCGCCGCCGCCCCCCGCGCGAATCGGCGCACCGTCTCCAGGTTCGCCGCCTTGTCGCCGGGGCGGTGCTGGAATTGATCGAGGCGGCGCGGATCGTCGTGTCCATCGGCTATTGCTACAAGGCGTTGCCCGACCCGGGGTATTGGGTGATCTGGATGAGCCGTACGCCGTAGAGCCTGCCGATCTCGTCCGCCTCCGATTTTGATACTGCGGAAAAGTAGATCTCCTGCACGCCGTAAGCGCACAGCATCTGCATGCAGCTGGTGCACGGCTTGGTCGTGCAGGCGACCAGCTTGACGCTGCCGCGCGTGAAGAGGCTGCACAGGTTGACCTCCGCATGGATCATGTATTTCTGCCGCCCATCGCGGTCGTCCCAAAACGAAGCCGGCGCGTCGAAGCCCGGGGCCAGCCCGTTGTAGGCGGTGCCGATCACCCGGTTGTCGAAATCGAAGGCAACCGCGCCGACCTTGCGAAACGGGTCCTCCGACCGCATCGCCGCCGCGTGGGCGAGCATCATGGCGTATTCGGGGATCTGGATGCGGTTTGGCATGGCGGTCGGGGTTTCGGTGGGCGGATCGGCATTCTGTAGGCGGCTCCGCTTTGATTGACAGGAGAGATTTGCCCGCCGCCGCGCCGCCCGCCCCCAAAGCGCTTGGCAGCGCGCCGCCGCCGCGCCATCGTGCGCCCCGAAAATCCCAATCTCCCCCAATAAAATCCCGTGACGCCCCCGCTCGCCGCCCTCGCCTCGCCCGACTCGACGCTCGCCCCCAGCGCGATCGAAGCGCTCGTCGAATCCGCCGCCGCCGGCGATGAATTCCGCGGCGCGCGGGTGCTCTGCATCGTGCCGGATGCGACGCGCAATGCGCCGGTCGGCAGCGTCTTCAAACCGCTCTACCGGGCGCTGGCGGGCAAGGCGAAGGCGGTCGACGTGCTCGTCGCGCTGGGCACGCACCAGCCGATGGACGAGGCGGGGATCTGCGCGCGGCTCGACCTCACGGCGGGCGAGCGCGCCGGCGAATTCCGCGCCGCCCGGTTCTTCAACCACGAGTGGGACAACCCGGAGCAGCTCACCACAATCGGCGAGATCTCGCCGGACGAGGTGCGCGCGCTCAGCGGCGGGCAGTTCGAGATGGCGGTGCCGGTCGGCGTGAACCGGCGGCTCTTCGGATACGACATCGCCTTGATCATCGGTCCCGTTTTGCCGCACGAGGTCGTCGGCTTTTCCGGCGGCAACAAATACCTCTTCCCCGGCGTCAGCGCGCCGGAGGTCCTCCACTTCTTCCACTGGCTCGCCGCGCTGGTCACCACCACCGAGATCATCGGGATCAAGCGCACGCCGGTCCGCCGGGTCATCGACCACGCCGCCTCGCTGGTCCGGATGGAAAAGCGCTGCTTCTGCCTGGTCACCCGGCGCGATGGGCTGGGCGGCTTATTTTTTGGAACGCCGGAGTCTGCGTGGGATGCGGCGGCGGACCTGTCGTCGCAGCTCCACATCCGGCGCACGCCCCGCCGCTACCACACGATCGTGTCCTGCGCCGCGCCGATCTACAAGGAGCTGTGGGTCGGCAGCAAGGCGTTCTACAAGCTGGAGCCGGTGCTGGCGGACGGCGGCGAATTGATCATCTGCTCGCCGCACATCACCGCCATCAGCCAGACCCACGGCAAGGTCTTGCGCGAGATCGGCTACCACTGCCGCGACTACTTCGTCCAGCAGTGGGACCGGTTTAAGCACCACCCTTGGGTCGTCCTCGGCCACTCGACCCACACCCGCGGCGCGGGCACCTACCGCGATGGCGCAGAGTCGTTCCGCGCCGAGATCTCGCTCGCCACCGGCATCCCGGAATCCGAGTGCCGCGCGGTCAACCTCGGCTTCCGCGATCCCGCCCGCCTCCGGATCGAAGACTTCCTCAACCGCGAAGACGAGGGCATCCTCGTGGCGCAAAACTCTGGCGAGCGGCTCTACCGCGTGGCGGAGCGATAGATCCAGGACCGCATCCCTACCCACCGCACCCACCGCGCGGGGGGGCCAGGATCGCGCTACGCCTTGGCGGCGCTTTCGAGGACGCGCTGGGCGAGCTGGTAGCCCTGTTTGTCGGCGTTGTGCCAGGCACCGCGCAGCAGCTCGGCGGAGCGCAGCTTCGCCGACTTGGCGAAGAAGCGCACCAGCGGCGCGACGTCCTCCGCCTTGCGCTCGCCGGCATCGATCAGATGCTGGGCGTAGCCCGCAGCGGAAGCGATGGCGAAGATCTCCGCGCCGACATCGACAAAGCGGGCGAGCAAAACCTGCTGCTTGTCGAGCTTGGGGCCAAAGCGCGCCATCGCGTGAAACATGCCGCGGGCGAGCCGCCGGCTGAGCGCGCGCGCGGTCTTCATCGCCGCCTTCAGATCCGGGTGGAGATGGCCGGGGATGGCGGGTCCGAAGATCGGGAGCCACTGGCGCGGATACCAGCCCGCGTAGAAGAGACCCGCCTTGAGCGCCGCCTTGATCCGCACCCCCGCCGGGAGCGTCGAGTTGACCGCCGCCGCGCCGATCTTGAGATGCGGGTCGAGCGCCTCCCGCGCGATGAAGAGGTGCATGATCTCGGTGCTGCCCTCGAAGATCGTGTTGATCCGGCAGTCGCGGAGCCAGCGCTCGACCGGGACCGGCTCTTCGCCCCGCGCCCCCAGGCTCTGCGCCGTCTCGTAGCCGCGCCCGCCGCGGATCTGCATCGTGTCGTCCACGATCGCCCAGGCGCGCTCGGTGCCCCACAGTTTGGCGACCGCCGCCTCGATCCGGATGTCGCCTTTCTTGTCGCGGTCCACCATCCCGGCGACCGCCATCGTCATCGCCTCCAGCGCGAACGTATCTGCCGCCATGCGGGCGATCTTGTCGGCGATGGCGCCGTGCTTGCCGATGGGCGCGCCCCATTGCTCGCGGGCGTTCGACCACTGGGCGGCGGCGCGCAGGCATTCGCGCGCCAAGCCGGTGCAGGCGGCGGGCAGCGTGATGCGCCCGGTGTTCAGCGTGGTCAGCGCGACCTTCAGCCCTTTGCCCTCCGCCAGCACGATGTTCTCGCGCGGCACGCGGACGTTGTCGAAATCGATCACCGCGTTGTAGAGCGACTTCAGCCCCATGAACCGGCAGCGGTGCGCCACCGTGATGCCCGGCGAATCCATCTCGACGATGAAGGCGGTGACCTGGCTGCGTTCCTTGCCCTTGATCACCTTGGGCGGCGTCTTCGCCATCACGACGATCACGCCGGCCCGCGTCCCGTTCGTGCACCAGAGCTTCCGCCCGCTGATGAGAAACGCCTCGCCGTCGTGGGTCGGCACCGCTTCGGTCGCCATCTTCGCCGGATCGCTCCCCACCCCAGGCTCGGTCAGCGCAAACGCGGAGATCTCGCCGCCCGCGACGCGCGGCAGGAATTTCTTCTTCTGCTCCTCGGTGCCGAAGACGATGAGCGGCTGGGGCACGCCGATCGACTGGTGGGCGGAGAGCAGCGCGGTCAGGTTGCCGCAGACCTTGCCCAGCTCCATGGCGGCGCGGGCGTAGGTCGTCTGGCTCAAGCCGAGGCCGCCATATTCTTTCGGCACCTTGATCCCGAAGGCTCCGATCGCGGCGAGCCGGTCGATGATCGGCTGCGGGATCTCGCCCTCCTCATCGATCTTGTCCGCATCGACCTCGGCGAGCACCGCGCGCAGCTTTTCTAAAAACGCATCGCCTTCCGCCCGGCGGTCCGCTGGCTCCGCGGGGAACGGATGCAGCTTCCCGAAATCTGGCGACCCCATGAAAATGCCGCCGCCGAAACTGCGGCGGGCATCGAGGTGCGCCTCCCGCGCCGCCTCCGCCATCTCGAGCGCGGCGCGCTCGCCTTCGGACATCTTCGAGGTGTCGATGACGCTGCCGGCATCATCCGCGCCCTCGCGCTTGGTGGGGTCTGAGTCGGGGTCTTGGCTCATGGCTTCGCGATGCGGTTGGTTTGCTTGTTAGTATAGCGTCGCCCGGCTCCTGCGCTTGTGGAAATTTCGGGCGGTCCGGCGATGCGGCGTTGCGATTGCGGCGGGTCCGCCGCATGGGTCGGGCGTCCCGCTTTCCCGGCAATGCCGACGACCACCACCGAAACCGATCCCGCATCCATCGAACCCCGCCGCGCCCTCATCACCGGCGGCGAGGGCGACCTCGCGCAGGCGATCCGCGCCGAGTTAGAGCGCTGCGGGTATGCGGTGGGCGCGCCGGGGCGCGGCGAGCTGGACGTGGCGGATGCGGATTCGGTGGCGGCATACATGGCGGGGTGTGGGCGCATCGATCTGCTGGTCATCAACGCGGGCTGCATCCGGGATACGCCGCTCTCCCGCATGGCGGACGCCGACTGGGATGCGGTGATGGCGGCGAACTTGCGCGGCGCCTTCCTCTGCGCGCGGGCGGCGATGAAGGCGATGCTCCGCCAGCGCGCCGGCCACGTGGCGGCCATCGGGTCGTTCTCCGCGCTGGCCGGACCGGCGGGTCAGGCGAACTACGCGGCGGCGAAGGCGGGGCTGATCGCGTTGACCAAATCGCTCGCCAAGGAAGGCGGCTCCCGCGGCATCCGCGCGAATTGTATCCTGCCAGGCTTCCTCGAAACCAAGATGACCCGCGGCGTCACCGCCGCGCGCCGCGCCGCCGTGCTCGCCGACCATGCGCTAGGGCGCTTCAATTCGCCCGCCGAAGCCGCGCGCTTCCTCCGGTTTCTGGACTTGGAAATGGCGTCGGTCTCCGGCCAGGTGTTCCAGCTCGACAGCCGGATCGGCAGGTGGTGAGGCGATCTTTTCGGTTCCGCGCCAGAGATCGTTGCGACCTTGCCCAACAGAAAAACGGCATGGGCGGTAGATCACCCAAGCGGCTAATCAATCATTGGGAACAGGCGCAGCAGGAGCCGGCAGCAGCTTCAGCTTTTTGCCCAACGTCGCGGCGCGGTCTTCGGCGGTGATCGGGTCAAAATCGATTTTCACGCCGGGCAGCGCCTTGCGCAGCGCCTCGACATCCTCCGGCGAAATCTCGGTGGTGTGGATGCGGAGCGATTGGAGCGATGCCGCTTCTTTGAGCGGCATCAGGTCGTCGGCGGTGAGGACCGCCTCGAAGATCTCCAGCTTCTCCAAGGCGGGCAGCTTCGCGAAAATCGGGATCGCGCTGCCGTCGAAGCTAGGCGGCGAATCGGGGCCCTTGGGCAGGCGCTGGCCGATGCGGAGCGAGGTGAGGTTCGCCAGCTTGGCGAGGTGGGCGTTGCCCGCCGCCGTCTGCCGCGTGTGCCAGGTCTGGAAATGCTCGAGCTGGCTGAGCTGGCCGACCGCTTCGAGCGCCGCGTCCCCGGCCGTCGATCCGGCGAAGGTGAGCCGCTCGAGCTTGGGCAGCGCTTTGAGGTGGGCGATGCCCGCGCCGGTGAAGGACGGCAGATTCCAGGACGGATGCCAGAGGTGGAGGACGCGCAGGTTCTTCAGCGCGGCGAATCCCCGGTATCCGCCGTCGCTCAGCGCCGAGCCATTCGTGCTCAGTTCCTCCAAAGCGGTCAGCCCGGCGAGGAGCGGGAGCGTTTCGTCGGTCAGCGTCTTCCCGTTGAGGCTTAGTTTTTTCAGCGAGGCGCAGCCGCCGATGAGCCGATACTCGGCGGCGGTGAAGTCATTCGCCTCCGCGCGGATCTCGGCGATTTGCCCGTCGCGTTCGACCACGGTGCAGCCGATGGCGCGGAGGTCGGCGGCGGTGGGCGCGGCGGGAGCTGAGCCAGCGGCGGCGGCGAATAGGGCGGCGGCGAGCGAAAAGATGCGTGGAATTTTCATCGGAACGCGGTGACCTGAGCCGCGAATCCGCCGCCGGCAACCGGCGATTCAACCCGCGCCCGGCGGTGACAGATCGGACAGCTCAGAAGATTAGGTTGGGACCGCTGGCCAGCCGTGCTAGCGTCTTCCCCGCCTCAACCCGCCTCGCATTTTGCCTCTCCTCCCCGCCTTCCGCCCCACTTTAATCGCCGCGCTATTTTTCCTCGGGATCGCCGCCGCGCCCGGTCACTCGCCGCACGATCACATCGAATTGTTCGCGCTTTCGCCGCAGTTTGAGAAGGACCGCACGATGTTGATCGTGGTCCGGCAGCACCTTTTCCGGAGCAATGACGGCGGCAAATCGTGGAAGCGGCTGGTCAACGGGCTGAACGTGCGCTCGCCCTACCTCTCGCTCGCGGCGGCGGAGTCTGAATCGGGTCCGGTGTTCTACGCCGGGACGGAAAAAGATGGGCTCTACCAGTCGGACGACCTCGGGCAGTCGTGGAATCGCGTCGCCGGGCTGCCGACCAAGAAGATCGAGGCGCTGGAAGGCTGCGCGGGCGACATCGCGGCGTTTGGCGGAAAAGGGACCTGGCTCCACGCCAAGGCGGGATCTGCCGAGTGGCACGCCGCCAAAGATGGCCACCCGAGCGATGTGGTGGCGACCGCCTCGGCGCAGCCGCCGGGCGGCGGCCCCGCGCACTTCGTCGCCGCCGACCAGACCGGCGCGCTCTACTACTCCGCCGACGGCGGGGCGAGCTGGGGCAGCTTCCCGCATCCGCGCGACGGCGCGAACGTGACCTGCCTCGCCTTGGCGATCCTGCCCGACGGCTCCGAGCACCTCTACGTCGGCACCGACGGCGATGGCATCTTCCGCACCGCCGACGGCGGCAAGTCGTTCGCGCCCGCCAACTCCGGGCTGGACGAAAAATCGGTCGTCGGCATCACCGCATCGCCCCACTACGCGACCGACGGCTGCCTCTACGCCGCCACCTGGCAAAACGGGGTCTATCGCTCGACCGACCGCGGCGAAAGCTGGGCGCTGGAGAGCGACGGGCTGACCAAGCACATCCAGGCGGATACGCGGAAGGTCCCCCACTTCTACACCATCCGGCTGCCCGGCGGCTTCGATGGCGAGAAGCCGGTTTACCTCGGCGCCTACGACGGGCTTTTTGAATCGACCAACGGCGGGGAGACGTGGGCGGAGCGCCCGACGCTCGGGCTGGATGTGCTCATCGACCTCGACATTTCCCCGGACTACGCGAACGACGGGACGCTCATGTTCAGCACCTACTGGTTCGGCGCGATGCTGAGCCACGACGCGGGCAAGACGTGGAAGCCGCTCCACCCGCAAACCGAATTCGACCCCGACGACCCGAAGAAGATCATCCGCGTCCACTGCATCTCCTTTTCGCCCGACTACGCCCGCGACCGCACGCTCTTCACCGGCATCCGCAACGAATTGCTCCGCTCGACCGACGACGGCGAATCGTGGGAATCGACCTCGCTGATGAAGCTGGCGGGCAAGGACGATGTCATCGTGGATCGCATCGCGTTTTCCCCCGGCTACGCCGAGGACGGCACGCTCTTCATGGGCGGGCGCACCGGCATCGCCAAAACGCGCCGCGGGGCGATTTTCAAATCGACCGACCGGGGCAGGACGTTCACGCTCGTCCACGAGCTCGACGAAATGTATCTGCACGCGCTCACCATCTCGCCCGACTACCTGAACGACGGCACCGTCTTCGCCAGCGGCGGCGACGGAAGCTGCTTCCTCTATCGCACGACCGATGCCGGGAAGACGTGGGCGAATATCACCGGGGCGATCCAGGTCGTCCGCGACGAAGGCATGGAGCTGGCGATCTCGCCGGACTATGCCGCGGACCACACGCTCTTCGCGGGCACCGGGCGCGGGTTGTTCCGCTCGGCGGACGGCGGCGAATCGTGGGTCGAGCGCCCGATCGCCGATCTGGGCGACCAGCCGTATGTCGAGACGCTCGCCATCTCGCCGGACTACGCCCGCGACCGGATGCTTATCGCCGCGGTGCGCGGGCGGGGCAATTTCGTGAGTGCCGACGGCGGCGAGACGTTTCGCCCGCAGGCTCCTGCGCTGCTCGCCGAGAATCATGGGATGACAAAGATGTGGTATTACTCGCCCGGCCACCTCATCCAGTTTTCGCCGCAATTCGCCGAAGACCGCACGCTTTTCGGCTTCACCGGAGAAAGCCTGTTCCGCTCGACCGACGGCGGCGAGAACTGGGCGGCGCTCGACCTTTCCAACTACCAGGCCAAGCTCCGCTACCTCGAAGGATTCGCCCTCCTCATCCGGACCGATGCCTTTCGATACGGCGCGGGCATCGGCGGCGGCGCACTCCTCGCCGCGCTCGCGTTCTTCATCTGGCGGCGGTCCCAGGCGAAGCGAAAATCG
Organism: Verrucomicrobiales bacterium; assembly: GCA_041395145.1. Taxonomy (GTDB): domain Bacteria; phylum Verrucomicrobiota; class Verrucomicrobiia; order Verrucomicrobiales; family DEV007; genus JAWLBD01. Next base: position 124,420 of record JAWLBD010000002.1, on the reverse strand, counting down.
GCAGTGGGTTAACCGGCCGCTTTCTCCGGCACCTTCGCTTTGCCGCCCGCCAGCTTCTTCCAGCCAGCGGCGATCCAAAACGGAACGTTGATGAAAAAGATGGTGAGGCAGGCTTCGAAGTTCGTGAACTTTAGCCCCATGAAAAAGCGAATGCCCTCGTGCAGCGCGATCAGGGCGAGCCCGGTGCCGAGCGCCCAGCGGCGCCCGAGCAAGGCGACGAAGGCGAGCAACTCGAAGAGCAGCCCCGGCGAAAACAGGAGGCGGGCGACCATCGGATGCGAGGAAAGCCAATCGACGTGCGGCACCTCGCCGGCGTATTGCGGGTCCAGCGTGGAGTAAAAATTCTGCCGCTGGGTTTTGACCAATTCCTTGACCAGGTGCGGGCTGTTCCAAAGCCAGGTCCCGCCGGAGTCGAGCAGTTTGGTCAGGGCGGCGACCACGTAGCAACCGGCGATGGCGAGTTGGCTGTAGTAGATGCCCGCGCTGTTCCACCACCGGTCGCCCGCGAACCACGGCACCTTTTTGCCCTTCGCCAGCGCCCACCCGAACTCCGCAACCGCGACCGCCGCTTGGACGAGGAGGATCAGCGAGATCATCTGATACGAGTGGCTGATCCCGCCCTGGGAATTGGCCAGCGTTTTGGTCGCGATGCTAAACCACGCCAGATACGGCAGCGCCACGGCATGCAGCAACCCGGCGGCGTAGAGGACGAGGCAGATGATCGCGATGGCCTCAAACCGCGCATAGACATCGGGATCGGCGAAGAAGGTGAAATCGATGAACTGGGCAAAGCCGTTCGGCTTCGGCTGGGTCGCGAACAATTCCCGCTCCGGCGGAAAGGTGAGGAAAAATACCGCCGCCGCGAAGAAAACCCGCATGAAGATGACCTCGTAGGGAGCAAACGGCTTGATCCCAAAGCGGTCGAGCCACGCGCTGATTTTATCCATCCAGCTCATGGCTCGGTCGCGATGAGGGTTGCCTCCTCCCGCATCGGCTCGCCGGGGAGCAGATTGACGGTCACCTCGATCAGCGCCATCCGGTCCGGCATCGCCTCGTCCCCCACGATTTCTTTGCGCTTCCGGAAATAAGCCAGCAGGTCTTCGCCGATCTTCCGCTTCTCGTCCGCAGGCAGCGCCAGGTAATCATCCGGCTCGCGACCGAGCTTCTTGTTGGCGGTGCGGAGTTTGTCCTGATACACCTTCTTCGCCTTCGCCGCCCGCATCCCGACCGCGTGCTGCATGGCGACCGGCTCGAACAATCCTCCCTCAGCCGGCTTGTCCGCGTCGCCCAGATAGACGTAAAACTGCGGCACCGGTCGCGGGTCCGAATACATCGGGAAATGCGAAAACGGGTAGAATTCTTGGACCTCGCGGCAAAGCCAAATCAGCAGCGGCAGCGCGATGATCGGCTTGCGGCAGATCTCCCCCAGCCAGCGCCACCACGGGCGTGGCGATGATTGGGGATCTGAGAGTTCGGTCATTGGCTCGGAGAGGATTTCTCATGCTATTCGGTCGCCCTCCGATTGCAATCAGCATCGCCGAGCGCCCGACCGGCGCTGCCCCGGCGATTTCTCGCTTTGCCCAGAGCCTCCAGAGCCTAGAAATTATCAAAATACACCGAGGGTATGGGCGGGGATACGCCACTTAATATCCCCAAGGTTTTTGAATGAAGTGATAGACTCATAAAGCTAGGTATTTTGGGTTGATTGGTATTTTTAAGGAAAGTTTCTCTATTGTGCGAATTGGCTTGGACTAAGTGAGGATTCTTCATAAAAATCGGAAATGGAAGGGCAACTTTATCGCCCTGAGAAATTCTCGAAATCTCTAACTGCCATGGCTTTGCCCCATGCGGCAAAGCGAAGCCTAACCCACCCACCCATTTTGAAGTTCCGAGCGCCTATGAAAACCCCACCTATTCTCGCCCTGATCGCCGCAACTGCCGTTTCTACAGCGATGGGCGGGGACTATGATCCCGTTGCTTCGCCGGTGCCGACGATGGACGACATGGGCGCCTCCCGCCGGATCACGCCCGCCCAGTTCCACGCCCTGACGGTGCCTGCCGACCTGTGGCGGGTGAACATCCAAACCGAATACTACACCGAGAATTACTCCTACGATGAAGAGGACGATTTCGGGCGGGTCCACTGGTTTGATGCGGATGATTATTTCGAGGAAACCACCACGCTGACGGTAAAGCGGGGCATCACGGATTTCTGGGATGTGGGGGTCGAGATCCCGCTTGTTTACAGCGAGTTTCAGCGCGCGTCGTCCGACCGATCCAGCAGCTACCCGCACAGCGCGAACGAATGGGGGCTGGGCAACGTCCGGCTGACCACCGGGATCGGCACCTCATGGAATCACGAGTCTGACTACCTGCTGCTCGACCTCGCTATTGGTCTGCCGACCGACACGCGCGACAACGACCTGTTTTCGACCGGCGGCGACGCCCGCGCGATCCTGACCTACGAGCATTATTGGGATGTCTTCGGCGTGGTCGCCAGCGGCTACGGCGAATACTATGCCGACAACGACTTCTCCGGCGGCGAGTGGGAATGGGGCGGCCAAGCCGGTATCGCCATCCAAGCGACCGATGACATCTACGCCACCGTCGTCGCCGATGTGCAGGAGGACAAAACCGCGATCGAAGGCTTCGTCGAATTCGTCGTCGGCTCCCGGTCGTCGATCGAAATCTTCGGCGGGATCGATGTCGATGGCGATGACGACGCGAAGTATGTCGGCATCGGCTTCAACATCCTGTTCGGGAAATAGGGCGCCACGCCTTCCTACGAATCGCGCCCGATCCCGGCGATCCGCCCGATTTTCAATATCGGCCAACTGGCGAGGAACGGGACGTTGATCAGGAAGATCAGGATCACCAATTCGTTCATCGGAAACGTGAGCTGCATCACGTAGCCGACGATCACGTGCAGCCCGAGGACGACGACGCCGGCGGCGAAGGCGACGCGGCGGTTGAGCAAGGCGAGCGGCGCGCCGAGTTCGACGAGCAAGCCGGGCACGAAGACCATCATCGTCAGGATCGGGTGGGCGTTGATCCACGCGGCGATCGCCTGGCTGCGCTCGTAGGCTTCCGCCGTCCCTCCGGCGAGGAATTGCTGGTGGCCGTTGCGGTCCACATAGATCCCCATATTCTGGAGCTCCCCGATCCACCGGAATAAGCCGCGCGCCTCGATCTTGGCGACCCCGGCGACGAAATAATAGGCGGCGATCCCCTGGAGGCCACACATAAACGCAAAACGGTGATCTTTGACCGACGCAAAGGGCCGCCAGCGGCGCGCCGATAGATTCCGGATCGCCGCGATCAGATAGCCGGCGAAAAGCGCGAGGAGGGTCAGCGCCATCAGTTGGGTGCCGTGGTGGACGTGCCCCTGCGAATTGCGCAGCGTGCCGAGCGCCACCGCCAACACCAAGAGGTAGCCGACCGCCGGCACGGTGAAGACGCCGGCGACATAGCAGGCGCAGGCGATCCACAGCCCGATCTTCAGCCCCTGGTGGTGCGTGTAGACCCAGGTGAAATCGATCCAGTGGCCGAGGCCATTCGGCACCGGCATCGAGTCGTAGGTGTATTTGTCGAAGAGCGCATTGCTGTGCAGCAGCCCGAACAGGAAGTCGCCCGAGAAGAGCAGCATCGCCGCGAAGCAGAGGCGCCCGAGCAGCAGCTCGAGCCAATTTCCGCCGTAGGGTTCGTAGCGGAAGAAGCGTTTGATGGCGTCCATGTTAGGGGGCGACCTCCTCTCCGGGCACCGGCACCGTCCCCAGCGGCGTTTCCTTTTTGCCCTCGCGGGTCGAGAGCACTTTGATCACGGTGAGCGTTTGGTAGGGGATCGGCTTGCCCTTGAATTCTCCCCTCGCGCGCCGGTTGTCGAAGTACCACGCCATGACCGGTTCCAGCGCTTCTTTCTCGTAGGCCAGGACCTCCGCTTCATCGACGCCGTCTGCATCGTCTTCCCGCGCCAGGCTTTTGCGCCGGTCCTTGATCTTGCGCATGAGGTCGATCAGCGAATAGCCGAACGCGTCGCGGAATGGCACGTTGGCCCCGTTTTCATCGACGACGTAGTAGTAGCGGACCCTCGGCGGCAGGTTCGCGTACATCGGGTTGTGGGTGAACGGGTAGTTGTCTTTGAAGACGAGGCAGCCGAGCGTGATCCCCGCGAAGACCCAGACCGGCTTGCCTTTGATCCACTTTCGCAGCAGCTCCCATCGCGCGCGCGCCAGAGCGGAGGCACCGCCAGAGGGTTCGGGCGGATCGGGGTTTAGCGGCTGGCGGGGGGGATTCCCGGTCATGCCCTGTCATGTTTTCGCTGCGCGCGTCCGTCAAGCCTAATTCCGAGGGCGGCTCCCCCGACGCCGAAAATCCGACCTCGGGTGGCGGCTTGGTCAGCCTTGGGCTTCGCGGTGCCGCCATCGCCTCCCGCCGTCCGCAGGCCGGTCTCAATCGATCGGCGGGATAGAGGCGCGGCTTTCATCCAGCAGCGCCCGCGTATCGTGGGCGTCGCACCAGCGGTGGATGTATGCCCAATCCAGCGCCTCATCGCCCTGCACGGCGATGATGTTGCGGACGTCGTCGCGGTCTTTGTCGCGTTTCGCGATCTTGAACCACCGGAGTTTCGTGATGATTACATCCTCTGCCGTTGGGACCTGTATCTCTTTTCCGACTAACCGATCCTCCACCAAAACGCGTCGTTCAAAGCGGGACTGGTCGTGCGCATCCTTGCTGAGATGGAAGATCTCTATGTCAAAGGGTATGCTCTTCACCCGCACCATTTATCGAAAAGTGCCGGTCACGGTTTCAAAGGAAGGCTGTTGATCGAATTCAAACGCGCTTCCCAGCTCACGCTGGAGGTCGGAAAGCTGGCTCCCGCCAAGGACCGCGACAAAGTCGGCATCCTTGGTGGAACGCGGGATGCCGTAGAGGTTCGAAGAAAAAGAACCCGCCAACATGTATTCCACGCCGAGCTTATCCAGCGCTTCCACTACGCGAGCGGCGACTTCATTTCCGTCTTTCATACGCCCTTGCGCTGGTAGATTCCGTGTTCGGCGACCTGGCGGAGTCTGTTCAATCGCTTCAATAAGAGGGATCTCACTTCGGCTTCCGTCGCCAGGAAACTGATGCCGGATACCGTCTTTCATGCGAATGCAGGCTTCGGCAAACAATTCGGGTCCCCAGCCCATTTTTTGCTCCTTGGGTGCGGCGCGCGCCCGCCGGACCTTGTCGGCGTAGATGGCGTCGGTCAAAGCGGTTTGATGTCGGCGTCGTTCATGGCTCCGACATTAGCGCAAGCGCCGCCACCAGCCAATTCGGATTTTCCTTCCGCCCGTTGGCAGCGATGGTCCTGCCGCATTGAAACCATCCCTCTACATTCTCGGCATCCTCGCTGGATCGGCTATCGCCTTCGCCGCCGCCGCGCTGGCGCTGGCGCTGGCGAGCTGCCGCCGCCGCGCATCGAGTGCGATGCCGCCATGCTCGCCCGGGCGCGGGCGCGGATCGCGTCCGGGGCGGAGCCGTTTTCCGGATACTGGCGGCTTGCCGCAGCGGCGGCGGACGAGGCGATGGCGAGGAAGCCGGAGCCGTGCCAGAGCCGGGATTCGCTCGCCTTTCACGGCGAAGCCCAAGCGCAGGGAATCGCGGCGCGCCTCCTCGCCTATCGCTGGCGGCTGGAGGATGACGGGCGCGCGGGCGCCCATGCCGTCGCGCTGCTCGATGCCTGGGCATCTGCCGATCCCCTGCCGGGCACCGGATTCGACCCGGCGATCCGTTTTCCGAACACCGGCATGGATGTCGCCCGGGGCATGCTGCCGTTCGTCGCCGCCTTCGATCTGCTGCGCGGGCATCCCGCGCTGACGCCGGAGGCGGACGCCCGCATCCGCGCCTGGTTCCGCGCCCTGGTCCCCGCCGTGCGGGAGGGCATCCGCCGGTGGGAGGCGAGCGGCGACTTCGGCGGGCAGCACTTCCAGAATCACCACGTCGCCCACGCGCTGGGGCTGGCGCTCTTCGGCGTGGCGCTCGAGGACCGGGCGCTGATCCAGCTCGCGCTCGATTCCCCCGACAACCCGAAAGACTTCAAAGAACTCGTCGGCGGGCTCATCCTCATGCCCGGGGATGCGCCGCTCGGCGGATTGCGCGGCAAGCCGCTGCACGCCGGCGAACTCGACGACCGGGTGCGCACCGGCAGCGGCGCCGGACTGACCTACTGCCACCTTTCGATGACCCTGCTCCTCTACACCGCCGAGGTCCTCAGCCGGGCGACCGGCGAGGACTGGGTCAACTGGACCGCGCCGGGGGGCGAATCCCTGCGCCTGCCCTTCACGTTTTATAGCGACTTCTGGCGGCTGAAGGACGCCCGCCTGCACGGCGGCTACTACCAGCGCGACCACCCGCATATCCAGGGGCGCGCGCCCTTCCTCGGCAGCTTCGAGGTCGCCCTGCACCATTGGCCCGACGTGCCGAATCTGAAAGCCATCGTCCGCTCCATGGATCGCGCCCAGACCCCGCGCTCGTGGCTTTGCTACTACGGGCTGCCCCTCCTCACCCACGGACCCGAAACGCCATGACCCGCCTCGCCTCCCTCTTGCTCCTGCCGCTCATCCTGATCGGCGCTCGCGCCCCGGCCGCCGAGCTCCCCAACGTCGTCTTCATCGTCGCCGACGATCTCGGCTGGAGCGATACGACGCTCTACGGCACGACGAAGTTCTACCGGACACCGAACGTCGAGCGGCTCGCCGCGCGCGGCATGACCTTTTCCCGCGCCTACGCGGTCAGCCCGCTGTGTTCGCCGACGCGCGCCAGCCTGCTGACGGGCCTGCATCCGGCGCGGCACGGTATCACCACGCCGGGCTGCCACTCTCCGGAGGAGCACCTGAAGGCGTGGGCGCTGCCGAGCGGACCCGCGCCGAGCAAAGTGACCACCTGCAAGAGCGCCACCCGCCTAGACGTCAAGTATCGGACGCTGGCGGAGGCATTGAAAGACGCCGGGTATGCCACCGGGCACTTCGGCAAATGGCATCTCGGTCCCGCCCCCTACTCGGCGCTGGAGCATGGGTTCGACGCGGACATTCCCCACACGGCGGCACCGGGTCCGCCGGGCGGTTACTTCGGCTGGGGCACGGCGACGATGAAGCCGGCCAAGCCGCGCGAGCACATCGAGGACCGGATGGCGGCGGAGGCATGCGCGTTCATCGAGCAGCATCGCGACGGTCCGTTTTTCCTCAACTACTGGCAGTTCTCCGTGCACGCGCCGTTTCAGGCGAAAGGTCCGCTGATCCAGAAATACCGGCAGCGCGCCGACCCCGGCAGCCCGCAGCGCAGCCCGACCTATGCCGCCATGGTCGAGACCTTCGACGCCGCCGTCGGCAAGCTGCTCGATACGCTCGACCGGCTGGGGATCGCCGGCCGGACCATCGTCGTCTTTACCAGCGACAACGGCGGCAACATGTACGACAAGATCGATGGCACCACGCCGACCAGCAACGCCCCGCTCCGCGGCGGCAAGGCCACCTTGTGGGAGGGCGGCGTGCGCGTGCCCTGCGTGGTCGTGTGGCCGGGGCAAACCGCGCCCGGATCCCGCAGCGATGCGCTGGTGGACAGTTGCGACTTCTTCCCCACGCTGCTGGACATGCTCTCGCTCGCCCCGGCGGCGGGGCAGCGGTTCGACGGTCTCAGCTTCGCGCCCGCGTTGCGCGGCGATGCCGTCGAGCGCGGTCCCCTCTTCAGCTATTTCCCGCACGCCCCGCCCGTTCCCGACCAACTGCGCCCCGGCATCACGATCCGCGAGGGCGACTGGAAACTGTATCGCCTTTTCCACAACGGCGACAAAGGCGCGCACGAATGGCGGCTCTTCAACCTCCGCGATGACGAAGGCGAACGCCGCGACCTCGCCGCCCGATTCCCCGACCGCGTCGCCGCCATGGATGCGAAGGTCGAAACATTTCTGCAAGAGACGCGCGCCGTCACCCCGCAGCCCAACCCAGACTATCAACCTCCCGAACAGCGCCGCGCTGGCAAAGAGTGATAGTGGTTCAACGCCATCTGTCCTAGCTGGGCCAATCGCATAGGTGAACTGACCGAAACTGATGCGGCGCTTGCCTGCATGAACCGAGCAGCGGAAGCCGCCAGAATACGCGCCTCTCGGTTTGGTTCGCGCTTGGCGTTGTGGAAGGATGGAGCTGTCGTTCCTGTTGAGCCACGAACAGACGGTCTAGAACAAGACGGCGCCCGGCCTACCGCTACCGCTCCAGAGTCGACGGCGGAGGAGTAGTCAGAACGAACCCAAAATCGAGGCGCTCCCAGAAGCGGGTGGCGTCCCCGCCACGCGGCGGTCTCGCGGGTGGCCAGCGGCGCGGCTGCGCCAACGGGGTTCGGGCAACAAGCCCGCCCAGGTCCGGGGGCGCGCGGGCGAAGCCGGTTCCCACCCGGGCGAACCCGTAGAGCAGCAACCTCGTGGCGAACAGTTCGCTGGGTCTGCGGCAGGCGAGGCAGCGGGCAGCTGGTCACCTGAGCCTTGGTACCCGCCTGGTGGCGCGGGACGGCTCCCCATGGGCTGTCTCCAGCGCCGTAGGTGCGCCATAAGACAGCCCAGGGCGCAGTGAGCCTAAGGCGAATGCAGCCCTGGGTTCCGGTCTCAAAAAATGATCCAGCCCTGAAGGGGCGACGCAACACCCGATAACGGCGGAGTGACGCATCGGGGCGTCCGGCGCGTGACCGCCCTATCCCGTCCTTTCAGGGCTTTGCCCACCTTGGCGCGCTCAACGGTTGCCACTCCCAAGCGCCGAAGGTGCAAAATGAAGATAGCTGTAGAGACGGCACTCCTGCCGTCTTCGATCCAGCGGCACCGCTTTCGCCTTCCGCGCAAAGCGTTCCATAATGATCAGAATCATAAGCATAGGCTGCGCGCGGGCGGCTCCCAAAGCGCCGTAGGTGCGTCATACGATAGCCCAGGGCGCAGTGAGCCTGAGGCGAACGCATGGTCCCCAGTCCCAAAATGATCCAGCCCTGAAGGGGCGACCCAAATCAGGCAAGAGCGGAATGACGCATCGAGGCGTCCGGCGCGTGACCGCCCTTTCAGAGGCTTTGCCCACCTTGGCGCGCTCAACGGTTGCCACTCCCAAGCGCCGAAGGTAGAAGGTAGCTGTAGAGACGGCACTCCTGCCGTCTTCGATCCGCGGCATCGCTTTCGCCTTCGGCACAAAGCGTTCCTTGATGATCGAATCGCGGCACCCCCTGCTGCGCTGGGCGCTCCCAAGCGCCGAAGGTGCAAATGAGATAGCTGTAGAGACGGCACTCCTGCCGTCTTCGATCCGCGGCACCGCTTTCGCCTTCCGCGCAAAGCGTTCCAAAATGATCGAATCGCGGCACCCCTGCTGCGCGCGGGCGGCTCCCAAGCGCCGAAGGTGCAAAATGAGATAGCTGTAGAGACGGCACTCCTGCCGTCTTCGATCCGCGGCACCGCTTCGCCATCGCGCAAAGCGTTCCAAAATGATCGAATCAGCCGGCACCCGAGCTGCGCGCGGGCGGCTCCCAAGCGCCGAAGGTGCGTGATACGATAACCCCAGGGCGCAGTGAGCCTAAGGCGAACGCGGCCTAGTCCCAATCACCACGAGCTGTTCAGCCCTGAAGGGCGACCCAAATCGGGCAAGAGCGGAATGACGCATCAGGGCGTCCGGCGCGTGACCGCCGGCACAAGGAACCACCGGCGCGCTCTGGCGATTTTGCTATCCCAAAACCGGGTGCAAATGAGATGTGAGGGGCGCAGTGAGCCTGAGGCGAACGCAGCCACGGGTTCCGTCCCATCTCCATCCAGCCCTGAAGGAGCGTGCTGCACATCGGCAGCGCTCCAGCGCGTGACCGCCCTATCCCGCCCCTTTCAGGGCTTGCCTCACTGGCGCGCGAGACCGGGGCGACGCTCGCCGGGCTCATCACCCGGGCTGTCTCATCTCGCACCGTTGGCGCTGGTTGGCGTCCAGTTTGCTAGCGCTGGCAGGCCGCCCGCCCCCGCCAGCCGCGGCAGCGATCGAAGCACCGAAGCGCATCGGACTTCGCGATGGCGTGCGGCTCCGCCGGTTTGGCTTGGATGATCGGCAGGATGCCGATGCTACGTTGACCGCCTCCGCCCACCCGTCCAACTGCCACGCCTCGCGAGGCACTTCGCCCCTACCTGGTCCCGCCAGAACGCGCGCCTTCGATACGGAGCCATCCCTTTGCCCAAAGCGCCACTTCTCGAACCACCCCAGCAAAAACGCGAACCTCTTCTTCTCCGCGCCGCCGACATCTCGCGACGCCTCCAAATCTTCTGCCCACGAGCGGATCGGCTGTCTTTTCCTTTTCGGGAGATCGTTCATATCGACACTAAAGATGTTCGAAACGCCACTGTTCTAATAAGCCGCCATGCGCAAGCGAAAAAATAAAGGAATCTGCCATCCACTCCCAAATTCTATTTCGGCGGGCTAAAATATCCGATATGATAAGAAACCCCATCGGGCAATCAGACTCAATAGATTATCAAGCGTTCTAAGTTATCGTGATCACTAAACCAGCCTGCGCGCGCTTCCACCGTTTCCCCTTGACCTCAGGGCTTTAGGATGCTCCAATATCTAAATCAAAGCGATATCGCCCGGAGCGATATCAATAGTAAATTCCACTAATACTGTTCGCCTAACCAACAGCGCCATTCGCCATGAAAAATTCACTTCGATGACGATAGCTACTGTCAGGGCATTCGCTTTGATCGCTTTCGCAGCTCCGCCAGAGCAGATCCTTCTCCAGCCGCCCGCCGCTGCTCCTACACAGGTAGAGTCAGTCACGCTGGCTGATGCTTGTCGCATCACACAACTCATGAATGAGGATAAGTGGGGCGACGTAGCGAAGCACTGAGACCGAACGAGATGATGTATACTCCGACAGCACGCCGCCCTCAAGGATTGGTACAAGTTGGAGCCTATCCGGGGCACGCGAGTTGATGAGAAGTCTCCGCTGCCCGAGTAACTCCGCTTCGGATTCGCACCTAGAACAACCCGCACGAGATTTGGTTATCCTATACAATCACAGAGAAGGAGACATCGAAGCCGACTCTAATGGTGGACGGTAGATTCCGGCACCGCATGGTCACAACGCACACCTACGAAACACCATGGGCGAACAAGGCGCGGCTGGACAACCGCTGGGGCTGCTCTGTCGGTATGCTCCGTAACTTTAACCCGCCATCCCGTTTCGACGCGCACTCCCGCCCCAGCGGGCGCCAGCGCTCAAACGTTAGCCGAAAATGAAACTCCCATTCACACCGACATGGGCGAAGGCGACCGCCGAGCAAGGCTTCGGGCAGTTCTACTACATTTTCGACAAGGACGTAGAGAAGGAGTGGAAGGAGTGGAAGAAGGGATACGAGCAACTGAACGAGGGGAGGCAGATGGCAGTCCGCTTCTGGTGGTTGACCGCCGAACTCAGCAACGGTGGATTGGATCAGTATTTTTGGAACAGCAGCGGGGACTTCGCCTCGAACCACGATCGATGATCTAAGGCAGATCGCGGGCAAGATTCGGCGGCAGAATCTAGAGGAAGCGCATCACGAATGCTTTTTGGTGACTCAGAACCCCCTCGGGCGACTCTTCCGCGTGAGAGGCAATTGAGGCGCATTACGGGACGCACCCATTCAACGATGACGATGATCGGGGGCGCTTGCGATCATGAAGGCACGGCAAACCTGGATCAGGAGACTCGACAACTGGATGACCTTCAGAAGGACATCGCCGTTGCGCTCGTCAAATTGGATGCGCGAAGTACAACAGGGTGAGTTCACCCACATAAAAGACAACGGCTAACAAGTCGCGGCTGGACAACCCGCTACCACGCCCCGAGTCGAAGATTGAATCGTGATGAGAACCCTTTACCCTGAATCGGACTGGCGCTCCCCGTAGCGGCTGCCAAGTCTCAAACGTCTGATATGGCTGCCCATCCGTCAAGGGGCAAAATCGTCCTTTGTCCGTTCGCCTCGATGGGTGTACTTCCTCGCTTCAAATGCCAAGGGTGGGGGCTGGGGAGGATGCAGGGAGTTTGTTTGTGTAGGGTGAGCGGTTTATCCCTCCTACGTCGGGGCTCTGGCGTCGCTTCGCGGTTGGCAGGGCGCTGGCGCGCCGGGCAGTCCCGTAGGCAGTGTCTTGCGGATATTTGACTCCCGCTCCGCTCGCCCTGCGGGCGGCCTTCGGCTGTCTGTCTCCGCTGCGCTCCGGAGCATGCGGCTCAAGGACGACGAGCCAGGCTTCCCCAAAGCAAACTCGCAAAGCGCAGCTCTTCCCGACCAGCGGATCGCAATCCGAACTCGAGCTGCGCCCCTCCGCCGCCTCGCCCTCCGCCGCCGCAGACCGGACGCCCGCGCCGAGGAGCCGGACCGGCTGCCTTCGCCGCGCGACCGCCTCGAGCCAGCAGGGCGTGGAGCGCGGTATCGGCGACCTCGGCGCACGCCTGTTCGGCGGTGGTCTGGAAGTCGGCGAACTTCACCTTCACAAAAACCGAGCGGATACGCCGCTCAGGGCACTGCCACCAGGTCAGCGCGCAGCTCGTCGATCAGCGGGCGGAGCAGCTCGTGGCAGGTAAGTTCGGTTTCGAGGTTATAGCCGAACGTGCGCTCGATGCTCAGCGACTTGCGGATCGGTCCGGCTTGACCTCGCGGTAGCGTCCTCGCCCCATCGCGTAGAGCGCGGCACCGAACTTGCCGAAGCGCGCGCCTAGCTCGGCGGCGGTGAAGCGCCCGAACCGCCTGGTCGCCGCGCCGATCGCGGCGAGCTTATCCGCCGTCTTGCCGCCCACGCCCCAGAGCTTGCGGACCGGGAGCGGCTCCATGAAGGCGGGGATGTCCTCCGTCCGGATCTCGCGCTGGCCGTCGGGCTTGTTCCAGTCGCTGGCGATCTTGGCGAGCAATTTGTTCGGCGCGATGCCCGCCGAGGCGGTCAACCCCGTCTCCTGCCGGATGCGGTAGCGGATCTCCTGCGCCACCGCCGCGCCGGACGAATTCAGCGCGGTGATGTCGAGGTAAGCCTCGTCCAGCGAGAGCGGCTCGATCAACGCGGTGAACTGCCGGAAGATCTCGCGGATGCGCGCCGACTCGCGCCGGTAGACGTCGAACCGGACCGGGACGACGACCAGGTCCGGGCAGAGCCGCCGCGCTTTGAACGTCGGCATCGCGGAGCGGCAGCCGAACTCCCGCGCCTCGTAGTTGCACGTCGTCAGCACGCCCCGCGCCGAGCGCCCGCCCACCGCGACCGGCCGCCCGCGCAGCGCCGGGTTGTCGCGGACCTCGATCGCCGCGTAGAAGCAATCCATGTCGATGTGGATGATCTTGCGGGGGGTGTTCAGTTTTCGGTGGATAAGCCTTCTGTTCGCCAAACCATAAGCCACAGGCAAGCGATGCACGATTGCAAACTCGCCGGGCCTGCCGGGAGAGCCCACCCGAGATCGCCATCGGCTCCGCCCTCAATTCATCGCGTCCGGCTTGACACCACCAGTCCCGCGACCCCGTGGGAAGTAAGCCGCTTCGTCCGCAGCACCGGGGTTCGACCGGTATGGGGGGAGCTGCGCGCCCGACTCTTGGAGAAACTCGCAGCCGGAGATCCTGGTCAGGGTAAGAGGCTAGACATTAGAGGTGGCACCTACCCGGAGTCCGTCGGGCGCTCTACGCGAAGAAATTCTTGCGCACTCTCCCGGTCTAGGGCGGACTTGACCTACGATCACCCCGAGTTTCCGAAACCCTTTTGTCCTAATAGGGCTTTCCTCAAGAAATGGGGAATGGGTATAGCGGAGTCGAACCGCTGACCTTCTCATTGCGAACGAGACGCTCTACCAACTGAGCTAATGCCCCGAGATTTTCGGGCGCGGCGGGATGGGAACCCGGGCGGCTGGAATAGTAGCGTCGGCGTTCGCGCAATCAAGCAGATTGTCGCTGCCAAAAAATTTTGCGGCGGCTTTGAATAATGCGGGCCGGACCGCGTCGAACGCACTGCAACCGCGATGATCACCGCCCTGCGCAAACCCAGGCGAAGCCGGATAGCCCGGCGCGCCGCCCAAGACGAAAACCTAAACCAACTCGACACCACCATGAAAACGTTACTCGCCCTCCTTGCCGCCATCATCGCGGTCGGATTCGCCGCCGCGCCGAACGCCTCTGCCGGGGACTGCGACCGCCGCTATGTCGGTCGCGACGCCTGCGGCTCCGCCCTTTACGCCTACCGCACATTCGTCGGCTACGACCGCTGCGGCCACCCGAGCTACCGGTGGGTGACGCGCTACCCGAGCTACCACAACGGGTGCTCGAACCACGGGCACTGCAGCACCCACCGCAGCTATCGCCAGCCGAGCTGCAATACCCCGCGCTATAGCGGGTCCTCGCACCGCGGCGTTAGCGCCAGCTACTCGAACGGCGGGTTCAGCATCCGCATCGGATCCGGGCCGTCCTACCACCGGTCTCGCTCCCGCTGCCGCTAGCGGGCGGCGGGCGCTCCCGCACCAGCCAACTTGCCCACTCCGATACGGGGCGCAGGTCTTCGGGCCTGCGCCCCGGTGTCGTTTTGGGGATCCGCCCGGCAGGGGGAGGCAGGGATAGTCTTGCAAAATGCCGCGAACCCAAAGATACTTCCGGTACCATGAATTTGGCTCGATTCCCCGGTCCGCCCCTGCTGCTCGCGATCTGTCTCGCTGCTAGCCCCAGCATTTTTCTCGCCGGCGACTCGCCCGCCGCCGCCCCCGCCGGATCGGCACCTGCGGCGGAATTGGTTTACGAGAGCAATTTCGATGAATTCGTCCGCGCCAAGGTCTGGTCGGATACGCGGAGCTGCGAGATCCCCGCCTCCGGCAAGCGGATGCTCGGGCGATTCAGCGACCACGATGCGGCGACGCTGACCGTCCGCGACCTCCCGCCGCACCAGGCGGTGCGGCTCCGCGCCACCTTGGTCATCGTCGGCTCGCCGGACGGGAATCAGGTGCCGTTCGAGACAGATTGCTGGGGCGCCTGCCTCGGCGAGAAGGGACCGCTGCTCTTCATGACGAGCTTTGACCACATCGGCCCGTGGCGGCAGCGGGGCGAGGGTCGGCAGTCCTACCCTGACGAATTTCCCGCCGGGGGCTACCCGTCCGGCACGGGGGCGGCAGGCGTCGGAACAAAGGGATTCCCGTTTATGCAGGTTGACGAAAAGCCGATCATCGATGCGACCTACGCGATCGACTGGACGATCCCGCATGGAGACGACGAGTTCTCGATCCGCTTTTTCGGCTTCTTTAGCAACGGCGGCCTGACCGACGAATCGTGGGGGCTAGAGCGGGTGACCGTGGAAGCCCTGTCCACCGAACTGCCGCTCGCCGAGGACGAAATCCCAGATCTCTGGGACCGCCTGATGGGAGACGATCCGGTGGCGGCCGACCAGGCGCTCTGGCGATTCGTCGGTTCCGGGGCCAAGGGGATCGACGCCGTCGCCCAGCGGACCGCCGGTCTGCTGGGCGAATGCGAGAAGGCGCAGGCGCATGGCCGGCGGCGCTTCCAGGGCGCGTTGCACGACCTGCGTAGTGGGGAACAGCCGAAGGTCGCGCGCGGGCTGGAGGCGATTGCCGGTCAAAAGGGCGACGCCATCCCCTTCCTCACCGACGCGGTATTTCTCTCGGTTCCGGAGGGCGGCGAACGTCCACTGGCCGGGGACCCCCAAGCGCTCTTGCGGCAGGCGCTCCACACATCGCTGCCGACGACCGATCCGCTGCCCGCCTGGTTCAACCGGCTTTCACGGGTCAAAAGGATCGCCCGGATCGCCGCGCCGACCAGCGAGAGAGCGCGCCGGATCCTCCAGCAGATCAGCGAAAGCCAATCGGCGCCCGACCCGCGCGGCATCCGTCTCATGCTCCCGCTCTACGCGGTCATGGAGGACAACCAGCGGCTCCCAGATATCCGGACCGGCGCTTGGGCGCTCGAGGATTGGACCGACTCAAAATCATCCGCAAGCTGGTGGCTCAAGGACCTCCCCGCCGGCAAGTATCGCGCCGAAGTCCTCCTCGCCTGCAAGTCCGGATGGGAGGGATCGACCATGGAAATCTCCGTGGATGGGATCGCGCGCGAATTCCCCGTTCCCGACACTGCCGACTGGACGTTCTACCGCTGGGTCGAGGGAGGGGACTTCGCGATCCAGCATGACCAAGGCTCCGCAAAAGTCTCCGTCGCCCCGAAGGTGGCGGTCAAGGAGGGCGCGGGCATCGCCAACCTCCGCGCGGTCCGCCTCCTGCCACTGGCGCAATGAAAAGCCGATCGGCCGACCGCCTCACCTCCCCATCGAATCGCGCTCCAACTCCGCAGCCCTCGCGCGGTGGAGCAGGGACCCATAGGCGAAGGCAACGTTAAGCAAGCCGATGGCAAACATCAGGTGGCCGAGGAAGCCGAATCCCTGCATGCCTTTGATGATCGGTCCGTTGAGATCGAGGTCCGGGTTTCGCTGGATGAAGCGGATGCCAAAACTCCAGAAGAGCGCGCTCACCAGCCCGACCGCTTCTCCGACGACCATGAGCAGGGATGCCCAGCCGCGGTGGAATCGCCAAAGGATCACGCAGGCCGCCAAGATGAAGGCGGTCACGAGGAAGGATCCTGCCCCAATAAGCAGATTGATGATTTCGTTAAGCTGGGATGGAGCGCTCATGCTTGCAGGATAGGGGAAGGCGGGGGCGGGGGCGAGGGCAAAAACCTATTCTTCGCCGAGCAGGACCTCGACGCCGCGCTGGCGGAGCCGGGCGATGACCGAGTCGGACTCGCGGATCGCCGGGTTGCCGCGCAGGTCCAGCCAGCGCAGCTTCGGGGCGTTGGAGAGCGAGAATGGGATCGAGCCGAGGCGGTTGCCGGAGAGGTCGAGTTCCTCCAGCGCGGGCAGCGACCCGGCGGCGGCGGGCAGCCCCTCCATCGCGTTGTCGCTGGCGTCGAGGTGCTTGAGCGCGAGGCAGCGGCAGAGCGGGCCGGGCAGAAAGCGCAGCCGGTTGCCGGCGAGGTCGGCGACCGCCAGCGACTGGAGGTCGGCGACGCTGCTCGGCAGATCGGCGATCGCATTGCGGGACAGATCGAGCATCCGCAGCGCGCGCAGCTTTCCGATCCCCGGCGGGACCGCCGCGATGCCCGCGCCGGGCGCGACGATCTCCGCGACCTCTTCCGGCGGCGCATCGAGCGCCTCGGCCAGGCTGGCAAACCGGCGCCCGGCGGGTTTCGGAGGCGCTTTCGGGGCTGGCTCTCGCTTTGGCGAACTCGGCGGCGAAGGTCCGATGCGGAAGGGGCTTTCCCGGGGCGATCTGGTTTCGGGCGGGGGCGGCATCTTTGGGGCGACCGGCTTCTCCGGCGGGATCGGCGGCGGCAGCGGGTGCCGCGTCGCCTTGGCGGAGGCATCCGCCTCGGCGCGCGCCTTCCCGAGTTTGGCCAGGACATTGGCCAGCGCGATTCCGGTCGCCGGATTCAGGAATGTGAACCGGGTTCCATCGGGAAAAACGATCTCGCCCGGCTGGTCCCCCTGCCCGAGTTTCGCCGTATCCCGGATGTCGAACGCCACGGTTTGCCGGTTCGCCTTCAGCCCAAAGTGCTCCGCCGTCGCGACTGCGGCGTCAAAATCGGATTCGCCCGCCGGGACCGGGTTCATCGCCACGGCCAGGATCTCACCCGGTATCATCCGCCGGAAGGCTAGCGCCGCCCTCTCCTGCACTGGGCGCGGGATATCGGGGGCGAGAAAGATCCACGGCACCTTGGCGCAAGCCGGGCGGCATTGGTCGATGGCATTCTGCGGCGTCATCATGCGGTCATGTTCGCCCATTCCCCCGGCCCAGCGCCATTACAATCCGCCGGACCGTCTGTAACCTCCCCCCGAAACGCAGGCCATGCTCCGCTCAAAATTTAGGCAGAATTCCGCTTGCACCGCCACGGAATTAAGGCATTCTACCGACCTTCCAAACCACGACCCGTTCGTCTAGTGGTTAGGACACCGCCCTTTCACGGCGGTAACACGGGTTCGAGTCCCGTACGGGTCGCTTCATTCAAGGAAAAGGGTGGGGGATCAATTCGCCGCCGCGAGCATTATGATCAGGAAAGGGATGGCGAGGATCGCTACGATCATCTTCACGTTGTTTGTCTCCCGCTGATCGTTTGCGCATTTTTCGCAGAAGAGCGCGACGCCCGGCCGCGATGAAACGGGTTCTAGGTGGCTGGCGCAGCTAAAACTGCCGCAGGATACGCACCTTTGGGTGGCGGCGTTTCTACAAGCGTCGCATTTTCTTTCTTCAACCGACCGCATCAACTCCCCTACCGGATGGCCGCACTGGGAGCAGGCGTGAGCCGCCGGCGATACCGAATGCCGCAGGCGGGGCAGGGGATGCGTTTCATGTTTGTGCCAAACTATCTGATCGTGGCGACCGACGCGATTACAACCCGCCTGCAATTTTCCAATGGGGAGCGGGTTCGATCAGCCATTGTCCTCCGCGCCATGGCGATTCTTTCACCCGTGGCGAAATCCAGCGGTGCTGCGGTTGCAACACCTCGCCGTAGCGGGACCATCGAACGCCTCTTTCCCAGATCGCGACCCATCAATCACAAGACCTGCCCAGATCCGGGGCCGCCTCGCTTCGATGGAATCGGACCCCCACAGGCTGCCGGCCAAATTCCGCGTCACCCCGCCACCCGGCGCAGACCCGCCTTCGACGCCGCCTCTCTGAGGATTTCCCGGGCGCGGGCGACCCCGGCGCGGCGCGCGATCTCGATGCCGATCAAGCCGGTGCCGCCCGCGATGACGGCGAGCTTTAGCCCGGCGATGCCGCCGACGAGGGCACCGGCGAGGCTGGCGGCGGAGACCGCGCAGAGGGCGAGCGCGCCGCCGAGCGGGGTGAGGCGGGAGGCGAGGCGCGCGCGGGTCAGGCACCGGCCGCTGCCGTGGTATTCGGTGGCGGTCGCGATCCCGAGATTCCAGAGAATGCTGGGGCGGAGCCAGAAGTCGAACCGGTCCCAGCCATCGGCGAGACGCCAGCGGACGCCGCCCTGGGAAAGTGCCTCGCGAAGGCGCGGGAGCAGCGCCTCGCGGTCGGCGAGGATCTCAGGCACCGGCTTTGCGCCGTGACCGGCGTCGGGATCCGCATTAGCCGTGCCATCGCCATCCGCAGCGGGATCGCTCCAGAATTCGGATTCGGCGGTCCAGTGCGGTAAGGCGGCGGCGGCGACGAGCGCGCTCGATGGCGCCCGGGCGCGGGCGACCTCGGCTACCGCTTCCCCCGGAATCGCCGCTTCGCTCCGGAGCCGGAGCCGGGTGGGCTTTAGTAGCGCCCAGATCCAGCAGGAGGCACGCGGAGGATCGGTTGGAGAAGGCGAGGGCGAAGGCAAGCCGCGCGCGCGGACCGCGATAGCCGTCCGGCAGCGATGCCCCGGCGGACCGCTTTGCCGCCAGCACAGCGCGGGCGAGCATGACCCCGGCGGCGGCGGCGAGCGAGTAAGAAGATCGCAATGGCGATGCCGAGCAGCGCCGAGGCGGCGCACCAGCGGAAGCCGCTCCGAGAACGTGCCGCCAGAGCGCGTCGAGAACCGCATAGATGGCGGGAATGCGGCGTGGTAGAACATTGCCGCCGTAGATCCGCCAGCCGACCGCCGAGGGCAGCGACGCGTCGGCCGGCGCGCCAGCGCTCGCCGCCCGTCGCGCCAAACCGCCCCGGGTGGTCGCGCATGAGGAGCGCCTCCGCCTTGCCGTAGCCGCGCTGCTGCCGCAGGTATGCGCCAGCCCCCGCGGCGCCGGTGCCAGACCATCGCCGCGGCGCAAAGGCGATGCGCGCGCCCGATTCCTCCAGCCGCCAGCAAAAATCGACGTCGTCCCCCGCCGCGTGATAGACCTCGCGGAAGCCGCCGATCTTCTCGAACGCCTCCCGGCGCACGGCGAGTTGCAGCCCGGGACGTGCTCCGCCTCGACATCCGAGAGCAGGACGTGGGCGGGTCCGCCGGGCGCGGCACCGGCGCAGGCTTCGGCGAGGTTGCGCGGCGGCGGCGGGATGTTCGGGCCGCCCGCCGCGCGCCGCACCCGGTTTCGGCAAAGACCTGGGCGAGCCGCGCGAGCCAATCCTCGTCCGGCAGGCAATCGTCGTCGGTGTAGGCAAAGATCTCGCCGCGCGCCTCTGCCGCCGCCCGGTTGCGCGCGGCGCTCAGCCCGCCGGGATCATACCGCACGTAGCGCACGCCCGGCGCGAGAAGCGCGCCGCGACCGCCCCGGTGCCATCGGTCGAGCCGTCATCCACCACGATGACCTCAAAGCGCGGATAGCGCTGGGCGGCGAGCGCCTTCAGGCAATCCGGCAGCGTCGCCGCGCCATTGCGCGTGCAGACGAGGGCGGAGATCATCGGCGCGTCCGGCGCGGCGACGGCGATCCCCAGCCGGTGAAGGCGGCGCGCACGGCGGCGGCGGCAGGCTTCTCCGCGCCCGCCCGGTCGGTGACGCCGAAGTCCCAGCCAGTCGTCTTCGCCGCCCGGTGCCACGAACCGAGCGCGAAGACCGCCGCGCCCGCCATGCCGGCGGCGCGGCATTCCGCCAGCGCCCAGCCCAGCATCCGCCTGCCCGGCGGTATTGCGCGCGGGAATCGCAGCCGAACTCCGCGAGGGCGAGCGGCCCAGGTCGTAGAAGCCCAGGTTTTGCAGGCGCGCGGCGTAGCGGCGGAAGGCGGCGCGGTCTTCGAGATAGACGTTGAAGGCGCAGGGTCCGCATTGCGCACGCGCAGGAATTCGGTCGGCGGATAGTTCGCGTAGGCGACCAGCGCGCCGGGGTCGGCAGCCTTCGCCCGCTCGACGAGCCGCTCCAAAAATGCCGCCGCGCGGCGCGCCGGTCCGATCCAGCGGACGATGCCGCTCAAGGATTTCGTTGCCGACCAGATAGCCTAGGACCGCCGGGTGCCCGGCGAGCGACCCCGCCGCGCGGGCGACCCGATCTTCCACCGCCCCCGCCAGCCGCCGGTCGCGCAAAAAATCGACGTGCTGCTCCCATGGGATCGTGATCCACGCCCGCAACCCCGCCGCCGCACAGCGGTCGAGAAACGCGCGGTCCGGCACCTCGTAGAGCCGCACCGCATTCGCCCCCAGCGCGGCGTCCGCCACCAGGTCCGCCTCCGCATCGCGCGCCGCGCCGGGCGGGAACGAGCCCGTAGGTCAGCGCCTTCAGCCAAAGCGCGCTCCGCGCCCGCGCGCAAGATTTTTCGGCGGCGGCGATGCGTTCTGTGGGCGGTTCGATCCAGGGTGAAAGGCGGTGGCGGGTTGAGGGTTCGACGCGCTAGTGGTCGGTATTCACGGCGCGAGGTGTCCACGGGAGATTTCGCCTTTCGCGACGACCGCCTTGCCCCGCCGGCCGAATACGATTCTGGTGCCGCCCCAATTCCCAACGCCCCAACTATCCATGAACCTCGAACTCGATCTTCCCCCCGCGCCCAAGCCCGTCGGAGCCTACCGCCCCTGCGTCCTCTCCGGCGGCTACGCCTACCTGTCCGGCCACCTCCCGCTTCGCCCGGACGGCAGCCTCATCACCGGAAAAGTCGGCGCCGACCTCGATCTCGACAGAAGCTGTAAGAGACAGTAAACGCTGCGCCCTCGCCATGCTCGCCACCCTCCAAAACGAACTCGGCGACCTCGCCAAAGTCCGCCGCGTCGTCAGAGTCTTCCCCGGCATGGTCAACTGCCCGCCCGACTTCACCGACCACCCGAAAGTCATCAACGGCTGCAGCGAACTCCTCGCCCAAGTCTTCGGCGAACGCGGCGTCGCCGCCGCAGCGCCATGGGTGCCTCTCCCCGCCAACGTCGCCGTCGAAATCGAGGGCGTGTTCGAGTGGAGGGGTAGGTTGGATCGATTTTGCGCTACGCTGGCGAGGCGTAATCTGAGTGCTTTAGTATTGGAGAACACAATCCGCACCTATTTTGGGGGAACAGCGCCCTCCTCCTTTTCGCCCATTACCCTGGTTCAT
Organism: Verrucomicrobiales bacterium; assembly: GCA_041395145.1. Taxonomy (GTDB): domain Bacteria; phylum Verrucomicrobiota; class Verrucomicrobiia; order Verrucomicrobiales; family DEV007; genus JAWLBD01. The sequence goes on along the minus strand of JAWLBD010000002.1, from coordinate 102,443 downwards.
TTTGAATCTTCCCTTTCCGCAGCTTCGCGCTGATAAGCTTGAATAGCAGGTGTTCTAGCGATTCAAATGCAAAGAGAATATAAACAAACGAAAATAGACCGCAAAGAAAAAGCCAAATCGTAAAGCCGAATACGTAACCTGCCAAATCCGGTGCATGCCGGGAGTGGGTGCATTGCCATGATTGCTGAGGTGAATACAAAGAGCAATACGAGATGGGTTAGCCGCTCACAACATTTACTCACTTTTAGATTTGGTCACCTGATCGAGGGTGAATCCGTCGAATTTCATCAAATCAATTGCACGAAAGCGCAAATTGAAAGCCGCCACGATAAATCCTGCGTTTACGAAAGCTATGTTCCGCATTCCATCTAGCATCGAAGAAATGAACGTTCCCCACGTAATCCTGCTTTAACAATCAAACCGAGAGGAGGATCGCGACAAGATAGGACGCGAATCTCCCTTTTCCTTGCTTTAAGCTAGCCTAGGTGAGGTCAGTAACGTGTTAGAGAGGTAAGCCAGTCAGATAAAGCCTTTGCTGCGCTATTAAAAATTATAGTGCCATTTGCGGCTTCAACTTTTATGTTTTCTCGGACTAGGAATTCATCCATTTTTTATCTTAGGTCCGCCCTTGATGTCAATCGTAACCTCGCCTTCTTCCAAATTGCTGGCGATGTTCGCGAAAGCTCTGAGCGCCTTTTGATCTGCAATTCGATCCTTTCTGCCTCGATACTCGATGATTAATTTCATGAAGATGCTCAGCCTCTAGAATTTCAGCATCATTAATCTCTCCTCCCAAAAGTGTTTTTCAATGCGCTTTCGAGCGTCTTGCTTTCGATCGAAACGGTTTTTACAGTCGTTGGATTGTCCTGATCTTTTGTAGGCGAAAATGAAGGTCATTGTCAAAGGTAAATGCCTTTATCGGCTGTCTTTTAATGAGGCTCTTTAACTTTCGCGTCAGGCTCTGCTAAGTCCGATCCCAACGGAATGACTCATTACGCAGGTCAAATCCACCAGAACCCAAGCAAGATACTCCTCAAAAAAGCCTTCATACGCAGAGCGCCTGCTTGGAGGATCGCAAGTTCGTTTCCCTTAACAGCGGCGTAGAGAACCCCATCGACTTCTTCGCAATCTTCTTCTTTTCTGTGGTTGAGTATGGAGCGGAAGGATGCCGTCCGCATCTGAGTTCGAGGATGAAGAGTTGGCTTCCTTTGCTCGAACTGGACGAATTCAACAACAAGCACCCCCGAACGAGTTACACATGTCGATTTAGCAAGCGGCGGAGATCAGAATCGTTGCTCGGCTTCCAGACTCTTGCTAGCGCTTTTGTGTTCTTAACTGCCTCGGAGATCATCGATTGGAGGTTGAGCCGTTTTTGTTTCAAGGTAATCGCTCTCCGGTAATATGCCTTTTTAGTTTTTTATCTCTATATCGTTCATAGTGGATATAATTGAGTGTTCTTCTGACTTGCGGTCGTTTTGGATTCAGCGCCTTTAAGATCAGGTTCTTTTCGGTTTTTAGTGCGCTTAGTCAACGATAAAATCCGGGAGTTTATGCGGTAAAACATTGGGGCGAGGCAAAGTTTTTGAAATTGCCAGCAGTTGATCGTTGCACTCACGGTCTACTCAATCCTAGAGACGCTCGTATGAAAGCTAAAGCTGAAAGATTCTGAAGCAGGAACCTTGTAGCCACAGGCGGACGCACGAAGTTGCACTGCCGCGACAACTACCGCGCAAAACCGCCATCAGCTCCATTGCCTGAGCGGATCGGTTAGGGCGAGGAACCCGGTGGCGAGCTTTGGGGGATTGCCGGTGAATTGGGGCGGGTTGGCTTGGGCTTGGGCGGCGGCGTAGGCGGGAAGCTTTTCGGTGCCGAGGCGTTTGAGCTGGCGTCGGGCGATGATTTCGAGGCGGGCGTGGCGGTAGGGGCGATGCGGCGGGCGATTTCGAGGGGGTATGCGGCCCATCGTGTAACGCAGGTTGATCTCGACGATGGGTTTGAGGCCCGGAGCGAGCCTGCGTCGGCATGACAGAGGCGATGCCGACCGGGCGCGGAATCCGGCGTCGGCGAGGTGCGGGGCAAGCAGGGCGGGGATGGCGGATTCGAGAAGGCGTGGCGGAAGGCGGCTCCGCCGTCGCGGCGGAAGATGAAATCCCGCGGCATTCGTCCGAGTAAGCCGGGCGAGCGAGCCATGCGGCGAGCGCCGCGCGGAACCCGCCGCCGCCCAGCGCGATTTCGTTGCGGGCAGATCTTTATCGAGCAGGCGGGGCGCGCCGCCTTCGGCGACGTCGTATTGCGGAAGAAGTCGAGGCGCGGTCGAGCCACGGCTCGATCACGATGCCGCCTTGCGCCGCGGGTCCGGGAGACCAGGTTCGGTGCAGGCATCGATTTGCCCCTCTGGCAACCGCCGCGTCGCGGCGGTGCCGAACGCCGCCTTGGCGACGGCGTCGCCGCCGATGCGGGCAGCGGCATCGCGCGCCGCGTCGGCGAGGCGCACCATCGGCGCAGCCCGCCGGGCAGAGAAATCGGAATCACCGCCGCCGATCCGTCAGCGCAGCCGGTCGGCGAAGCCACGCTGGAATACAGGTGCCGCCAGCCGCCGCGCTGTCCCGAGTTCGCCCATGCGGTAGGGTCAGGCGGGGCGCAGCGGCGCGAGGAACGCCGCCGAATCTGGCGCCCATGCCCGCGGGCGCAGCCCGCGGCTTGCGCTCCGCCAGCGTCGCGGCGTCCAGTTCGCCCAAAATCTCGGGCAGCGGAAAGCCGGCGGTTTCGAGCGAGGCGAGGAATTCGGGTCCGGGGCGCTGCGGGACGGCGACGACATCGTCGCGGCGCGCGGCGTGGATCATGAGCAGGGCGAGGTCCGCCTGCGCGGCACGCTCCAGCGCATCCATCGGGTGCGGCTTCCCGGCGGCGACGGAGGCTTCGGCGCACGGGTTGAACCAAAAGACATTCGGCGTCCGGCCGCGCGACTGCTGGAAGGCGCGCAGCTCCGCGATGAACGCATCGCCCAGCCCGGCGCGGCGTCGCCCCTCGGCGTTGAAGCCGCCCGCGCCCTTGGCCCGCGCCGGGGAAAGCGGGAACGGCAGCGCTTTGCCAAACGCCTCCCACTCGCTGTCGCCCGGAGCCTTCCACCGCCGAAACCACTTCAGCCCGTAGCCGACGTGCGCGATCTCATCGCGGTAGATGCGGTCGAGCAGCGCGGCGGTCGGCGCGTCGCCCGCCTGCGCGAACGCCGCGCCGAAGAACCGGGCGAAGTCGAGGTTGGCCTGCTCGAATGTGAGGCTGAGGCGCGACACGTAGTCGAGCGGCGACTCCATGGTCGAGACCGCGTCCCAGAAGTATCGGTTGACCGGCAGGTCGCCGAGGCGCAGCCCGCACGCCGCCATGCGCGCCATGTAGAGCCTGGTGTGTTCCTGCTCGTCGCAAAGCGTGCGCACCAGCCCTTTGCGGAAGGCGGCCGGCGCGTCGGGGAACTTGAGCAAGGCGAGCGCCATCAGCTCGGTGGCGAGCAATTCGTGGTTCGCCAGAAAGTGGAGCAGCACCCCGCGGTCGCGCTCATCCCGCAGGCGCGCCGCGCCGGGGAAGTCCGCCCGCTCCCGCGATCCCGGCGGCTGCAGCGCCAGATCCGCCGGCCGCCCCGGATCGCCCGGCGCTCCGGCCAACGCCGATCCCACCCCGCCGAAATCAAGGGATTCGGGGGGCGGCGCGAGCTTTTCCTCCAGCGTCGTGGAGAACAAAACCCGTTCGGCGAATTCGCGGGCGGTCATGCTCCTGACCGATACGCGGGTTTTCGCGGATTCGACCGCAGATTTGGCGGCGGACTCCGAACCTTGACTCGATTCCGCGCGCCGCGCATGCTCCGGCATGATGTTCGCCCGCAAGCCGATCTTGATGCTCTCCGGCATCGCCGCCGCGCTGCTCGCGGGCGTCGGCGCGATCGTGCTGTGGGAGCGTTCGCGACCATTTGCGGCAGACGTGGTCATTTCACCGACCGAGGTCCGGGCGTGGGCGGAGGACGAGTGGAACGCAGCGTTCCACCCGGCGGCGGTGCCGCCCGGCTCGCCCGGCTACCGCGAGATGATCGCCCCGGACGAATCCGGTGCCTTCACGCTGCCCGATGGGCGTGCGGGCAAGGTCCTCGCCATCGCCGTCGCCGTTCCGGTGGGCGGTGCCGAGTCTGCACCCTACCAGTATTTTTCCCCCGATCTCGCGCCGCTATCGCCCGCCCAACTGGGCGCGATGGGGATCGAGCCGGGAACCGCAAAGACCTACGGCTGGCCGATGCTGGGCGTCGCCCTGAAGATCGCGGTCAACGAGGATCCCGACGAGATCGCCATCGCAAGGCCGCTCGTCTTCGACGCGCAGACGCATGTGCGGCTAAGCGGGCGCGAGGCGCTGCCGGAAAGCGGGGCGCTAGACGATGCGTTTGCCCCGTCGGCGATCAAATGCTGGCACGCGCCCGCCCTCCGGCTGCTGGTGCCGATTTATACTGGGAAGCCCGAGGCTTATTCGGTCACGTTTACCGAGCCGCTTCCATCGGGGGTGATGGCGATTAAGGGTCATAAGATTGCGCACGAAAAATCAGACTTCGAGGTTCAGATAATACGAGAGTATCCTTTCCATTTGGCTCGCGACCAATCGATCACGGAGTTTACCATGCAATACCTTCACTCAACCGAAGGGGTGATGCTGACCGAGGTGACCGCTTCATTCACCGACGGGACCGAGTTGATCGCCGACTGGAAGTCCATGTTTGGCGACCACCTGAGCCGAGATTCGCGCGACTGTTGGGTCGGATATCTGGGCAGTTCGGGACAGGCACATCGACGAGATCCGCAGTCTAAAGGTTCGGGTGCTGCGCGATTGGTCAAGCGCCAGCCTATCGCTTTCCTGCCCCATTTACCGATCGCCGGCTCGCGACATCGCCTACGAATCTCCTAGATGACGTACTTTCCTTGCAGCTGAGCCGATCAACGGCGCAACTGCCCCGCTTCTTCGGGCGATCAACGTGTCCCAGCTCCAGCTCATCTCGGGTCCGACAACTTTTTATCAAGAGGGACCGGACGATGGCTCGACGCCCCGCGATGTTTTCAAATGGGCAGACGGTGGGACTTCAAGAGGACCGCCGCGTGGAGATCGATGGCGAAACGCACGAGATCGGTTTTCCGCATCGCGCTAAGCCACTTTGGCGGCGGTTTCTCGATTCATTGAAATTTGATTAGAATGATTGCCAAAAAGCCGTGCGGGAAAATGGCGGCCCGAAACCCGGCGCCTGCGTGATAGGTTTGAGCGATCGGCCAACTCGATTGCGCAAGGCCGGGCTTGCGTCTCGCCGCGTAGCGGCGGTTGATTTGTAGCCCAGCCTTTCAAGGCTGGGTGATGCGAGCGGGAGCCATCCCGCCGCGTAGCGTCGGTTGAACGCCGGGTTCTGCGCGATCGCCAGCGCCCGGGTCAATCGTCGCGACGCGACGGGGCGGCACGGTGCCGGGATGGGACCCGGCCCTGAAGGGCCGGGCTACAGTCGGCGCCGCTACGCGGCGGATTCCTTCGAATCGCATTATCCCGCCGGTCGGGCTTTCTGCGATAGGCGCAATCTTTTTGGCATTCAGTCTAAGCCCAGAGATTCGGCGGCGACGTGAAGAATCGCTCCCGGCAGGGTGATCCGACGCCCTCCATCATCGGGTCTTGCGAACCCAGTGACTCCAGAATTTCATAAATATTAAAATTTCCAAACAATCGCTTGAAATTCAGTATTTATGATTATTGTATTTTTGACAAACTTGATGAAACTGCCATGATCGCGACCCAAGATCCAGAACCCTGTAAAAACGACCGATCCGCAATGGACGTGGGAATTGATCCAGCGCCTGGAATCGGCGGCGACTGGAGGAATTGGTGGCGGCGATTGTGGAATGGCGCCTGAATTTCCGGGCGGAGCTGGCGGATTTGGGGGAGCTGGGGGGACCCGCCGATTTTGGTTTATCGGCGGGGATCGAGGCACCGGTGCTGCTGATCCGCTGCCACCGCATGGTGCCGGGGAGAGCTCGGATCTGGGCGATATCGAAGATTTGCGGCATCTGATGCGGCGCTCGGGCTTTGATCGGGGCGTTTTCATCACGCCGGGCTATTTTGCGCCGGGGCTGCGGCACGCGATGCGGAACGCCACCGATGTCGAATTGCTCGACGGGGCGAATTTGCTCGAACTGCTCCGCAGCGCGCCGGACGATCGGACGACCCGGGCATTGTTCGCGATCGCGACGGAGGGAAACTACTGGATCCCGACCTGCCACCAGTGTGGGTCGAAGATGAAGAAGGTGGAGAAAAAGTGTGTTCAAGCGCAAATCCGGCTGGCTGTGCCCGAACCGGATCTGCGGGCATGAACTGGTCTATCGGTAGCTTTGGGGGGGCGGCGGTGATGGTAGGTTTCTTTTTGGCAGGAAAATGGGGGTAGGAAAATTCCTGCGGTGTGGGATGGATTAGACTCATTGCCAAAAACGATTGCGGGAATCGGCAGCCCAACATGCGAAGTTTTGCACTGGCTCAGATGAGGCTGAGCGTCGCGCCGAAAGCCCCCTCCTTGGAGAGGATTTAGTGGGCAGATGAGGTGTATAGTCCTTGATGTCAACGCCTTGCATTAGGGTCGACGATTGGCGGGTGATCCCGCAGAGGTCGTTCGCTGCGCGCTGACCCACCCCCGACCCCTCCCAGGAGGAGATTGATCCGCGACGCCCGGATTGCGCGGCACCCCGTAGCTTGCCAGCCATGGCGGGTATCAAAATAGGCGCAAATCTCTTTGGCAATCAGTCTAATTCAGCTTGGCGTTCGTCAGCGGTTCAAATCGGGCGGGAGGCTTCAAAGCCGCTGATCGCTGATTTCCTGATCCGAGCGGAAGGCATGTATCGCCTTGGCTCCGGCAGCATTCTGTAGAGACGGCACTCTTGCCGTCTTGGGCTTGCGGCATCGCCTTCACCTTCATTGCGAATCGTTCCTTGGGTTTCAAAATCGGCGCAGGCTGCCCGCATCTGGTCGAATCGTCCGCCCGCCCCTGGTTTATGCGGCGTTCAGTCAGAACGCATCTTCTTCAGCCCCAACGGGGCGGCGGCAATACCAGCCCTGGGCATCGTCTCCCTGGGATCACCAACCCGCCTATTCCCGCGTCCTGAAGGGACGCCGCATCGGGTCGTAACGTCCGCCCGACCCCGAGTTTATGCGGCGTTCCTTCAGAACGCATCTTCCTCAGCCCCAACGGGGCGACGGCATACCAGCCCTGGGCATCGTCTTGGGATCACCATGCTCACCCATTCCCGCGTCCTGAAGGACGCGCAGCGATCCCGAGGGCTTGGCATCGCCTTGCCGAAGTAGCCTGGATTTGCTCCGTGGCTCCATGGCTGATGCGGCGCGGACGTCCGCAACCCCTTCGGCAGGGCTGCGCTAGCCGAGGATTTTTTTGGCGAGGATTTCGACCATCTGGGGGTTGGCTTTGCCTTTGCTTAGCTTCATGACCGGTACTTTGAGGAAGTTGATCGCCTTGTCGTTGCCGCCTTGATCTGCTCGACGATCTCGGCGTTGGCGGCGATGACCTGGTCGCAGAAGCCTTCGATCTCGCACGGCGTCTTGCGGCTCGAAGCCTCTTTCTTTGGCGACCTCGGTGGCTCCCTACCGGACTCGAAGATGTCGGCGAAGACTTCCTTCGCCTGGTTGCTGTTGACCTTACGGATTCGATCAGATTGACGAGTTCGCGGATGCCGGCCGACGGGAGCGATTCCTCGACCGCCTTGCCGGCGTCCTTGAGCGCGCTGGAGCAGGTTGTTGATCACCCAGTTGGCGACCTTTTTCGGCGCCTTCGATCCCCGGCGGCTTCCTCGAAGTAACTGACCAGCGGCAGGCTGCTGGAGAGCACGCTAGCGTCGTAGTCGGTCACGCCGAAGTCCTGCACAGCGCGCCGCCTTCTGGTGCGGCAGCTCCGGCACCAGGGGGCGGACTTTTTCGACCAATTCGGCGGTGCGCACCGGGAGGAGATCGGGATCGGGAAAATACCGGTAGTCGTGGGCGTCTTCCTTCGTGCGCATCTCCTGCGTCTCGCCCAGGTCGTCGTCCCAGCGGCGGGTCGATTGCACGATCTTGTCCGCCTCGCCCGCTAGGTGTAGCCCGATCTGGCGGTCGATTTCATAGGCGCTGGCGCGGCGGACGGCGGAGACCGAGTTGAGGTTTTTGAGCTCGACCTTGGCACCGAGTTCCTGCTGGCCCTCGGGGCGGACCGAGATGTTGACGTCGCAGCGCATCTGACCCTTTTCCATGTCGGCGTCCGAGATGTCGCCGTAATTTAGGATCTGGCGGAGGCTGACGAGGTAGGCGGCGGCCTCCTCTGGCGAATCGATGTCCGGCTCGCTGACGATCTCCATGAGCGGCGTGCCGGCGCGGTTGAAGTCGATGGTCGAGGTCGTGCCGTGGTGGGTGCTCTTGGCGACGTCTTCTTCGAGGTGGATGCGGGTCAACGCGACGGTCTTGCCCGGGTGGGCGATGTCCTTCTGGGCGTCCTTCGGATAGCAATGGTCGTAGAGCGGGACGCCGCCGCCGATGCAGAGCGGCAGGTCGAACTGCGAGATCTGGTAGTTCTTCGGCATGTCCGCGTAGAAGTAGTTCTTGCGGTCCCACTTTGAGATTTCGGGCGTGCGGCAGCCGAGCATCATGCCGGTCAGGATGGTGCGCTCGATGGCCCCTTTGTTGAGGACGGGGAGCGCGCCGGGCAGCCCGAGGCAGACCGGGCAGGTCAGCGTGTTGGGCGGCGCGCCGTATTCGGTGCGGCAGCCGCAGAACATCTTGCTGTGCGTCTTGATCTGCACGTGGACCTCGAGTCCGATGGTGACTAGGTAATTGGGCATGGTTCGTCCGATGGTCGAAAAACGGCTATCTGTTATTGGGGGCAGCGCGGCGGGGCAAATGGATTTCCATGGCGCGGGCGCGGCTCCCGCCGGTCAGCCTCCGCTTTCCAACGCGCCAATCCTGCCCAAGATTCCCGCCCATGACGCTGCCCCGCCTCATCCTCCGCGAGATCCGGCACCGGAAGCTCAACTTCGCGCTCTCCGCGTGCGGGGCTGCCTTCGCGGTGCTCGCCTTCGCCTTGTCGCTCGCCGCGCTGCGCGAACACGATGCGGAGACCGAGCGGATCGCCGCCGGGATCGAAGGCGAGACGAAAGCGGCGATGGCGGCGCACGAGGATGACATGCGGAAATCGATGAAGGGGCTCGGCTTCAACATCTACATCTACCCGCAGGACCAGGATCTGGGCGAGGTCTATGCCGAGGGCTTCGCCTCCAAGACGATGCCGGAAGACTATGTGACGCGCCTCGCCCAGAGCAAGATCGTGACCGTCAACCACCTGCTGCCCAGCCTGACGCGCAAAGTCACCTGGGAGGAAAAGCAGCGGACCATCGTGCTGATGGGGGTGCGCGGCGAGGTCCCGTTCCTCCACGGCAAGCCGAAGCAGCCGCTGCTCGACCCGGTCGCGCCGGGCAAAGTCGTGCTCGGCGCGGAGATCGGGGCCGGCTTGGCGAAAGGCGAATCGGTCGCGCTGAACGGGCGCGAATTCGAGATCGCGGAGATCTATGCGCCGCGCGGGTCGCGCGACGACATTACCGCGTGGATCAACCTCGGCGAATGCCAGGAAATGCTCGCTCTGCCCGGCGAGATCAACGCGATCCTCGCCCTCGAATGCAACTGCGCGACCGTGGACCGGCTCGGCGAAATCCGCGCCGAACTCCACCAGATCCTGCCTGACACCCAGATCATCGAGACCGAGAGCACGGCGCTGGCGCGGGCGGAGGCGCGTAACGCCGCGAAAATCCTCGGGCAGGAAAGGCTGGCCAAAGCGCGCGCCGACCGGGCGGCGCTGAAGGGCGAGCGCGAGAACCTGGCCGCCGCGCTGCTGCCGGCGGCGGCGCTCGCCAGCATGGCGTGGATCGGGCTTCTCGCGTTCGGAAACGTGCGCGACCGGCTGCCCGAGATCGGGATCCTGCGCGCGCTCGGCGTCAAGTCGCGCGGCATCCTCGGCGCATTTTTGGCAAGGGCGGTCGTCGCCGGGCTTCTCGGCGGATGGCTCGCCGCCGGCATCGCGTTCGCCCTGCCCCGCCTCGGCATCGCCGCGCCCGATGCGGCATCGGCGGTCCGGGGCAACGAATGGCTCACGATCCTCGCCGCCGCGCCCATCCTCGCCGCGATGGCCGCGTGGCTGCCCGCCCAAAGCGCCGCCGGCCGCGATCCTGCGGGCATCCTGCGGGCGGACTAGATCGCAAGAGAGGACTTGGAGCCGCTTGGCAAGCGAACTGGCGATTTAACTACTTGCCACGCGGATCACTTTATGGCACTAAAGTGAAATGGATCTAAAATCGCAATTTTCTGTTTCCTTGTGCCTAATTGCGCTAATGGCAAACTCCGTATTAGCGGGGGATTTGCCATCCTCCGTTGAATCACTGGTTCAAAAGCTCGAGTCTTTTAAGACCGATACGCTCGAAGACGCAAAGGATAAAATTCGGACGAAGACGCGTGAGGTAATAGCGGTATTAGAAAACCAAAAGAAGGAGGCGCTTAGAGCGGAGAAGCTTGATGATGCCAATGCGATTCAGCGAGAGATCGAACGCCTTGAGGCTTCGGTCGCCGAGGAATCCGCAAAGCCGAGAGTTTATGAGCTTGTCCAGCATGGAGTCGCCGGAATAAAAAGCTACTAACAACGTTTATGCGATCGATGTTCAGACAACCGGCGCAAAGGCGCTGATACATATCCATGGCAGCCATCGCTCAACGAACAGTAAAGGCAACATCGTGTTAACGTGTCCCAATTCCAATCGAGATCTTGAAGTCGGGGTCTGGGACGCGGAAAAACCGAATCCAATTGAGATCGATATCTCAAAACATGTCACCCGACCTGGAATCTATCAGGTGGCGATCCGCTATCAAAAGGGTTCGAGACAGCTCGAAATCTCTGCTGTGAGCATCACGATCATCCCCGAGTAGAGCCTGAGTCCTTTTGGATGCATTCTTTTTCTACATAGGCTTCTTGTTCCCGCGATCTGACCGCCGCGCCGCCCAAAGCGCCATGCTTAGCGATCCTGCGGGCATCCTGCGGGCGGATTAAATCCTGACGACCATGAGAATCCCCGCCTCGCTCATCGCCGCCGCATTTTCGCTCATGACGTCCGCCGCCCATGCTGCCGATCCTACCGATGCGGCCAATGCCGATGCCGATGCCGCCGCGAACGCCCAGAAGGCTCCGGCAAAAGTTCTCGCCGGTTACCTGCCCAGCTATCGGATCGATTCTGTGGATGCCGCCCGGCTCGCCGGTCTGACCGATTTGATCTACTTCGGCATCGAACCGCCGGAGGACGGCACTTTGCCCGAAGACCCGATCCCCGCCGCCGCGCTGGAAAAGCTGCGCGCGATCAAAAAGGCGGTCGGCTGCCGGGTCCTCGTCACCGCCGGCGGCTGGGGGCGGTCCGCGCATTTCCCCGCCATCGCCGCCGACCCGGCGGCGCGCTCCCGATTCGTCGAGGCGCTCGCCTCGCTCTGCGAAAGCGGCGGCTTCGACGGGATCGACTTTGATTGGGAGCATCCGGAGGGCGAGGCGGAGATGCGGTCTTACGCCGAGCTGCTGCTCGCCGCGCGGGACCGGTTTGGCCCGCGCGGGCTGCTGGTCACCGTCGCCCAAGCGCCGTGGCAGGACCTCGGCAAAGCGGCGTATGCGGGCATCGACCGCGTCCACCTCATGTCCTACGACCACGGCTTCCCGCAGGCGACGCTGGAGAAATCGAAGGCCGACCTCGGCCGCGTGATCGGCTGGGGCTGCCCGCCTGAGAAAATCGCGTTGGGCATCCCGTTCTACGGCCGCAACGCCAAGGGCGAGGCGGCGGCTTACAAGGACCTCGCCGCCAGCGAGGGATTTGACCCGACCGCCGACGAGATCCGCGGCTACGCCTTCAACAGCCGATTGACCGCCGCCGCCAAGGTGGACCTCGCCTTCGACCGCCAGCTCGCCGGCGTCATGGTCTGGGAGCTGGGGCAGGATTCGGGGAATTTCTCGATCCTCGGCGCGATCCAGAAGCGATTGGCAGGAAGAGGACCCGAAATTCTCGGAAAAAAACCTCGCCATTTCCGGTGAGATTCGCTAAAACGCGCAAAATTTCTATCATGAAGACATCATCCGTTCTCGCCCTTTCGGCGGCGCTTCTTAGCGTTTCCTCCCTTCAAGCGGCAAACCTGCTTGGCTATTATGAATTCGAGGGCAACTACAACGGCTCCGTCGGACCGGCGGCAGTTCCCGCCCAGAACCCCGGCGAGCTTAGCTTCGTAGCGGGGGATTTCGCGGGCAGGCGCTGGATGTGAACGATCCGGCGGGCAATGGTGGGGGAAACTCCGGTGGGTCGGTGAATATCCCGATTAATGCGAATCCGACCGAGCAGCCTACTGTTACCTTTGGCGGCTGGTTTAACCTTCAGACGAATGCAGGCTTCCCCGGGGCGCTCGCCATCGACAACGGCGGCTGGGATCGAGGCATCCACTTGAACGGAAACCAGTGGGGGATTGCCAGCGGCGGCTCCCTCAATGGCGTTGCTCCCGCGCCGACTGGCGTTTGGACCTACGTGGTCGGGACCTTCGACAAACCAAACGATCTGGCGACCCTCTATGTGGGCAACGACAACCCTCTAGTCCAGACGACGGTATCCGGTTCGCGCGCGGATGGCGGTGTCAATCCTGGCGAGTTGAATATCGAACTCGGGCGCTACGACAACCAAGACCTAGACGCACTCGTCGATGATCTCTTCGTCTTCGATTCCGCGCTGACCTCCGATCAAGTCAATGCGCTACGCAACCTCGGGCTAGCCCAAGACCTTCGCTACAACGCCATCGAGGTGGAGAGCCTGTTCGACCTCTATGACGCCGGGTCAGGCATGGTCTCGCTGGCTAGCGATTCCCGCCCGTGGGTTTCCCAGCTGTGGAGTCCAGCGACCGGATTGCCGACGGGAACGCCGGGGCTTGTTTCTCCGAGCGGAGCCGGTTACTCGCTCGTCTTGGACAACGCCACCGGCGCAGGTCTGCAGGCGATCACCGTGCCGGAGCCGTCCCGTATCCTGCTGGCGGCGATCGGTATCTCGGTCGCCCTCTTCCGGCGCCGCCGCTCCCGCCTGTAGCTTCGCGCGCGCAATCCGAGCCAAGCCTTTCGCCGAAAGACCGGGAGGCGCTCGCCGATGAGTTCCCCTGCCGAAGCCACCGTGCCCCGCATCGCCGGTGGGCTTTTGCTCGGTTGGGTGATCGCCTTCTCGTCCGCCGGATGCGGCGGCTCCGATCCGCCGCCGAAAGCCGCAGGCGAGCGCGAACAACCCATCGAACGCGCCCAGGCGATCTCGGACGACGGGCGCGCGACGGCCGAACCAAAACTAGGGCCGCCGCCGACCGATGAGGACCTCGGCCAGATGCCGAAGGCTAGTGAGGCAGCCGAAGCATTTCTGAGCGATGAATTCGCCAACCTCGACGCCGCTGCCGCCGGGTGGGACAGCGAGGTGGCCAGCGCCGAAGCCGACCACCAACTGAAAGAGATCGGAAAGTGGCTCGCCCACGCGGCGGAGAACCCGCCTGCCGGCGACCTGGAGCCGCTCCTCGCGCCGGATTTCGCCTGCGCTCCCCTTCGCCCCGAGAAACTGAACGCGGTGTTCCGCGATTCGGCGACCCGCGTTTTCCGGCCGCCGCGGCGTGACGCCCCGGCTCCTGCGCAACACGCTGGGGCCGCCGGGTTGGCGACCGCCCTCAGTCAACTCGCCGGACCGCTCGCCGGTGCCGGAGAGATCCGCTCAAAGTTCAAAACCATCCGCGTGTCAATCGCGGGTGAGGCGATGGAGACGACCAGCTACTTTGAGATCAGCGGCTCCCGAGATGCCGGGCGCGTGCAGATCAGCGCGACGTGGAAGTGCCGGTGGCGCTTGGGGGAGAGCGTGACACTCCAGTCGATCGCGGTCGAGGACTATGAGGAAATCCTCCCCGAACCAGGAGGCGCGCTGCGCTTTGACGACGCGACCCTCGGCGTGCTAGGCACAACCGAGTCCTACGCGAGCCAGATCGCGCAAAGCTACGACCACTGGCGCGTCCGGACCGACCGGTCGCTCCAATCCGATCTCGCCGGGAACCATGGATTGGCGGTGGGCGACGCCAATGGCGACGGGCTGGACGACGTCTATCTGCTCCGATCGGGCGGATTGCCCAACCGGCTCTTCCTCCATCAACCCGACGGCACCGCGCAGGATGCGCCCGCCGATTCCGGTCTCGATTGGCTCGATTTTTCAAGGAGTGCGCTCTTTTTGGATTTCGACAATGACGGCGACCAAGATCTGGTTCTCGCGCTTGCGTGGCACCTGCTCTTTTTGGAAAACGACGGCACGGGGAGGTTCGCGCTGCGGTCGTCCCGGCTTTGTCCGGGATCGGTTTACTCGCTCGCAGCGGCGGATTTCGATGGCGATGGCGATCTGGACGTGTACGCCTGCGGACGCTATCCGGCGGGGTCGGTCGGCGGCGAAAGCCGGGTGCAGGGGCTGCCGCTCCCCTACCATGACGCGAACAACGGCGGACCCGGATCGCTGTGGCGCAACGACGGCGGCTGGGCGTTCACCGACGTGACGAAGGCGGTCGGCATGGACGAAAACAACCGCCGGTTCTCGCTCGCCGCCGCGTGGGAGGACTACGACAACGACGGCGACCCCGACCTCTATGTCGCCAACGATTTCGGGCGCAATAACCTCTACCGCAACGATGGCGGATCGTTCCGCGATGTCGCCGCCGAGCTTGGCGTCGAAGACATCGGCGCGGGAATGTCGGCGGCGTGGGGCGACTACAATAACGACGGCTGGATGGACCTCTACGTCGGCAACATGTTTTCCTCCGCCGGGCAGCGCGTCACCGGGCAGCGGCAGTTTATGGCAGGCATCGATGACGCGACGCTCGGCGACTTTAAGCGGCACGCGCGGGGCAATTCGCTTTTCCTCAACCAAGGTGGGAAGGGGTTTTCCGACGCAACCATGGAGGCGGCGGTCAACTACGGGCGCTGGGCGTGGGGGGCGGTCTTCAGCGACTTCAACAACGACGGGCGGGAAGATTTGTTCGTCGCCAATGGATTCATCACCACGGAGGACACCGGCGATCTCTGAAGCTTCAACTGGCGGCAGGTCGTGTCGCAATCCCCGGCAGACGAGTCTGACGCAGGCGCGATCTTCCGCTATCGGAAAGCGTGGGCGGCCATGAATGCGCTTCTCGAAGAAGGGCGCTCGCTCAGCGGGTTCGAGCGCCATTGCGCGTTTCTGAATACCGGCGGCCCGCGCTTCGCCAACGTCTCATCGGCGTCGGGGCTCGACCTGATTGACGACGGGCGCGGCATCGCGGCGGTGGACTGGGATTTTGATGGGCGCGGCGATTTTTGGGTATCGAACCGGACGGGTCCGGCGCTCCGGCTTCTGCGCAACGCCTCGATCACCGGCAACCATTTCCTCGCGGTAAAACTGGTCGGCCGGAGCGGCAATCGAGATGCGGTCGGGGCGCGCCTCACCGCCACGATCGCGGGCGAATCCGGCGAGCGGCGGCTCGTCAAATCGCTGCGCGCGGGCGAGGGCTTCGTCGCGCAGTCGAGCAAATGGATATCGTTTGGGCTGGGCGAATTGGCTCGAGTGGACCGGCTCGAAGTCCGCTGGCCTGATGGCACCGTCGATTCCTTTGCGGATCTCGCCGCCGGCCGGTTTTTGGAGATCACGCAAGGCGGGGAGCCCGCGGTCTGGGAGCCGCCGCGCCCGAGCGTAAGCATCGCTGCGGGGAAGGCGGAGGCTCCGCCGGAGACGGGCATCGCGCGGATCAATTTGGCGGGGCGGCTGCCGCTCCCGGACGCAGGGTTCTCCCGCTTTGATGGCGACGCGGACCGCATCTCGGGGCTCGCGGGCCAACCCGCGCTGATCAACATCTGGGCCACCTGGTGCGCGCCCTGCCTCGCCGAATTGAAGCGCTTTGCCGCCGCCGAAGAAAGGATCCGCGCCGCCAATCTCGCCGTGCTCGCGCTCAGCGTCGATGAAATCGGGGATTCGCCTGGGGCGGATCGCGCGGCGGTCGAAGCGGCATTGAAACAGACCGGCTTTCCGTTTTTAGGCGGGATTGCTTCGCGCGAATTGGTCGCCGTGCTTGATTCAGCGGCTAAGGCGCTGGTGGACCGCCACAACCCGCTGCCGCTACCCTGCGGGATCTTGCTCGATGCGCGCGGCCGGGTCGCGGCGATCTACCGCGGTCCGGTGGAGGTCGATGACTTGCTTGCTGACGTGGCCGCCATCGATGGCTCCCCGCAAGAGCGCCGCGATCACGCCGCCCACTTTCCCGGGCGCTGGTTCTTAGATCCGCCGCCGGAGGATCCTACCGGATTCGCACGGGAACTGGTCGCGGCCAAAGACCCGGCCGGAGCCGCCGAATTCCTGCGGCGGTTCGAAGCCGAAGCGAGCGATCAGCCGCCAGCATCCCGAGCGCCTGGATTGGCGGATTCATACTATGCCGTCGCCGATGGCTTTCGCGAGAAGGGCCAACTCCCTGCCGCGGTGGATGCCTATCAGCGCGCTCTTGAATTCCGCCCGGGTCAGCCGCGGATCAGCCACGACCTCGGCGTCGTTTTGTTCCAACTGCGCCGCCACGCGGAAGCCGCACCGCATTTCTCCGCCGCGCTGGCCGGCGATCCGGCCAACCAAAACACGCGGAAGCTTTGTTCGGTCGCCCTGATGGCGGCGCAGCGCTTTGCCGAGGCGGAAGCCCACCTCCGAGATCTCGCCGATGCCGATCCCGCCGATGGCGTCGCCCGGCTCTGGCTCGCGCAGTCGTTGAAGAATCAGGGCAAGAGCCGGGAGGCGCTTCCGCATTACCGGGAGGCGCATGCGCTCCAGCCTGAGTCCGCCCTCGCCGCCAACGAACTGGCCTGGTTGCTGGGGACCTGCGCTGACCCGGAGGTCGCCGACGCCGCCGAGGCGCTCCGCCTCGCGGAGTTCGCCGCCCGCGCGACGGGGCGTAGAGAACCGGCGATCCTCGACACGCTGGCCGCTGCGCTGGCAGCATCCGGGCGGTTCGCCGACGCCGAAAAAACGGCGCGGGAAGGGGCGGCGCTCGCTCGCGACCGGAGCCAAGAAGCCTTGGCGGAGGATCTCGAGTCGCGGGCGGAGATTTACCGTGAAGGCAAGGCATTCCTCGAACCTGCGGAGGGTGGGCGGTGAAGCAGGCGGCGCGTTTCCCCTTCGGTTTCGCAAACCGGTAGCCATCGCCGAGATTCCCGCTAAAGGGTCGGAATGAAATTCGCCATCTGCAACGAAACCTACCAGAACTGGGACTTTGACCAAGCCTGCGCCCATATCGCGGCGACCGGTTACCAAGGCGTTGAGATCGCGCCGTTTACGTTGAAGGACGATCCGCGCGACCTGACCGAGGATGTGGCGCAGGACTACGGCGCGCGGGCGCGGTCGGCGGGCTTGGAGGTGGTGGGCTTGCATTGGCTCTTGGTCAAACCCTCGCACTTGCACCTGACGACGCCAGACGACGACCTGCGCGCGGAGACCGTCGCCTTCGCCAGCCACCTCGCGCGGCTCTGCGCGGCGATGGGCGGCACGATCATGGTGTGGGGCAGCCCGAAGCAGCGCAATCTGGAGGAAGGATGGCTCTACGAGGACGCCGCCAAGCGCGCTGCCGAGGCGTTGCGCCAAGTCGCGGAAGTCGCCGGTCCGCTCGGCGTGCGCATCGCGCTAGAGCCGCTGGCGCGGAAGGAGACCAATTTCCTGACCACGGCGGCGGAGGCGGTGGCATTGATCGAGCAGGTCGGCCACCCGGCGTGCCAGCTCCATCTGGATGTGAAAGCGATGAGCGACGAGGAAAAGTCGATCCCGGAGATCATCCGCGATTCGCAGGCGCACACGATCCACTTTCACGCCAACGACCCGAACCTGCGCGGCCCCGGCTTCGGCGAGGTCAAATACGAGCCGATCGTCGCGGCGCTCCGCGAGACCAACTACGATGGCTGGGTCAGCGTCGAGGTTTTCGACTACACGCCGGACCCGGAGACGATCGCCACCGAGAG
This sequence comes from Verrucomicrobiales bacterium, assembly GCA_041395145.1. GTDB lineage: Bacteria > Verrucomicrobiota > Verrucomicrobiia > Verrucomicrobiales > DEV007 > JAWLBD01. Next base: position 84,325 of record JAWLBD010000002.1, on the reverse strand, counting down.
CCTGCGCTACCTGCGCGAGGTTTTTTAGAGCCGGATGAGGACCGACGACTTCGACTACCACCTGCCGGAGGAATTGATCGCCTCGCGCCCGCCGGAGCGGCGGGACGCCTCGCGCATGATGCTTGTGGACCGGGCGGCGGGGCGGATCGAGCACCTCCGGTTCGCCGATTTCCCCGCGCAGCTCCGCGAGGGCGACCTTTGCGTGCTCAACAACACCCGCGTGCTGCCAGCCCGGTTCTTCTCCGACGACGGCAAGAAAGAAATCGTGCGGCTCGACTTCGCCGATCCGCTGCGCTGGAAATGCCTCGTCCGCCCCGGGCGGAAGATGCGGATCGGCGACCGCGTCACCGTCGGCGGCTGCGAAGGCGAGGTCGCCGAGGTCCTCGATAAGGGCGAGCGCCTCATCGCCTGGGACCAGGAAATCGACGTCGCCACGCACGGGCGGCTCGCTTTGCCCCACTACATGGGGCGCGAATCCGATCCCGGCGATCTCGAACGCTACCAGACGGTCTATGCCGATCCGGCGAAGGCGGGGGCGATCGCCGCACCGACCGCCGGGCTGCATTTCACGCCGGAGATCCTCGCCGGGATCCCGCACGCCTACCTGACGCTCCACGTCGGCGTCGGCACGTTCCAGCCGGTCCGCGCCGAGCAGATCGAAGACCACGAGATGCACCGCGAGCAATACGAATTAAGCCCCGAAACCGCCGCGCGCATCAATGCCGCCCAGCGCGTCCTCGCCGTGGGCACGACCGCCGGCCGCGTGCTCGAGCACTGCGCTGGCTTGGCGGAAGGCGGTCCGCTCCAGCCCGGCGCGGGCGAAACCGGCATCTTCATCTACCCCGGCTATCGGTTTCTGCGGACCGACGCGCTGCTCACCAATTTCCACCTTCCCAAATCGACGCTCTTCATGCTCGTCTGCGCGATGGCAGGCACCGATTTGATGCGCGAAGCCTATGCCAAGGCGGTCGAGGAGCGGTATCGGTTTTTCAGCTATGGCGATTGCATGTTGATCGAATGAGGCGTGATTTGGATGATTCGCCTTTGCCGATGTGGATTCTCAATGCGGTCACGCCCACCCTCCTGATACTGTCCTTTTCCATTCCTGCCGTGGTAGGTGCGAAGAGGGGAGCGACAGCACCCGCCCTCGCGATTGGCTGGGCGGTCTTTGTTGCCGCCTTCGCCTTCCAAGATCTCGCCGCCCCGCTGCTCGCCCGTCATTTTTATGGCCGGGATCGCATCGATCCGATCGCGGCCGATCAGCCGGGGACCTGTGCGGCCGTCGCGGCGGGTTGGGTGCCCGCCTTGATCGGTTTTTGGGGCGGGCGTTTGGTTCGCCGGATGCGGCAGTGACGCTTCGGTGGCACCCCGCGGATTCCCTGCATTGCCTTTCCGCCCGCAGCTCTAAGACCGATCGCCGCAGTGATTTTGACCTCAACGTCTCAACGCTGAAAGCCGAAATCTCCTAATGCCCCGCCGCCCAGCATCGTCTATGCTCCGCCTGCGTGAACCGGATCGCCTCCATCGCCGCGCTCAGCGCTCTTGCCTACGCCGTTGGATTCGGCGGCTCATGGCTGTTTGGCATTGGCGGCGATCGACTGGGGAAAGGCGCTGCCGATTCCAGCGCCGGGGCGGCGGATGAGTCGGGCGTCGCGCGGCTGCCGAGGGGAAGCCGATCCGCCCATGCCGGTGCCGGTGCCGGTCCTGCTGGCCAGCGGCGCGGAGATCCCCGGCGACCGCGACCTCGCCGCCGGGGTGCTCGCCCTATCCATCGCCGAGCGCGACCCGCACGCTGCGCTCCAGTGGGTCGGCACCATGCGGGACGGACCGGATCGCCAAAGCGCGGCGGAGAGCGTGGCGCGGTCTTTTCTCCAGCGGGAAAATGCCGGGATGATGCACGAGGCGGACGCCCAAGCCGCGCTGCAAAGCACCGGATTGCCCGCCGAGCGGATCGCCGCGATCCGGGAGGAGCTGTTTCCGACGCCTGACCCCAACGATCCGTTTGGGTTTTGATCGCCCGCCGATCTGCTGTCGAACTAATCCGCCCTGTGTCTAGCTAGGCTCCCGCCGGGAGCAATTCTTTGATCGGCTCCCCAAACGGGAGAATCGGGTTGGGGCGGCCCTGGAAATCGAGGAGGTTTTCGCGGAAGTCGATGCCGAGGTGCTGGTAGGCGGTCGCCCACAGGTCGTTGGGCGTGAGCGGCCGCTCGGCGGGGTGTTCGCCTTTGGCGTTGGTCGCGCCGATGACTTGGCCGGTGCGCATGCCGCCGCCGGAGACGAGCATCGACATCGCTTGCGGCCAGTGGTCGCGCCCCGGCTGCTCGACCCCGGTCTGCGTGCCGGGTCGCGTCTCGATCTTCGGCGTGCGCCCGAATTCGCCGGTCGCGATGAGGAGCACCTTTTTGTCCAAGCCGCGGGCGTAGAGATCCTCGATCAGGGCGGTCAACGCCTGGTCATAGGGCGGCAGCCGCCACTTCAGATCGTCGAAGATATGGCAATTCACCGCGTGGGAATCCCAATTGTAAGTGCAGTTTTTCGGGATCTGCGGGAACGGCTTTTCCCAGACCATGGTGACGAAGCGGCAGCCCGCCTCGACGAGGCGCCGCGCCATCAAGCCGCGCTGGCCGTATGGGTGGCGCCCGTAGCGGTCGCGCACGCGGTCGGGTTCTTTGGAAAGGTCGAACGCGTCGCGCACCTTCGGGCTGGTCAGCATGTCGAGCGCCTGCCGGTTGAACGAATCCATCGACCCCATCATGCCGCTGGCGTCGATGTCGCGGCGCAGCTTGTCCATGCCGCCGAGCAGGGCGAGCCGGTCTTCGAGCCGATCTTCCATGCGGCGCTCCAGCCCGATATTCTGGACCTGGAAATCCGGCTCGCTCGGGTCGCCGCCTACGATGAACGGGACGTGCGAGGGTCCGAGGTAAGCGGGGCCGAGCGAGAACGTATCGATCCCGGTCCGCCCGCGGTCCACGCCCGCCACGCAGGTCGGCAGCCCGTCTGGCGTGCTGGGCGCGAGCTTTTTGGCGACTACCGAGGTGACGGCGGGCGCGTCGTTGACAAATCCCGTCGGCTCCCGCGGGTCGCGCCCGGTCATGAATCGCTTGTGGCCGCCGCCGTGGTCCGCAAACTCGTGGTGGATCGAGCGGATCAGGTTGAACTTGTCGGCGATCTTGGCGTGAAGCGGCAGCAGCTCGCAGACTTCGATGCCCGAGACGTTGGTCGGGATCGGCTTGAAGATGCCGCGATACTCGGACGGAGCCGCCGGCTTCATGTCGTAGGTCTCCAGGTGCGGCGGACCGCCGGGTAGCCAGATAAAGATCACCGACGTGTCCCGCAGCGGGGATCCCGCCGACTTCGCCGCCGCCTCCATTTTGAGAAAATCGCCCAGCCCCAACCCCAGCGCGCCGAGCGATCCGATCTGCAGAAAGCTGCGTCGGCGGATCGGTCCGGGGCAAAATGGGCGGCGTGCAGGCATGGCGGCGTTGGCTCTAAGGCTCTCATTATCAGGGTTCGGGCGCGATCTATCAAGGGGGATTTGTCGGCGCGCCAAAGCGGCCGCTTCTGATCCCGGGAGATTTCTTCGGCTTAGGTAGAGGGATCTGGGACCACAAGTGCTGATGGGCAGAGGCTTCTTTTTGGGATTCAAGCGGCTTGGCGGTGGCGCTGGCTGGCTAGCGTTTTTAGCAGGCGGAGCGCCTCGCGCAGCAGGGGCTTGGGAATCGTCCGGCGGGTGCCCGCAGCGGTGGCGGCTTTGACGGCTTTGAGCGCTTCGACCTGTTTGTAGTCGAGGGCGATGAGGGCGAGGACGACGTCGTTGGCGGCGCGTTGCTCCGGGGACGGATGGCGGGCGGCGGAGGCGGCTTCCCAGGCTTCGACGACGCCGACCTTGTCCTTGAGTTCGAGGACGATGCGCTCGGCGGTCTTTTTGCCCAGCCCCTTGATCTGGGCGAGGGAGGCGACGTCGCTGTTGACCACCGCGCTTTTGAAGGCATCGACGCTCATGCCGCTGAGGACCGCGACGGCGACCTTTGGGCCGACCCCGGAGACCCGCCCGATGAGCAGCCGGAACAGGTCGCGCTCCGCCTCCGTGGCGAAGCCATAGAGCGCATGTTCGTTCTCCCGCACGATCAGATGGGTGAGCAAGGTCGCCTCGCCGCCGACCTCGCCGAGCCGGTCGAAGGTCGAGAGCGGGATAAAGACATGGTAGCCGACGCCGCCGACATCGACCACGGCGTGGCTCGGCAGGCTCTCGGTAATTTTTCCGCGGAGGAAGGCGATCATTTTTTGACGGGGATTAGGGTTCGGCGGAAGCGGGGTTTTCGGGGCGGTGTGCCCGCCACTCCTGGTCGAGGCGGTCGAAGAATTTTTGGTCGCCGCCGCCCTCGGCGCTCACCAGCAGGTAGATCTGGGTGCCGTCTTGGACGTCGGCGATGATGGTGGAATCTTCGAGCAAGCCGCCGGAGCCGACCAGCTCAAGGTGGATGATCTGGTCGTATTTCGCCTGGTAGATCTCAAGCTTCCCATCGACGGTTTCATAGGAGACGACGCGGCGGTCGGTGAACAGATTGCCGTCTTCCCCGACGTGGATCAATCCGGTGGAGTAAAAATAAAGGACGCGCTCGCCCTCGGCGATCACGCCTAGATCGCGGAGGTGTTCCAGCGTCCGGGCGTTGATCCGGCTCTCCGGCACCGCGGCGCTATCGGGAAAGACGCCCTTTTCGATGCCGATGCCATAGGCGAGCATGAGCAGGCACGGCAAGAGGGCCACGAATCCGGCACCGCCAATCAGCCACCAAAGCCATGCCTTCGACTTCTTGCGCGAAGCCGTAGCAGCGACCGGAGATGCCGGAGGGGTAGGTTGGATCGGCGGGGATTCTGGCATGGGAAGCCCATCCTAGCATGGACTGCACTGTCTGCGCAGGAATTTGGTTCCGCCCATCCGATCCCCGCAGCAAAGCCCGGAGCGGGTGGACCTTCGCCGGAGGGGCAGAGGAATTTTTAGCCAGAGGTTGCCGGGAATCGGCGCACGCGCTAACCCATGTCTGCGGCAGACCACACCCGCCGCCCGTTTGCAGGAGAGGGCAGGGTGCCGATGCTACCTACCTTGACCGTGCCGTGCTCCGCTACAGGGTCGCGCCGATGGCGGACGCCTTACGGCTTTTTCTCCGGCTTCGGCGGCGTTTGCGGCGATTGCGGCTTGTCCCTCGGCACGACCGGCACGGAGACCGGCGGCGTGACCGCGGTCGGCGGCGAGATGATGTTCACCAGTTCGACGTCGAAGATGAGGGTCGAATTCGGGCCGATCTTCGGGCTCGGCGATTGTTCTTGGTAGGCGAGCTCGGCGGGGATGAAGAGCTGGCGCTTCTCGCCTTTCTGCATGTCGAGCAGCGCCTCGGTCCAGCCCGGGATCACGCCCGTGACGCGGAATCGGGTCGGCGAATCGCCGGAGGCGTCGAACTCGGTGCCATCGATGAGCGTGCCGCGATAGCGGACTTCGACTTGGTCGTAGCGGCTCGGCTTCGGCGCTTCCTTGTCCGCCGGAGGCGCGACCACTTTGTATTGCAGCCCGCTCTCGGTGACTTTGACACCTTCCTTGGTCTTGTTCTCTTCGAGGAATGCCTTGCCCTTGGCCGCGTTTTCCTTGCCGGCGGCCGCGCGCTCCTCCTGGCGCTGGCGGGCGATCTCCTGCTGCCACGCCTGCATTGCCGCCTGGATCTCCTCGTCGGTCATGCTGAGCTGCTCATTGTTCACCGACGCCGAGACGGCGGCTTTGATCGATTCCATGTCGAAGGGAAAGCCCCCCTCCTTCAGGTTGTTGCCGATCGACATGCCTTGGGCGTAGCTCGCGGACTTCGTCCCGGCGTAGCCATCCGCGATCCCTTGGAGATAGTCGTCCATATTGTATTCGGGCATCCGCCGCAGACCGCGCCCGAGCTGGACGCCGATGGCGTAGCTGACTTTCTTCGGATCGACCGGTGCCGGGGCTTCGGCGGCATCTGGGGCGGTGGGCGATGCCGGCGGCGGAGGGCCGTCTTTGGCGGGATCTTGGGCGAAAGCGGGGGACGAAACCGCGGCGAGCGCGGCGATCAGGGGGAGGGTGCGGAAACGCATAACGGATAGGTGGATTCTGGTTTCTCTGAGGATAGGGGCGGGCAATGGGGCGTCAAGGCGCGCTTTTGCCGGCCGCCCGGACCGCCGCCGCCAGCCCGCCGGCAGCCATTCTTCCCGCCAAGAATTTCGCGCTGCAAGCGCGCCGATTTCCCTTACAATCGGGCATGGACTTCTTTTCCCTCATGAAGGTCGCGGCGCTCGCGGCCACCATCTTTTCCGAGGAGATGCCCGACTTCCTCGAAGACCCGACGCTCAAGCGGGGCGTGGACATCCGGCGGGCGGAGGGCGCGGACGCCGCCTTCCAGTATTTTAGCAAAGCGGCGCAGGCGGGCGATGTGGCCGCCGTCTATGCGCTCGGCGTTCTCTACGAATCCGGGGAGGGGCCGCCGGCTTCGGTCGCGGAGGCGGAGCGCTATTACCGGGCGGCGGCGAATGCCGGGTATGCGCGGGCGCAGAGCAAGCTCGGGATGCTGCTGTTGACCAAGGCGGGATCGCCGGAATTGGGCGGCGAGGCGAAGAAGGATGCGCAGCGCAAAGAGGGGTTCGAGTGGCTGGGGCGCGCGGCGGAGGGCGGGTCTGCGAGGGCGATGCGCACGCTTGGAAAACTCTACTACACCGGCGTTGGCCTGGAGAAGGACGACGCCGCAGCCTGGCGCTGGTTCCGGCGCGCCGCCGCCGCCGAGGACGCGGCGGCAGCCTATCACGTCGGGCTGATGATCGAAGGCGGCCGCGTGCCGGAGGGCGAAGCCGAGTCCGCCGGGGAGGCCAAGGCGTGGTATCTCCGGGCGGCCGCCGAAGGGCTGGGCGAGGCGATGCTCAAGCTCGCGACGCTCGCGAAGGTGGAGGGTGCCGAGGCGGACGCGGTGGTCTGGCTGGAGAAGGCGGCCGCCGCGAACCACCCGCTCGCCGCCGTCCAGCTTTCGGCGATGTATTATTCCGGCACTGGCGGCGTCGGGAAGGACATCGCCCGCGCCGGCGCGCTGCTCGAAAGCGCCGCCAAGATGGGCTACGCGCCCGCCTACATCTCGCTGGCAAAATTCTACGCCAAGGACGACAACGACGCTGCCCGCCAAATGGCAGCCGAGTGGCTGGGGAAGGGGGCCGCCCGCGGCAGCGCCGAATGCCTCGTCGCGCTCGGCGACTTCTATCTCGGGGACGAGGGGCGAGAGGGCATCGGGAAAGGCGAACCCGACTATGGCAAGGCGGCGGGTCCGTTTTTGAAAGCCGCCGCCGCCGGGCACCCGGAAGCGTTTTACCAGCTCGGGCGGTTCTACGAACACGGGCTGGGCACCGAGGCGAACCTGAAGAAAGCCGGCGCGCAATACCAGTTCGCCGCCCAGCGCGGGCACCCGGACGCCCAAGCATGCCTCGCCCGGTTCTTCGCCGAGGGCATCGGCTGCGAAAAGGACCTCGTCCGCGCCTACGCGATGAGCTTCAACGCCAAAGAGGCGTCGCCGCTCGCCAAAGAACTCGCCGACAAGCTGGCCGGCCAGCTTTCGCCCGCCCAGCTCGCCGAGGCGAAGGCGCAGGTCGCCAAAGCGCGCAACCGCGAGTAGCGAGTAGCGGGTCGGACCGGATCGGATCGAAAGCCGGTAGGGGGTGCCTTGCCGAGGCGTCCGCCCTTGGGCGCGTCTGCTTTCGCTTCCGCCCCCGGGTAGAGAGGATATCGCTTGGCCGCTGGCCGGCGTTGGCGTTTTCTCCGCCGATGTCCAGCCCCTACCAAGCCCTCAAGGAAGAATGCTGCGCCGCCAACATCGAGCTGCCCCGCACCGGGCTGGTCGATCTCACCTTCGGCAATGTCAGCGTCGCCGACCCCGACCGCCGCGTCTTCGCGATCAAGCCGAGCGGCGTCGATTATTCCGCGCTTGAGCCGGAGGCGATGGTCGTGCTCGACTTCGACGGCCAGCGGCTGGAGGGCGGCCTGCGCCCGTCCTCCGACACGCCGACCCACCGCTACCTGTATCGCGCCTTCGCCGGCATCCGGTCGGTCGTGCACACGCATTCGCGCCATGCGGTGGCCTTCGCCCAAGCCGGGCGCGACCTGCCGGCGCTCGGCACCACGCACGCGGATTATTTTCACGGTCCGGTCCCGGTCACCCGCGCGATGTGCCCGGAGGAAATCGGCGGCGAATACGAATGGGAGACCGGCGCGGTCATCGCCGAACGCTTTGCCGAAGGCGGGATCGATCCGCTCGCGGTGCCCGCCGCGCTCGTCCGCAACCACGGGCCGTTCGCCTGGGGACCGAGCGGGAAAAAGGCGGTCGAAACCGCGTTCGCCCTCGAAATCTGCGCCGAGATGGCGCTCAAGGCACTCCAGCTCAACCCCGCCGCCCCGGCGGTCGGCCGCGCGTTGCTCGACAAGCACTACTTCCGCAAACACGGGGCCAACGCCTACTACGGGCAGCCGGGTTGACGGCGTCGCGGGTTCACTTCTGTTTCTTTGGCCTCGCCTTTGGCTTTGACCGTTTCGCCTTCGGGTTGAAAGCGAGGGCTTGATCGAGCCACCCGGCGAGCGCGGCGTTGGTGCGGAGGGCTTCTGGTTCGACGAAGACGAAGCTCTTAAGCGGGCGGCCGGTGAAGTCCATCGGGCGGCAGCCGGGCTTTTCCATCGCCGCCTCGCAGTCATCGGGATCGAGCCGGAGCATGAGCAGGTCTCGGGCGACGCCGGCGCACATCTTGTCATCCACCATGAAGCAGAGGCCGCCCATCATCGCCTTCGCCTCGAAGGCGACGCCTTTGCTGTCGAAGTAAGCGCCGATCCGGGCGGCGAGCTGTTCGTCGTAGGCCATCGGGTTGATCGGTCAATCGGCGTTGAACGCGCCGATCGCGCGGATGCCGTCGGGCGAGACCTCGAGCAATTCGGTGATGCCTGGGTAGGTCGCGTTGTCGTAGATCTCGGCAAAAGTGCGCCCGTAGTCCGCCACCGCGCTATCGACGCGGGGGAAGACGAAGACGGTGAAGCGGTCGGGGATCGCGACCATGACGCGGCGGCCGAGCGTGTCGCGGAACGGTTCGAGAAACCCGTCGGCGAGCACGATGCTGGAGGTCAGGTGGCTGCCGGAGCGAAAGACCGCGTATTCGACTAAGCCGTCCTTATCCCGGACGATCTCCGGCTTTAGCGTGGCGAGCAGCCGCCCTGCCGCCGCCCGCGCCTCCGCCAAAAACTCCGCCCACTCGACGCCGAGCGCCTTCAGCTCCTCCGCCGAATAATAATGCACCGGTTCGGCGGCATCGGGCGCGTTTTCCCGGACGGCGGCGGCGACCGATTTCTTCGATCCTCTGATCGCCTCGGCGACCGGCGCAGCCATCAGCTTTGGCTCGATCGCGATGGCGAAGCGTTCTGGCTCCGCCTTCTTCTCCGGCTCCGCTGCCTTTTCGCTGGGATCGCCCGCGTCCTCGCGCGCTGCCGCAGGCTTTGCGTTCCCGCCTTCGCCCCCGGCTTCCTGGGCGCGGTCGTCGGCGCGGGCCGAGATGCCGATTGCGGCGCAGAGGCCCGCCGCGAGGATGGGGCGGCGGGCAAAGCGAAACGCTAGGGCGAGGGATGGCATGCGCGAATGAATGCGGAATCTTGCGAGGCGGCAAGCCGGGAATCGCGCTGCGGCAGAGCCGCGGCAAGCCGCCGGTCAGCCGCCCTCCACCGGGCTGAGCAGCAGATCGACGTCCGCTTTGGACAGCGATCCGGCTCCTCCGCCGGTGGAATCCGGCATCAGGGCGGCGACGAGCCGCTTTTTGTGCTGCTGGAGCAGGACGATCTTTTCCTCGATCGTCATCTCGGCGATGAGCTTGAAGACGAAGACCGGGCGATCCTGGCCGATGCGGTAGGCGCGGTCGCTGGCCTGGCTTTCCAAGGCGGGGTTCCACCACGGGTCGTAGTGGATGACGGTGTCGGCGCGGGTCAGGGTCAAGCCGGTGCCGCCGGCGCGCAGGCTGATGAGGAAGACGGGGGCTTCCCCGGCTTGGAAGCGCTTGACCAGCTCGCCGCGATCCCTCGTCTGGCCGGTCAGCATGAGGTGGCGGACGCCCATGCGGGAAAGCGCGCCGGAGATGAGGTCGAGCATGCTGGTGAACTGCGAGAAGATGAGGATGCCGCGGGAGGTCGGCAGCAGCCCTTCGAGCATCTCGGTGAGGTGTTCGAGCTTCGCCGAGCCGCGCACCTTGGCGGCGCTCTCCATCTTGAGCAGGCGCGGGTCGCAGCAGACTTGGCGCAGCCGGTTGAGCGCCTCCAAGATCACGATCTGGGAGCGTTCGATCCCGAGGCGGTCGATCTCGTCGCAGACCTCGTTGTTGACCGCCGCGCGGATCGCCTCGTAGAGCTCCGCCTGGTCGTCGGCGAGCGGCACGGTGCGGATGATCTCGGTCTTGGGCGGCAGCTCGGTGGCGACCCCCGCCTTGGTCCGCCGGATCATCAGCGGGGCGACCCGCCGGGCGAGTTCCCCCGCGCGGCTCTCGTCGCCGCCCTTTTCGATCGGCGTGCGGAACGTGCGGTCGAAGCTCTCCTGCGTGCCGAGATAGCCGGGCATGAGAAAGTGGAAGAGCGACCACAGCTCGCCGAGGTGGTTTTCCATCGGCGTGCCGGAGAGGGCGACGCGGTGGCGGGCGTGGAGCTTGCCGCAGACCTTGGCGCAGCGGGCGCGCGGGTTTTTGATCGCCTGCGCCTCGTCGAGGATCGCGCAGTGGAAGCTGTGTTCGCCAAAGTGGGGCGCGTCCCGGATCAGGACCGGATAGCTGGTCACGATGACGTCGTATTCGTAAAAATCCGCCGCGTCCCGGTGCCGCGCCCCGCCGGAATAAACGAGGACGCGCAGGTCCGGCGCAAATGTCTTCGCCTCGCGTTTCCAGTTCGACAGCAGGCTGGTCGGCGCGACGATCAGGCTCGGCAGGTCGGCGCGCCCCGATGATTTTTCCAAAAACAGGTGGCAGATCGTCTGCACCGTTTTGCCCAGGCCCATGTCGTCGGCGAGCACGCCGGAGAGGTCGTTTTCGCGCAGCCACTGCATCCAGGCGACGCCTTCGCGCTGGTAGCTGCGCAGCGTTCCCTGGAAACCCACCGGCTCGGCAACCTGCGGCAGCGGCACGCCCTCGCCGCCCGGCTCCCGCCGCCACGCGTGCAGGCGCGGCCCGCGCGGCGCGCGCCGCTGGGCGGGCGCGATCCCGGCGGGCGGATCGGCGAGGTCTTCCAGCTCCGCCGCCCGCGCCCGGTGGACCGGCAGCCGGTTCGAGACGGTCAGCGCCTCAGGGTCGAAGAGTTCCGCCAGCATCGTGAGCACCGCGCGCATCCGCTCCGCGGGGAACGCCAGCGTGCCGAAGACGCCGAGCGGGATGCCGATCTTTTCGCCGGCGCGCATCTTTTGCAGCCGCCCGAGCATCGAGCCGTCCTTCTGGCTGCGCAGAAATTCGATCAGCACCGGCAGCAGGCTGACCCGCTCGCCGCCCACCTGCACCCCGTAGTCGAACTCGAACCAATCCGGCCGCCGCGTTTCCTCGAAATCGCAAAACCAGCCTTCCGGCTCGATCCATCCCTCACCTTCCGCTTCGCGACCACCGGCCGCCGCCACCCCGCTGGGCAGCGCGCCGGGATTGACCTCCCGCTGCGCCGCGAGGATCGCCGCGAGGGCATGCTTGCAGTTGAACTTCACCGCGCACGAACACGTCGCGTCCACCTGCGTGTAGCCCATCGCATCGACCTGGAGCGCCACCCGCGGCTTCACCTTCCGACCCGCCGCGTCCTCGACCGCCGCAGACACGCGGAATTTCGACCCCACCGCCTCCGCCTTCGCCAGCCGCACCACCCATCCCGCGACCTCCCCCAACCAGTGGTCGGGGAAGCTTTTCAGCCAAGCAGTATCGGCGAGCTGGACGGGGGTATTCGTAGCGTTGGGGCGAGGTTTCGGAGAGGCGAGAAGGTTTGGGGTTGTTAAGGAATCGTCAATGGGAAAATCGAAAATCTACGATATTTCTAGTAGGATTGGTTTTCCGCTTGCGATTCGCGGCGGAGCTGCTGACGCGCTCCTAAAACGTCACGAAAGCGGCCGGCTCGAAAGCAAAGCGCAGGCGGCCCTCAATCATCTTCGTCGGGAGTTGCAGCGCTTTGGCGGAAGGCGCGCGCCCTTGCCTCGGCGGCGTTCTTGGCGAATTCGGCGAGTTCTTCGCGGCTCCAAAACGGGGACTGGGAATCGATGTCGGGATCGAGCGATCCCCCGAGTTCGAGGTAGTTGGCCCACGCCTCATCGGAGGCGCGCAGCCGCTCGGCGGGCGTCAGTTGGTACCAGTGGAGCCATTCGGGCCAACGATGTCGGCGAAATCGACCATGGATCGAAATTCGCCCACAGATCCGGCATCGTCAAAATGGGAAATCTGCGCCATCAGGGGGCGAATTTTGCCTTTGAATGCCGCCGGAGCCATGCGCTATCGTTTTGACCACCAAAATCCCACGCTACCATGATCCGATTTCTCTCCGCCCTTGCCGCCTGCGCCCTCTCCGCCACCTCCGCCTCGGCGGAAGATGGCTGGAAAGATCTGTTTAACGGCAAAGATTTGTCCGGCTGGACGAATGCGGGCGGCGGCGATCCTGGGAAAGGCTGGGAGGTGAAGGACGGCGCGCTTTGCCGGACGGGAAAGGCGGGCGACATCTGGTCGAAGGAGCGCTTCGGCGACTTCACGCTCGAGCTGGAATTCAAGACCGAGGGCAACAGCGGCGTCTTCATCCGCACCGACAACCCGAAGAATAATGTGCAGACCGGCATCGAGATCCAGGTCGAGAAACCGGGCGGTCCGGACAAGCACAGCGTGGGCGCGCTCTACGACCTGCGCGCGCCGGATAAAAACGCCGCGAAGGACGGCTGGAACAAGCTGCGCGTCACCGCCAAGGGCGGTCTGCTCACCGTCGAACTCAACGGCGAGAAGATCAATGCGATGAACCTCGACGAGTGGACCGAGGCGCAGAAAAACCCCGACGGCAGCAAGAATAAGTTCAAGACGGCGCTCAAAGACTTCAAGCGCGATGGGCACATCGGGTTCCAGGACCACGGCCACAACGTCTGCTACCGCAGCGTGCGGATCAAAGCCGAGTAGCGGGGGATTTCTCTCCGTCAGGCGCCCGCGCCGCCGCCGGGATTTTGATCGACATTGCCGAAGGCGGGGCGCTAAGCTGGCGGCATGGAGCGCCCGACCCCGACCCTCGCGCACCCAGCGATCTCGCGCCGCGCCGCCTTGCAGGCGGGCGCGATCGGATTGCTGGGGCTTGGGATGGGCGACCTCTCGCGGCTGCGTGCCGCTCCGGCGTCCGGCGGTCCGCCCAAGGCGCGCGCCAAATCGGTGATCTACATTTTCCTCTCGGGCGGGCTTTCCCAGATCGATAGCTTCGACCCGAAGCCGGATGCGCCGGAGGAATTCCGCGGCGAATTTTCCCCGATCAAAACGCGGACGCCGGGGCTGCACATCTGCGGGCACCTGCCGATGCTCGCCCAGCGCAGCCACCGGTGGTCGGTCTGCCGTTCGCTGACCCATCCGTGGAACGAGCATTCGCAGGGGCACCACATCATGCTGACCGGGCGCAGCGACATCCCGCCGGGCTTTGACCCGCGCGGCCCGAAGCCGTCGGACTACCCGTCGCTTGCGTCGATTGCCGCGCGCCTTCTGCCGCAGCGCGGGAACCTGCCGCCCGCCGTCGTCCTGCCCGAAAAACTGGTCCACCGCACCGGGCGCGTCATCCCCGGTCAATTCGGCGGCGCGATGGGACCGCGGAACGATCCGTTTTTTATCGAGACCTCGAAATACGACCCGAATGCCTACGGCGCGTATCCGGCGTTTCGCTTCCATCATCGCCAGGGCCCCCAAAGCGGCGCGGGCTGGACGTTTCGCGAGCCGGACTTCACGCTGCCGCAGGGGGTCGGGATGCAGCGGCTGCGGGACCGCGTGGCGCTGGCCGACCACCTCAACGCCCAGCAGCAGTTCCTCGAATCCGCCGCCGAGACCCAAAGCCTCGACCGCTACAGCCGGATGGCGCTTTCCCTGCTGTCGGACGACAAGACGAAGCGGGCGTTCGACGTGCACGGCGCCGACCCGAAAGTGCTCGACCGCTACGGGCGCAATGCGTTCGGCTGGTCGCTGCTCATGGCGCGGCAGCTCGTCGAGACCGGCGTCCGGCTCGTCCAAGTGAACCTCGGCAACAACGAAACGTGGGACAACCACGAGGCGATCTTCCCGAACCTCCGCGACTTTCTCTTCCCGCCGATGGATCGCGCGGTGTCCGCCTTGCTCGACGATTTGGGCGACCGCGGGATGCTCGGCGAAACGCTCGTCGTCATGGCGAGCGAATTCGGGCGCACGCCGAAGATCTTCACCCTGGACGGCGCGAAGCTGCCCGGCCGCGACCACTGGGGCGCGGTGCAAAGCGTGCTCCTCGCCGGGGGCGGCATCCCCGGCGGCGCGGTGCTCGGCAGCTCCGACAAGATCGGCGGGCACCCGGCGAGCGACGCCCAGACGCCCGAGGACCTCGCCGCCACCATCTACGAGGCGCTCGGCTTGCCCCGCGACATCATGTGGGAAGACACCACCGGCCGGCCGCACCGGATCTACTACGGCCAGCCGATGCGCTTTGCCTAAATGACCAAAACGAAGCCGGGCCGCTACGCCGGCTTCTGGTGCACGGTGACCTGCTGGAATGGGATCTCCCAGCCGTGTTCGTTGGCGGCTTCCACGCACAGGCGCTGGATCGCGCGCGGCAGGGCGGGGCGCTGCGGGGCGACCTCTTGGGAGAAGCGGGCGAGGACGGCGAAATTGAGCGACGAGGCGGCGGCTTCGGCGAAATCGACGCCGAGGGCGAGGATGTGGTCTTCGGTGACCAGCGGGATCAAGCCGGCGCGGATCTTTGCTTCGAGGATGGCGGGCACTTCGGCGAATTCCTTCTGGTGGTCATAGCCGATGCCGAAATCGACGCGGATGCCGAAGCCGTCCCGCAGGTTGGTCGGCGACAGCCCGAGATACGCGTCGGTCGGGATCGATTGGAAAGCGCCGCTGAGCAGGCGCAGCTTGACGACCTCTGGCGTCTGGATCTCGACCCGCCCAAACGTGCCGTCGCTCAGCTCGACCCAATCGCCGCGCTCGCTCGGAAACCACGGGATCGAATCGTCCACCGACCGCGAGTTTAAGCCGCGCAGATCGGCGAGCGGGAGGCGGATGCGCCCGCCCTGCAGCGACGGGTTGACCAGATAGCTGTAGTAGTTGACCGCCTCGACCCGGAACGGCAGCCCGTGGAACATGACGCGTTCGCCCTCGCGCACCGCGCCGAGGTCGAGCATCAATTTGGCCTGCTCGTAGATGCGGGGCAGCGTCTGCTTGGCGGTCCAGGCGAAGCCGGCGAGCACGATGATGGCGAAGCCGAAGAGCAGCCAGTCCGCCGAGGTGTAGAGGACGATCAAGACGGCGGCCGCCGACGCGGCGAAGGTCAGCCCGTAGTAGGTGACGTCGGCGATGCGCAGCGCGAACGACTTCTGCCGCCGCGGTTTGAAAAACCGGAGGTGCAGGCGCCGGTGGATGTAGCGCATGAGCAGGAAGACGCCGAGCCCGGCGAGGGCGGCGAAGAGCAGGTTGCGACCCCTGTTTTCCAAAAAACGGCGGACGATCCCGCCGATGGCGGTCAGCGCCCCCTCCGAGGTCCGCAGCTTCTCGGCGAGCTCGAATTCGATCGCCGTGATGTCATTGGCGGCGCGCTCGTGCATTTCCCGCCACTGCTCGCGCAGGTCCTTGAGCGCCTTTACCACGTTGGGGTCTTCTGCCTTGGCGATGAGCGAATCGAGCTTGAGGATCGCCTTGGTCAGCGCTTCGTGCTTCTTCTTAGCGCGCTCCAGATCGTTGCGCAGCCCCTCGATCTCGCGGGGGCGGGCGGTCGCCTCGCGGAATTCGTCCACCATCGGGCGCAGGATCAAATCGAGTTCTTCTTTGAGGTCGATCGGCTGCGACTCGCCATTCGACGACAAGATGCTGATATCCGCGCCGCCGGCCAGGCGCTCGAACTGCGCCCGCTGCTCGGCCAGCTCCGCTTTGAGCGCATCGATCTCCGCCTGCGCCGCCGCCTTCTCCGCATCGGTCTTCGCCGCCGCCAGCTCGCGCTCCTTCGCTTTGATCGCCGCGTTCTGCTTGGCGATGGTCTCGGCGACGTTCTGGATCGGGGTCAGCGCGTCGTCCTTGGGGGCGTCTTCTTTGGCCGGCGGGTTTGGGGGCGCCGTGTTATTGTCCTGGGCGGGGACAGGCGATGCCACCGCCGCACCCAACACGGCGGCGATGATCAGGGGGCAGAGAGTCCTCGGCAGGCTCATGGGATTCATCCCGGTCCCCATACACGCGATGGGGCAAGATGCGAGCGATCCCTGAAAGGGGGGCGCTAAGTTGATTGGAAGTGGCTAGCCACCGGCACCGGAAGCGAGCCGGAAGAAGGCTGCGCCGATCTCGGCGGGGTCGAGGATCACCGTGAAGAATGGTCCGTCGTCCGTGATGGCGAGGACGGCGGGGTGTCCCTCGCCGGGTGAGCCGCTGCCCGAAAAGGCAAAGACATCCTCCCAGCCGCCGAGTTCTCCCGAGGATTGAACGCGGACCGTTTCGCCGGAAAGCTGGGCGGACAGACGGATCGCGACGACCGGGCGGACGGTCCCGCCGAGGTCTGCTTCGATCACCTGCACGGGTCCGCTGGCGTCGGTAAAGCGGGGATGTCCGCCGGTCAGGTATTCGAAATAGGTGCTCAGCGCGTCGCCATCGGGATCGGCGAAGTCGCCCGCCACCGCCGGGTCGGCGAGCTCTGCGGCGTCGAAAAACTGCGCCTTCCAGGCGGAAAAATCGAGCGGCGGATGCGCCGCCTTGACGGTGATGGCCGCCCGCGCTTGGAGACCCGCGTAGGTGACGGTGACATTGGAAAGCCCATCTGCCAGCGCCTTCCACCGCATCTTGTCGGCAGAGACATCCACGGCAGCCGGATTGCTGGACACGACGGTGAAATCACCTGGGGCGATCCAGCGGCGGAGGCTCATCCCGTTCGAGTAGTTCGCGAAGAGGACCGGGGCGGTCTCGCTGCCGACGTCGAGCGTGAGCGTGTCCGGCACCAGCGCGATGCTGGCGAGCGTCGCCCCGGCGGGTGCGGGCGACGCGACGACGGCGGGTTCGGCGAAGATGAGACCGGCATTGGCAGACTCGTAGGACGCGTAGAGCACGACATCGCCGACCACGCCGTCGGCGACCACCACGGAAACGCGGGCCGGGTTCCCCGGATCGACCGCCACCGAAACGCCGCCAAAGGTGGGTCCATCGGGACCGAAAACCTCGGCGATGAACGAGGGCGTCGACCCCGGCGCGAGCGGCGCTTCGGGCGGGATGGCGATCTCATAGGCAAACGTCTCTTCCGCCTTCTCGCCGGCACCCTTCTTACCAGCTTTGGCGTCGTCCGCGAGCAATTCCAGAAGCTGGGTTCTGGCGAGAACGACCTCTTCGGCGCGTTGGCGGATCGCATCGGCGACCGCATCGGCGATCTGCCTGTTGCGGAGACCGGATAGCTCGCTGACCCCGACGCCAATCCCGGATGCTGCGACAAATCCTCGCGAATCGGCGGCATCGAGCAGCTCGATCACCTTCGCGCCGACCTCGGGCGACTCCGCCTGCGCCGCCGCCCCGAACAGGCTGGCTCCCCCGGCGTGGCTGGCCAGATGCCCGGTCAGCTCGACGCCCTCGAACCCAGCGGTCGCGCTTTCGATTTCGACGACGCCGTCAGAGCCGAGCGGGGCGACCAGCGCGAGGCGCGCCCCGGCCAGCGCGATATGCTTGAATGCCGGGGCGGCGGAGGGATCGATCCGCGTTCCCAGCGGGCAAATCATCGCATTAGGATTGGCGTGCGAGAATTTCGCATAGTAATAGATGCGCGCGTTCGCCTCCTCTTCGATCCCCCACGGATCTTCCGAAAGCAGGGAGCTTGGAAAGAAGCTGAACGGACCGTTGGGCGACGGATCCAGCTTGCGCGTCTCCCTCAGCAGTTGGGCGGCATAGGCTTGGACCGTTCCGGCCCCGTAGAGATGGGGGCAGCCGACCGTCACCGCGCGGCGGTAGAGACCGCGGAAGGCATTCCGGTCGTTGAGAAATCCCTCGCCGGTGTAGTCGGTGGATGCCAGCCCCTTGACGAGGTGGCCGCCGAATCCATGCGCGACCGCATCGACCCGAGAGATTGCCCAACCCTCGAGCAAGGGTTCGATCGCCGCGTTCCAGCCAAGCCCCGAAACCGCCTGACCCGATCTTTTGATGACCGGGTCCCCGCCTTGCAAAAACGTGTTTGGATCAAAGGTGAGGCTGACGATGAATTCCGGGTGGCGGCTCGCTTTGATCGGCGCGAGGAAGCCCTCCCCCCACGAAAAGCCTGACCTGCCGGGGATGAGGAAAACCGGCGGGCGCCGGATTTTGAACGGCTGATCCGCGAGCAGCGCGCCGCCTTCGTCCCGCAGCGAAAACGTGGCTTCCAGTTCTAGCCACGCCCGGCGGAAAGACCACGCCGCTGGGATCGAGCGCCTCGAGATAGACTGCCGCCATGCCGTCGAACGGACCGCTGCCCGGAATCGTGAGAAACCGCGCTCCGGGTGCCGACCACGCGCCGCCAACGGTGCCGCGCATCGACTCGGCGATGCCGCCATCGACCGCGCCGCCCGGCGTGGTCACTTCGCAGTCCCACGATAGCATCGCGCCGCGCTCAGCTTCGATCTTGAAGACCAGAGGCGTCACTCCGTCGGCGACGACGCCTTCTAACACGGCGGGCAGCGAGGCGATCGCCGCGCCATCGGCGGCGATTTCGATCGGCGCATTAGGATCCGTTGACTCCCAGTTGGTTGCCGCCAGCTTGGTGACCCGGTGCATGGAAACGCCGGTGCCCGATCCGCCGCCGATCCGGGCGAGCGCGGCGATTTGCCTGCTACCCGGCGCGGTCAGGTGGAGCAAAAGGTCGCCCGCCGCGTTGAAATGCGATAGCGTACCGCCGCCGCCATTGGGAAACGTGTTCGTCTTTCGGGGGAAGAGGTTCGCGGCTGTGATCGCGACCGTCGGGCCGCCCATCAGATCGACTGGATCACCCGGACCGGCGACCCGCTGCGGACCGGACCCGTCGCCGCGATCCACCCAGACGATGTTGCCGCTGCTAAAGGCAACATCGCCGTTCCGGTTCATCGCCAGGTTCAGGGCGGTCGGAAAATTGTCCCAAGTGCCGCCATCGGGGCGCGCCCCGCCTTCGATGGCGATCAAGCTGAGCCCTTCGCCCTCCTCCCACGCCCACAGCCCGGTGTCGTTGGACGCATCGACGCCGGCGTGCGAGGTATCGAGGCTCCAGAGGAAGGCGACACGCCCGTAGGACGAAACCGCTGCGAGCGGGTTGCTGAAGGGGTGGAACTGGGCGCCAGCCGGCGCGCCCGGCGGCTGGTCAGTCCCCCGGACGACAATGCCTCGGGACGCCAGCGAGCCGCGGCGCCCCTGCCAGATAACATCAGTCCCGCCCGCCTCTCCCAGGATCAGATAGCGGCCGTTGGCGGAGAGGGAGAGCGGGGCGTTTTGGTTGATCATGTTGACCCCCGCCGGAAAGCCGGGAGCCTGCGACCCGCTCTGCCCGACGGCTTCCCACGAGCCCGGCTTGCCCAGGAACGTCCACCAGCCGCTCCCGGTGACCGAAAAAAGAACATCGCCCTCGTCATCGAGGAGCAGTCCCGATCCGGAACTGGTATGGAGACCGAGCGGCCGTATCGGGCGCGCCAATCCCACCGCCTCGATATCGGTGTGGTTGGAGGCGACGGCTTCGAAGTCGCCTTCGTCGTTCGTCCAGATCCCGAACCAGTTCGTGTTTTGCCCCTCCCACGTCGTCGCGCAGGCGATCATTCTGCCCGAGTTGAGCCGGACAAAGCTCACGTCCTCTACCGATCGCGGGATTGGATTCGGGATGGTCGTCAGGATGATCGGCGGACCTGGCTCGCCCTTCTGCAATAAAATCGACGGGCTTTGCGGGAAGCCGCCGCATGAGGACATCCGGAAAGCCGCCCGTATCGAGCCGCGCGCCGCAGGCAAACTCCGTCCCCGGCGTCGCCAAGAGCGCCGCCCCGCCGAGGGAGCTGGAACTCCAAACCGGAAGGACCGGCGCGTCCGCCGCCGCGCCCAGCCCCATCTGACCGGTCCGCAGCATGACCTGCGGGACCGTCGATCCCCGCGAAAGCGGTCCGATGTGCGCGGTGCCGCCGTCGCTCAAACCCGCCGTCACCGTGATCTCGCCCAGCTCATTGAGCGAGCCGGCCGCCAGCGAGGTCGCCCGCACGCCATCGCCTAGGTCAGCATGCTGGGTCTCAAAAAGATTGTCGAATTGCGCGACCGCTGCGCCCGCCGCAAGGAGCGATCCCGCTACAACAGCGAGCGTCAGAGGGTTTCGGGAGATCGGCATGGGCTAAGGAAAGGCGGAGGGACCACCATTATTAGTAAGCTTTCGCCCCGAAAGTTCGGGAAATCGCGCGGATCGAGCCGCAAAAGCTGCCCCCGGCTTAGCGCTGTCGGATCGCGATTCGGTAGTGCTGCAAAGTCGGATCTTCCGGAGGGCTGAACGATTCCCCCTTTCGCGTGCCGTCGCCAGCGATGGTCAGCAGAAGTTTCCACTCGATCAGATCGTCGGTGTATTCGATGTCGTAGTCGAAGCCCTCGACCGTATCGAAGCCAGCGAGATCTGGTCATCCGAGACGAGGTCGATGGTGACATTCAGGTTCATCTTCAGGGGGAGGACCGAAACCGGTGAACACGTAGGTACTGCTCCTGCTCTGGAGGCGCCTCGTCTGGAATGCTGTTGACTCCGGTCGTGCTGCTGGATTCCTCGGTGCTCCAACCACCACAGTATCACCAAAAATCGGTAGCAGGCGCCCGAAGCGGTCATATTCACTGACTTGTGAGGCTTTCAGATACGCCTGCTGAGTCCAAGTGGTGCCGCTGCTGCAGGAAAACGTAATACCGCACCTGCATCTGGCGCATCCTCATTGGGAATGCTGTCGATCCCTGCCCCGCTACCATCCTCATACTGTGCCCCGACGACCAACGTATCTCCAGATATCGCAATGGAACTTCCGAATTCGTCGTAGATGCTGAATTGGTGGGCCCTCAGACTACCTGCTGCGCTCCACATCCCGCCATCGCGCACGAACACATAAGCCGCTCCGGAGCCGGCACGACTGCGCGCTCCCACAGCCACGGTGTCGCCCGAGATCGCCACGGAACTGCCAAAGTGGTCTCCTGCGGTGACTTGATGGGGTACCAGAGATAAGTCATCGCCAGGACCAGAGTGTGCCGCTGCGGACAAACACGTAGGCCGCCCCCGCGCTGTTTGCGCTCTCGTCGGGGGTTGAGTTGACTCCCGTGGTGCTGCTATCTTCGCCGTCGGCACCCACCACCACCGTGTCTCCAGAGATAGCCACGGACCTGCCGAACGCGTCGGAGGAGTTGCCCTGATTGCCCAAACTAGCCTGCTGAATCCAGGCGCCTTCGCTGCACGAACACCGTGAGCAATGCCTTGGTAATCCGACCTTCCATATGCCCCCACTACCACCGTGTCGCCCGACACTGCCACCGACCAACCGAAGAAATCATCCCGGGCTACCTGGCTAGCCTTTAGGTAAGCCTGCTGCGTCCACGTCGTCCCGTTGCGGACGAACGCACGTAGGCTGCTCCCGAATCCAACAGGTAGTTCTCCTCGGTGGGAGTGCTGTTGACTCCCGTGGTGCCACTGTCTTCGCCATCGGCGCCGACCACCACCGTATCTCCGGAAATTGCCACCGAGCGCCCAAAGTTGGTGCCGAAGGCGTCCCTGCCCCGATAGTAGTGGCCTTCAGGTAGGCTTGCTGGGTCCACGTGGTCCCGTTGCGCACGAACACGTAGGCGGCACCGGCAGCATTTCCGCTCTCGTTGGGCGTGCTGTTGATTCCCGTCGTGCTGCTGTCTTCGGAAATCGACCCCACTACCACTGTGTCGCCTGAACTCGCTACCGAACTTCCGAAAAAATCAATCGTGCTGACCTGATGCGCTTTGAGGTAGGCCTGCTGGGCGATGGGGTCGATCGTCAGCGGGTAGCGCGCCCCATGTTCGTCCACCCATAGATACACGCCCTCCTTCCCAGTGGTCTCGAAGCCAGAGGGCAGCACTTTCCCATCCGCATCCCACACCTTCAGTCCGGAGTAGGTGAGCACCGCGGCACCGGCGGCGTCCTGATAGGTCACGCTCTGCGCGTCGTTGGCAACGTGTGGGGCCAATGTGCCGCGGGTGGTCAGGGTAAAGCGGAGTAGGCTGTTGGATCGGGTCTGCGGTCCTTCGGGTCGGTTCGGACGCTCTCGCACTGTGAACCCGTGTTCCAACCCCCGCGCATCATTGACGAACCACTCCTGCACCGCATCGTCCCAATCGTAAGTGAGACGCTGTCCTTCGGCTTTCACAGCGGGCGTGCCGCCGACGAGGCGTTCCGCGCCGGGAAAGCCGTAGCGGCACAACTCTAGCCCCCATTGCCATCCGCCACCCTGCGGCTCGACCAAAAAGCCGCGCCTGTCGAAGAACGTCTCCCATTGCTGCCCTGGATTGCGCGCCTGCCACCCGCCATCGGTCGCCTCGAACGCATGCCGCCCCGCCTCGTAGACCGCGCGGATACTCAGCCAGTCCGCCGTCGGCAGTCCCTCGGGCAATGCGATCTGTATGCCGGATTCGTTGTCGCTGGCAGGAGTTTCGCCAACCGCTTCGATGGCGTGGAGCGGCGTAGCGCACAGAAGTGCGGTCCACAGTGCGGAGAAGGCGGCTATCCACCGGCGTCGGAGGTTGGTCGTGGACTGGTTCATGGGCGCAAGAGTCAAAGGGGCAAGGTGAACAGACGAGGCACACGGAGTAGGCGACCCATGAGGGTGCAATCCCACGGACCGATGGATTATTCGCCAAACCCCCTCCCTTTTCAACCGCCGCAATTACCGGCTCACCAGCGGATCACGCTGGCCGCCCAGGTGAGACCTGCGCCGAAGACGACGAGCAGGACGATGTCGCCGCGTTTGATCGCGCCGCTGCGGTTGGCTTCGTCGAAGGCGATGGCGACGGCGGCGGCGGATGTGTTGCCGTATTTGTCGAGGTTGACGAACGTGCGCTCGGGCGGCACGCCGAGCCGGTCGGAGATCGCCTCGATGATCCGGAGGTTGGCCTGGTGCGGGATGACCATGGCGACGTCGTCGGCCGTCAGCCCGGCGGCGGCCAGCGCTTCTTCGGAGGCGCGGCGCATCGCGTTGACCGCCTGCTTGTAAACTTCGCGCCCGGACATGCGGATCGTGTTGAGCCGGTCTGCGGCGTTCTCCGGCGTGACCGGGCAGGCGGCTCCGCCGCCGGGCACGACGAGGATGTCGGTCTGGTTGCCGTCGCTGCCCATCACGGTCGAGAGCACCTGGCCGTCGGTGTCGGATTCGCCCTCGCGGCGGCGGACGACGGCGGCACCCGCGCCGTCGCCGAAGAGCACGCAGGTGGTGCGGTCCTCCCAATTGACGATCGAGCTGAGCTTTTCCGCGCCGATGATCAGCGCCGTTTTCCGGTTCCCGGTATTGATGAAATGGCGGGCGACCTGCATGGCGTAGAGGAAGCCGCTGCACGCCGCCGAGAGGTCAAAGCACACCGCATTGGCCGCGCCGAGCTTGGCCTGCACGTAGCACGCGGTGGAGGGGAAAAACGTGTCCGGCGTGACGGTCGCCACGATGATGAGATCGATCTCCTCTGCGGTGACGCCGGCCTGCTCCATCGCCTGGCGGCCCGCCTTCGCCGCCATGTCGCTGGTCGTCTCGCCCTCGGCGGCGATGCGCCGCTCCTTGATGCCCGTCCGCGAGGTGATCCAATCGTCGGAGGTTTCGACCAGCTTTTCGAGGTCGGCATTGGTGAGCACGCGCTCCGGCACATAGCTGCCGGTGCCCGCGATGCTCATGACGCACGGTTGGTGATTAGGCATGGGCTAGGTCAAATTTTGCGATTTCGTCTTGGATGTGCGGGTTGACGCCGTGGCGGATCGCCTCGGAGGCGGCGAGGATGGCATTTTTGATCGCGAGCGGCGAGCTGGAGCCGTGCCCGATGATGCAGATGCCGTTGACGCCGAGCAGCGGGCTGCCGCCATACGTGTCGGCGCTGATCCGGTCCTTGACCGCCGCGAACCCGCCCTTGGCGAGCATCGCGCCGAACTTCCGCACCGGCTTGGCCATCAGCTCGCGCTTCAGCCACTTCATCATCGCCTTGGCGGTCGCCTCGCAGCTTTTCAGGATGACATTGCCGACAAAGCCGTCGCAGACGACGACGTGGATCTCGCTCTCGAACAGGTCGTGCCCCTCGATGTTCCCTTTGAAATTCAGGTTGCTCTCCCTGAGCAGGGCAAAGACTTCCCTGGTGAATTCGGTCCCTTTGCTGTCCTCCTCGCCCACCGACATCAAGCCGACCCGCGGCTTGGGGACGCCTTGGACGTGGCGCGCATACACGCTGCCCATGATCGCGTATTGGAGCAGGTGGATCGGCTTGGCCTCCGGGTTCGCCCCGGCGTCGATCAAATTGCAGATCCCGTGGTCGTTCGGGATCGGCGAGGCGATGCCCGCGCGCTCGACGCCCGGCAGCAGGCGGAACTTCACCGTGGTCGCCGCGACCGCCGCCCCGGTGTGCCCGGCGCTGACGACCGCCTCGCTCTCGCCCCGTTTGACCAGATCGGCGGCGACCGTGATGGACGAGTCTTTTTTGCCCCGCACCGCCGCCGTCGCCGGGTCGTGCATGGTGACGACTTGGGAGGCGTGGACGATCTCGACCCGCCGGTCGCTCAGCCCCTGGGCATCGACCTCCGCCTTCAACAACGCCTCATCCCCGACGAGGAAGAGCTTTTCGATGTGGTGATTGTCGGCGAGCGCCAGTTTCGCGCCCGCGATGTTGTGCGGCGGACCGAAGTCACCGCCCATGGCGTCGAGGGCGATTTTCATTCCCGGGCGGTAGGAAAGGGTGGGTGCATGTGGGGCGAGTGGAGTCCCGGAAGAAATCGAAGCGCCCGCCGGGGGCAAGCCCAATCAGCGGAAATCCACGCGCGGCGATCCGGCTCCTAGCGACATCCCGCGAAAAAGAAACCGCCCGGCGCAGGGCGGCGGGCGATTTTCTCCAGGGAAGGCAACGCGGCGCCGAAACCGGCGCGGCACCTTAAAACTCGTCGATCGTGAGGACCTGCCGGCCGCGGTAGTAACCGCAGGACGGGCACGCGATGTGCGAGGGGACGGACGAGCCGCACTCTGGGCAGGTCTTCAACTGCGGCGGGCTCCAGCGGTGCGCGGCGCGGCGCTGCCGGGACTTCATTTTGGAAGTTCTGCGCTTGGGAACGGCCATGGCTTTGTGGGGGGCGAAAGAGTTTCGGTTGCTGTGGATTAATTCGATTTCCCGCCATCGAGCGTGTCGAGCGCGTCCCATGGGGAGCCGCCTTGGGTCTCGTCTCCGCTTTCGCTGGGGGATACATCCACCGTGGAGAATCGACCTTCGGCCGGGCAACGCCTTGGATTTAGGCGCGCTTCGTCACACCGGGGGTAGCCGGGAAGGGCGAGGAGAATATCCTCCCTTACCCGATCCGTCAAGTCGATCATCCCATCTGCCGCAACCTCTTCTTCCGCGTGGAAATCGCCGATCTCGACGCGCTCGACGAACGGCTCGTTGCAACGCACGCAGGTCAGCTCGAAATCCGCCTCCACCTCGCCGGTCACGATGGCGAAATTGCCCTGGCGCTCGCCGAAGAGCCGGTAGCGCGCCCGGCCGACCGGCTTGGCGGCGTCCTCCGCCGAAAGGTCGAAGATTTCTTCGGGGAATTCGCCTTCGAGCCGGATGCCGCCCTCTGGGATCTGAAATTTCATGGTATTTGGGGATCGCTTTGTCCAGCATAGCGGAAGATCGGTGTCCCGAAAGACGATTTAGAAAATCTACCG
The DNA here is from genome assembly GCA_041395145.1 of Verrucomicrobiales bacterium. Classification (GTDB taxonomy): domain Bacteria; phylum Verrucomicrobiota; class Verrucomicrobiia; order Verrucomicrobiales; family DEV007; genus JAWLBD01. The sequence continues at coordinate 58,232 of JAWLBD010000002.1, read as the reverse complement.
CTGCCGCGGTGGCTCCGACCCGCCGATCGGGGGAGGTCGCGTGCCGCTCGCTCACGCCTGCGGCATTTGCGGCTGGGGGGCGGAATCCGCCTTCGAAATCCCGGCGAGGTGGCCCATAGTGCGGAGATGAATGCCGATGTCCCGCGATTCCTCCCACTGCTCGCCGCGCTGGCGCTTGCCGCCTGCTGCGAATCTGCGCCCCCCGATCCGGCGCGCGATCCCGGCCCGCCAGCTGCCGATGCCGCACTGAGCCTGCTAGATCTCGACGGGGTATCGCGCGAGCCGACCGTCTGCGGGGAGGGCGATAAGGCGGCCTGCATCATCTTTACGACGACCGATTGCCCGATCGCCAACGGCTACGCGCCGGAGATCGCCGCCATCGCCAAAGAATACGCCCCGCGCGGCATCAGGTTCACGCTCGCCCAAGTCGATCCCGACCTGACCGCCGAGGTCGCGCGCGCCCACGCCAAGGAATATTCGCTCGAATCCGTCGCCCAGGTTTTCGACCGCCGCCACGAGCTGGCGGACTTCGCCGGGGCGACGATCACGCCGGAGGCCGCCGTCTATCTGCCGGGCGGCGATCTCGCCTACCGCGGGCGCATCGACGACCAATTCGCGGAACTCGGCGTCCGCCGCGCCGAACCCAGCGAGCGCGATCTGCGCGCCGCCCTCGATGCGATCCTCGCCGGCCAGCCCGTGCCGACGCCGCGCACGGATGCGGTCGGCTGCCTGCTCCCGCTCCCGCTGGAGGAATAGGCGCTTGGATCGCGGGGCACGGAAGATATTAGCTAGTCCGGCGTCGGGCCGACCCACGGGAACAGGCGGACCGGGCTGACGATAAGCCCCCCGGTGGACGCGGGACCGAATTCTTCCTCCCGGCTCAGAAAGCGTGAGAACTCGATCGTGACGCTGACGAATTTCACGCCTTCGGGGAGGCGGGTCATCGAGCGATGGAGGTGCCACGGGCCGCGCCCATGCTTTAGTTCTGCGCGGCTGATCTCCATCCCTTCCGCATCGAGAAAGTTCAGCCAAAGGCGTGGAGCCGACAGATGCCAGGTGCAGGTGAGGGCGGTCACCCCTTCCGCGGCTACGAGCGCTTCGACCGGGATCTTCGGCAAGGTGAGCGACTCGACCGGGGCGTCGTCGAAGATCAGGGACAGGCTGCCCGGCGGCGCGATGAAGCCGGCGGGCAGCGGCTTGACCGAGACACCGCTCGCCTCCGCCGCCGCTGCGGCGGCGAGGTCGAGCGTGACCAGCTTCGATCCCGCGGGAGCTTCAGGGCAGAAGCCGGTCCGCTCCACCTCGGTGGCACCCTCTGGTCCGCTCAGCGCGACGCGGTAGGCTCCGGCGGATTTCTTTTCTTTGGCCTGCTTCTCGGGGTCTGGCTCGAGTTCCGGGCGCGGTCCGAGAAATACTTGGGAGCCGAGCGTCGGCGCTTCTTCGATCAAAGCGATCGGCGAGGGGAGGTAGTTCGGTTCAGCCCAGGCGGCCTCGACTTTCGCCGGGGTTCCGCCCAGATAAGGCAGCGTCCAATAGAGCTCGGCTCCGCCTTCGACCGGGACGAGCACCGCATCCGCCCCGAACTTTTCCAACTCAAAGGGCGCGCGAAAGGTGTCGGCCACGCCTTCCAGCAAGGTGGCTTGCGCCTGCGGCGTCTGGTTTTGGCGACCGGCGACACTCCTTTCGCTTTCCAGGCGGCGCAGGCGCATCACATCGAGATAGCTCTCGGACCGCCCGGCGAGGGCAAGCAGCTTCAAGCCCAGGTCGGGCGAACTATCCCTCCGCCCCGCCGCTCCCAAATCCTTGAAATCCGCGTAGCGCCATTCCGCCTCCATAATACGGCCCAACTCGGTGGCCGCGCGCACGGCGAGGGAATAGTCGCCGGCGTTCAGCGCGCCCTTCAAGATGCCTTCCATGGTTTCGGAGCGGACGCGGCCCTCCTCGCGATCCAACATGGCAGGCGCTTCGAAGCGGCGGAAATACTGCCGGGCTTCGCCGGGCATGCCGAGGCGGCAGAGGTAGGAGGTGACCGCCGCGGCGATCGACCTTCCCTCGCCGCGCTTGGCGAGCTGGGAGACCGCCCGCCCGCAGGTCTCGCGGTCCCCGCGCCATAGGATCGCGAGATGCCGGTCGTCGAGCGGTTTTTCGGAGTCCAGATCCCTCGACAAGATGCCGGCGGCGATCGCCACGATCGTGGCATCCTTGCAGACCAGAAAGTCATTGGTGTATTTTCGCACAAAGCCGGTCAGATCGACCTGGAGTTCGGGCGCCTGCGCGACGGCCGCCTGGAACCGCTCGGCATTTTCCGCCCGGATCAGATCATAGGTCAGGCTGGACCATTCCGCCGCATTTTTTGGCTTCGGCAGGTGGCGGTAGGCGATGGCATCCAGCCCGGCTTTCCCCAGCATCTCCATGAACCGGCGGCGCCCCCTATCATCGACCCGGCCAGTCTTTTCGTCGGTCCAAAACGCAGGCGGAAAGCGCTCGAAGAGCGGCTTGGCCCACGCCGGATCCCCGGAGTCGACCGCCTCATCTAGCAGCTCGAACACAAAGGATTGGACGGCCCGGCTTTCGAGCAGCCCCGGCTCGGCCTCGAAGACTTGGATGAGCGCCTGCCGCAGCGGATCCTCGCCCCTCCGCTGCAGGCGGGTCCCAAACTTCTCCAGCGCGATCTCGAAATCGATCGCCGCGATTTTGCGGAAGGCCTCGACGCAGACCTCCAGAGGCATGTCCGGATCAGCCGGATAGTATAAGGCGGAGCGCGTATCTTTCACCGCTTCGAGCAATCGCCGGGCGTCTTCGGCATCGGTGAGATCGAGCGAAATCTTCCACCAGGTCTCTTGCGTGAAAATGAGGGCCCCCGTCTTCTCCAGCGCCTTCAGCCACGTGTCGCGCGCCTCCTTGGGGAGTCCGCGGTGGTCGCCCTGCGATTCGGCGATGGCCATCCCGATGAGGGCGCCCGGCTCGCCTGGCTGGCGCTCGAGGACCCGCTTGAAAAGCTCGGTCGCTTTGGCCCGCTGGAGTTCCCTCGGATCAAAAGCTCCCGTCTGACCTTTCGCCAGCTCGGCGAGCACCTCGGGTGGCGGTTCGCGCTGGCTCAGGTAGAGCATGCCGAGCGCATTGAGGTATCCGATGGCCGGTTGCGGATCCTCGTCGACCTTTTCCGAGATGCGGTCCCAGAGGAGTTTCTGGTCTTGGATCGAAAGATAGCCGGGCAGCAGGTTGGTGACCACCGCCGGATCGTAGTTCTCCGCGCTGAGCGCCAATACCAAAACGCTGGCGCAATAACTCGGCTCGTCATTGCTGGCCGAAAACAACTGCCGGAGCGAATCCTCGATCGCCACATTCTCGCGAAGGAGGCGCGCCGCGCCAGGAACATCGCGGAGACCCAGCACGGCGCGTAGCTTTTCCTGCTCCTCGTGCTCCCGCGCGGTAGTGGCATTGCAGGGGAGGGCGGCGATGCCTGCCCAGAGCAGGAACAGCGCCCGCCCAAGATTGGCGGCAGCGGCGAGGTCGATCATAGCGAGATTATGATCCGCCCCCTCGGCGCGGCCAACCGGAATCGCGCTACCCCTCCGCCAGCAAGTCCGCCCCGAACCCGTCCGGCAGCCGGACCGGCTTGCCCTCCGGCATCTTGACCAGCGCCAGCGACTGCCGCGCGGCGGCCAGCACGCATCCGTCGCTCGGGCGGAAGACCTCGAACCGGCACCAGAAGCGCGCCCGCCCCACCTCGTCCAGCCACCCGCGGATCTCCAGGTCGTCGGCCAGCACGCCGGGGCGCCGGTAATCGATCTCCGTCCGGCAGACGACCGCGAAGACGCCGCTTTCCGCCATCTCGCGCAGCCCCATGCCCAGCTTCGCCGCCAGCCTCGTGCGCGCCGCCTCGATCATGCGCAGGTAGGCGAGGTTGTGGATCACGCCCCCGGCATCGGTGTCGTAGAACATGGCCTGTTCGTGGTGGATGATGTGCATGGGCAAACCTCTGCGGAAGGCGCGAGCGCCCGCAACGGATTGTTCGGCGAACCCTCTATTTTTCCGGTCCGCCCGACTCGCCGCCGAACGCCGCTGTGATCGTCGCGACCAATTCCCGAAGGATTTGCCAATCTCCCGGCGAATTGCAGCCTGCGGCGATCTCGATCTTCGCGCGGTCGGAGGCGCATTGAAGGTGCCCCAGTGAAATGGTGAATGGGCTCGCCTCGGTGGCTTCTTTGCCATCGATCCGGACCTCCCAAAATTCCCCTTCCGCGTCGCGCGAACTTCGCGGCAGACCCGCTCGGGCAGCTCATGGAGTTGGACTTTTAAATCTTCGGCGGATGTGCCTGTGATCGCGATTTCGGCGGTGGGTCCCATGGGGCAATCTGGGGGATCCGGTAAAATTTCTCAAGGGTTCCCCGCAAGCATCGGCAGGCGGCCGCGCCTCGCCGCTCCCTTGACCCCGCCTTCTGCAACCCTATGCTCCGGGCATGAACCGATTCGCGATCACCTTATTCGCCGCCGTGATGGGCTCCGCCGCCGCCGCCTCTGCCGAGGATCTTTTTCCCGACAAGGCGCTGGAGGCGGTCGTGCGGCAGCAGGTCTTTGAGAAGCGGGGCAAGGCGGAGCCGCTGACCGAGGCGGACGTGGCGAACATCTCGACGGTCAGCTCGCTCAAAGGCTCCGGGATCAAGAGCCTGAAGGGGCTGGAGAAGTGCCCGCAGCTCGCCCTGCTCGAACTGCCGGACAATGAGATTGCCGATCTCTCGCCGCTGCGCGGATTGAAAAAGCTCCAGTCGCTCACCCTGTCGGGCAATAAGATCGGGAGCATCGAACCGCTCGGCGAGTGCCCGGCGCTGCAATACATCAACCTCGAAAACAACCAGGTCGCCGATATCGGCGCGGTCGCCAACCTCAAGGCGCTCAACTCGCTCTACCTCGGCGGCAACAAGATCGAGGACCTCAAGCCGGTCGAAAACCTGCCGAAACTCTGGACGCTCAGCGTCGGCAAAAACCCGCTCAAAAACCTCCAGCCCATCGAGACGCTCGGCTGGCTCACCTCGCTCAGCCTCAACGAAACCGGGATCGATTCGCTCGCCTCGTTCAAGCTGCCGCGCGGCGTCGATTTCATCAACCTGCGCGACAACAAGATCGCCGACCTCGGACCGATCATCGAATGGGCAAAGTCCGACGCCGAAGGGCGCTACCGCCAATTCCTCCGCCTCTACCTGCGCGGCAACCCGGTGCCCGACGCCCAGCGCGAGGAGCTGAAAAGCCTCGGCGTCCGGCTGCACGAGTGAGGGTTTTTGGTGCCGATTGGTGGTAAGGGCTTCGAATTTGCCGTAGCGATGAATTCATATGACTTCTCTGCGTTGGTAGAAGATTGGGTTTCGAGTAAAAAGAACTGCCGGTGCCATGGGGAAAGATTCAGCGCATGGAGCGATGCTCCTGCCGAAGTCATGAAGGGGCTGGAAGTGTTGGGAGCACTTGAAGCCCCTGCGAATGGCAGGTCGTTCGAGAAGGTTCAATTTTCTGGCAAAAACTATTGGGACACCGAATACCCGATTGCCTTGAGTTATTATCCCCAGACTGAGGCGGTGGTCTTGTCCTGTCCTAAGTGCGGCGCGATCTTCCTTTCCTACGCTGAGGAGAGTGGGCACTTCCCCCAGCTTCGCCTTCGCTTGGTTAGACTTCACCTGATTGTGTAAGTAAAGCCCATCGTGCTGCCCCAAATCTTCTGCCCACCATTCGGGTCAGACCTTTTACCCTACCGTCCTCTTCGCCCCTTCGATCCTCTGCGGTTCAAAATAGGCGGGGGCCAGCCAGCCAGGCGGCGCGCATTTAGACTGATCGCAAAAAGGATCTGCTCCTATCGCAGAAAGCGCGGGCGAACGGATAGAGCGATTTGAAGGAATCCGCCGCGTAGCGGCGGCCGACTTGTAGCCCGGTCCTTCAGGGTCGGGTCCCTCCCCACGTGACCGTGCCGCCGTCGCGTCGCGACGATTGAGCCGGTGGCTGGCGGTCCCGGAGAACCCGTGGTTCAACCGCCGCTACGCGGCGGTAATTTTCCGCTCGTATCACCCAGCCTTGAAGGCTGGGCTACAGATCAACCGCCGCTACGCGGCGAGGCAGAGCCCGTCAGAGCGTAATCAAGTTGACCTGTTGCGCAACCCTGTCGGCACGCGCCGGTTTCGGGCGGGCGTTTTCCCCGCACGACTTTATCGCAATCAGTCTAAACGCATAGGGAGGAAGGGGCGCAGAGGCTGACTGATGGTGGGGTTTAGCTGACGGCGCGGCGGCGGCAGGGTAGCATCGGCATCTTGCCGATCATCCGACCGAACGGCGAAGCCTGCTTAATGCTTCAGGTTTCGTCCTGGAGATAGCGAACTTAGCAACTTGATCCTGCCCGCAAGCGGAAGGGAGACTTGAGTCCTCGCGCGAAAACCGCCGAGTTAGGACGCCCCTTCAGGGCTGCTGGGCTTCTGAGGTCGGGGGGAACCCAGGGCGTTGCCCTGGGCTATCGAATCGCGCCCTTTCAGGGCTGCCATTTTCGCGGCGTCTGCGGGTAATCGGCGGGCCTCGGAGGGCGTTCCTCCCGGAGAACCCGTGGTTCAACCGCCGCTACGCGGCGAGGCGAAAGCCCGTTCGAGCGTAATCAAGTTGACCTGTTGCGCAACCCTGTCGGCACGCGCCGGTTTCGGGCGGGCGTTTTCCCGCACGACTTTATCGCAATCAGTCTAAACGCATAGGGAGGAAGGGTCGCAGAGGCTGACTGATGGTGGGGTTCAGCTGACGGCGCGGCGGCAGCAGGTAGCATCGGCATCTTGCCGATCATCCGACCGAACGGCGAAGCCGACTTTTTTCTTCGAAGGCGTGCCGTTTCATCTATCCCGCCGGGTTTAGAGATCCGCTGTCCTCGCCCGCATCAAGGAGCGCTGCGAAGACCGCCTCGCACCGCATTTGAAAATCCTCCGAAAATTCTGGGAAGTCGGGGCTGCAATCCCATTCGACCAGCAGAGCGGCGAGCGCATCTGGGAAATCGTCCGGCTCCCCCCAATTCGGCGCTTCAAAATCACCCACCATGATTTCGAAACTCACCCGGATTGTGTCGCCAAACGCCAGCCGGCCAGCGCGGAATTCGGCGAGCGTAATCTTGAGTTGCTCGCTGGCTGGCAGATCGCCCGCCTCTGGCGATAGGTAATCGACAAAAGCGGAGAGCCGTTCGCCGGGCAGCGTGGCGACTTCGATCAGCCAATGGGGCGGGACATCGAGCGCGGCGATCATCCGGTCCGCCCACGCGCGGATCGCCTCCGCCGTGAGATAGCCGCGCTTCGCGGCTTCGAGGATGTGGGCGGCTTCGGTCGGGAGGTCGATGTTTGGCGGCGTCATCATGCATCGGGCAGCGGGCGACGCAGGACGGCGAGCAGGAAAGCAGTCACCCCAACAATTTGGACGCTCGTCACTGGTGTGAGGGAGACGAGTTCCCAGCCTTGGCGGGACTCTTCGTCCAAGGCACGCTCGATCTCGGCGAGGTCCAGCTCTTGTTTGCCGAACCATCCATAGGGGACGGGAAACTTGATGGTCTTGTGGGCAAAGGCGGCGCTCATCGCTCTGATCGGTGGTTCACTCCAGCCCCTGATAGACCAGCACCGCCTTGAGCGCATCGGCGGCGCGCTCGAGCTGGCGGTCGCGGAAGTCGCGCTCGAGTTTGGCGCGCTCCTTTGGCTCCATGTTTTCGCGGTTGCGCCAGCGGGCGAGGTCCTTCGCCTCGTCCGGCGTGAGGGTGGCGACGATGTTGGGCCTGATGCCCTTCTCGTGGATCGTCTTCTTACTAGGCGTGTAGTATTTCGCGGTGGTCAGGCGCATGGCGGAGCCGTCCTCCATCGGCAGGATGGTCTGGACCGAGCCTTTGCCGAACGTGGTCTCGCCCACGATGATGGCGCGCTTGAGGTCCTGGAGCGCGCCGGAGACGACCTCCGAGGCGGACGCGCTCGAGTGATCGACGAGGATCGCCAGCGGGTAGGTGCGCTCGCGGCGCTTGCGCTCGTTGGTCCGGTAAGGCGGCGGGTTCTGGGAATCGACGCGCCCCTCGGTGGTGACGATGGTGGTGCCGCCGGGGACGAATTCGCCGCAGATGTCGATGGCGGTGTTGAGCAGGCCGCCGGGGTTGTTGCGCAGGTCGAGCACGAATGCCTCCATGCCCTCGTCCTCCAGCCGGTCCAGCGCGTCGGCCAGCTCGCCGGCGCTGGGCGCGTTGAACTGGAGCAGGCGCGCGTAGCCGATCTTCTGCCCGCCGGCGTAGCGCTCGGGCAGCATCATGGCGTCTTTGATCGAGCTTTCCTTGATGACCTCGCGGACCATCTCGACTTCCAGCACCTCCTTGGTCGCCGGGCGCCGGATCGTCAGGTTGAGCGGCTCGCCCGGCTTGCCCCGCAGGAGCTGCCCCGCCTCCGCCAAGCCGACTTTGTCGGTCAAGATGTCGCCGATCTTGAGGATCTGGTCGCCGGAGAGCAACCCGGCGCGCGCGGCGGGGCCGTCCTCGCGCACCGCGATCACGGTGAGCGTATCGTCCTTCGGCGCGATCGTGATGCCGACGCCGTCGTAGGTGCCGCCCTGGTCTTCCTTCATCTGGTCGTAAACCCGGCGGTGCATGTATTGGCAATGCGGGTCCAGGCTGCGGAGCATCCCATCTAGCGCGGCATCGACGAGATCTTTGTAGCTGATTTTTTTCTCGTCCACATAGCTGCGGCGGATCGTCTCGATCGCCCGGGTCAGGACGCGGATCTCGTCGTAGCCATCGTCTTCCTCGACCGGCGTCGCCGGCTTCGTCTCTTCTTCCGGTTCGCCATCGGCGTCATGGCCGGGCTTGTCTTCGGCGGGCGGCTCTGCCTCTGGTGCGGCTGGCTCCGCCTCTGGTGCGGGTGCGGGATCCGGGGCATCGGCGGGTTTCGGCGCCGGGTCGGGATCGGGCGCGGCGCCTTGGCCGTTGTCTTGGGCGCCGCCGGTTCCCGCCAGCGCGATAGTGAGCAACAGGGACAGCGCCGCGATGGCGGACCGGATCGGGCAAAGGAAGGGATCGCGTTTCATAGAATGCCGGGACTATTTTCCCGGCGGGGCGACAAGGCAAGGCGGGTTTCGCCTCGGCTCCCCTCGCGCGACCGCTCCGCCTTGCCGCCGGATTTCTGAAAACCCGAAACGGCTTGGCGGCGACACCCGGCACCCGACCGCCGCTGCCGAGAGATTTTTGCCTTGCCTCCGCCGGAGCGAATCCGCTAAAAGCGCGGCATGTTCTTCCTGATCGTTTGGTTGCGTGGGCGATTTCAATCGCCATCAGCTTCGCCAACGGAAACCGGAGACTGCCGACGTTCGGGCTAGTCTTCGGAGCCGCGATCATCGCCGACAATTTCACCGGGATCATCGGGCTCGGGTCTATCGGGCTCGCCGCCCTGGCGATCATCACCGCCGTTATCTTCCTCGCCAACAAGTGGGAGGAACTCCGCTAGCCGAGCGGGATCGGGCATCCGCCCATCGCCGGCGGCGGCTTCCTAGTCGGGGAGAAGGCGCGGGAGCCAGGTTCGCCACGGACCGTGGACCTGCGGGATTTCAATCGTCGAGGAGTCGCTCGCGGATACGAGAATGTGGTCTGAGCCAGCAAATTCGATCCGGCACCATGGTGCGCCGCTCAAAAAATAAATCGTCGCCGACGTTTCGGTGCGTTCGACCGACCCGATCTCGTCCATCTCCCGGTGGTCGGGGCAGTGGAGCAACGCCTTGTCTTCATCGAGGTAGAGAAATGTCTCATGTCCGCCGCAGCTCGTCTGCACATCGAAATTCCCGTAGAGCGGCTGCCCTTTCGAGGCGGTGATGATGATCGGGGCGTAGTAGGTGGAGAATGAATAGGCTGATGGCCGCGAAGGCGGCGATGGCGAGTTTCCGCTTCATGGTGAGACCGGGGCGAGGAGGGGTCGGCGGAGAACGCTATCGCAGGTTTCCGATGCCGGCATTGACTTACGGCGGGGCGAGAGCCAGCCGCCGGAGCAGGGGCATCGGCTCAGGATGCCGAAAGCCGCCAGCGCGGCGACGAACACGCCTGGAAACGGCGGGGGATCTACCTCGGGACGATACAGCCACGCCGACAACTGGGCGGACGATAGGACGCAGATCCCGGCGCTGGTCGGCCATCTTGCCCGCCGGGACAACCGGTCGGACGCCGCATCGATCAGGTTCAACATCCCGGAGCCAAGTTAGAAGATTGGGGGGCCGCCAACCAAAATCCAAGAGGACCACATCGGCGCAACCAGCGTTGGGATCGCGTTTCACCGCAAAAGAAAATCCCGCGCTTTCCCGCCGCCGCCCGGCCGCTACACTGCGCCCATGAAATCCCTGATCTTTACCGTTGCCGCGATCTTCGCACTCGCCTGGTCCGCCGCCGCCCCGGCGGCGGAGAAGAAGCCGAACATCATCTATATCATGGCGGACGAGCTGGGCTACTACGAGCTGGGCTGCACCGGGAACCCGAACATCCTGACGCCGGAGATCGACCGGATGGCGGCGGAGGGCGTGCGCTTCACGCAGGGGTTGGCGGGGTCGGCGGTCTGCGCGCCGACGCGGTGTTGTTTCCTGACCGGGAAGCACAGCGGGCATACCTCGGTGCGGGTGAATGGCGGCGGCACGCCGCTGCGCGCGGACGAGGTCACGGTCGGCCGGGCGCTGAAGGACGCCGGCTACGCGACGGGCGGGTTTGGCAAGTGGGGCTGCGGCGGGCGCGGCTCGACCGGCGTGCCGGAGAAGCACGGATTCGATGTCTTTGTCGGCTACTACGACCAGGTCCACGCCCACAGCTACTACCCGCCGTATATCATCGAGAACAGCAAGGAGCTGCCGCTGGAGGGCAACAAGGGGATGAGCGACGGCGAGACCTACTCGCACTACGTGATCTACCAGCGCGGCATCGACTTTATCAAAGCGAACGCCGAGGCGGGCACGCCGTTCTTTGCCTATCTGCCGGTCACGCCGCCGCACGGGATCTTCGACATCCCGGATTCCGATCCGGCGTGGGCGCTCTACAAGGACAAGGACTGGCCGGAGGACGCCAAGCGCTACGCGGCGATGGTTTCGATGGTGGACCGGCAGGTCGGCGAGATCCTCGCGCTGGTCAAAGAACTCGGCATCGAGGGCAACACGCTCGTTTTGTTTACCGGCGACAACGGCGGGAACGACTACTTCAAGAGCAAGGAATACCCGCGCGGATTCCACGGCGCGAACAAAGACCCGAAGACCGGCGCGGAGTTCCGCGGGACGAAGGGCACGCTCTACGAGGGCGGCTTGCGCATCCCGGCGATCGCCCGCTGGCCGGGCAAGATCGCGCCGGACCGGGTGAGCGACCACCTGTGGTATTTCCCGGATCTGTTCCCGACCTTCGCGGAAATCGCTGGGGCGAAGACGCCGGATGACCTCGACGGCATCTCGATCGCGCCGGAACTCTTCGGGGCGGACGCCGCCGGGCGCGCCCAGGAGAAACACGAATACCTCTACTGGGAGATCGGCGGGCAGACGGCGGTGCGCTGGGGCGATTGGAAAGGCTATCGCGGAAAGCGCGACGGCGCGTGGCAGCTCTACGATTTGGCCAATGACATCAGCGAGAGCCGCGACGTCGCGAAAGCAAAACCGGTCATCGCCGCCAAGATCGCCGACTTCGCCGAAGCCGCGCACACCCCGGCGGTGGAAGGCACATTCTCCAGCACGGTCGAACACGAAAGGGACCGCCGCGCCAAATTCGGCGGGCGCGCGCCCAACGCCAAACCGAAGAACGGCGGCGGAAAGCCGGCGAAGGTCCACACGCTGCCGAAGGAAGGCGCGATCGCCAACGACGGCTGGAAGATCGCCCGCGCCAGCTCCGAAAACGGCGGGAACGGAAAGCTCGCCGCCAACGCCATCGACGGCGATCCGGAAACGATCTGGCACACGCAATTCCAGCCCAACCTCAAGGAACATCCGCACGAGATCGTCATCGATCTGGGCAAAGAACACACCATCCGCGCGGTGCGCTACCTCGCCCGCCAAGACAACGGCTGGAACGGCACGGTCGCCGAATGCGAGGTCGCCGTCGCCGCGGAGCCCGATGGGTTCGGCGATCCCGCCGCCAAAGCCACCCTCAAGAAAACGCACGAACCGCAAGAGATCGCCTTCCCACCGACGAAAGGTCGCTACGTCCTCTTCCGCGCGCTGTCGGAAGTCACTGGCGGCCCTTGGGCATCGGCGGCAGAAATCGGCGTGGCGGGCGAGTAGGATGTGCCGGCGGCGCGTCTGAGCGCCAAGGGATCGGCGCTACTTCGCCGCCACGACCGCCGCTTTGATCAAGACGAGGTATTTCATCCCAGCGTCGATCCCCGCCGGCGGATCGATGGCGATCACCTCGGTCTTGCCGTCGGGCAGCGCATCGAAGGCGAACGGGACGGTGGATTCGGCGAATTTTGGGGCGGGGACGGCGGCGGGCTTTTCGTCGTCGGGCAAGGCGGCGAGGATCTCGGCGAGGGACGGATCTGCCGGGGCGGCGGCGATGACCGCGATTTGCAGGCGCGCATGGTTCGGCGGCAGCGGGCCGTCGAGCGGGAACGGCGCGTCTGGCTTTGACCCACCGCCGGTCGGAGCCGCCGTCGCGCCGAGCAATGCCGCGCCCGCCACGGCGAGCGCCGCTGCCGCGTGGCTCCCTCGTCCCGGCTGCCGCCGCCCGGCGATCCGCCGGATGCGCGCCGGCACGTCCGAGGCGCAGCGCGCCATCGCCAGCGCGGGAACCGCCGGGGCGGGCGAGCCGCTCGCCCGGAGCATCGCGGCGACCTTGAGCAGCGTGCGGCCGTAGTCGCGCCCGCCCTCCGCACCGAGCCGCCGCAGGGCAAATTCGTCGCAGGCCAGCTCGCGGTCGTCGCGCTGAAGCCGCCGCGCGAGCCAGGCGAGCGGGTTGAACCAATGCAGGGCCGCCGCGTGTTCCGGCAGCCAGGCGACCGCCGCATCCCCGCGGCGCACATGCCCGAGTTCGTGCAGAAAGATGTGGCGCAGCTCGGAGGGATCGAGATTCCCGACCGCGCCGGGCGGCAGATAGATGCGCGGGCGGATCGCGCCGGTCACCGCCGGAGAAGCCAGCGCCTCGCACGCGAACAACCCGACCCGGCGGCGGACCCCGGCTTCCCGGCGGCAGGCGTCGAGCAACGCCCGCGCGCCGCCCTCGTGGATCTCCCACGCGCTCCGCAGCAGCCGCGCCGTTTTGACCGCGCGGTCAATGGCGACGCCGAACGCGAGCGCTGCGCCGGTCAGCCAGCCCGCAGCCAGCCAACGCCGCACCGACCAGCCGGGCGCACCGGCGGCTTTGTCGTCCGCAGCGGCGACCGCCGACCGGGGCAACGCTTGCCACCCCCGGCTACGGAATCGCCTTTCCCAGCGGCGCCCGGCGGGCGGCGGGAATGCTGGTGCCGGGCGCGCCTTTGGCAGCGGATCGGGCGAAGGCGGCGCCGATTCTGGAGACGCAGCCATCGCCATTCGGCCAGCGCGCCGGCAGTGCGTGGCAGCAGGTTCGATTCGTCTTTGGGCTGCGCCACCGGGATCGCCGCAGGCGTGGGGCGACCAGCGTCGGCTGCCGGTCCGGCAGCGCCTTGCCCCGCCACCCAACCGGCGGCTCCCTGCGCGAGGTGCATCGCGCTGAGCGGCGATTCCGGCGCGGCGGGCACCAGCATGCGGGCGAGCGCCACCAGCCAAAGCGCGCTGATCCAATCCGGCGCGACCCGCCCTTGCAAAATCGAGCGCATGGCAAGCACGACGAGGAGCGCGGCGGCGGCGGAGAGGGCAAAGGTCATCGGTTCGTCGGTTCGGGTTCGGTTATTTTTTCTCGTCGAGCAGCCTCTTCAGCTCCTCGATCTCGGCATCGGACAGCTCCCCGTTTTCGATGAAGTGCATCACCGCCGGTCCCGCCGCCCCGCGAAACACCCTGCTGAGAAACGACTGCGCCTCCTCCCGCACGCAATCCTCCTGCGCCGCCGCCGCCGCGTAGGCATTCACCCCGCCGCGCTTCTCCACCGCCGCCGCGCCCTTCTCCACCAGCCGCGCCAAAAATGTATTCACCGTCTTCTGCGCCCAGCCCGTCTCCGGCGGCAGCGCCGCCAGCACCTCGCTCGCCCGCAGCGGATGCGGCGACCGCCACAGCGCGGACATCACCTCCCACTCAGAGGCGGAAATCTTCGGCGTCGGATCTTTCGGGCGTTTCGGCATGGTGGTAGGACGGGGGATTACAAATGTAATCTATTTGACTACGGATGTAGGAAGAGGTCAACAAAATTTGGCAGGAAAATCGGACAATTGATCGCTAGCTTGAGAGCTGAAACTGTCCAAATTGCGGCAGGGAGGATAATCGCTAACCAAGGCTTCTACACCGTCGGCGGGAGCGGGTTTGCCCCCGAATCGTCCGATCTCCTGCCGCGTGAAAATAACCGGCGGACTGAGATTTTCAGGGTTTCGCCCAGTTAGTTAAGTTTTCTTAAAATTTTAGTAGACTTTGAGGGTGGGAGATGGGATTTTGGAAGGACTTTTTCAAAAAATGACCTCCGCAACCTGCCCGATTCCGCCGATCCTTGGATTTGTATTAGTTTTCGCCTGCGCGACCAATTGGTTGGGTGCGTCGGATCTAAGCGAAGAGGAGATCCGCAAGCGCGAGTTGTTTTTGAAGATCCGATCGGGACAGAATACAAGCCCCTTGGCACCTGCGCAGACGCCGCGGACGCCGCAGCCGGTTGCAGGGGCACGACCCGCCCCAGCGCAGCCGCCGCAGATTCGCCCGCAAGGCGGGGCTGCGCCGAGAGCCGTTCCGCCTCGCCAACAGGCACCGCTTCGGCTCGATTCGCCGCCGCCGGGGTTCATCGCGCGGCCCGCGCCCGCCTCCGCGCGGGTGCCGGCGGCATCGCGCCCGGCTCCGCCCCCGGCGCCGCAACGCAGTTCAAGCGGGCAGCAGCCAAGCGCGCGGTCGGCTCCCGCCTTGAATCCGCCGTCAGCCGCGCCCTCGCCGGCTCGCCCTGGCAACTCCCAGGTCGTCGCCGTGCCGCAGCCGGAGGCTCCAGAGGGCGATAGCACTGGAGAGAAGGTAAGTTCGTTTTTCAAAGGACTGGCGGATCGCGTTTTGCCAAAGCTGCCTGAGCCGAAGCCGGCGAAAGTCGAGCGTGAGGTAGCCGCCCATCAGGTGAAGCCAGAGGCGGCTCCGGCGAGCGCGAAAGCGACGGTCGCGACCAAGGCTGTTACGCCGGAGCCAAAATCGACTGCCGCCACGCAAAAGAGTGATGCCGCGAAGGTCGCGGCCGCGAGAGCGCCGGAAATGTCCAAGGCCGGTTCGGTCCCGCCGCTCAGCGCCCTGCTGGCGAAGGCGGAGGCGAGCGCGAAACTCCGCGAAAAAGAAGCGGACGCCGCCGAGCGGATCGATTTGGATGAAGAAATCGTGCCGCTCGCCGAGGATCTGCCGAAAGCCGCACCGGATGCTGTCCCGTCAAAGCCTGAGCCAGAGGTTGTCGCGATGCGCGAGGAACCTCGCGATACACCAGCCGAAGCCGCGCCGCCCAAAAAGGCGGACACGCCAAAGCCGGAGGCGCCGCCGGAGAGCGCCCCGCAGACGGCGTCCGCCAGCAAGCCGATGCCCGACCCGCTTTCGGACGATCTGCCGAAAGAGGAGATGAATATCACGGCGAACTCGCAGACGGATTTCGACCTGAACACCAAGACGGTGGTCTTCACCGGCGACGTGGAGGTTTCGACCGACCGGTTCCGGATGACCACCGAGAAACTGGTCGTGCACATGCGCGACGACCAGCAGGGGATGGAATACGCGGAGGCGTTCGGCGATGTGCGCATCCAGATGAATGCCGACGGCGCGACGCCGGGCTATCGCGGCACCTCAAAGGAAGCGACCTATCGCCCGGATTCTGGGCTGCTGACCCTGACCGGCTGGCCGGAGATCACCCAGGCGGGCAAGAAGCACATCGCGACCACCGCTGAGACGAAGATGATGCTCTACACCGATGGTCGGATGAAGACTTCCGGGCGCAACCGCACCGTCTTCGCCGCCGCTGAAGACAAGGATCTGTAACGCGCCCGTCCACGCGACACCGCGACACCAAGGGGGACAGCGCTTGTCATCGGACGCTTCCGGGCTTCCTTTGCTCGCCCATCATGGTTTCAGAACTCGCCCCCCAAGACGACAGCGCTCTATTTCTCGCCGCCACCGCCGCCTTCGACCAAGTCGGCTGGAACTACGACCGCGTGCCCGGCCGCGAGGTGCTCGAACTCAACTTCGAAGCGCACCACACCAGCGTGCCGGTCCACGTCCAGGTCTTCGGCGAGCTGAAGGCCGTCTCCGTGGTGGCGGGCTGCTCGGTGGCGGTCGCCAAGCCGAAATTCCCGCTCATCGCCGAGGCGCTGATGCGGACCAACCTCGAACTCAACATCGGGAACTTCGAGCTCGACTACGACAGCGGCCGCGCCTACTTCCGCGCGACGAATCTCTTCGCCAGCGAATCCGATGCCCCGCCGATCCTTGCCAACCTCGTCCACACCTCGGTTGCCGAGGTGGACCGGATCACGCCGTTCCTGCACAAGCTCGCCATCGCCAACCCGCTGGAGATCGCGGACCTCAACCTGAAGCGCTTTCTCAAGCGGACCGATTTGCTCCCGCCGGCTCCGGACGCCGCAGCGGGCGAGCCGTAGCCGCCGATCCTCCGCCACGATCATGAGGAAGCGGTTCCATCTCTTCAAAGGAGGGCGCACAGTCGGTCCCTACTCGGCGGGCGACCTCCGCCGGATGCTGGCCGACGGCAAGATCACGCGGCTCGATCTCGTGCGCGCCGACGGCGATCCCAAGGTCCGGCGCATCGGCGAAATCTTCGATGCCGAGCCTGAAGCGACCGCCGCCGCTGAAACAGCGGATTCAGATTCCGGTGAAGGCGCCGCCGATCGCGGGGAAGATCCGGAGCCCCAAAGCGATCCCGCCGCGCGTATGCCGGAACCGGATCCGCCGTCCGATTTAGAAGACGACGATGGTGAAGACGATGATGTCGATGGCGAAGACGATGATCAGGCACCGGACGAGACCGAAGAAGATGAAGCGGATGAGGAAGGCGAGGACGAAAATGATGACGATGACGAAGCTAAAGAATCCATCGACGACGAGCCTGCCGGGGAAGACGAAATCGACGATGACGAGGATGAAGACGAGGGCGAGGATGAAGATCCGAATGACATCCTCTACCAGGGGCATCCCTCCGTCTTCGCCTACCCGAAGTCCCTAATCGTCGCGGTCGCCGCCTCGGCCATCGGCGCGTTTTTCAGCCTGCAGCAACCGCTCTTTCTGGCGGCGGGGATCTTCGCCTCGGCCCTGATTTTCACCGCGATCTTGTTCCTCCGTTCCTACCGCGTTTACCTCGTGACGTCCGCGCGGGTCGAGGTCGTCGTCGGCATCCTCTCGCGCAGCTCGCGGGAGGTGCGGATCGACGACATCCGGGCGATCAACGTGAACAAGATCGGGCTGCTTGGATTCATCGGCGTCGGCACCGTCGAGTTCTGCACGGCGGGGAGCGACGGCGTGGAGGTCGCCTTCCAGCAAATCCACGGGGCGCATCGGGTGAAGACGCTGGTGCGCTCGCTGCGGGACGGGTGACCGGGCGATCAAGCCGCTTCAATAGACGTAGGCAAATTCGTTGGCATTGAGCAGGACGAGGCAGACCTCCGCCAAGCCGCGCAGATCCGGCGGCAGGTCGGCGATGCCTTTGTCCGGGACGTAGTCGGCCATGATGTCGAGGGGTTCGCGGAAGGTGAATGGCTCGCCGCTAAGTTCGTCCACCGCGCGGCGCTCGATCTCGGCGGGGAATGCGGGCGGATCGACGCGGATCGAACGGTGGCGTGCGCCCATCGCCTCCCAGTGGGCGAGGCAATCGGCGATTTCCGCCTCGGTCGGCGGGCGGGCGAAAGCGAGGGCAAACGCGCGCCGGATCGCCGAGGCGCGGTCCGGCGATCCATCCGCCGCGCGGAGGGCGAGGGCGGCGGCGCGCTCGAGCGTTTCGGCGCTGTTAAAGAGGGCGAATGCCTGCGGCGTGATCGTCGATGACTCGCGCCTCTCGCACGAGCCGTCGGGACCGGGTTGGTTGAAAACTTCCATGAACGGATCGCGCTGGCCGCGCAGTTTGAGCGCGTAGAGCGAGCGGCGGTTGCGCTGCGCGGGCTGCGGGTTCGGCTGGTAGGCGGGCGCGTAGGTCCCCATCACCTGCCGGGGCTGGAAGGCGGCTTCCAGATTCATGTCGGGGCGCACCGGGATGCCGCCGATGGCGGGGTTGAGTTCGCCGGAGGCAGCGAGCATCGCATCGCGCAGTTCTTCGGCGGTCAGGCGGCGCGGCGCGAAGGCGGCGTAGAGTTCGCCCTTCGGGTCCGCTTTGGTGAGAAGGTTAGGGTCGGGGTGGACCGGGGCGCGCCGATACGCCTCGGAATTCATGATCAGGCGATGCATCGCTTTGACCGACCAGCCGCGCGCGACGAATTCGGCGGCGAGCCAGTCGAGCAGCTCTGGGTGGGTCGGCTTCTTGCCCATCACGCCGAAATTGTTCGGGGTGCCGGCGATCGCGCGCCCGAAGTGGTGGAGCCAGATCCGGTTGGCCATGACGCGGGCGGTCAGCGGGTTCTCGGCGCTCGCCACCCAATCGGCGAAGGCGCGGCGCCGCCCCGCCGGCGCGGCGGGGATCTCGGCAGCGGGACCGGCGGCGCTCAGCACGCCGGGCGCGACCTTCGCCTGCGGCGAAAACGGATCGCCGCCCGCGAGGATGCAGGTTTCCTCCAGCTCGCCCTTCGCCATCGGATCCGGCGGCATCGGCGTCCTGCCCTGGACGTTGGCGGGCAGATCGGTCTTCCCGGAAAACACCGAAAAGGCGACCGGGCGATAGCGGTCGAGCTCCCAGCGGTGGCGCTGGCTGTTCTTGCGGGCGATCCGCTCCAGCCCGTTGTCCTCCGGCGTCAAGCCGATGCGTTTGGGCGCGATCTGGTCCTCCGGCACCCCGGCTTTCTCCAATGCCTTGCGCGGTTTGAACTCCAGCCCGCGCTCCGCATACCAGGCTTTGGCCGCCGCGGCTTCCTTTGCTTCAATCGCCGCCGCCACCGCATCGTATCGCTCGAGCCGCGCTTCGAGATACGCCTTCTCCGCAAACCCGCCGCGATTTTCCTCCGCCAGGAATGCCGCGTCGCGGTCGGCGAATTGCGCCGTCGCGAACACCGCCTGGATCGCGTAGTAATCGCGCGTCGGCACCGGGTCGAACTTGTGGTCATGGCACCGGCAACATTGGAGCGGCTGGGCGAGAAAGACCTGCCCGACGCTGTCGGTCACGTCGTCGAGGAACTGCTGGCGGGTGACCTTTGCCACGCTCATGCCGGTGTGCTCCCACGGTCCCATGCGGAGAAAGCCGGCGGCCACGAGCTTCTCCGGATCAGCCGCGTCGATCTCGTCCCCGGCGATCTGCTCGCGGATGAATTGGTCGTAGGGCAGGTCGCGGTTGAAGGCGCGCACCACGTAGTCGCGGTAGCGCCACGCATTCGGTCGCTCGTAGTCGTTGGAAAAGCCGGCGCTGTCCGCGTAGCGGGCGACATCCAGCCAGTGCCGGCCCCATTGCTCGCCGTAGTGCGGGCTTTCCAAATAGCGCTCCACCAGCTTGGCGAACGCCTCGGCGTCTGGCGCGGGATCGCCGAGAAACGCATCGACTTCCGCCGGGGTCGGCGGCAGCCCGGTCAGGTCAAAGGCGGCGCGCCGGATCAGCGTGCGCCGGTCTGCGCTGGGGGCCGGCTCCAGGTTGGCTTCGGCGAGCCGCGCGCCGATGAAGTAATCCACCGCGTTTTCGCCCTCGGGCACCGGCGTTGGCTGGACCGGCTGATACGCCCACAGGTCCTCCGGCTTGTAGCGCCGTTTGTTCCAATCCTCGGTCAATCCGCCGCTCGTCTGGACGATGACGCCCTCGCCGTGCTTCTCGCGGATCTGGGCGAGGCGCGCCTCGTCCGGCCACGGGGCGCCGGCGTTGATCCAATCGAAGATCGCCCACTGCTCGTCGCGGGTCAGCCGGTCGTTTTTCTTCGGCGGCATTTCGTAGTCGGGGTCCTCCCAGGTGACCGAGACGTAGAGCAGGCTGCGCTTCGCATCGCCGGGGACGAGGACGCTGGCGGACGACTCGCCGCCGCGCAGCGCGCCCTCGCGCGTGGTCAGGTCCAGCTCGCCTTTGATCTTCGCCGGATCGTCGCCGTGGCAGGAAAAGCACTTCTGCGCGAGCAGCGGCTTCACCTTCAGGGCAAAGAGCTGCTCGCCCTCGGAGAAGCCGCCCTCCGCCGCGCGGCTGCTGCCGGCGGTGATGGCGAAAGAGAGGGCAAGGGCGATGGCGGTGGCGAGGCGGATCGCGGCGGCGGTCGGCGCGTTCATCCCCCACCGTCTGGCTTCTGGGCGGGCGTGTCAATCGCCGCCGCAGCCGCAGCCGCCGCCGCAGCCGCGGGTGCAGTGGTGCTGAAATTATCGCCGCCGCCAGCGGAGGATCGCCTCCATGAGCCGCTTCACCTTCGGCGTCAGCCGCGTCCGGTTGAAAAGGTCGCCGGTTTTGCGGATCGCCTCGGCTTGGGTCGGATACGGATGGATCGCGCTGGCGATGGCACCGAGGTCGATGCCTTGCGCCATGGCGAGGCTGATCGCGCCGATCAAATCCCCGGCATGGGCGGCGACGATGGTGGCTCCGAGGATCTTGCCGGTCCCCTGTTTCGTGTGGATGCGGACAAAGCCATCGGTTTCGCCGTCGAGGATCGCGCGGTCCACGGCGGCCATCGGCTGCGTGTAGGTGTCGATGGCGATGCCGCGCGCCTCTGCCTCCTGCGGCGTGATCCCGACGTGGGCGACTTCCGGATCGGTGTAGGTCGCCCACGGGATGACGAGGGAGCTCGCCTTTTTCCTGCCGAAGAACAGCGCGTTCTGGATCACGATCCTCGCCATGAAGTCGGCGGCGTGGGTGAACTGAAACGGCGAGCAAACGTCGCCGGCGGCAAAGATGTTTCGGTTCGTCGTGCGCAGCCGGTCGTCCACCCGCACGCCGTTTTCGGCATCGAATTCCACACCGGCGGATTCTAACCCGATGCCTTCGACGTTGGGCGCGCGACCGGCGGCGACCAGCAGCCGGTCCACCGTGTAGTCTGCGCCCGACGACGGATCGTGGAGGCGGACGCCGCCGCCCGCCGCCGGCGAAAGCCGCAGGCCATCGCCGGAGCCGAGCAACGTCACGCCGTCGCGCTCCAATCGCCGCCGCACGACGGCCGCCGCGTCGCGGTCCTCGCGCGGCATGATCCCGCGCGCGGAATGCGCGAGGACGACGTCGCTGCCGAGCCGCGCGAAGGCTTGCGCCATCTCGCACCCGATCGGACCCGCGCCGATGATCCCGAAGCGCCTTGGGAGTTCTGTTAGGGTGAAGAGCGTCTCGTTGGTCAGATACGGGACC
This sequence comes from Verrucomicrobiales bacterium, assembly GCA_041395145.1. GTDB lineage: Bacteria > Verrucomicrobiota > Verrucomicrobiia > Verrucomicrobiales > DEV007 > JAWLBD01. The sequence goes on along the minus strand of JAWLBD010000002.1, from coordinate 36,732 downwards.
GAATCCAAGCCCGCGATCGGCGGCGCGGCGGCGCGCGCACCCGTCGCGATGACCGCTTTGGCAAAGCGCAGCCGGGCTCCGCCGACCTCGACCGCATCCGCCCCGGCAAAACGCGCCGATCCGAGAAAGACATCGATGCCCAGATCGCGGAATCGCTTTGCCGAATCATGCGGCGCGATCCCGGCGCGCAGACGCCGCATCCGCTCCATGACCCGCGCGAAATCCGGCTTCGCGGCGGTGGGTCCGGGATCGATCCCGAACTCTGCGGCCTCTCGGACGGCGGCGGCGCGGCGGGAGGCGGCGATGATTCCCTTGGAGGGCACGCAGCCGACGTTGAGGCAATCGCCGCCCATCAGCCCGCGCTCGACCAGGGCGACCTTCGCGCCCAGCCCGGCTGCCCCGGCGGCGGTGACCAGCCCCGCCGTGCCCGCGCCGATGACGACGAGGTTGTAGCGCCCGGCGATCGGCTCCGGGTTCTGCCAATCGGCGGGCTGGACGTGGGCGCGGAGCGATTCGTCGTGGGGATCGCCGGAGAGAAGTGAGGGATGCACGGTTATTTGGCGGCGTTCAGGCTCCAATCGTAGTCTTGGAAATCGATGTCGGCATCCGCGGGTAGCGGCGACCGGCGATACTTGTTGATGAAGGCGCGCACGCCGCCCGCCCCCTCAAAGTCATCCTCATACCAATCGAAGATTTTCGAGACCTCCGCATCGCCGCCCTCGACCGCCACGCCGCTGGCGTTCTCGCTGACAAAGGCGCGGGTGAGCTGGTCGAGCGTGGCGTCCAGCGTGTCCGCGCGAAAGGCGGCGGCGCGGAGCGGCGGGCAGCTCGCGCTGGCGCAATTGAGCGCGAAGTGGATGCGCGGCTCATGGAATGCCGGGCGGATGATCTCATTTTCGAGATCGTGGAAAGTCGTCGCCTTGCCCGCCACCTTGATCTCCCGCGATTTGAAGAACTTGTTCCTGCCGAAGAATCCGCCGCCGCCCGGTCCGCCGGTCGGGTAATCGGAGAGGATTTCGTGCAGGATCCACGCGTTGTAGGCATTGAGGTAAAAGGCGAGCTTCTCGTCGCGGGATTTCCCGGCGAGGCTTTCGCGCCCGATCGCCCAGACCACGCCGCCCAGCGATTTGCGGTCCGCCGCGTCCGCGTGCCACGCTTTGTATTTCACGCCGGAATCGGTCACGTATTTTTTGAGAAGCCCGTCGTAGAGATCTTGCCACGATGGGTCTTGGGCGGCGGCGTGGGGGGCAACCGCCATGCAGGCGAGGGCGGCGAGCGCTTTGAAGGCGAGCGAGAGTGGGAGCGGGGGCGTTTTCATGGGGTGGGGCGCTTTCTGGTAGGTTCGTCGGGCGGATCGGCGTCGAGTTTTTCGCCGAGCGCGCGCTTGGCGATCCGGGTGATGTAGAGGGTGGCGGCGATGGCGGCGGCGAACCCGAGGCCGTAGAGGATCCAGTCCACCGCGCCCTTCTTCGCGCCGCCCGCCGCCGCGCGGCCGACCGATCCGATATACACATAGAGAACGGTTCCCGGCATCATCCCGATCCACGAGCCAAGCACGTAGTCGCGCAGCCGCACCTTGGTCAAGCCGAGCGCGTAGTTGAGCAGGTTGAACGGGATGAGCGGGAGCAGGCGCACGAGGAGCACCATCTTGAACCCCTCATCGCCGACCGCCCGGTCGATCGCCGCGAACCGCGCGTTGCCCTCCGTTTTGCGCGCCACCCAGCCCCGCGCCAAGTGGCGCCCGACCAGGAACGCGAGCGTCGCGCCCAGCGTAGATGCCGCCGAGACATAAACCGATCCCCACCCGACCCCGTAGGCGAACCCGGCGGCGAGGGTCAGCGCCGAGCCAGGCACGAACCCGACCACCGCGACGGCGTAGATCGCGATGAAGGCGAGGACGCCGGCGGCTCCCCACGCGGCCACCGATTGCAGGGCGTCGGCAACGCGTTCAGCCAACCCAAGGTAGCGGACGAGCACCATCACCGCACCGATGGCGGCGGCGATCCCGGCGAGCTTGAGCGCCGTGGCCGCGCGGCTCTTGGCGGGGGAAGGTCGCTAGCGGATTGGGGATCGGGCATCGGGCTGGTCGTCGGTGGTGGGGGTGGGAGGGATCGGGGCGCGTTCTATTTCCGCGAAATTTTTGAAAGCGCCGCGATCTGGGTGCCGGGGCGTGGAATTGCGTACACAGCATAGGTTGAAGTGCACGAATTTGCAAAATCTGCGCGGCGGCTAGTCTCATCGCACCAACCCATCAGCCCAAAAAACTATGAACAACCACCAATCCGCTCAGGAAGCGCGCGAACTAGCCACGCACGCCTCGCCGAATCCCAACTCTTTGTCCAGTGCGAGAGGCGTTTGCCCGCGCCGCAACCTGCCCGCTGGACCTCGTGCCCGCCGACGGCTCGAAGCTCCCGTTTGGCGAATGCCAGCTCAACGACTTCTGTAGCCTTTGATCCGCAAGGGCGGCTGCCAGTCGATGCTCGATGGCGGACTGCTGCCTGCCCGAAGCCAAGGCGGGCGGCGAGACGCTGACCTCGCGCTGCTTTGCCGGGATGCTGGAGACGGCGGTGCCCGTCCGCGTCGGCAATGCGGTGATCGCCTACCTGCGCACCGGCCAGCAAATCCCCAACGCGCCGACCGAGGCGAAGTTCGCCCAGCTCGAAAAGTGGCTCCGCGAGAAGGGACGCGAGAAAGAGATCCCGCAGATCAAGAAAGCGTTTCTGGCGCTCAAACCGGCGGATGGCGAGCGCTACGAATCAAATGTCCGGCTCGTCGAATTCTTCGCCGACCAGCTCGCCGCCCACGCCAACCGCCTGCTCCTCGAACAGCATCGCCCGGAACCCGCGCCCGTGCGCAAGGCCAAGCGGTTCGTCGCGGAGAACCTCGGCGACCGCATCGCCCTGGAAGATGTCGCCAAGCACTCCGGCGTGAGCACGTTCTACTTTTGCAAAGTGTTCAAAGCCTCGACCGGCATGTGCTTCACCGAATACGTGAACCGGGTCCGCGTGGAGAAAGCGAAGGCGCTGCTCAACCACCCCGAGCACCGCATCACCGAGGTCGCCTACGCGGTCGGCTTCCAGTCGCTCTCCCAGTTCAACCGCAGCTTCCAGAAGTACGCCGGCGAATCGCCGACCGAGTTCCGCCGCCGCATCCGCGGCGAGGAAGCCGTCGCCGCCTAGATCCGGACCGAGCGACGCCGCGATCAGTATCCGCACAGGCTTTGCCAAAATCAGCAGAGCCGCTCCCCGCATCGGGTGCGAAGCTGCGCGCGACCACGATTCTAGCAATCCCACTTTAACCATGAAGTCTTGGCGGTTACCCTCCTCGTCAGCGTCTGCCTTGCAGGAGCTATTCTTCGCCCTGTTCTGCCTCGGCGGGCGCGACTCCTTCGGGCGGGCGGAGCAGGACAGCCTGCTGCCGCTCGACACGCCGGAGGTCACCTCTCCTCCATCAAAGAAAACAGACTCTAGCTACCCCACCAAAAATGAGCAGCACCAGTAGCCCGGCTGAGGGCACCAAACAGACCATCGAGTTTAACGACAAGGTGGTCCGGCAGTTCATGATCTTCTCCATCATCTGGGGGGTCGTCGCCATGCTCGCGGGCTTGGTGGCGGCATTCCAGCTCAACACGTGGAGGCTCAACTTCGGGCTGGAATACCTGACCTTCGGTCGGCTCCGCCCGCTGCACACCAACGCCGCGATCTTCGCCTTTGTCGGCAACATGATGTTCGCCGGCATCTACTATTCGACCCAGCGATTGTGCAAGGTGCGGATGGCCTCCGATAAGCTCTCCGCCATCAACATGTGGGGCTGGCAGTTCATCATCGTCTGCGCCGCCGCCACCCTTGCCGCTCGGCTTGACCCGGGGCAAAGAATACGCCGAGCTGATCTGGCCGATCAATATCCTGGTCGCCGCCATCTGGGTTGTCTTCGCGATCAACTTCTTCTGGACGCTGAAGATCCGCAACGAGCGCTCGCTCTACGTGGCGCTCTGGTTCTACATCTCGACGGTCATCACCATCGCGATGCTCTACATCGTGAACCACCTCGATCCCGACCTCGCTGACGCATTCGTATCCGATCTTCGCCGGGGTGCAGGACGCGCTCGTCAGTGGTGGTATGGAGCACAATGCGGTCGCCTTCTTCCTGACCACGCCGATCCTCGGGATCATGTATTATTTCATGCCGAAGGCGGCGAACCGCCCGGTTTACTCCTACCGGCTGTCGATCGTCCACTTCTGGTCGCTGGTCTTTATCTACATCTGGGCGGGTCCGCACCACCTGCTTAACACCGCGCTGCCGCAGTGGCTCCAGTATCTCGGCATGTTCTTCAGCCTCATGCTCTGGGCGCCGTCCTGGGGCGGCATGCTCAACGGTCTGCTCACCCTGCGCGGCGCGTGGGACAAGCTGCGCACCGACCCGGTCATCAAGTTCTTCGCCGTCGCGGTCACCTTTTATGGCATGTCCACGTTCGAGGGGCCGCTGCTCTCGATCCGCGCGGTCAACTCGCTCTCGCACTACTCGGACTGGACGATCGGGCACGTCCACGGCGGCACGCTCGGCTGGAACGGCTTCATGGCGGCCGGCATGTTCTACTGGCTCGCCCCGCGCCTGTGGAAGACCAAGCTATGGTCCACCTCGATGGCGAACATGCACTTCTGGATCGGCACCGTCGGCATCCTCCTCTACGTTGCCTCGATGTGGGTCGCCGGCATCAGCCAAGGCTTGCAGCTCAACGAGCTGAATGCCGAAGGGACGAGCATTAAATACGAGTTCGTGCAAACGCTCACCGCGATCTGGTGGCCGACCCTCTTCCGCGGCATCGGCGGTGCCTTCTACCTCATCGGCTTCCTCCTCCTCGTCATCAATATTTTCGCCACCATCAAATCGGGCGTCGCCGAGGAAGAAAAGCGCGAGATCTTCGTCCTGCCGAAGGAGAAAAAAGACAACATGCGCTGGACGGCGGTCTTCGCCAACGACCCGATCGCCTACAGCTTCTGGGGCTTGGTCTTCATGCTCCTGTGGTTCTTCCTCCCGCGCGGGGCTGACCTCATGGCGCTCGTCTGCACCTTGGGGCTTGGCTTCATGGCGGTCCGCGCCTTCAAGAAGAAGAGCAAGAAGTGGTCGGAGTGGTATGAGCAGCTCCTCGACAACTGGGCGCCGTTCACTGTCCTCGTCTTCATCGCGGTCGTCATCGGCGGTTTGGTCCAGCTCATCCCGAACGTGACGGTCAACCGCGCGGCAAATGTCGAGGGCCGCCGCCAGGTTCCCTACACGCCGCTCGAACTCGCCGGCCGCGACATCTACGTCTCCGAAGGCTGCTACAACTGCCACTCGCAGATGATCCGCACCTTGCTGCCCGACGTGCTGCGCTACCAAAACCACACCACCAACGGCTACTCCCGCCTCGGCGAGTCGATCTACGACCACCCGTTCCAGTGGGGGTCGAAGCGCACCGGTCCGGACCTCGCCCGGGAGGGAGGTTTCCGCGGCGACGACTGGCACTACAGCCACATGTATGACCCGCGCTCGCTCTCGCCCTACTCCAACATGCCGCCCTACCCGTGGCTGTTTAAGAAGGAGACCGACATCAAAGCGCTGCCGAAGAAAATCGCCGTCCAGACCACGCTCGGCGTCCCCTACGGGACGATGACCCGCGACGAGATCGAGCAGAGCGCCATCGAGCAAGGCACCGAGATCGCCAAACGCCTCGTCGAAAAAGGAGTGCCCTACTACGGGGGCGGCGACGAACCCAAGACCCCGGCCGACATGATCGCCGAGCTGCATGACAAGCAGATCGTCGCGCTCATCGCCTACCTGCAGAAGCTCGGCACGTTTGAAGAAATCGCGCCGAAGGACGAATCGGAGCCCGGGATGCTTCGCCCGAATACGCCGGACGCCCACCGCGAGAAGGCGAAAGCCGCCCTCGCCAAGCCGGACCCATCCGGTGCCGAAACCGCCTCGACCCGCTAACCCGAACGATCCGCCACCACCACCATGTTCTACCGCATCGCCTACGAAAACTGGCACATCATCGCCCCGGCGATCGCCTTCGCCGTCACCCTCTCGATCTTCGGCTTGTTCATGACGCGCGCGCTTTTCATGAAAAAGGAAAACGCCGACCAACGCGCCCGCTTGCCCCTCGATGACGAGGACGGTCCCCAAGACTAAACCGTATCCCCTCTCAGACCTCCAATCGACAGACGCCATGTCCGACGAACCCACTACGCCTAACGCCGAGGCACCCGAGAAACCCGGCGCCCACCCGAGCGATGGTCCTGTCTTGCGCGACCACGTTTACGACGGCATCCAAGAATACGACCAGAAGCTGCCCAACTGGTGGCTCTTCACCCTCTACATCACGATCGTCTGGTTTGTGATCCACTGGTTCATCTATTACCAGGCCAACGGGATGCAGTCCGACGAAGAGCGGATCGGCGCCGAACTCGCCGCCCTCCAGGGCGCGCGCGACGCCGAGTTGAAAGCGTCCGTCGGCGAGATCACCAACGATCGCCTCTGGGAGATGAGCCGCGACCCCGCGTTCGTCGACAAAGGCAAAGCCACGTTCAACACATTCTGCGTGGCCTGCCACGGCCCGGATCTGTCCGGCACCCTCGCGGGAACCAAACTTCCCGGCGAACCGCTCAACGACTCGACCTGGAAATACGGCGGCAACCCGCTCGACGTCCTCAACATCGTGACCAACGGCTCACCCGATGTCACCAAGGGCATGGTCGCCTGGGGGCCGACGCTCGGCGATAAGAAGGTCGCCGAAGTCGTCAGCTACGTCCTGAGCCACCACGAGCCGCCCGCCGGCGGTGCCGCGCCCGCGCCCGCGCCAACCCCTGACGACGGGTCGACCCCCGCGCCGGAGACGCAGGAGGCGCCCGCGCCAACCCCGGACGCCGGAGCCGATCAGCCTTCATAGTTCATCTAGGAACCAACTTTTCCCCCGACACGAGGACCTCGGCGCTGCCTGCAGTGCCGGGGTCCTTTTGTTTTTGGAAATCAAAGTCGTCTCCTTTTCGGCTTCCCAGATTCGCCGTTGTGAATCGGCGATTGGGTGCGAAAGGATGAGGGTAACGCAACGCCATGCCAGCATCGAAAACAAAAATCGCCATCGTCGGAGCCAGCGGGTACTCCGGCTCCGAACTCGTCCGCATCCTCCTCGGCCATCCTGGGGCGGCGATCGCCTGCGCGACCTCGCGCCAGTATGCGGGGCAGCCGCTCTCGGCAGCCTTCCCGCGCTTCCGGGGCGTCGGCGCGGCGAATGCGATCACGTTTTCCGAGCCGGAGCCGGATGCCATCGCGGCGACCGGCGCGGAGGTCGCGTTTCTGGCGTTGCCGCACGGGGCGGCGGCGGATTACGCTACGCGCTGCTCGAACGCGGGCTGCGGGTCATCGACCTGAGCGCGGATTTCCGGCTGCGCAGCGCCGATGCCTATCGCGAGTTTTACGGTGCCGAGCACCCGGCACCCGGGCTGCTCGCAGAGGCGGTTTACGGCTTGCCGGAGGTCCACGGCGAAAAGATCCGGGGCGCGCGGCTGGTCGCCTCGCCCGGCTGCTATCCGACCAGCATCTTGCTCCCGCTCCTGCCTCTGCTCCGCGCCGGGGCGCTGGATCTCAAGACGATCGTCGCCGCCAGCATGAGCGGCGTGAGCGGCGCGGGGCGCAAGGCGGACCTCGCCCTGCTCTTCGCCGAGTGCAATGAAAGCGTCCGCCCCTACGGCGGCGTCAAGCACCGGCACCTCAGCGAGATCGAACAAGAACTGGGCATCGCCGCCGGGGAGCCGGTCGCCATTTCCTTCCTCCCGCATCTCGTCCCGGTGACCGCCGGCATCTGCACCACGATCACCGCCCAACTCGCGCCGGGCGCGGACCCGGGTTCGCTCGGGGATCTGCTGGAGAATGCCTATGCCGGGTGCGCCTTCGTCCGCCTGCTCGGAAAAGGCGGCGCGCCCGATACCAAAAACGTCGTCGGCACCAACTTCATCGACATCGGCTGGAACCACGACCCGCGCACCGGCCGCGCCATCCTGCAAAGCGCGGAAGATAACCTAGGCAAAGGCGCCGCCAGCCAAGCGGTCCAGAGCTTCAACCTGATGGTCGGTCAGCCCGAGCCGGCGGGGTTGCTGCCAGAATGAGCATTCGGCAGCGTGCTGGCTAAAAACTCCCGTTGCCAAAATCGGGATCGGGCTTAGTATCTCAGACTGTGACCTTTACCGCGATTCGAATTTTCATTATTAGCTAAGCCGCCCACTTTCCCGCATCCAAGTCAACCGAGCGGGGCGGGGCGGCATCGAATCCATCGGCGCAGCGGCAGGGTCACTGCCGCGTCCCTCTTCCCGCTCATTTTCGGCTTGGTGAACCTCAAAATCCCAACCAATCAAGACCCGAACCGACATGAGCATCCACCCACCCCAGGTCGCGATCTACGACACGACCCTGCGCGATGGCACGCAGGGCGAAGGCGTTTCCTTCAGCTCGCAGGACAAGATCCGGATCGCCGAGCAGCTCGACGTTTTCGGGGCGCACTACATCGAGGGCGGCTGGCCGGGATCGAACCCGAAGGACGTGGAGTTTTTCAGGCTGGCGAAAGAAAAGACGTGGGGCAACGCGAAGATCGCGGCGTTCGGCAGCACGCGGCGGGCGGATTTGAAGGTCGAGGACGACCCGCAGATCCGGACGCTGCTGGAGGCGGAGACGCCGGTGGTCACGTTTTTCGGCAAGAGCTGGAAGCTCCACGTCACCGAAGTCCTGCGCACCACGCCGGAGGAAAACTGCCGGATGATTGAGGACACCGCCCGCTTCTTCAAAGCGCATGGCAAAGAGGTGATCTACGACGCGGAGCATTTTTTCGACGGCTACAAAGACGATGCCGAACACGCGCTCGCCACGCTGCATGCGGCGAAGGCGGGCGGCGCAGACGTGCTCGTGCTGTGCGACACCAATGGCGGGACGATGCCGCATGAGGTCGCCCAGATCACCGCCCGCGTCGTCGCCGAACTCGGCATCCCGGTCGGCATCCACACGCATGACGATGCCGGGATGGGCGCGGCCAATGCGCTGGCCGCCGTGCGCGCCGGCGCGGTCCACGTGCAGGGCACGGTGAACGGATACGGGGAGCGGACCGGGAACTGCAACATGACGACGGTGATCCCGAACCTGCAGCTTAAGCTGGGCATCCCGATGGTCCCCGACCTGACCAAGCTCACGTTCGTCTCCCACTTCGTCGATGACATGGCGAACTGCGCGCACAACGAACGCGCGCCCTTCGTCGGCCAGACCTGCTTTGCCCACAAGGGCGGGATGCACGTCAACGCGGTGCAAAAGCTCGCCCGCACCTACGAACACATCCGCCCGGAGGAGGTTGGCAACCGCCAGAACATCCTCGTCTCCGAGCTGTCCGGGCAAAGCAATGTCTTGCTCAAGGCGGAGGAACTCGGGTTCACGCTGGCGAAAGGCGGCTCCGAGGTGAAGGCGATCCTCACCGACCTGAAGGAGAAGGAAAACGAAGGCTACGAATTCGAGGCGGCCGACGGCTCGTTCGAGCTGCTCATCCGCCGCCACCTCCAGAGCTACCGCCCGTTTTTCGAGCTGCTCGAATACCACACGACCTACCGGAAGGGAAAGCGCGGATCCGGCGAAGGCTACGAAACCTGCGAGGCGACGGTGAAGGTGAAGATCGGCGACGATCCCATCTACATGGTGGACGAGGGCGACGGCCCGGTCAACGCGCTCGACCGCGCCCTGCGCAAAGCCTTGCTCCCCGCCTACCCCGCCATCGCCAGCATGGCGCTCACCGACTACAAAGTCCGGATCATCGACGGCCACACCGCGACCGCCGCCAAGACCCGCGTCCTCATCGATAGCACCGACGGCAAAGCCCGCTGGGGCACGGTCGGCGTCTCCTACAACATCATCGACGCAAGCTGGAAGGCGCTCGTCGAGTCGATCGAGTTCTACCTGAATCGCGTGCTGCCGGAGTAAGGCTCTGCCGATGAGCTGAACAGCAAACCGCCGAAATTCGTTGCCGGGTCCCCCGCGCCGTGGCACTTGATCCGCCATGGAATCCGCACACTGCGACATCGCGATCTTCGGCGGCGGGATCGCCGGACTCTGGGCGCTGCATCGGCTGCGCGCGGAGGGCTACGGCGTGGTCTTGATCGAAAGCGAGACGCTGGGCGGCGCGCAGACGCTCGCCTCGCAGGGCATCCTGCACGGCGGCCAGAAATACAACCTCGGCGGCAAAAGCGATTCGATCACCGAGCGGCTCCGCGACCAGCCGGGGCGCTGGCACGAATGCATCGCCGGGCGCGGCGTGCCCGACCTGCGCGGCGCGAAGGTTTTAAGCGACCACCAGGTCATGTGGGCGGCCGGCGGCATCGCCTCGGCGGCGGCAGCGGCCATCGGGGTGAAAACGCTGGAGGGGCAGGTGGACAAAGCGGACGCCGCGCGCCCGCCGATCTTTGACGAATCCGGCTATCGCGGCACGGTCTATCGGCTGCACGAGACGATCCTCGACATCAAAAGCGTGATCGAAGCGGTCGCCGCGCCCGCCGCCGAGCATTGCTACCGGGCATCGCTCGCCGATCTGCGGACCAGTGGGGACCGGGTGGAGGGAGCCGTATTGCAAAGCGGGGGTGGAGCCGCGGCGGAGCTGCGCGCCAAGGCGTTTCTCTTCGCCGCCGGGTCGGGCAACGAATTCGCCGCTGAGCGGCTCGGCTTTCCGATGCCCGCCACCCAGCGCCGGCCGTTGAAGCAAGTCATGCTGCGCGGCGTGCCGTGGTCGCTCTACGGGCACTGCGTGCAGCCCAGCCCGAAACCGCGCGCCACCATCACGACCCACCCCGGCGGCTATTGGTATCTCGGCGGCGATATCGCCGAAAAATCGGCCGGCAAATCCGACGCCGACGCCATCGCGTTCGCCGCCGCCGAGCTGGAGGCGATCTTCCCGCGCCTCGCGTGGCGCGGCTTCGAATTCGCGGCGTGGCCGGTGGACCGCGCCGAGCCGCACACCGACAGCGGCCGCCTGCCGCCCGAGCCGGTGCTCCGCCCGCAGGGCAACGCCGCGCTCGCCTGGCCAACCAAGCTCGTCCTCGCCCCCGCCTTAGCCGAGCGCGCCGCCGCCTGGGCGGGCGAGATCGCCGCGCCCACCGGCACCGCCGCGCCGCTCCCGCTCCCGCCGGCATCGGTCGGCAGCTATCCGTGGGAACTCGCGAAAAACTGGATCCGCCCCGCCTAAACCTAGCGCCCAGCGCCCAGCGCCCAGCGCCGCACGCCAATGCCCCCGCGATCCAAACGCCAGCGCGAACCCGACCAAGACAGCGACTTCGACGGTCCGTGGAAGGAATTGCTCCACACGCGGCTGGAGCCGTGGATGCGCGGATACTTCCCCGCCATCGCCGCTTTGATCGACTGGTGCCGACCCGCCGAATGGCTCGACAAGGAACTCTCGCAGATCATCGGGAAAGCCGGGGCGCGAAACCAGCACGTGGACGCGCTGGCGAAAGTCTGGCTGACCACCGGCGAAGAGCGGACGATCCTGATCCACATCGAAATCCAAACTGGGAGGGAGAGCGAATTCGCGTTCCGCCTTTCCCACTACAACTGCGGGCTGAAGTTCGCCCATCGCCAAGACGTGATCACGCTGGTCGTGCTCGCTGATTTGAACGCGGGATGGAAGCCGGAGAGCTACACGTTTGAGATGGGTGGATTCCGGTCGCGCATCGACTTTCCGGTCTGCAAGATCGTCGAGCGGCTCGATGCCGATTGGCGCGATGTCCATTCGCTGCCGGTGGAGATCGCCCGGGCGCAGGTCGAAGCGCTGCGGACCTCCGGCGATCCCGAGGGCAGATTTCGCGCGAAGCTCAGGCTGGTGCGCGGGCTTTACGAACGCGGATTCACCGCCGCCGAAGTGCGCGAGGCGTTCAGGCTAATCGACTGGATGATGCACCTGCGCCCCGATCTCGGTTGCGAATTCGACCGCCAACTCGTAGAATTCGAAAAAGAAAAAGCCATGCCCTACGTCACTTCATTTGAACGAAACGCCGTCGCCCGCGGCGAGATCCAAGGCAAGGCGGCGGTTCTCGCTGACTTGCTCGGGCGGATCATTGGCGAGATCCCGGCGGAGACCGACCGGCGGGTGCGGCAGTTGCCGGCTCCGGCGCTGGAGAAGCTGCAAGAGGTCATCCTCGATCTCGGCTCGCTGGACGAATTGCACGGCTGGCTGGACCGGCACGGAGAATAGAGATTTAGCGCGACCGCCCCGTTTTGACCAAGCTCCCGCTCCGCCCGCTCGGCCAGACCGGCATTTCAGTTTCGCCGATCACGCTCGGCACGGTGAAGTGGGGGCGCAACCAGGGGCTGAAGTTCCCGGCGTTCGAGCTGCCCGACGACCGGACGCTGCACGCATTGCTCGACCTCGCGGAGGAGGCGGGCATCAACCTGCTCGACACGGCACCCGCCTACGGGATCGCGGAGGAGCGGATCGGGAAGCTGCTCGCCGACCGCGCCGGCGGCTCCGGGATTTTGGTCGCGTCGAAGGCGGGCGAAGAATTTGCGGATGGCGCGTCGGCGTTTGATTTTTCCGCCGGTCACCTGCGCGCGAGCGTCGAGCGCAGCCTGCGGCGGCTCGGGCGGGAGGCGTTGGACGTGGCCATGATCCACAGCCGGCAGGATGACGTCGATGTGATCGAGAACACGCCGGCGCTGGAGACGCTCGAGGCGCTGAAGCGCGAGGGCAAGATCCGCGCCACCGGCTTTTCCACCATGACGGTGGAGGGCGGGCTGCTCGCCGCCGAGCGCTGCGACGCGCTGATGGTGCCCTATAACCTAGGCTATCAGGCGCACCGGGCGGTGATCGACCGCGCCTTCGCGCTGGGCAAGGGCGTGATCGTGAAGCGCGGGCTGTTCTCTGGCGGGACCTACACGGCCGCCGATCTGCCGGATCTCATCCGCGCGGTGTTCGCCGTCCCCGGCGCGACGAGCCTGGCGGTCGGCACGATCAATCCGGCGCATTTGCGGGACAATGCGGGCGCTGTCGCGGCGGCGCTGGCGTGAGGGAATCGCGCAGCGACGCCCGCCAAAAACCCCGTGGCCATCCGGCGATCTGTTGCTAGGTTACGCCATGAAAGAATTGACCCAACAACTCGAATCCGGCATCGACTTGACGCCCGACCAGATCGGCGGCGCGGCGGCGATCTTGCTGGATGAAAACGCGGATGCCGAAGCGAAGGGCGCGTTTCTCAAAGCGCTCGCCGCGAAAGGCGAGACGCCGGAGGAGGTCGCCGCCTTCGTCGAGGCGTTCCTCGGCTACGCGGGCAAGCCGGCGCTCGATGCGGCGGCGCTGTCCGGACCGGTGATCGACGTCTGCGGGACCGGCGGCGACAAGCTCGATCTCTTCAACGTCTCGACGACCGGCATGTTTATCCTCGCGGGCGGCGGCGCATTCGTCGCCAAGCACGGCAACCGGAGCATCACGTCGAAGAGCGGCGGCGCGGATGTGCTCGAAGCGCTCGGCGTGCGGATCGACCTGCCGCCGCCGCAGTTTGGCGAAGTGCTCGCCGAGGCGGGCTGCGCGTTTTTGTTTGCGCCGGTCTATCACCCGGCGTTCAAGGCGGTCGCGCCGGTGCGGCAGGCGCTGGCGAAAGAGGGGCAGCGCACCGTTTTCAACATCCTGGGACCGCTGCTCAATCCGGCGCGCCCCGGCTACCAGCTCATCGGCGTATTCGACGACCGGCTGCGCCTGATGTTCGCCGAGATCCTCCGGCGGCTCGGGCGGCAGGGCGCGTGGATCGCGCACGGAAACGCTGGCGGCGGCCAGGGCATGGACGAGGTTTCGACGCTGGGCAAAACACACATCGCGCAGTTGAAAGGCGGCGATATCACCGAATTCGTCCTCGACCCGGCCGACCTCGGGATCGCCGCCGCCTCGCTGGCGGAATTGCGCGGCGGGGATGCGGCGCACAATGCGGCGCTGCTCGAAGGCATCCTCGACGGCTGCGTGCGCGGACCGCAGCGCGACCTCGCTTTGCTCAACGCCGCCGCCGGGTTCTGCGCCTGCGGGCTGGCCGGCGACATCGCCGCAGGCTGGGCGCGCGCGAAAGAAAGCCTCGAGTCCGGAGCCGCCGAAGAATCGCTGCGCAAGCTCCAGCAGCTCAGCTCCGAGGCGTAGGCGCGGGCGCGATAGAACCGCCGCCTAGCCTACGAATTCACCGGATGCGCCCGATCCTTTGCCTCCTCGCCGTTGCCGTCACCTTCGTCTCGGCAGCCTCGCCGCTCGCCGCCCAGCAGCCGCCCTATGAAAACCCGCTGGCCGCCGAGCCGCCGTATTATCGCGTCCGCTACGAGGCATCGGAAAAGCCGGGCGAGCTGATCTATCCTGCCGGCTATACGATCTGGCTGCCGCCGGGCGTGGAGACGCTGCGCGGCGTGATCGTCCACCAGCACGGCTGCGGCGAGGGATCGTGCAAATCGGGGCAGACCGGAGCCTACGACCTGCATTGGCAGGCGCTGGCGAAGAAGCACGGCTGCGCGTTGCTCGGTCCGTCCTACGAACAGCCGGAGAAGGCGGATTGCCGGATGTGGTGCGACCCGCGCAACGGCTCCGACGCCGCCTTCCAGCGCGCGCTCGCCGACCTTGCCGGGGCGACTGGTCACCCCGAGCTGGCGGCGGTGCCGTGGGCGATCTGGGGGCACAGCGGCGGCGGATACTGGGCGGGCGGCATGGTGTTGCTCCACCCGGACCGGGTTGCGGCGGCGTGGTTGCGCTCCGGCGTGCCGCCGGTCGTCGCCGCCGAGGGCAAGCCGGAGCCTTACCCGGTCCCCGAAGCGGCATCTGGCGTGCCGATGATGGCGAACCTCGGGACGAAGGAAGGCGTCACGGTCAAGGACGGGCGCTTCGCCGGCGTGTGGGGCGGCGTGAAGACATTTTTTGAGACGATGCGGGGCAGGGGCGCGCGGCTCGGCGTGGCGGTCGATCCATTCTCCAGCCACGACTGCGGAAACCAGCGCTACCTCGCGATCCCGTGGTTCGACGCCTGCCTCGCCGCGCGGCTGCCGGAAAATGCCGGAGCCCCGCTCAATCCGATGCTCGCCGCCGATGGCTACCTCGCGCCGCTTTACGCCGGGGAAGGCGAGATCCCGACCCCGGTCCCCGCGCCAGACTATGCCGGCGTCTCCGAAAGCGCGAGCTGGCTGCCGGGTGAGGGCATCGCCAATGCGTGGGCGCAATACGTCAAGGACACGGCGGTCGCCGACCCGACGCCGCCGCCTGCGCCGACCAACCTGCGCGTGGATGGCAATGTCTTGCGGTGGGACGCCGAAGCGGATCTCGAAAGCGGGATCAGCCATTTCCTCATCGAGCGCGACGGCGAGGTCATCGGCAAAGTTCCCGAAAATGCCAAGAATCCGTTTGTACCGCCCGCTTTTCCAAAACCTGTCCTATAGCGACACGCCCACCCAGCCGCTCGCCGAAATGAAGTTCACCGACCCGGCCGCCAATCTGGCAAGGCGCACCGCTATCGCGTCATCGCCGTGAACACCGCCGGGCTTAAATCCGAGTAGCGCGCCGCCGGATCACGGCAGCGCCACGATCTCATCCGCGAGCACCTGCCGCGCGGCGGCCGCGTCGTCGGCGACGAGGGTGACGAGGCTGCGCTCGTCGCCGCGCTCGAGGATCTGGAGGCTGCGGATGCCGACCCCGGCATCGGTCAGGCGCCGGGCGATCTGGGCCAGCGCGCCGGGTCGGTTTTCGAGGCGGAGCACCAGGGCGTCTTCGGTCACCGCGCGATAGCCGCCGTCGCGCAGCGCGCGCAGCGCCGTGTCATAGGCGTCCACCCGCAGGATGATCACGCCGCTGTCGTCGATCGCCTCGGCTTCGATCGATTCGATGTTCACGCCGGCGTCGGCGAGCGTCTCGGTCACGGCGGCGAGGGTGCCGGGCGCGTTGGGCACGGGGATGATGATCTGCTTCATGGTTCTCGGTTGTCGAGGCTGCGCTGCATGTCGTCGGCGAAGGTGTCGATGATGTCCTTCGTGATGTTTGGCAGGGTGATGAGATGGCAGATATCGCGGTAGGGGGCGAGCGTCCATTTTTTCAGGATCGCGCGCGGGGGCAGCGGAAACACGACGGTGAGCGAATGCTCGTGGCGCCACGCGGGCACGCCGGCGGCGCGCAGGCGCCCGACCGCGTATGCCGCCATCCCCAGCGAGTAATCGACCAGCCTGCGGAACCCGGCATCGCCTTGCGCCCGCAGCGCATACCACAGGAACAGCGGCGTGATCGCATTGCGCGAGCCGCTGATCGTCGTGTCCAGCGCGCCGACGTATTCGACCGACCGCGACACGCGCTCCATGTAGATTTTGCGGACCAAAGCGACGCCGCAGGGCAGCGGCGAGCCGATGAACTTGTGCCCGGAGATCGACAGGCTGTCCGCCCCGGCGGCGAAATCCCACGGCGGCGGGTCATCGACGAACGGCAGGATCATCCCGGAGAAGGCGGCATCGACATGGATGTAGTGCTGGGTGATGCACAGCCGCCCGAGCACCTCCCTGATGCGGTCGATCCGGTCGATCGCGCCCTTCATCGTCGTGCCGACATTGGCGAAGATGATGGGCGGCACATCGCGGTGGATGCGCAGGCTTTCCTCCAAGTCCTGGTAGTCCATCTCGCCGGACGGCTGGCTGCGGATCATGATGTTCCGCGTGTGCTGGAGCCGCAGGATTTTGCTCACGCTGTAGTGCGTGTCCTCGGAGAAGTAGGCGATGCCGTCGGGGAAAAGCTCGCGCGCGAGATAGAGCCCATACATGTTGCCCTCGGTGCCGCCATTGGTCACGTAGCCCCAGCAGTCAGCCGCCGCGATGCCGGTGAGCCGGGCAAACTCGCCGATCACCTCGCGCTCGAACTCGTGGGTATTCATCCGGAAGTTGCTGCCGGAAAACGGATCGCCCACGTTGTTGATCGCGAATCCGAGGAACCGGTAGAGTGACGAGTAGTCGAACGCCTGGTTGCAGGGATATCCGATCGAAAAATCGCGCTCCGCCTCGAACCGCGCATACAAGTCATCCAGCCGGGCGGCATCCGCCGGGGAGAGCGTCGGCGGCGGTCCGCCGCCGCAAATGGGATCGGCAGGGGCTTTCATGGATGGGGCGAACGCCTAGATTATCGCACCGATCCCCCCGCCGCACAAATCGCGCGCTATCGCCTACGCGATGATGTCATCCACCACCGTGCCGGCGACGTCGGTGAGGCGGAAATCGCGGCCGGCGTAGCGGTAGGTGAGCTTCTCGTGGTTGAGCCCGAGGAGATGGAGCATGGTGGCGTGGAGGTCGTGGGTGCCGATCTTGCCTTCCACGGCGGTGCCGCCGGTTTCGTCGGTCGCGCCGTAGCGCAGGCCGCCTTTCACGCCGCCGCCGGCCATCCACATCGAGAAGCCGCGGTTGTTGTGGCGGCGGCCGGTTCCCTTCGCGTCCTGCGCCTGCGGGCTGCGCCCGAATTCGCCGCCCCAGACGAGCAGCGTGTCCTCGAGCATCCCGCGTTCTTTTAGATCCGAGATCAGGGCGGCGACCGGCTTGTCCACCGCGCCGCAGTTTTGCTGGAGCTTCGATTGCAGCGAATTGTGCTGGTCCCAGCCGCGGTGGGTGACCTGGATGAAGCGCACGCCCTTTTCCGCGAGGCGGCGGGCCATCAGGCATTGTTTGCCGAAGTTGTCGGTGCCGCCGGATCCGATGCCGTATTTTTCCTTCACGGCCGCCGATTCTTTGTTGAGGTCGAGCGTGTTCGGCACCGACGTCTGCATCCGGTAGGCGAGTTCGAACGATTCGATGACGCCCTCGATCTCCGGGTTGGCTCCGGTCCGGGCGAGCAGGCCGCGGTTCATCTCCTGGACGAGATCGAGGTGCTTGCGCTGCTCCTTGGCGTCCATTTCCGGGTTGGCGATATTGGCGATACCGCGCGCGCCGGTGCTGATGCGGGTGCCTTGGAAGCTGGCCGGCAGGAAGGCGGAGCCGTAGTTCTGCGCGCCGCCGAGGTTGTTCGCCGGATCGATGGTGACAAAGCCGGGCAGGTCCTGGTTGGCGGTGCCGAGGCCATAGACGATCCACGATCCCATCGACGGGCGGACGAAGGTGACGCTGCCGGTGTGCATCGCGATGGTCGCCTGCGGGTGCGCCGCATTCGAGGTGTGGCAGCCGTTGAGCAAGCAAAGGTCGTCGGCGTGCTTCGACAGCTCCGGCCACAGGTCGGAGATCATCAGCCCGCTCTTGCCGCGCGGCTTGTAGTCGAACTGCGGGGCGAGCAGCCTGTTCTTCCCGTCGCCCTTGCCGTCCGCCTTCTTCAGCGCCGGCTTCCAGTCGAACATGTCGAGGTGGCTCGGACCGCCTTGCATGAACATGAAGATCACCCGCTTCGCCTTGGGCGCGAAATGCGGCGCGCGCTCGGCCAGCGGGCTGCCGTGGGCGCCCGCCGCCGCCGCGCGGGTGGATTCGCCGAGCAAGCCGCTCAGGGCGAGCCAGCCGAAGCCGGCGGAGGTGCGGCGGAGGAAGTCGCGCCGGTTCGACGTGGTGAAGGAATTTCGGCAGGTCATGGATTTAGGGGCGTTGGATAGATTACAAAACGTAGCGGAATTCGGCGCTGGCGAAGAGCGCCTGGAAGAGGTTCGACCAAGCATCCTGCTCGGCGGACTTGTCCTTCGCTTCGCGGAGGAAATTCTGGAGATACGCCGCGGCTTGATTTTGCTCGGCGGCGGATGGGCGGCGCCCTAAAGCGTGGGCGTAGGTGTGGTGGATGCGGGCATTGGGGTCGAGCCCGGCGCGGGCGAGCAGCGCTTTGGCCGCGCCGTTCGCCTGCTCGCGGACGAGATCGCTATTCATGAAGAAGAGCGCCTGGGTCGAGACGGTGGTCACGTCGCGCTTGCCGATCACCTGGCTCGGCTCGGGGAAGTCGAACGACTCGAACATCTCCGGCAAGCCGGAGCGGATGACCGGGAAATAGACCGAGCGGAACGGCGCGTCGATCCGCTCGTCCGCCTTCTCCCCGCCCCCTTTGCCGATCTCGCCCTTCCTCGCCCGCTGCACCGGCGAGCCGTGCGGGCGCTCGAGCGTGAGCGTGCCGCCGATGGCGAGCAGCGAATCGCGGATCGCCTCGACCTCCAAACGCCGCGGGTTCTGCCGCCAGAAGTGATCGTTGCCCGGATCGATCGCCGCGTTGGCCGCCACGTCGCCACTCGATAGCCGGTAGGCGCGGCTCAGCATAATTTCGCGGACCAGCGACTTGACCGACCAGCCGCCTTCCACAAAGCGGACCGCGAGGTGGTCGAGCAACGCCGGGTTCACCGGGCGCTCGCCGGTCTCCCCAAAGTTATCGACCGTCGCGACGATGCCGCGCCCGAACAGGTGCTGCCAGACGCGGTTCGCCATCACCCGCGCGGTCAGCGGATGCTCCGGCGAGGCGAGCCACTTCGCCAATTCCAAGCGCCCGCTCGCCCCGGTCGGGATGTCCGGCTCGCCGCCGTAGTGCGCCACGCGCAAAAATCCGCGCGGCACCGCCTCGCCGAGGTTATGCGGGTCACCGCGCACGCAGAGCTTGCAGTCGCTCACGTTTTTGGCGTCCTCCGCCGCCATGGCGAGGTTCTGCTTGCCGGCGTTAGCGCCCATGCTCGACAGCTCTTGGTTGAGCCGCTTGAGGCGTTTGCGCAGTTGCTGCTGGTCGGCGCTTTTCTTCTTGTCGCCGAGCTGCCTCTTGATCTCCGCGATCTGGTTTTGCAGTTTCTTGCGCTGGGCGGCGGCTTCCTTCTGCGCCTCCTCCTCCGCATTTTTGGAATCGCCTTCGCTCAAGGTGGCGAGGAACTGCGGCTGGTAGTAGTTGCCGCCGCCGCCTTTGTTTTTGGTCCCGCTGAGCGCCTCGGTGCTTTTGAAAATCCCGGCGAGCGCGTAGTAGTCCTCCTGGGCGACGGGGTCGAATTTGTGATCGTGGCATCTCGCGCAGCCGACGGTCATCGCCATGAAGGCGCGGGTCGTGACGTCGATTTGCTCGTCGACCTGATCCATCTTGAATTGCGCGGCGTCGCGTTCGTTGAGGTCCATCGAGCCGAGGGCGAGGAATCCGGTGGCGACGATTTGCTCGTCGCGCTGCGCCGGTGTGTTGTGGGGCAGCAGGTCGCCGGCGATCTGCTCGCCGAGGAATCGGTTGAACGGCTTGTCCGCGTTGAAGCTATCGATCACGTAGTCGCGGAAGCGCCAGGCGAACGGGAACGGCACGTTGCGCGTGCGCCCCATGCTCTCCGCGTAGCGGACGACATCCAGCCAATGGCGGCCCCAGCGCTCGCCGAACTGCGGCGACTTGAGCAGGCGGTCCACCACCTTGGCGAAGGCATCGTCGTCCGAAGCCGGGTCTTTGACGAAGGCGGCGATGTCTTCCGGGGAAGGCGGCAACCCGGTCAGGTCGAAGGTCGCCCGGCGGATCAGCTCCCAGCGGTTCGCATCGCCTGCCACTTGCAGTCCCCGCGCCTCGGCGTCCGCCTTGAGGTGCCGGTCGATGTCGGACTTCGCCCAGGCAGCGTCCTTGGGCTGGGGCGCGGTGACCCTCTTGACCGGCTGGAACGCCCAGAATTGTTTGCCCGCCGCGATGTCGATCTCGCTGGCCTGCTTGACCGCACCGGAGTCGCCCGTCCGCGGGTCTGGCGCGCCCATCTTGACCCACGCGGTCAGCGCCTCGATCTCGGCATCCGCCAGCTTGTATTTCGGCGGCATCTGAAGGTCGGGGTCGGTGTGGAGCACCGCCTTGATCAAAAGGCTGTCCCCCGGATTCCCCGGCTCGATCGCATCGCCTGAATCGCCGCCCGCCTCCCAGCCCGCCTTCGAGTCGAGCAGCAGCCCGCCCTTCACCTTCTCGTCCGCCGAATGGCACTTGTAGCAGTGCTCCGCCAGCAGCGGGCGGATCTTGTTTTCAAAGAAGGCGGTCTCCTTCGCCGAAGGCGGCGCGGCGACGGTCGGCGAAAATCCGGCGGCGAGGAGGGCGAAGGCAAGGAGCGCGGGGGCTGTCGGGCGCATGGGTAAACTAGGTGGCTTGATTAAGGCTATGATGGGAATAACCAATTCGCCGCCGCGTCACCACCGAAAATGTGCCGCTGGATGAAGGCGGGTCACTTCCGGTGTCAGTAAGATTAGCCTATGATATCGGAAACTTCCGCGTCTCGAAATTAGCCAATGAGCCAGATTGCCCTCAAAGCCCTCCTCTGTGCCGCCGCCTTCGCCTTGGGAATTGGCGGGTCGCAATGGCTGAGGTCAATGCCTGCCCCCGCCTTTGACTACGGGGAAAAATGGGAGACTCAACGGGATCGCGTCCCGCGGTCCGAGAAGGTCTGCGGAACGTTGGAAGAAGGCGATGGCTGCCTTCACCGACGGCCAACAACCTGGCGAAACACCCGCAGGCTGGTCGCCGCGATCTCTCGGGCGAAGGTTTGCGACTTGCCGAAATCAATCGAGAAAATCGACCATCTGCCCGCGGGGCAACGCGCCCTATCCTTGGCATTGGTAGATCTGCGCTGGTCGGAGGTCGATCCCGAAGGATTCCTCGCCCGCTGCCTCGAACAGGATCGGCTTCGGGTGCCATTCGCGATCGGGCAATGGGCGAAGAATGACCCCGATGCTGCGCTCGCCGCGGTGCTCGCCGACGAGCGGATCCGCTCTGACATCAATGTCGCAACCGCTTTTGCCGTCGTAATTGCCAGGCATTTTCCGGGCCGGTTTCAGGATCTCGCTCTTCAGGTGGAGAGCGAACTTTGGCGGCGGGTAATGTTGATCGAAGGCTTGCCGGAAATGGCCGAGGCGCTCCCCAAGAATGCGATGGTCCTGTCGCTGGGCAACGACGGCATTGGCTTCGAGAGCGCCATCGAAGCCTGGGCGCAGTCCGACCCGGCGGGAGCGGTCGGCTTTCTGGCGGACGGCGAGTTGACATTTGATCAGCGCCGCCGGGCGATCGACCGGGTTCTCGCCGCGACTGAATACCGTCCGATTTCTGAGGTCGCGCGCCTCATTGATGAACTTCCCGAATCGGATCGCGACTACGCGGCGTTGAGGATGCTACGCGGCTGGGAGCCGGATGGCGAGACGACTGATGAGATGGCGCTCGCGACCGAACTCGCCCTTCGCACGAGTGATCCACGGCTGCGCCAATCGGCGATCCGGACCGTAGCCATCCAGCAGCTTAGCGCGGACCTGCAAGGAGCCTTCGAATTTGTCGAACGACACGGTGCGGGCTTCGGTCGGGTCGAACTGGTCGAAGAATTCATCCGATCGCCGCTCCCCGTCTTTGGTCGGGACTTACCAGATCCAAACGCGCTGGCGGAAGTGCTGCAAACGCACCTCACCCAATTGAGAAGGCGGGACACCATCGGCATTTTTTGCCAGGAATGGGCGCAGACTGATCCGGAGCGGGCAGCCGAATGGGCGTTCTCGCTTCCCGATCTCGGAATCGTTCGCCTGGGGCGCCGGGAAGCGATTCGCGGATGGATGTGGCAGTCCCGCGAGGAAGCAACCGCGTTTATCCGCGCCCTCCCTCCCGGCGATGAGCGGAACGAGCTTCTGCAAGCATTCGCGAGTTCCGACGTTCAAGAAAATCTAGGAGGTCATCGCGATGAAGAATAGGCTCGCACGATCCAGCCCGGTGTTGCTGGCCGTTGCCTTTCTAATCGCGGGTGTCGGATTTGATCGCTATTGGATTCAACGGCCAGACTCTGGGATCGGCGCGCCATCGCCGGCCGCCCATCCGGCTATTGCAGCGGAAAGCCTCCAAGGCGATACTTGCGATATTGGAGAGAATCCGCCTGAGATCGCTGGTTCGGCGCCCCACTGGCGAAAGCTCGCCGAGTTTTTTGAGCGCCTCGACGGTGCCAACGCCGCCGATTTCCCTGCCTTGGCGGACGAACTCATGGCGGAACAAAGCGCTGATGCCCAAACCGATTTTGGCGGCTCGCTCCGCGCGCATTTCGATTACGATTGGCTATTCATGCTGGCGGCTGATCGCTGGGTGGAGCTTGATCCGTCGGCACCGGCAAATGTGTCCGGGGACGCTTCGGCAAATTGGAGAGCCTTTCTTTTGAATCGCCTCGCGCAGAGGGATATCGGGAAAGCGATGGCGGTCGCCAACGCCACCGCAGACGAAGAAGCCCGGATGGCAGATTTGAGGATACTTTCGGAAGCCCTCGCGCAAACCGACCTCACTGCCGCCCTGAAGTTCAAAGCCCAACATGGTCTGCGCCTCGGTTTTGATGGATCTCAGTTCCACATCTGGGACTACCGAGATGCGCGCAAAGCCATTTCATTTCTCCGAACGTTAGATCCTGGGGAGACGGAAGAAGCAAGAAGCGAGATCTGCTTCGAGTGGGCGCGGCGAGACCCGAGACAGTTGATCGCTCATGCCGAAGAGATGAAAGACGATCCCAAGTTGTCCGATTACATTCGCAGTGCCTTGTCTGAGATCTCTTCGCAGAAAGATCCTTTCGCCGCGATCTCGAAGGCGACGCTTTTGGAGGAGGAAGGCGTGCTTCCGTTAGGGCACGACTTTGGCGACTTCATCGCCTCTCAACTTGTGGCTGAGGCGCTACGCCGGTTTCCATCGGCTGGGCTGGCGTATCTCGAAAGATCCGGGCGCGACGACGCTTTCAAGCGGCGGGCACGCCTGTCGGCATTGGGGTTCCCGAACAATTTTGACCTCTCTCAGATTGGTAGGCTCGTAGAAGGCTTCACTTTCTCGGCAGCGGATGCCGATGTTCATTACACGCCCTTTTTCCAAGCGCTTAGATTCCATTCGTCCGACCACCCTGCCGAAACACTACAGTTGCTGTCCGATCATCTAGTGGCCGCCGAAAGCGAACCCGATGCGGAAGCTGCCGGACGATGGCGAAACAGCCTGTCGGAAGTCGTGGGTTCTGCGGCAAGAGCCTTGATTTCAGAGGATCCCGCTGCCGCGATCAAACTGGCTGAGATACTGCCCGAGGACGCCGGTATCCGCGCTTCCTTCCGCGGGTCCCTCGCTGCCGGGTTGGCGGTCCATGACCCCGATTTCGGGCTGGCCTGGATCGAATCGCTGCCTGAAGCCCCGGATCGGGATTCCTGCCTGACCACCTTTTGCTATGCGTTGAAAGACCCGGCGCGCGCCGCGGAATTGGTCCGGGGAATCTCCGGCGATTCCCTCCGCCATCTGACGATTCTGTACTGGAGCGGGGCTTTGATAAACCAAGGGTTTCCCGCTGCCGCCGATTGGCTGGCGGCAGCGAGCGGGGATGATCCGGGCGCTTTTGCGGAGGTCGATCTGTTGCGGTCCTGGGGGCAATCCGATCACGAGGCGGCGCTAGCTTGGGCTGGCAAGCGCTTTGGGAATTCGGATGCCTACGATGATCTGGCGGCGCGTGCGGTTGCCGGATGGGCGAACGCCGACCCCTACGCGGTCTCCGAGTTGATGGCTTCTGGAGCCGAGATCCCAGGCGGATACGACCGGGCAGCCAGCGCCTTGGCGCAGAGCCTTGGGTCAAAAGACCCCCAGGCAGCACTGGAGTGGCTCGGGGCGATTCAGGATGGCGACATCTGGCGCAACGCGGCAACCTCCTTGGGTCAGATCTTGGTCGAACGTGCTCGCGCCGGGTTTCTCGCTCTCGGGGAAGCCCGCGACCTCCTCGCCAGGTCAGGTCTGCCACCGGATGAACTCGCCCGGCTGACCGATGCGCTCTCCGCCCCCGACCAGGAGGCGGAAGCTGGCGATCCATCGGAAAGCACTTTTTCAGATTGATCGGATCGTAGGCACCGCCCCGGCATTTTCCTAAAAGCCAAACGGATCGTCGAACGGTTTATGAAACCGAAGCTGATCCTTTAGTGATTCGAGCATCGCCGCCGTGCCGCCGTCTTGGGCACCGGCGGGTTCGGGTCCCTTTCTCCCCCTCAGCTCCCAGGCTTGGCGGGCGAGGTAAGGTTGCCCGTGCGCGGTCGCGCCCTGCTGGATTCTTTGGAGAGTCTCGTTGCCGGGCACTACGGGGGCCACCGGAAATCTGGCGAAACTTTCCTTCAACCAGGCAAACGCCAACTCCGGGTCAGATGTGGCGAGTCCTTCAGCGATGGCTCCCGCTGCGTCCATCCTCACCAGTGACTCCGGCGGCAGGGTGCCGGCGAATCGGGTGGCGGCGGCGGGATCGACCTCCGCCCAACCGCCGACGGCTGCCGCGACGGCCGCCTTGTGGGAGCTGGTGTTTTCCTCCGGCACGGCGAGCGCCGCCGCGAGCGCCGCTTGGGGATCGCGGCGCGCCCACTGCTGGGCGATCTCGGCGGAAACCCGCCAGTTTCCCGCCCGCATGAGCCTGCCGAGCCATTCCGGTTTCGCCAACACCTCGGGCGGCAGGACATCGCTCTCGAATTCTTCAACCGACTCCGGGTGCTGATCGATCTGCGCGATCAGCCTCTCCGGATCAGCGTAGAAGGCGGCACGCAGCACCTTGCCGCTGAAGAATTGCTCCCGGTTGGCGAGCTTCCATAGCTCCGGATATTCCCGAAAGTGCGCCGGCTTGATCTCGGCGTTGGCGTCGAGAATCTGATTCATCATCTCCACCCTCGCGCCCTCGTGGGCCACCTCCGCGATCCAGGCGAGCGCCGCCGTGAAATCGCCTTTTGCGAGGATTTCGTGGGTGGGGCGATGGGAAACTGCCGCCAGTTCGCGGGCGAAGGCGATGCGCGACGGGATGTCGGGCAGGGAGCCGATGTCGGCTTCCGTGGCGTAGGGGCTGCGCGCCGCCCCGGCGGGATCGACCAACGCCCAGTCGGCGGAGACTCCAGCGTATTTGGGGTCGATCTGACCAGAGGCGATCGCCGCCGCCCATTGCGCGGCATCGTCGTCGCGGGCGCGCACCAGCCAGCCTTCGACGAATGGGGCGGAATCGTTGGTGTCCATACGCCGCGATTCCTCAAGCGCCTCGCGGTTCGCCTGGTAGTATCCGTGTTGGAACGCCCACGCCGCCGCCCAATCGCGCCTCCACCAGCCGAGGGATGCCTCGCCTTCGATGGACCATCCTTTCCCCGCCGCAAGCTTCCGCGCCAGCGGCGGATCGACCTCCGCGAGATCGCGCAGCGCACCGGCGCGCCAAGCCTCTCCCCAATCGCCCGCATCGAAGTCGCCGATCCGGTCGAGCGCCGCGACTTCGGCAAGCAGGGCGGCGCTCACCCACAGTTCGCTCTCGTGGTCGGCGGCGCGCAGGTAGGTCTCGACCCCGGCGGCGAGCGCAGCGAGGTCGCGGAAGGCGGGGATCTTGATCTCCCGGATCGCCGCCGGATCGGCGCGGTTTTCTGCCGCCGCTGCGAGGACGCCCAAGTCGCGGTTGAAGTTTGCCTCCGGAGCCGGGTTCGCATCCGCCGCAGTGACCATTGCGATCCCGCCCTGTTGATCCTCGTCGCGCGCCGAACCAACGCCGCCGCCCCTCCACGCGAATCCGAGGATCGCGCCGCAGAGGAGGCAGGCTGGGATGAGGTAGCGGTTCATGGTTCAGAATCCAACGGGTCATCGGAAGGGTCGCCAAAGATGTCATCCGTGACCCTGGGCGGGGCTTCGATTTCGGGGTGCGGCAGGCTGGATGCTGGCGCATCGGCGGCGCGCTTGATTTGCTCTTCGATCGCGGTGCGCAGATCCGGATCGCCGATCTGCCCCGCCCAGACCGCCGCATCGCGGAGGTTCGCCCGGTCCTTGCCGATTTCTCTGATCATCCCGCCGATCATCAGATCGCGGCGCGGACCGGCTTGGAAGGTGGTGAGCCACTCGGAAAACTGCGCGGCATCAGCCGCCGTCAACGTCGAGGCTAGATCCGGGAGCTTCCCTTCATCGGCGAATGGCGCAACGCGGCCGGCGGCTTCTGCCGGATCGGCCACCGCCATCGCGCCGGAGTCGATCAGCGCGTTGGCTGCCGCCGCCTTAAGCGACTTGTCGCCGAGTTCGGCAAGCGCCCCCATCGCTCGGCTAACGGCGTCGCGCCATCCGGTCCGACCGCTCTCGCCGCCATCATCATCCGGCGGATTTTGGAGCACCTGCTGAACGACGGAAGCGAGCGCCACCTCGCGGTCCACCCCGCTTTGGGCGAGGGCGAAGGGCAAGCCATTCGCCGGATCGCCACGGGCGACGACCTCGGCGATGATCGCCAGCCGCAGGGATCCCTCCGGCAGCGATTGGGCGAATTCGACCGGGTTCGCGGCGGCCGCTGCGATCGCCTCTGCCGCGCTGGTCGCCTCGCGCGCGGCCGGTGCCGAGGCGGCGTATCCGCGTATCCACGCGGCGGCGGCGTTGGGGTCCTGCTCCATCCACTGGGTGAGGCGATGTTCCCGCATTTCGATCCTCCCATCTCCGCCGGCAAAAAACCAAACGTAGGAGTCAGCCATGAGTCCATGGGTCGCCGCGATTTCAGAGCCGTCTCCGCCGGAAGCATCGCCAAGGCCTTTTCGGCTGCGGATGACGAGCCGCCAAAGAAATCAGATCCCGGCGAGAAGCCCCAGCCGACCTCATCCAAAATTCCGCGGAGGAAGGCACCGGTTTGCTCCGATTCCTTTGGCGCCCGTTCCCGATCGGGCGAATTCCGGTCGGCGAGGTCGGTCATGGTTTCGGCGAGATGCGGCAAGTGCCGGATTTTTTCGGAGGCGGGCAGCGTTTTGACCCAAGCCCACGCCCCGGCAGCGTCCGCCTCCGCCCATTGTCCGATCAGTGCGACAATCGCTTCGTTTCGCGCCGGACCTGATGGCAGCGCCTCGATCCATCGCGAAGCCGCAACTGGATCTTCTCTGAGTCCACGCGCTTATCGCCATCGAAACATTGCGATCCTCGAGCGCTTGGTTGGCTCGGTCGTCGTGAGGACAATTCGCGGTCGCCGGGAACGGCAGTCGAAAAGCCGCCGCGTCGGGTACAGCCACGCCGCCCGCTGGCGGTCGGATCGCGCCAGAAGGCGGAGCAGCGCCTCGGGATCGCGCACCCGCCGGATCAGCCACGGTTTGAGCGAGAGGATGCCGAGCGCGGCGGCCGGGATCGGCGGCGGTGAGCGGGGCGATGCCGCGCGGCGAGCGAATGCGCCTCGATCACCGCGGCGGCGGCGGGCGGGTCGAGCACCGCCCAGCGGGCGACCGCCGCATCTCGCGCGCCAATGGCTCCCGCGTCCCCGGCATCGGTCCGCGCAAGCATCGCCTCGGCGAAGGCAGCGATTTCGCCGCTGCCGCCCAACGCGACGAGCCGGGCGGCGGCCGGCCAGCGCCCCGGCTCCCCCGCATCGAACAACGCGGCGACCGCCGACGCCGCCGGAGCCTCGCCCTGCGGCGCAACGGATTCATCACCCGATTGACTGCCGAGAAGGCGCGCTGGCCGGGCGGAAGGCGCGGGCTTGCCGCCCAAATCCGCGCTTTCCCCGCCACCGCCGGGCGTCCCGCGCAGCGCAAATCCCAAGCCAACGCCGACGCCCAGCGCGAGCAACGCGCGGCAGGCGGAACGCTGGGCGGGCGAGAGATTCATCGGCAATCCAACGGATACCGCCTTCCCCCGCTTAGGGCAAATCACGCACGGTGAAGTAGCGCTTTGAACTCGGGGCTGGCCGGCCGGTGTAGGGATTGTTCAATTGCGTTCGTGCCCGTAGGCTTGCACCGATTGGTTTCTCAATAGGTCCTAGCCATCATCCATGGGGTAGTGGCGCTGCGGCGGCGCGACATGCTCGCCCAAGTTCATTTTGCTCATTGAAGGGAGCGTCTCCTGCGAGGTCTCTTTCATGGCGGCAGTCCGCCCTCGGAAGCGGGCTGATTCGCGCTTTGCAAGACGGTCGCGCCCCCGCTACAATCCCAGACTATGCACAAGCTACCATTTCGTTTTCCCGCTGTTTTCGCCATCCTGATCGCTTTGGCAGTGCCCGCGTTCCCCCAAGACGAGAAGCCTCCGGGTGAAGGCGAGGCACCCCCGGCCGGGGAGTCAAAAAAAGTGGCGGGCGATGCGGCGGAAGCGGAAAAGTCCCCGGTTCCTAGCCCGGTCCGCCTTCCGGTCGCCTCTGGCATTTTGAACGAGAAGCTGGCTCAGAATTTTGAATTTGTGAGCGAGGGCAAGAAGATCGGCGAGGCGAAGGGCACGCTCGGCAAAAACGAGGCGGGAGACGCCTTCGTCTCTCGGTTTTCGATGACGTTGGAGATGCCAGACGAGAGTGGCGACGCGAAGAAAGTGGAGATCGACGAGGAGCAAGTCTTTGATCTCGCCCGCCCGCACGAGCTTCTCTCCGCCAATGCGACGGTCAAGTCGGCGGATGGCGAGCAAAAGATCTCGGTAAAGCGCCTTCGCACGATGCACTACGAGGCGAAAGTTCCCGGCGAAGAAGAGCCGCAGGAGTGGGAGCTAGACTACACCTTGGCAGACGAATTGGCCCCGCGGCTTTGGGTCCGCTCGAATCCGAAGGTTGGCGACCGCATCTCGCACCGCGCCCTCACGCTTTCCCAAGGAGCCTACAACCTTCGCGTGCTCGAAATCAAATCGGTCGAAGACGGCAAGTTTACCGTTGTGGAAGAGACCGCTGGCACCGGCGAAAAATCCGAGGCGATCCTCGATGCCGCCGGGCGGCTCATTTCGTCCGACATGGGCAATATCACCATCCGAGATGTAAAGGCAGCCGAGTAGCGCTACGATGAGGTTGACCGGCCGTGCCGAATCCACTTGCCAAGCGCCCAGAATAAGGCGATGCATCACGCCCGCCGCGCGTCGTATCGCCAAACCCTGCGTCGCGTCGGCGGCAACCAATCATCGACCAAGGACAGGTGCCGGAGTGGTCGAACGGGCTCGCCTGGAAAGCGAGTGTGCCCCACAAGGGTACCGAGGGTTCGAATCCCTCCCTGTCCGCTTTTTCGGCGTTTGGACACGGTTGGACAATAGGTGCCGAGCCGACCCTTAATTCCTCATCGTCAGCAGGTTCCGAGGTGCAGGCTAGATCGGAGGGATTCCCACGCTTGGACAGCCCGCGCTTCGATGCGTCGTCCGGACCTTCTTGGGCTGTCTATTCATCAAGTTCATGAAGAAATTGTGTTAATCTGAAAGACAAAACTCTCTCACGCACAGGTTCAGAGTCAATTACCATCAAGATAAATTTGATCAAGGGTTCAGGGCATCCTGCATTATCGGAAACAAACTTCAGCTTCAATTGCCCATACTCAATACGCATATTCAAGCGAGTCGCGTCGGCAGCTGACGATTTTTTACTTTCTTCATCAAGAGATAACAGGTCTAGCGCCACAATGAGGGCGAGGATGGTATTTACGTCTGCATCGGAGATCTGCTGGACGGGACCTGCCTTCCCCGCGTGCACGACGCGCATCTCGCCATTCTCGATGTCAACATTAGTCCACGTTTGGCTAATCCCGCCAAACAGCCTTAGCGTCAACCTAAATCGATCTTGCTTCTTGGCTGTTTCAGGTTCCTCAGCAAAGGAATACGACTTCAACAAAAAAGAACGACGATTGCCCGATTGGTAAGATTCATCATCGAATCGACCGGTTTCGAGAGAAGATTTCTTGGAATTTACAGGCTCCGATGCCGACCGAGCGAACTCCGACCCGAAGGCAGAGAGACCCGCGCAAGAAACTGCTCGCAGGGGCGGGGCGTCCGAAGTCGAATTTCGCCTACCGGCGGCGGCGGACCAGCATGGCGAGTCCGCCTAGGGCGAGGAGCATGGCGCGGGAGGGTTCCGGCAATTGCTCGAGCGTGACGGCGTTGAGGATCGGGTTGACGTCGGTGCCGTTGGTGCCGAATCCGCTGAGGAAAAGGTCGAGGTTGTCGTCGGTCGCATTGAAGACGTAGGAAAAGTAGGCTCCGTCATTGTTGCCGAAAGAGGTTCCTGTCGCGAAGTCGTCCCAGATGAGCAGGCCGTCGAGCATGATGTCCTGCTGGCGGCCGGGGTTTGAGTTTTCTTCGAAGAGAAGCTGCATCTTATAGAGGCGCCCTTCGGTGACAGGGAGGTCGAGATCCACGCCTTCGGTCTGGGTGTTGGTGCCGGTCCAGCGGATCGAGTTCATCACGCTGGAGAGCGCGGTGTCGTCGGCGGTCGCCCCGTAGTTCGGACCACCGCCGAACCATGCCCCGATTTGGTTTTCGGCGAAGACGACGCCGGCGTCATCGGTGAAGGTGGCGTCGCCGACGGTCGCGCCGCCGGGGCCGCCGATGTTGATGGCGTGGATGAAATTGCCGGAGAAGTCGAGGTCGGCGGCGCTGGAGAAGGTGCCGACGGAGGCGGTGCTGGCGATCATGCCGAGGTCTTCCAGCGTGACGCCTTGGAGGATCGGGTTGATGTCGCCGCCGGAGACGCCGAAGCCGTTGAGCGCGACGTTAAGGACGCCGTCGCGGGCGATGAAATCGTGGGTCAGGACCAGCCCGGCGGTCGGCGCGGTGGTCGGCGCGCCCTGCGCCTCCAGCGAGAAGTTGCGGTAGGCGCGGCTGCCTTCGATATCGACTTCAAAATGGCGGTTCCCGCAGCAGGCTTCCCCCATGAGGAGCTGGAGCCGGTAGGCGTGACCTTCGATAAGACCGGGCAGGTCCGCGTTGAGCGTCTCGACGCCGCCGTTTCCAGTGGCAACCCAGCGGATCGACTGCATCACGCTTTCCAGACCGTCGTCGTTGGCGGTGGCTCCGAAATTCGCGCCTGGCTGCCACGCTTCGAGGTGGTTTTCGGCGGTGATAAAGCCGGACGGCGCGCCGGGCGTATCCGGGATGAAATTGGCATCGCCAACGGTCGCGCCGACCGAGCCGCCGACGTTGATCGCGTGGACGAACGAGCCGGAGAAGTCCGCGCCTTCCCCGGCGTCGCCGCCAGTGAAGAGATTGGAATAGGTGGCGAGGGTCGGCTGGTGGACGGCGATGTCCCATTTGTCGCCGAGGTATGAGGTGACCGACTGCCGCTCCATGTCGGTGAGCGTGCGGTTGAACCACAGCACCTCGCTGACGTCCGCCTGGCTGGCTTCGTCATAGGGGTTTCCGCCGCCGATGGAGGTGACGCCGAGCTGAAGTCCAGGAGGCGCTCCGGCCGGACCGGCGTTGTCCGTCACGTCAAATCCGTTGATCGCATAGCTGGAGCCATAGAATCCGCCGACGGCGGTCCCCACGACGGGAACGTTGATCGCCGCTGGGTTCGAAGAAGGGCTACCGGAGACCCACCCTTCGGCAAAGTGCCCGTTCTCACCGTTCCACTTCCCGACGAGCCAGTTGGCTCCCACGCCTTGCAGCGTCCGCCCGGTTACGCCGCCCCAGTATTGGTCCACGATAAACGCGGTGTAGGGGCGGGGGGAGCCGGTCAAGCCGGTAATCGCCATGCCGTCGTTGGTCGCCAGATCCGCCACGGCTCCGTCGAACCGGATCGCGGGCATCCCGTTGAGGGCCGCCGCATTGTAAGTCGGCTGGCGGTCGGCGTCCGCCTGCACCGCGTTGAAGCCGTTGCCGCTCTTGTCCGCCCACTGGGTGACCAACCCGCCGGAAATCGTGACGGTGGACGCATCTTGGGCGTCCAGCCACAGTTGGAGGTCGCGGTTGACGGGGACCTGCGCGTTGGCGGAGACCACGGGAAGGGACGCGGCGGCGGCTAGGAGGGCTGCAATGGGTTTCATAAATGGATAATCTTTAGAGATTTCGGCGATTTGCGGCAAGGATAATCTCGCGCCGAACCAAAATTTTTTGGCTGACATGGGCGCGCCCAATTTCCTTTTCGGCGGCACCGAATTCGCTTTATCCTGCGGGAACGTTTCGCCTTCCGCCGCCCCCGTGAGATCTGCGCCCAATCGCCTCGCCCCATTTTCGCGCCTCTTGTCGGCGCTGGCGCTCGGGTCGGCGGTTCTTTGGGCGAAGGCTGCGCCGCTCCCCGGGGCGGCAGATCACTGGGCGTTTCAGCCGGTCCGCGAGGTCGCGTTGCCCCCGGCGGGCGATGGACTGTGGTCAAAGACTCCGGTCGACCGCTTCGTCGCGGCGCGGCTCGCCGATGCTGGTCTCGCGCCCGAACCCGAGGCGGATCCGCGCGCGCTTATCCGGCGCATGTGCTTCGACCTGATCGGGTTGCCGCCGAGCGCGGAGGAAGCCGACCGCTTTGCAGCCGAGGC
Source organism: Verrucomicrobiales bacterium (assembly GCA_041395145.1). Lineage (GTDB taxonomy): Bacteria > Verrucomicrobiota > Verrucomicrobiia > Verrucomicrobiales > DEV007 > JAWLBD01. The sequence goes on along the minus strand of JAWLBD010000002.1, from coordinate 3,615 downwards.
GGCGCGCGATCGCGAGGCGGCGGTTGCCCGGCTGATCGACCGCCTGCTCGCCAGCCCGCGCTACGGCGAGCGCTGGGGTCGGCATTGGCTGGATGTCGCGCGCTATTCCGACACGAAAGGCTACGTCTATGCGCGCGAGGAGCGCCGCTTTGTCCACGCCCCGACTTACCGGCGCTGGGTGATCGATGCCTTCAACCGCGACCTGCCCTACGACCGCTTTCTCCTTCTGCAAATCGCTGCCGATCAACTCGTGGCACCCGATTCGCCGGATCTCGCCGCCATGGGCTTCGTCACCGGCGGCCGCCGGTTCATCGGCGTGACCCACGACATCATCGACGACCGCATCGATGTGGTGACCCGCGGGGCGATGGCGCTCACCGTGCAATGCGCCAGATGCCATGATCACAAATTCGACCCGATCCCGACCGCCGATTACTACTCGCTCTACGGCGTTTTCCACGGTGCCAACGACCGCCTTGTCACGCTGGAGGAGCCGGAGGATGCCGCGCTCGCCGAGCACCGGAAGAATCTCGCCGAGGCGATGGCCCGCGACCGGGCGGCGGCGGCGGACCGGCTGCGGGCGCGGGTCGGCGACTACCTCGCCGCGCAGCTCGACCTCGCCGCGTATCCGGAGGAGGGATTCGATCAGATCTTGTTGGAAAGCGATGTCATTCCGGCGTCGGTCCGCCGGTGGCGCGATTATTTGCTGACCGAAGCCACCGCTGATCACCCGATCTTCGCGCCCTGGACGGTCCTCGCCGCGCTGGGCGAATCCGGCTTTCCGGGCGAGGCGGCTGCCGCGCTCGAGGCGGTGCGCAGCGATTCGCTCAACCCGTTGATCGCCAGCGCATTTTCTAAGCCGGTGGCATCGATGGCGGACGCGGCCGCCCGCTACGGCGAGGCGTTTGCGAAGGCGGAAGCGGAGCCGGAGGTGCCCGGCGCGGCGGAGCTGCGGGCGTTTTTGCGCGATCCGGAGTCGCCGGCTGCCGTGCCAGACACGGCGATTGCGAACAACGAGTTATTCTTTCCCACGAAGGTGACCGAGGCGCTGTGGAAGCTGCAAGGCGAGGTGGATCGCCGGCTGATCGAGCTGGGCGCGCCGGCGGCGCTCGTCTTGGAAGACCGCGCGCCGGAGCCGGACCCGCACATTTTCACCCGCGGCCAGGCGTCGCAGCTCGGCGATGCGGTGCCGCGCCGGTTTCTCGCGCTGCTGAGCGGTCCGGACCGCGCGCCGTTCGCGCACGGCAGCGGGCGGCTGGAGCTGGCGCAGCGGATCGCCGACCCGGCCAACCCGCTGACCGCCCGCGTGATGGTCAACCGGATCTGGCAGCACCATTTCGGCGCCGGCCTGGTCCGCACGGCGAGCGATTTCGGCAACCGCGCCGATCCGCCCTCGCACCCCGATTTGCTCGATTGGCTGGCGTCCCGGTTCGTGGCGGAAGGCTGGAGTATCAAGGCGATGCACCGCCTCATCCTACAAAGCGCGACCTACCGGCAGGCTCCCGCCTCGACCCACCATGCCGCCGATCCCGAAAACCGGCTGCTCTGCGGCTTCCCCGCCGGGCGCCTCGACTTCGAGCAGATCCGCGACGCTATGCTCGCCGCGTCGGGCGAACTCGACCTCGCGATGGCCGGCGGCCCGCGCGAGCTACTCGATGCCGGGAACCGCCGCCGCACCGCCTATGCTTTCGTGGACCGGCAGTTCCTGCCCGGTACGTTCCGGACCTTCGACTTCGCGAATCCGGACATCCACGTCGCCGTCCGGCACGAGACGACGGTGCCGCAGCAGGCGCTTTTTCCTGAATGGCTCGTTCGCCGCCGAGCGCGCCCGCGCCCTCGCGCAGTCCGCCGGGGTGGGGAAAGCGATCCCGCCCTGCGGGTCGCCGCGCTCTACCGCGCGGTCTTCCAGCGCGAGCCAACCGCCGCCGAATCCGCCGCCGCGCTCGACTTTCTGCAGTCGGCTAAGGCGATCACGCCCGGCGAGGCGGAGGAGCCGCCGCCCAGCGACTGGCAATACGGGACCGGCGGATTCGACGAGGCGGCGGGGCGCGTCGACGGATTCACGCCGCTGCCGCACTTCACCGGTCAGGCGTGGCAAGGCGCGGCGGCGTATCCGGGCGGCGAGACCGGCTGGGCGCAGCTCACCGCAGCCGGCGGCCACCCCGGCAATACCCAAGCGCACGCCTGCATCCGCCGCTGGACCGCGCCGCACGACGCCGTCGTCTCGATCCGCGGCACGCTCACCCACCAGCGCGAGCCGGGCGACGGCATCCGCGCCTTCATCAGCCACAGCCGCGCCGGGCAGCTCAAAGCGATCCGGCTTCACCAATCCGAGGCCGCCATGGAGGCAGAAGGCATCGCGGTCCGCGCCGGAGATACCATCGACTTCGTCGTCGATATCGGCGACGTCCTCAACTGCGACGAATTCCTCTGGCAGCCGGTCGTCGAATCCGATACCCGGCGGTGGGACGCCGCCAAGGAATTCGGCGGCCCCATGCCGACGCCTGACTACCTTGGACCCTGGGAGCAATTCGCCCAAGTGCTTCTCCTCTCGAATGAATTTGCCTTCGTCGATTAAAACGCGGCAGTTCAGCAGCTGAATTTGGGAAAATTCAGACCGGCGAGCGCTTATTTTCCGATTTCACTGCGGCGTTCCGTCGGTTTGTCCGAGCTTGGACAAGTTTGGCTACTTCAAAAAAGCTTGTAGCCCAAACGGCTACCGCGCCAACGCATTCTCTAGGGCAACCTCCTCGGCATGTTCTCCCGCTTTCATCAAAAGCGCGAGAACGCAGGCGTTGAGGAAATACTCGCGCAGGATCTCCCGCTGCTTGGCGGAGATTCGATTTGGCGGCTTGGGCGGGGTGTCGGCGAAGCCGTGGGGGCGGATTTCGCGGTTCGAGTTCATGCTTCTCTGACGCTTCGTTCGGGGATTTTGTTCAATCTCGGTGCCGGCGAAAGAAAAAGCCCCGCCGGGGATGCCGGCGGGGCTTGGAAAAGACGCGCAGGATTGGCGTCTCGATTTGGGGTGTGGCTTAGTAATCGCCTTCGCCGCCGCCCTCGTAGGAACGGCGTTCCCGGCGCTCGCCGCCGCCACCGCCTCCGCGGTAGCCGCCACCGCCACCGCCACGGCGATCGCCGTAGCCGCCACGACCGCCGCCACCGCCGCCGCGGTAGCCGCCACCACCGCCGCCGCCGCCGCGGTATCCACCGCCGCCGCCGCCGCGATAGCCACCACCGCCGCCGCCGCCGCGTTGCTCACGCTCAACGGCTTCCGAAACGCGGAGGGGTCGGCCACCGATCTCGTGGCCGTTGAGGGAGCCGATGGCTGCTTCGCCAAACTCCTGATTCTGGAGGGTTACGAACGCGAATCCCCGGGGGCGTCCCGAGTCGCGGTCGAGTGGCATGTGGAGCTCAACGGCTCCGCCGAATTCGATGAAAAGGTCACGGACCTCATCCTCAGTCATGGAGAAAGGCAGATTGCCTACGAATAGTTTCATTGCTTGATTTGAATTTTGCTTTACTTGGAACTAGAATCAGGGCGATGGGCAACGGGTGGTCCCTGCCGAGCAGCTGGTGCGTATTCTAACTGGAGGGAGGCTCGACGGATCGAATCCT
>JAWLBD010000001.1:0-383341 GCA_041395145.1 Verrucomicrobiales bacterium | reverse complement strand
GTCAGGCAGGCGGCGCGCTAGCTAGCTATGGCTAAGCAACCGGCTTCGCCGTGCGAATCGATGATCGGCAGGATGCCGATGCTACCTTGGGCGGCTACTGTGCGATGACGACGTAGAACAGGCGGTCGCCTGAGGGCGTCGCGCGGAACCGGTAGTTGCCGCCGCCCTGGTTGATGAGGGTGGCTCCCGGCGAATTGCTCCAGCCGGAGAAGGTCGAGGACTGCCGCAGGGTGAAGCTCGAAAAGCTGCCCGAGGTCACTTTGAAATCGACATAGACATAGCCGCCTTCTAGCGAGGCACCGACGAGTTCGAGCGTGCCAGATGGCCCCGCCGCCGATGTGACCGCCAGCGGATCGCCGAACCCGAAGTCGCCGCAGTCCCCGAAGAATGGGCGCATCTGCAGGTAGTAAGTTTTTCCAGCCGCTCCCGGCGTGAAGGTGAAGGACGTTGCCGCTCCGCCGACCTGCCAGGTGGTCGATGCGCCGAGTTCTTGGACGTTGGACACGCTGATGTCGTCGAAGAACATCCCATCGTTGTTCGAGTAGCCGGTGGTCCCGATCAAATAGGACCCGTTTATATTTCGATAGCGAAATCGGATTAGGATAGGTTGCCCCGCATAGGCTGCCAGCGAGCGGGAAACTTGCTGCCAACTGGAGTCAAACTCGTTACTATTGAAAATTCCCTGCCCGCCGCGGTCCCACAGGATAGTCCAACTCCCACCCCCATCTGACGAGACCTCCGCGCTGGCATACATGCCGTTGGTTTGAAAGGTTCTAAAGTTATAGAAGACAAGATTGCTCGTTGCCGATGGGATGAGGACTTTGTTGATGGTAAAACTCTGATCGCTGGTATCCGGAGAGGGGAAGGCGAGATGGAATGAGTAGGTTCCGCTCCGGCGGCGCCCGGTCGTTCGCAGCGCATATGAAGCGCTGGATTGGTCGGTGATGTTCGTTGCCGTCTCAGCGCCTTCATTCACGGTCCCCGTCTGGACTTCTGCGGAGCGGACCTCATAGCCCGTCGCGCCGGCGAGCGGCGTGAACGCATAGGTGCTCGCCATGTTGGCGGGCGGCGCCGCCGGACCGGTGATCGGGATGTTGCCGCCATCGTTGGGATTCATGACGTTCACCGTGTAGGTGAAGGAAGACGGCGAATTGCCCGAGATGCCGGAGACGGTGATCTCGAAGGCGGTGTCGGCGGTCGGGGCGGTCTCCGGATAGCCGGGGTAGTAGGTGCCCACGGTTGGCTCCCAGACGATGGTCGGGTCGCCGATGCCGGCGGATCCCCGGTGGATGATCGTGACCGGGATGGTCGCGCCCGTCGCGGCATGGCGCATCGTGACCGAGGCGGAGCCGAAGCCTGCGCCGGAGTTTGGCACGCCGAACGACCAGCGCGGCCAGACGACCTGGTGCGGCACATAGCCTTCCGGCGGCCAGGCGATAAACTGGACGCCGGCCGGCGCGGAGGGCGCGAAGTCACCGATCACCCAGACCGAACCCGCCGAAACATCAAAATTGCTCTGGATGACCGCCTGGGTCAGCGGGATGCCGCCATTGCCCATTTTTTGGGAGCGCGAGTAGATGAGCCAGCGCCGGTGGCCGACCGGCGTGTTATTGTTGCCGGCGTCCTCCATCTGCCCATCGACGGCATTTGGGCCGTAGCGCGCCGAGTTGAACCCGATCGACAGGTTGCTGGCGTTCGCCCCGTCGTAGCCGTCCGAGGTGTAGCACGCCCAGCCCGCCGGCGGGGTGTGGCTGAGGGACTCGTTTCGCGCCATCATCAGCGAGGCTTGCTGCGCTTTGGCATTCCACGTCGAATCAAAGGTGATATCCGCATTGAGACCCGCCATCGCGCGGTAGTAGTTGATCCGCCGCCGGGTGTCGTCATGCACCCGCTGGGAAAGCGTCCCCGCGTTGCAGCCGGTCAGGCTGCCGGTCCACCCGTGGTAGTTGTCAAAGTCCTCCGACGCCAGGTAGATGCAGTGGTAGAAGGCGACGACATCACCGCGCACCGACGTATCCACCGACAAGCCGGAGATCGCGCCATCGACGCCGGGGGCCCACTTTTCGATGCCGGGCGAGGTGGCGGCCTTGAGCTGCTTGGGCGTCAATTGATCGCGTTGCCGAGCAGGGTGATGGCGGGCGGCGGGTCTTCTGCCGCGGCATAGAGGGCGATCGAGTCGTCCTGGCAGAAGGCAGGCTGGGCGAGAAGCGGCGCAACGAGCATCGTTGCCCACACGGCGTGGAGTCGGGGAGGATTTGGCATCATCTGGGGGGCGATTCTGGCGATTATACGCTCATTCTCCCGGATTGCCAAAAACTAGCCGCCCTGAATCCGGCTTCAGCCCCAGAACCCGGCGAGCCGATCTTCCTCGGGGATGAGCAGCGGATACTTCTCGCAAAACGGATGCGCGGCGACGCCGGCCAGCTCGCGCAGCGCGAGGTGCAGGTGTTCGGGGCGCACCCGCACGCCTTCGCCCTCGCCCGCCGGCCGGAGCGTCTTCGGGTCGATGGGGACCAGGAACTGCCCGCCGTCCGTCGCGCCGATCAGGCGGTTGCCCTTGATGCCGGGACCGAGGAACATGATCGAGCCGACCGACCAGTGGTCTTTGCCGTCGCCTTTGTTGTAATCCGGCGTGCGCCCCATCTCGCTTTGCATCACGACGACGAGCTTGTCGCGGATGCCGAGATCCTCCGCCCGGCGCAGCGTGTAGTCGATCCCTGCGAGCAGCTCCGGGATCAGCTTCATCTGGTCCCGGTCGTTGTTGGCGTGGCTGTCGAACTGCCCGATCGACAGGTTCGCCGACACGCAGACGCCCGCCTTGAACGACGCCAGCGCGATCTCCGCCTGCTGGCCGAGCCGCTCCTTCGGCGTCTGGTCCGGGATGTGCGGCGTGACGCGCTGCAGCGCCTTCGAGTTGGCCTGCGCGGCGTAGAGCGTGCTCTGGGCGCGCTCGACCCGGGGCAGCCGCGCCTGCGAGAGGCGGGCGTCAGCCTGGTCCTTCAGCGCCGCCTCGATCCGGTCTTCGGCAAAGCGGTCGTGGTAGGGGTTGCGCGCGTTTCCCTCCACGCAATCGGCGTTGGCGATCTTCGCCAGAGTCGGCAGGTAGGGCACGCGCGCCATCGGCACCAGGTTGCCGGTCGCCGAATAGTTGCCGAACGTGAGGAACGCCAGCGGGCAGGACGGGCTGCGGCAGGCGGCGGCCAGCGCGGCGAACGTCGGGTAGGCGAGGCTGTCGAGCTTGCCGGTCGCCATGTAGCGCGAGCACGGCGCGTGGTTGTTGACCGAGTAATCCAGCCCGTTGAAGACGAGCAGCTCGGCGGCGTAGCGCTTGAAAAAGTCCTCGTTGCTCATCCCGCCGCCGGCGTGCTCGGCGGTCGGGGCAAAGCGGAGGTTTCCCTCGGTCAGGATGTCGCCTTCCTTATACAGCCGGTTCGTTTCGCCGATCCCCTTCGGGTCCATCAGATAGGTCGTGTCCCAGCCGCCTGCCGCATTGAACACGATGAAAAACGGACCTTCATACGGACCGGGTTCCTTCGAGGCGGCGCGGGCGACCGGCGCGGAGCCGAGCGGGGCGGCCACGCCGAGTCCGGCGAGCCCGCAGAGTTTGAGAAAGTCGCGGCGCATGGCGGGAGCATCGCGGATCGGCGGGCGATTGGCAAGCGGGCGCTACCGCGCGCGCGGTGCCGCCTCCGACAGCGAGACCTCGACCTCGACCTTCTCGCCTTTGCGCAGCAGCGTGACCGGCACCTTCTGGCCCGGCTTCTTCCCGTCGAGCGCCCGGTAGAGTTCGTTGTTGTCGGTCACCGGCTCGCCATCCACCGCCACGATGACATCGCCGAGCAGGAGACCGGAGCGCGAGCGGGTGATGCCGCGGATGCCGGCGGCGTCCGCCCCGGAGCCGGGGATGACGCGGGCGACAACGATGCCTTTGATGTTGTTGCGGCGGGCGAGCGAATCATCCAGCGCGTCGAACCCGAGGGTCGGTTTGATCGCGTGGCCGTAGGCGATGATCTCCGGGACGAGCCGCTGGATCGTATCGACGGGCACGGCAAACCCGATGCCCGCCGAGGTCCCGGTCGGGCTAAAGATCGCCGTATTCATCCCGATCAGGCGCCCGCTGCTGTCGAGCAACGGCCCGCCCGAATTGCCAGGATTGATCGCCGCATCGGTCTGGATGACGCCGGTGATCGGGCGGCGCGTCATGCTTTCGATCTCGCGCCCCAGCCCGCTGATCACGCCGGTCGTCAGCGTCTGGTCAAAGCCGAACGGATTCCCGATGGCGAGCACGCTTTGCCCGACCTGCAGGTCGGCGGATGTCCCGACCGCCAGCGGGCGGAGCTGCTCTTTGGGCGCGCCGATCTTCAGCACGGCGAGGTCCTTGTCCGGCTCAAATCCGACCACCTCCGCCTCCCACGTCGATTGGTCGGCCAGCGTGACTTCGAACTCGATCGCGTTGGCGACGACGTGGTAGTTCGTCACGATGTGGCCGTCCTCATCCCAGATGAAGCCGGACCCGCTCCCGGCGGGCACCTTAAAGACATTCAGGGTGAAAAAATCGCGCCGCGCGGTGATCGATGTGATGTAAACGGCGGACGGAGCCGCCTCCCTAAAAAGTTCGATCGTCGTCCGCTCGTCGGAGCGCAGCGGAGCCGCCGCCGCGACCGGGCGCGGCCTCGGCTCGGGGCGCTGCACCTGCGCGAAGAGATCGTCCGCCTTCGTGCCGAGCAGGAAGGCGAGCCCGATCGCCGCGCCGAAGACGATCGCCAAGCCGGGGCGCCATGCGCTGGGCGTGGCTGGCTGGATTCGGTTGGGTGGAGGTGGATAGCTTTCCATACCCCAACTATACGGTAGCGCGGCGCGCGCATCAGGCGATTGCCCCGCTTCCGCCATCGCCGACCGGCGGCGCGGGCGGCGGGACCGCCGCGCTGTTGGCGCGCAGCGCCTTCGACCAATCGACCTTCGCCGTCGCGACCATCAGCGTGGCTAGCGTGACGATCGCGCCGACGGTGATGGCCAGCCCGGTGAAGCCGTCGAAAAAGAACGTGTAGCTAAAGAGAATCTGATACGCTAGCTGCGCGGCGAGCGCGGCGCGGAGCAGGCGGCGGTCGGCGACGGCGCGCAGGTAGCCGAAGGCGAGGGCGACCGAGACCAGCGCAGCGATGGCAAACGAGAGATGCAGGTCGAGGTGATCGACGAGGTATGCGAAGAGCAGGTGGAAGGCGAAGAACGAGGCGGCGAGGAAGAAGTAATTCATCGGGTGGAGCGGCGCGCGCTTGGCGATGCCGAGGAGCGTGACCACCGCAAAGTAAAAGAGGAGCGAGACCGGCGCGAAGAACGCCATGCGCTGGGCGGTAGGTCCGGGGTTGACGACCTTCGGCATCGCCATGCCGACGGGGCGCGGGTAGAGCTCGGCCGGGTATTCCCAGCGCAGGTCGAATCCGCCGGCCGCGTTCGCCTTCCGCTCCGCTGTGCCGGAGCTGGTCCCGGCGGGGAAGTCGATGTCCGCGAAGTCGGTGCGCATCGCCAGCGCGAAGTTGCGCGTCCGGTTCGCCTCGCCAAACGCGTAGCGCCATTCCTCCAGCCCGCGCGAGACATACGAGAACCGGACCTCCGCCCGCGCGCCGGGGGCGAGCGTGGCGGACTCGGTGATCGCGCCGCCGGCGGCGAGTTCTTTGTCGGAGCGCTGGCCGTTGACTTCCAGCGCAAACTCCGAGTAGCTGCTGCCCGGCGGGAGCTGGATCTGAAAGTAGATCGTCTGCGCGATCGGCGTCGGGTTCTCAAAGGCGTAGTTCCCTTCGAAATCGACCGCGTAGGTGCGGTAGCGGATCAAGCCGCGGCGCTTCGGCTCAAAGCGGAGATCGACGGCGATGTCGGACGAGGCGGGCAGGATCGCGCGCTTGCCGCCGCCTTGGGGCGCGGCATACCAGGCGGTGGGTTCGCGCTGTTCCTGCGGCGGTCCCCACAGGGCGGCGACCTCCGGCGCGATGCAGGCGCCGCCTTCGTTGGTGCGGACTTTGATAGCGGCGCCGAGGACCGCCCACGCGGCGGTGGTGGCGGCGAGGATTCCGGCGATGGCGAGGAGTCGGGCGATAGTCATCGTGTTTGGGAGGGTTGGCGGTTATTCGAGGTCGCGGCGGCGGTAGAAGATTTCGGCGCCCGGCTGTTCGCCGCGGAGCAGTTCTTTGAAAAAGCGGATGCCCTCGCCCTCGCCCTTGCCGGACGCCGGGCTGACGTTGCCCTGCGCGGCGGTCGCCCCGTAGGCGGCGGGGATCTCAACCTGCCAGTCGAGACGGTTGACGAAGAGATCGGTGCGCAGCAGCGCTGTCGCGAGGCGTCCCTCGACCGGATCGAGCGCCTCCGCCGATCCGGTGTAAGCGATGGCGACCTTCGTTCGGGCGGGGTCGCCGCCGGGCGCCGGCAGCGCGAACTCCAGCTCGGCGGCGCGCACCGATGCCTGCGCAGGCTGGCCGCCGACCGTGCAGCGTAGCAGCGTCGCGCCCTCGGGCAAGGCGACGCGCCACCGGATCGGCGCGGCGTGGGCGATCTCGTAAATTTCCTCGGTCAAGAACGAGCCGTCGCCCACGATCTTGGTGGTCGCCGTCGCGGCGGGCACGGTGGCGGCGGCGGATTGGAGCTTCGGCAGGCGGGCGACTTTCACCTCAAGGTCCGGCGCGCCTTCCCCGAGCCGAAAGTCCGCGCCGCCCAGCGCCTCGGCGATCCACGGCGGCACGCCGAGGGCGGTCGCCTCGGTCAGCCGGTCGCCGGTCAAATCGAGCCCGCCGGGCAAGGCGATGGCGAACAGCGCGGACTCGGCGGCGGTGGCGTCGCCCTCGGCATCCGCTAGGGCGGGCGCGTGCAGTTGCCACGCCTCGGCGAGCGGCGACACCGGCTCCCGGTAACGCAGCATGACCAAGCGTTCGGCGATCCCCGGGGTCCGCCAGCGCAGGTCGATCCACTGGGCGGCATCGCCCCGGCGGATCGCCCACGATTCCAGGTCGTCGGACTCGACCTCGATGGTCGCCGCCTGCCTCGGCAGCAAAAGCGTGGCGGCCCGCGCAGAGCCGGCGGTGGCGGTCAAGACGGCGCGGGTGCGCAGCCGGAGCGCGCCGTCCGCCGGCTCGGCCAGCGCTTCGCTGCGCAGCGCCCAAGCCGTCGGCTGCTCGGGCGCGTCCGCCGCACTCTGCGCGATAACTTGGAGCCGGACCGGCTTGCCCGAGGCGAACGCCGCGCGCCAGGCGCCGCCTTCTCCCGGCGCGGCGGGCGCGCCATTGACCAGCGCCACCGAATCAGGCGGCAGCCCAGTGATCTGAAGGCTCGCCGCCACCGATTCGGCAGGCTCCCAGACCAGCGTCGCCTCGCCGCCCGCGCCCGACGTCAACGCGGCAGTGAACGCCGCCGCGATCTCCGCCTCGCCCGGACCGGGCACCAATGCGCACAGCACGCCGCCCCGCCGGACCAGCGCCGCGCCCGATCCGCCCGGCTCGGCGGATTCCAGCGACAGCGCCTCGCCCGCCACCAGCGGCACCGCCTGCCAGCCGTCCGCATACGCGCGCACCCGGAACCGCGCGCTCAGCCGCGGCGCCCCGTCCCGCCAATCCACCTCCCAAGCTGCCGATTCCAGCGCCGCAGACACCGGCGGGGCGGCGGGCATCGCCTCGCGCGACCGCGCCGCCTCCCAGAGTGACTTGAGTTCCGCATAAGGGATCGTCACCCGCGCACCCTCCAGGTCAGGCAGCGGCTCGTCGGCAAGGGCGTTTGGCGCCAGGCAGAAAACGCCCCGGCAGCGAGGTAGGCGAAAAGCGAGGATCGAATCATGCCCCACCGTGACCCCGCCTTGTGAAGCGACTGTGAAACGGCGGTGAAATGATGGGGAAATCGGCGGTTAACGACGCAAAAGCATTGCTGGGCTAGCGTTCTCCAAAATACTCAGCTCAAAGGAACGCGCCGATGTGTTCGCAATCAACTGCGCAGTTGTCTCCAGTTTCTCATTTTCTCATCATGAAACTTCTTCACCCACTCATACTCATCCCAGATCTCCCGTTTTTCGCGAACTATTTTGGCGGCTGATTCGATCGACGATTTTAGGTTTACAAGTTTTGCATCGGCTTCCGCTGCCGGAACTGTCCCATCGATCTTCGCTTTGGTCAGCTCTTGGAGTTTGAGAGCAATGCTTCGGTTTCCGCTTCCAGAATGGGAAGGTCTGCCGCCTCTTCTTCTTTGCGCTTCGCTGCTTCGCTTAGTCGGTTTTCAGCCCTCAGCAATTCCTCGGTCATCGAGTTGAGAGTATCTGTGATTAATCGTCCGAACATCTCTCGATCATAATTTAAATATTCCTGAACCAGTGCGTCCAAGAAGAGCTGCACATAGGGCGCATCCGTTCCCGTGGCTGACACATTGGCGATCGCGCCGACGGAAAAACCTCGACCTCCACCGGGCAGGCTTTTGCCTTAGGGTGTAAAGTGGCGACGATCGATGGCGCGTTTCCGGCACTCTCCAGTTTGGATGATTTCTCTGGTGTTGATTGCCATTTGATCCACTGAATCCGCCGCGACGGGATCGAAAACCCCGCCGGGTTGAACGGTCGTTCGGCTTATCACCAAGCGCGCGAAACTTCGGAAATCTTCCTTTTGAGCTGACCGGTAGCTTCGAGCAGCCTACTAGCAATGAATGAGAGGCGATTAAAAGTATAGCGGAGATCCACGTCTGGAGGCGATTTCTTTTCATCAGGAATGCTATGCGGGAGTGTGAAGTCGTCCATGCAAAAGATCGCTGGGTTTGCCGCTGTGTTTGTCGTCAGAGTCCCTGCATCCGGCGCTTCCGCGAATCAGTTTATCCGCCTACAATCTGACCTTCCCATCGAGGAATTACGCCCGCGCCTTGCTGCCAGCGCGGCGTCGCGCTGGGGGCTGGAGGCTCCGGTCACGCAAGCCGGCGGGGGGGTACAAGAAATCCCACCTATCATGCTATCAGGCGTCAATGGCAGTCTCGCTTGTTCCCGAAATCACTTGGATGAGGTTCTTTCCCACATATCCGAGGCAGCCAAATCCAGCGGATCTAGGACAAAGGATCTCACCCAAAAGCAAGCCAGTCGTATGGTCTCCAAGCCAACTCAGGAGAAGCAGGAGAAGCAGGGGAACAGCGGCAGCGGCAGCGGCAGCGACGGTCATCCGCAAAAGGCTCGCCTTTCTGACCGAAGCAGCCTTGGCTTTTAGTCCTGCAGCGATCATCAAGTCGGCGTCTTCGCCCACGATCCCGTGCTTCTCTGAGAGCCAATCTCGAATCTCCTGCTCCGACGCATCCCAGTGCATCTTGCCGATGACTTGCTCTTTTAGGGTTTTTAGGTTTTTGCCCATCGGGATTGTCGGAGGTAATGGGTTATTAAATCTCGCAGGCGCGATTAGTGGTGGCAGGATGCTAACCCACTCACCCGGAAGCGCAATTCCAATGAAATGAGTTTGCCTCAATGCTGAATCCAGCGGGACAGGTTCCCGCCCGATTGACCTTCCCCCCGCCTTTCCCTTGCATCCGGCGCGGACGCGAATCAGTTCCGCCCCCTGAAATCTGACCTGCCCATCGAAGAATTGCGCCCGCGCCTTGCTGCCAGCACGGCGTCGCGCTGGGTGCTGGAGGCACCGACCGGGTCGGGCAAATCGACGCAGGTGCCGCAGATGCTCGTTGATGAAAAGATCGTGCCGGAGGGCGGGATGGTGGTCGTGTTAGAGCCGCGGCGGCTGGCGGCGCGGATGCTGGCGGCGCGCGTCGCGTTCGAGCGGCGGTCGAAACTCGGCGCGGAGGTCGGCTACCAGGTGCGGTTCGAGGGAGCCTACGGCAGGGAGACGCGCATCCTGTATGTGACCGAGGGCATCCTGCTGCGGCGGATGCTCGGCGATCCGGAGCTGCGGGGCATCGCGGCGATCTTGTTCGACGAATTCCACGAGCGGCACCTTTACGGCGACATCACGCTGGCCCGCGCCTTGGAGCTGCAGGAAAGCGCGCGGCCCGACCTGAAGATCGGCGTGATGTCGGCGACGCTCGACGGCGCGGCGCTGGAGGACTACATGGCACCGTGCGAGCGGCTGGCGAGCGCCGGGCGCACGTATCCGGTCGAGATCCGCCACCGGGCGTCCAAGGCGGGACCGAACCCGCGCGACCCGAAGCTGTGGGACGAGGCGGCCGACGCCTGCGAGGAGGCGCTGAAGGCGGGCGCGGCGGGCGATTTCCTCATCTTCATGCCCGGCGGCTATGAGATCCGCAAAACGCTCGATGCCATCGGCGCGCGGAAGTGGGCGCGCGACTTCACCCTGCTGCCGCTGCACGGCGAGCTGCCGCCCGCCGCCCAGGATGCGGCGGTCGCCCCCGGCTCCGGCCGGCGCAAGATCGTGGTGGCGACCAACGTGGCAGAAACGTCGCTCACCATCCCCGGCGTGCGCATCGTGATCGACGGCGGCTTGGCGCGCGTCCCGGACTTCGACCCGCGCCGCGGCATCAACACGCTGACGATCCGCAAGATCTCGCGCGCCAGCGCCGACCAGCGCGCGGGCCGCGCCGGGCGGGAGGCTCCCGGTCTCTGCCTCCGCCTGTGGTCGGAGCGCGACCACGCCGGGCGCGACGACCGCGAGGCTCCCGAGATCCACCGGCTCGATCTGGCCGAGGCGGCGCTTTTGATCAAAGCGGGCGGCTGCCCGGACATGGAGGCGTTCCGCTGGCTGGACGCGCCCGACCCGCAGATGGCGCTGCGCGCCGAGGAATTGCTCCGCGACTTGGGCGCCGCCGACCGCCGGTCCGGCGCGATCACCGCGCGCGGCCACGCGTTGCTCGCCTACCCGCTGCACCCGCGCTTTGCCGCCGTGCTGGAGGCGGCGAAGCACTTCGGCTGCCTGCCGCACGCCGCGCTCTGCGCCGCGCTAATGCAGGGGCGCGATCTGTTTTTGAAAAAGAAAGCGGCCGGCGGGATGGCGCGCGAGGACTGGCAGCAGCCGGGCGATTGGTCGGACTTCCAGGCGAGCCTCCGCGCCTTCGCCACCGCCGCGTCGGGCAACTTCAACCCGCAGCGCTGCACCCAGCTCGGCGTCAACGCCGGCTCCGCGCGCGAGGCCGGCGCGCTCGCCGCCCAATTGATCCGCATCGCCGGCGAGAAGCCGCCCGCCGAGATCCTCGCCGATCCGGCGGAGGGCGACCTCGGGCGCGCGATCCTCGCCGGATTCTCGGACCACCTCGCCGCGCGGCTCAGCCCCAGCACCGCCGCCTGCGCGGTCGTCGGCGGAAGGCGCGGCCGGCTGGAGGACGGCAGCGCCTTGCGCAAGACGATGCTCTTCGCCGCCGCCGAGATGATCGAGATCGAGGGGCGCGACGTCCAGGTCGTGCTCAACAACGCGACCGCCGTGCGCGAGGATTGGCTGCGCGAGCTGTTCCCCGGCGATTTTGCCGAGGCCCGCGAGGCGCTCTGGGAGGAAACCGGCCGCCGCGTGATCGCCGTGCGCCAAAAGCGGTTCCGCGATCTGGTGCTGGAAAGCGGCCAATCCGGCGACCCCGATCCCGCCGCCGCCGCCCGCATCCTGGCAGAGAAAATCCACGCCGGCGAGCTGACGCTGCGCACCTGGGACAGCGCGGTCGAATCGTGGATCGCCCGGCTCAACTCGCTCGCCGCCTGGATGCCGGAACTCGAATTGCCCGCCATCGGCGACGGCGACCGCCTCTATCTGCTCGAAGAAGTCTGCCAGGGGGCCTCGACCTACAAGCAGGTCAAGGACGCCAGCCCGTGGGGTCCGCTCCAGCGTTGGCTCAACCCGATGCAGCAGGACCTTCTCGAACGCTACGCGCCGGAGCGCCTGAAGCTCGCCAACGGCCGGGGGGCCAAGGTCCAGTATCGCCCGGAGGGACCGACCATCTCGCTGGTCCTCCAACAGCTCTACGACGTGAACGAAACGCCGGCCGTCGCCGCCGGCCGCGTGCCGGTGCGCGTCGAATTGCTCGCGCCCAACCAGCGCCCGGCGGCAGTCACCTCCGACCTCGCCCGCTTCTGGCGCGAGGGCTACCCCGAGGTCAAAAAGATGCTGCGCGGCCGCTACCCGAAGCACGAGTGGCGATAGCCCCGGACCCGATCCCGGATCGCCTTCGCTGCCGAGGGTAAGATTCGGCGAAAAAAGGCTTGGCCGCCGCCGCGCCCCATTTCTAAAATCAGCGCATGTTTGTGAAATCCCCCCGCTTCTCAATCGTCTGTTTGACCGCCCTGCTCGCCTCGGCCGGCATCTCGCGCAGCGCCGTCGTCGCGACCTATGGCTCCGAGTTCCAAGGCACGGCATTTCCCGCCGGCTGGCAGTATCTCTGGAACGCCCCGGCCGGTTACAACCCCGGCGTTTCCTCCGGCGATGGATCGGCGGGGGCCATCGGGAACCCGGCCAACTACGTGCCGCTCCTCTGGAACGGCGCCGATTGGACGCCCGACGGCGACGCCACCACCGGCAACAACCAGCCAGCCGGATTCTCCCGCCTCGGCGCTAACCTGCTCCACCCAGCGCTCGGAGCCACCCAGCTCGGGGGCGTCGGCAATACTCTCGACCGCTACATCATCATGGCCTACACCATCCAGCCCGCCGACGGCGCCGGATACTACTCGATCACCGATAGCACGATCCAGCGGCTGCAGGCGGGCGGCAACGGAACACAGGCGGTCGCGGTCCTTGTCCACGTCAACGCCAACGCCCCCGTTTTCGGCAGCGGATCGATCGGCACCGGCGACGGGGTCGTCAGTTTCAATACATCGCTCGGCGATCTCAATGTCGGCGACACCGTCTATGTGGCGGTCGGGCCAGACGGCGCGGCCGGCACTGATTCCGTCGGAGCCTTCAACTTCTCGCTCGACCGGATTCCCGAGCCATCCGCCGCCGCCGCCCTCCTGGTCGCCACAGCAATTGGCCTGGCAAGGCGGCGGAGGCATCGGTGAGGCGGCTCTAGCGTTAGACAGCGTCTCACGCGCCGGATGGTGGCGCGCCAGGGTGGCGTGCGCGCACTCCGCGCACTCCGCGCGCGCCGAGCCACCAAGCGCCGCGCGCTAGCCGCCCAGCCGCAACACGCAGTGGCCCAAGTCTAGCGTCCCGGAACCCGGTTCCGGGCGGAAGGCGGGGGCCAGCGAGTAGAGATGCCCGTAGCCGACCTGCGCGACGCCGAGCCGCCGCATCAACTGGAGGTGCTTCGCCGCCATCTCCCGCCTCACCCCCATCCGCCGCGCGATCTCGCTGACGGGCAGCGGCTCCCCGGCGGCCAGGATCCGCAAAACCGCCCACCGCCCGGGGTGCTGCACCAGGCGGCAGACCTGTTCCAGGCTAAGCAAAGCGGCGGCATCGGCGTTCTCGGTGGCATTCATGGCGTTATGGGCAAAGCTGGCGGCTATTTCGGCAGCGCCGGCTACCCCGCGCCAATCGCCGCCGCCCCGATCCGGTCCAGCGGGCTGCGCACGCCGCTGTGCGAAACATTTTCCGCTACGTGGGTGTAGATCTGCGTGGTGCTCACATCGGCGTGCCCGAGCAATTCCTGCAGCGTCCGGATGTCGGTGCCGCCCTCCAGCAGGTGCGTGGCGAACGAATGCCGCAAGGCGTGGCTGGTCACCCGCTTCTCGATCCCCGCCGCCCGCGCCGCCCGCCTCAGGTTTTCGGCGTAAACTTTGGCGTGCAGGTGGTGCCGCCGCCGCACCCCGCTCTCGGGGTCGGTCGACAGGTCCGCCGCCGGGATAGGGCGATCGGCAGGGCGTCGCGTCGCCGGACTCGTGAGAGTTCGGAGGTTGGAGAGGCGGGCGAGGTCAATCCGGGTGGCGCGGAGAAGGCTCCCCATGGGCTGCCTCTCAAGCGCCGAAGGTGCGCCATAAGACAGCCCAGGGCGCAGTGAGCCTAAGGCAAACGCAGTCCTGGGTCCCGGTCCTCCCAAGCGCCGAAGGTGCAAAATGAGATAGCTGTAGAGACGGCACTCCTGCCGTCTTCGATCCGCGGCACCGCTTTCGCCTTCCGCGAAAAGCGTTCCATAATGATCGAATCGCCGCACCCTGCTACGCGTAGGCGGCTCCCAAGCGCCGAAGGTGCAAAATGAGATAGCCCAGGGCGCAGTGAGCCTGAGGCGAACGCAGCCCTGGGTCCCGGTCTCAAAAAATGATCTAGCCCTGAAGGGGCGACCCAAATCGGGCAAGAGCGGAATGACGCATCGAGGCGTCCGGCGCGTGACCGCCCTTTCAGGGCTTTGCCCACCTTGGCGCGCTCAACGGTTGCCACTCCCAAGCGCCGAAGGTGCAAAATGAGATAGCCCAGGGCGCAGTGAGCCTGAGGCGAACGCAGCCCTGGGTTCCCGATCCCATCTCCATCCAGCCCTGAAGGGGCGGTACTACGCATCGGCGGCGCTCCCGGCGCGTGACCGCCCTATCCCGCCCTTTCAGGGCTTTGCCTCCTTGGCGCGCGAGACCCAGGGCGACGCCCGCCGAGGCTCGCTCTGCCCTGGGCTGTCTCATCTCGCACCGTTGGCGCTGGTTGGCGTCCAGTTTGCTAGCGCTGGCTTGAGCCGCCGCCCCCGCCAGCCGCAGCGGCGATCCGAAGCACCGAAGCGCATCGGACTTCGCGATGGCGTGCGGCTCCGCCGGTTTGGCTTGGATGATCGGCAGGATGCCGATGCTACGTTGACCGCCTCCGCCCACCCGTCCAACTGCCACGCCTCGCGAGGCTTCGCCCCTACCTGGTCCCGCCAGAACGCCCGCGCCGCCTCCCGCCCCGGAGCCAACCCTTTGCCCAGACGCCACTTCTCAAACCAGCCGAGCAAAAACGCGAACCGCTTCTTCTCCGCGCCGCCGACATCCCGCGACGCCTCCAAATCTTCTGCCCAAGAGCGGGTCGGTTGTCTTTTCCTTTTCGGGAGATCGTTCATATCGACACTAAAGATGTTCGAAACGCCACTGTTCTACAAAGCCGCCATGCGCAAGCGAAAAAATAAAGGAATCTGCCATCCATTCATTAATTCTATTTCGACGGGCTAAAATATCCGATATGATAAGAAACCCCATCGGGCAATCAGGCTGTTCGAATCATCATGCGTTCTAAGCTATCGCGATCACTAAACCAGCCCTCGCGCGCTTCCACCGTTTCCCCTTGACCTCTGGGCTTTAGGATGCTCCAATATCCTAAATCAAAGCGATATCGCCCGGAGCGATATCAAAAGTAAATTCCACTAATACTACTGTTGGGCAGAAAAACAATGACTCGCACCCTAGCCTGGTCTTTCGGCCTTCTTGTCCTACTCCTCACAGGGTGTGATCGGGGGAGTTCGGGAGGCGCGACTGTGGTCGTGCTTAGCCAATTGAAGCAATATTCATCAGAAGAAGAGCCGCAATCGAACGGAGCCAAGTTTTACCACATCATCGATAATAGCGCATACAGGACGGCACGTATTTTTGAGATCGAGAAAGGAACCGCCAAAGAAATTGCCACCCATCCTCTTGAGGCTGATCCTTCGCGCGATGCCTACATGACGCTGAGTTTCTTCCCAGAGCGCGACGGAAGAGCCTGGTGGGCTTGGTGCGAGCGCGGTCCTGCGAAGCAGATTCCGTTCCTCCAAGGAGAACTAGACCATGACTGGAGGCTGGCAAATGCATCGAGGGATCGAAGGGCCCAATTGGCCGGAGACCAGTTCCTTATCGACACCATCGTCTTTAGCCGCAAGCGAGAGCATCTGGAGATGGCTGACTACGAGCAGGTCTGGTCTTGCTCCTCGGTTCAGGAGCTGGAAGCTGCAACGGTGGAGATTCCGGGTTGTCGGATCATCGCACTAACATTTGACAGAAAAGCCCAACAAGTCGCGGCTGGACAACCCGCTACCACGCCCCGAGTCGGAGATTGAACCGTGATTAGAACCTTTTACAGTGAGGCGGACTGGCGTTCTAGGTAGCGGGTGCCAGCGCTCAAACGTTGATTGTGGGAACGAGAGCGCCGGGCAGCGCGGCGGATGGGTGAGTGTTCGCGCGAACATTTTCCTTGACGCCCGAGAGGGCGCCGGTATCGTCGCGGCGAGAGGCGCGCGAGAGCAGGGAGACCGATCCGTAGGATCTGGCGGAAAGCTCTCGGGCGCGCCGTCCGGCGCGGCGATACTGGATGCCGGGCGCAGCCCGGGATCCGGCGGGGAAAATGGTCGCGCGGGTCGCGCCGGGGGGGCGCGCAGCCCGGCGTGTGGCAGGCTCCGCCCGCGGCGGGGCGCGGGCGGCGGGCTCGCGGGTGACGGCAGGGCGGCTGCGCCAACGGGGTTGGGCAACAAGCCGCCCTGGTCGGGGCGCGGGGGGCGAGCCGGTTCCCACTCCGGCCGGGCGCCAAGCCCCTGGGATACAGTGCCGGGCGGGGCCCGGGGGCGGGGGGCGGCCCCGGAAGCGCCCGGCCAATCAACAAGCCGGTGGAACAATCCGCGACCCCCGCAAACCGGGTTGACGCGGAAAGCCCGCTCGGCAGAGTCAACCAGACCCGCGCCGCACCCAGTCGCGGATGCTCCACCTACACGTTGATATGGCTGCCCATCCGTCAAGGGGCAAAATCGTCCTTTGTCCGTTCGCCTCCGGAGGCGGTCCGGCTTCCTCACTTCCGTGCCAAATGGGTGGGGGCTGGGGAGGATGCGGGGAGTTTGTTTGTGTAGGGTGAGCGGTTTATCCCTCCTGCGTCGGGCTCTGCGGCGTCGCTTCGCCGTTGGCAGGGCGCTGGCGCGCCGGGCAGTCCCGCAGGCAGTGTCTGCTGATATTTGACTCGCTCCGCTCGCCCTGCGGGCAGCCTTCGGCTGTCTGTCTCCGCTGCGCTCCGGCTGTGGGCTTACCGCTCTCGGGCGGGGTTACCGACACTTAGATTTTTCTCGGCGGCTGGCGTCAGTCAGCCGCGGGGACCCGATTCTGCCGTTGTTCATTTTGGTGGGTTGGACTGCTCCAAGACTCTGTCCCGGTATCCCTGAAACCCGATCCAGCCCGACTCATGATCATCGCAGTGGTGCAACCATTCGCCTTGCGCGCAATCAAGGAGAAACCAACCAGTCGCGTCCGATAGCGCTATAAGCTTCTCAAGGGCGTCTCCTCCCCCGCGAACGTGAATCATGAATCCAGTCATGTCCCTACTCTCACACATTCCCACGATGTTGAACTCAAAGGAAAATCCATCGCCGTAGAAGTGCCCCCAAGTTGGGTCGCTCCAATCCACGTCGCCGAGGCACGCCGATATAGCGGATCGAACCTGCTCAGCCGAACCCATTGATACGCCCGTCCAGTCGTCCGGCATATCCGCAACGGGTGGCGGTGGTGAGTCAGCAGCAACAATGGAAACATCCCAGCTCATCGCAGAGTTATTTCCGGCACAACTAGAAGTTATCAAACAGGCGTGTTGGATTTGGTCAACGCCTTAATAGGCAACATTAATACGAAAATTGGGGGAAATCGAGCGAATTTGGGCTAAAGACCATGTTGGATTATACGCGCATTCTGAAATACTGCAACATTTTGTGTTGCAGTAATAAAGAATACGCTTTGTAACTACGACATTGAAATAATATTACAAAATCTGCATGAAACTTGAAGGCCGCCTGCGGGCCGCGATCCGCGTGAAACAGTATTCCCGGGCGACGGAAGTCGCTTATGTCCAATGGTATAAGCGGTATGTGCGGCATTGTGGGCTGAGGCATCCGGCGGAGATGGGGGCGGCGGAAGTGCAGGCATTTTTGACCGGGCTGGCGGTGAACCGGAACGTGGCTCCAGCGACCCAGAACCAGGCGCTGAACGCGCTGGTATTTTTCTACCGGGAGGTGGTGGGCAAGGAATTGGCGGGGATCGACGCGGTGCGGGCGCGGGTGCGCAAGCGGATCCCGGTGGTTTTGACCCGAGACGAGGCGCGGGGGCTGATCGGGGCGTTGGAGGGGGAAGGCGCGCTGCTCTACGGGTGTGGCCTGCGGGTGGCGGAGTGCCTGCGCCTGCGGGTCAAGGATGTCGACCTAGGCGGCGGGGCGCTGACCGTGCGAGGCGGGAAGGGCGACAAGGACCGGATCCTGAGCCTGCCGAAGAGCCTGGAGCTGCCGCTGGAGAAGCGGATGCGGGATGGGAGGGCGCTGCATGAGGCGGACCGCGCCGCCGGGGTGCCGGGCGTGGCGCTACCCAAGGCATTCGGGCGCAAATCGCCGAAGGCAGGCGAATCGTGGGCATGGTTCTGGCTGTTCCCGGCGCAGGGGCTGTCGAAGTCCCCGGAGGAGGGCATCCTGCGGCGCCACCACCTGCACGAGATCACGGTGGGGCGCGCGGTCTCGGCGGCGGCGAAAGCGGCGGGGATCGCCAAGCGGGTGACGGCGCACACGCTGCGGCATAGCTTTGCCATCCACCTGCTGCAAAAGGGCGTGACCCTCCGCTCGATCCAGAAGCTGCTCGGCCACGCCGACCTGCGCACGACGGAGATCTACACCCATGTGGTCGAGGCGATGCAAGGCAAGATCGGCAGCCCGCTAGACGACCTGTAAGCGGGGGGCGCGCAGTGGAAGCGGGGCGGCATCCCGGGCAGGGCGCTCCCGCCTTCCAGAATCCAATCTACTCCTTCGTCACCGCCTCGCTCAAGTTGAGCACCACGCGGGCGACGCTGGCGTAGGCGGCGTGGACGACGGGGTCGAGGGAGGCATCGCGGGGCGACTCGCCGGTTTTGAGCAATGCCTCAGCCCTCGCGGGATCGGCGCGGAATTCGTTGAGCGCGTCGGTGAAGGTGGCGAGCAAGATCTGCTGCTCGTCGCTGGTCGGGCGGCGGGCGGTGACCGCCTCGAATCCCCAGGCGAGGCGCTCCGCCGGGTCGGTGCCGCCTTCGCGCATCATGCGGCCGGCGAGCGCGCGGGCGGCTTCGACGAAGGTCGGGTCGTGGAGCAGGACGAGGGCTTGGAGCGGCGTGTTGGTCGGCTGGCGCTGGGCGACGCAGACCTCGCGGTTGGGCGCGTCGAACGCCTGCATAGCGGGCGGGTGCTGGGCGCGCTTCCAGAACGTGTAGAGGCTGCGCCGGTAGAGGTCGTCGCCGGTGCCGGGTTGGTATTTCATCTGAAAGCCGGGCCGGATCGTGAGCACCGCCCACAGCCCGTCCGGCTGGTACGGCTTCACGCTCGGACCTCCGACTTTTTCGACGAGCAAGCCGGAGGCGGCCAGGGCGGCGTCGCGGATCGCCTCGCCGCTGAGGCGGGCGCGGGGACCGCGGGCGAGCAGCCGGTTGTGCGGGTCGCGCTCGAGCGCGGCGGGGTTGGCGGCGGAGTCTTGCTGGTAGGCGGCGGAGGTGACGATGAGTTTGAGCAGCGCCTTCACGTCCCAGCCGGATTCGCGGAATTCGACCGACAGCCAGTCGAGCAATTCCGGGTGGCTCGGCCATTCGCCCTGCGCGCCGAAGTCCTCTGCCGTGGCGACGAAGCCGGTGCCGAAGAGCTGCTGCCAGAACCGGTTGACCGCCACGCGGGCGAAGAGCGGGTTGTCCGGCGCGGTCAGCCACTGCGCCAGCCCGAGCCGGTTGTTCGGCGCGCCCTCGGGCATCGGCGGCAGCTCGGCGGGCGTCCCGGCGGTGACCTGGTCCCCCTTTTTGTCGTATTGCCCGCGCTCGAGGATGTGGGTGGCGCGCGGCTGCGGCAGCTCCGCCATCACCATCGTCATCGGCGCGCCGTCCTCCGCCGCTTTCTTCTCCGCCTCCAGCTTGGCGATCTGTTGGTTCAGGTCCTTCGCCTTCTCCCAATGCGCCGCGCGGAATGCGCCCCGCAGCGCCGCCTTCTCCGCCTCGCTGCGCTGCGCGGCGGGCTTGGCGGCAACCGCGACAAGCGGGTCCTCGCCGTCCGCCAGCAGCGCGCCGACCGGATCCGGGCCGCTGGTCGCGGAGAGGCGGACGCGCCCGAGCGAGTGGCCGCCGTGCTTTGATTCAAAGTGGAGTTTGACCTGGAGCCGCGTGCCGCCGGGGAAGCCGAATGGCTGCGCCGCGCGGAAGGCGGCGACCCGGCGCTCGTGCATCGCCGCCCCTTCCTTGTGGATGCCCCAGCCGTTGCCGCCGCTCGGGTTCAGCGCCCCGGCGACCGGATAGTCGCGCTGGGCGTGATCCGCCTTCGCCTCCGCCAGCTTCACGCTGACCGGCTTGCCCCGGCCGCTGAGCGGCGCGGCGGTGACCTCGATGAAATTCATCACCGCGTTGGCGTTGCTCGGGTAGCGCCCGGGGCCATTCATCGGAAGGCTCGGGTCGGTGAGCGCCTCCAGCCGGATGCCGGTCAACGACGCTGCCGCCGTGCGCGCCTCGATCGTGTAAACCGTCGTGCTCGGGTTGGTCCCTTTCGCCAAGACCGAAAGGTCGCCCTGCCGCTCCAGCGTCACCCCGCCCGTCGCCTCCGCCTTCTCCGGAGCCAGCACCTCCCAGATCTTCGCGCCGTCCTTCGCCCGCGCCGCCAGCTCCCGCTCCCACGCGGCCTGCGCGCGGTCCGCCTCCGGGTCCGGCGCGTCCAGCGCCGCGCGCAGGTCGGCGATCTCGGCATCGGCGGCGGCGATGGCGGCGAGCTGCTCCTCGGTCGGAGCCTTGATCGCCGGGTCGCCGTAGAGCGGCTTGCCGCCATAGAGACCGCGCTCGGGCACGTTGTTGAAGAACGCGAACAGCCGGTAGTAATCGACCTGGGTGATCGCGTCGTAATTGTGATCATGGCACTTGGCGCAATCGAGCGTTAATCCGAGGAAGGCGGTGCCCATGGTGACCACGCGGTCGGCGACGTACGAGCCGGTATTCCCCGTCGATGACGCCGCCTTCGATGGTGAACGGATGGCTTGCGGTTGAAGCCGGTCGCCACCTTCTGCGCCAGCGCGTCGGGCAGCAGACGTTTCATGAGCGTTGTGGTCGCGAATTGGTCGTAGGGCAGATTGTTGTTGAACGCGCGGCGATCACCCAGTCGCGCCAGCGCCACTGGGTGCGCGGCAGGTCGTATTGGTATCCGTTGGTGTCCGCGTAGCGGGCGGCATCGAGCCACGGCAGCGCCATGTGTTCGCCAAAGCGGCGACTTTAGCAGGCGTGGTCCGCCAGCCTGCACGCATGCGCCATCCGCCGTGCCTACCAGAATTCGGCGATCTCTTGGTGGGTCGGCGGCAGCCCGGTCAGGTTCAGGGCTCATCCGCCGGATCAAGGTGCTTCTGCGGCGGGCGACGGCTTCATTCCTCGGCATCCAGCTGCGCGAGCATCGAACTGGTCGACCGGCGTCTTCGCCCACGCGGTCGGACACCTCCGGCAAGGCGGGGCGGGCCGGCGGGATGAACGACCAATGCGCCTGAAAGTCCGCGCCTTCTTCGATCCAGCGTTTGATGAGCGCCTTCTCCGCCGCGCTCAGCTCCAAGCCGGAATCCGGCGGCGGCATCTGGTCGTCCGGATCATCGGTCTCGATCCGCTGCCAGAGCGAGCTGTCGGCCGGCTTGCCGGGGAGGATCGCCACCGTGCCCTCGTCGTCCAGCGGCGCAAATGCGGCGGACTTGGTGTGGAGCTGCAACCCGCCCTTCGCTTTCTTCTTGTCCGGACCATGGCATTTAAAACACCGGTCCGAGAGCAGCGGGCGGATGTCGCGGTTGAACGAAATCTCCGCCGCCGGCGCCATGGCGGCAGCAGCGCTCAAAAATAGGGAGGCAATCGTGGAATTACGCAGCGTCATAGATCCCGCATCTTCGCCTCACGAGCGCGCCCCGCAAGCCAATGGTCGGCTTTGGCTGGCGGGGGTTTGGCGAACGAGCGAAACAGATGCCACCGCCTAATCGTCATAAGGGGCCAATTCCGTAGCCTTGAGCGACAACTCGCCGCTATCGGCAGCGCTGATCGCAGCGATCACGGTAAGGTCAAAAATCTCCGCCTCCTCGGCTTTCGGGATCTGCGCCGTGATTCTCGCCTCCAACACCCCGCCGTTGGAAATCTTCGCCGCATCGATCGTGATGGCGTAGCGGCCGCGATCCTCGATGGGCAGATTTGGGGCGTGCTCGCCGATCCATATCGCGACGACCTCTTCCGCCGCCGTCTTCAGGTCGAGGCACGCCTCCGGCACGCCATCGGCGCTCAATCGATACAGATTGCACGCGCCGGTGTTCCACTTCCAGTTCTGTTCTTCTACGAACCATCGGCAATCCGGCGACCAGATTGCATCGAACGACTCATGGTTGTAGTGATTCCGGGTGCCGAAGTGGGCAGCGCCGAGAATAGCCCTGACCCGGTTCGCCTGAAGATCGACGAGATAATTCGCGCAGTCATCCTGGTCGAGAACGAATGAAGATTCGGAAGCGCCATCCACGTCCTCCGAATTGATTTCTTCCCAGGCGGGTAGCTTTCCGTCAGCCGAACCCACCGCCACGGCAAACCGTTTGTTCGGGGAACGCGTTTGATCGATGATTTTGGTGAATTCACCGGCCGGCTTCATTTGAAGCGCGTCCAGCCTCGCTGCCTCTGCGGACCGATCCTCGGCATAGCCGTAGACTACGATGGCGGCAAGAATAGGCAAAACGGCGAGGCAAACGCGCGGGTATTTTCGAAGCCGTTTCATGGTCGGGAAATCAAGGTGAATATGAGTTCAATTTGGCGTCCTGCGTGTGTGAAAGGATCTACCAGCCAGTGACCCTCAAACGCTGTTCCGAGGTCTTCTTCTCTTAGATCGCATAAGTCAACTAGATCTCGCCGATAGATTTGTGAAATGAGGCGTTGCGCTGAAATGCCCTGCCCTAGACAAGTCCGCCGATTGACAGCGCTTTTGTAGCAAAGTATTGTTCTTCCATGCGCAGACTCCGCCAGTTGGGCGCTTTGTTCGCCCTGCTTGTCCTCGCCTCCCCGGCGTCGCCGCTCTGGCTTTGCCTTTGCACCGGCGATCTGCTCGCGGCGCAGGAGGAATGCAGTTGTTGCTGCATGATGGACATGGGCGGACCTGAGGATGCCTGTGGCCACTGCCCGGATGAGGGCGAGCGCGGTTGCGACAAGATGGTGAAGATGGGCGGCGAGCCGCGCGCTGCCGCCGAGGCGCTCAAACTCGGCGGTCCGGATCTCCTCGCCACTGTTCCGATGCCGAACCCGGAGTGGATTTCGCCGGTGGAGCCGGCGGCTTTGGCGTCGCCGTCAGCGGCGTTCTTGATCGAAGCGCCGCCGCCGTGGCGGTGCGATTCGCCGCAGTCGCGACTTTGTGTGTTCCTGATCTGATCGGGTCAAATCGCGGCGCACCGTCTTGCCCCGCCGCCTGAATTGCGCTACTGCCGCCGCCTGTTGCGGTGATGCGCTTACATGCCGCGATCCCCTCCCTCGCCGATCCCTCGGCGGCTGCGGATCGACCCGATCAGACCAACGAACATGCTAATTTCCACTCCATGAGCCTCGATAGCCCTGGCCTGCTCGCGTCCCGCCGGGCAGGGCAATCCTGCGCCGCCGCCAGCGCCGCGCGAACAACAAATCGCCAGTTCCGGCGCGACCAAGACATGGACCTACGCGGTGCCTCCATCGCCGCCCTCGCCGCCGCCGCGCTCCTCTTCGCCATCGCCTTCCGCGACCGCCTGCTCCCCGCGACCGAGGTGGAAGTGCCCGCGTGCTCGCCATCCGCGCGGAGGGCGGTGCCGCTGGTGGCGCCCGCGCCCGAGGCGGCGGCGGGAGCGCGGGATGGATCGCCGGACCTGCCGCCCGCCATTCCGGCGAGATGCTCTTTCAGGCGAGCGGCTGGGTTTGTTCTCGATCCGCTGCCGATCAAGGCGACGGCGCTTACCAGCGGCGCGTGTGGTGCGCGAAGTCCATGTCTTGGAGGGGCAGGCGGTGAAGTCGGGGCAGATCCTCGCCAGCCTAGTCGATGACGACGCGAAGCTGGCGCTCGACGCCGCCCAGGCGGCGAAGGTCGCCATCGAAGAGCGGATCCACGCGCATTGCGAAGAAATCCCGGTCGTCGAAGCTCAGGATCGAAGCGGCGTTGCGCGAACCGATGCCGCCGCCGCCGCTGGCGGAGCTGCAAGACGAAGCGGAGCGCCTGGCGCGGCTGCCGAAGGGATCGGCACCCGAACGCGAGGTCGCGCAAGTCGCCCTGCGCGCCGAGAGCCAGAAAGCGCAGCTCGCCATGGCGAAGGCAGCGGTGCCGAAGCTGGAGGCGGAGTTGAAGAAGATCGACGCCGAGCGCGCCGCGTTGGAGGCGACCGTTCGCGCCGCTGAAGTCGAGGTGGCGAAAGCGAAGCTGACCCTCGGGCGGATGGAGGTGCCCTCGCCCGCCGACGGCATCGTCTTGCGCCTGCTGGCGGTGCCGGGCGGCAAGCGGATGCTCGAAATGGACGACCCGGATTCCTCGACGGTGGCGATCCTGTTCGAGCCGGACAAGCTGCAGGTCCGCGCCGATGTGCCGCTGGCGGAAGCCGGGAACCTCGCCGTCGGGCAGCCCGCCAAGATCACCTGCGACCTGCTGCCCGACGCCGCCTTCACCGGCGTGGTCACCCGGATCGTCGGCGAGGCGGACATCGCGCGGAACACGCTGCAGGCTAAGGTCCGGATCTACGACCCCGACCCGCGCCTTGCGCCCCGAGATGCTCTGCCGCGTCCACCTTCGCGCCGCCCGCCTTCGGGAACGCGGGCGCTGACTCCCGCCGCCTCGGCAGCCGGGGGCGGGCGCCTCACCCTCTACGCGCCGGAATCCGGCATCCGCGGCATCCGCGGCGGCGGCGGCAACGCGGTTCGCCTGGGTGGTCGGAGCTGACGGCCAGCACGCCGAGCGGCGGGACGTCCGGCTGGCGGCGGGCACTCCCGCGAGGGATGGCTATGCCGCCGTCGCCGGCGGCCTGCGTCCCGGCGATCTTGTGATTTTGGAGCCGAGCGACCTTGCCGAAGGGCAGCGCATCCGGTTCGAGCAACCCTAGACTGAATCCCAGAATGAATTGCGCCAGTTTCTCATTATTTCACCGCATACGCAGAAGCGGCCTGCCACCTGAATGGCACCCCGCAAACCGGGCGTCGCGCGTTCAATCTCCCCTCCCGGGAGGGGTCGGGGTGGGTCAGCGGGCATCGGTTCTCCTGCCGGGATCGAATTTTTCTGCGGCGGCGAACGGCGAGCGACCGAGATAAATGGAATCCGGCGGTTCGCACCCACCTCTAAATCCCCTCCAAGGAGGGACTTGCGGCGGGACGCCCGGTTTCACCCACGCCAGCAGACGGCGGTCGCGCGCGAGCATCCGATTTACGCAATTGTTTTTTCCCAATCAGCCTAAGCCGATCCCAACCATGAGCGAACCCTACATCGCCGCCCGGCGGCTGACCAAGATCTATCGCCGCGGCACCAACGAAGTCGTGCCGCTGAAGGACCTCGACCTCGACGTCGAGAAGGGTGCCTTCCTCGCCCTGATGGGACCGTCCGGCAGCGGCAAGACCACCTTGCTCAACCTGCTCGCCGGCGTCGATTCGCCCACGGCTGGCTCGCTCCGCATCGGCGGCTCCGACATCGCGAACCTAAAGCGTGCCGCCTTGACCAAATGGCGCGCCGAGAACGTCGGCTACATCTTCCAGCTCTACCACCTCGTCCCGGTGCTGACCGCGTTTGAAAACGTCGAGCTGCCGCTGCTGCTCTCCGGCATGTCCAAGCGCGAGCGCCACGGGCGCGTCGAGACCGCATTGGAGCTGGTCGATCTCGCCGACCGCGCCGACCATCGCCCGACCGAGCTGTCCGGCGGCCAGGAGCAGCGCGTCGCCATCGCCCGCGCCATCGTCGCCGACCCCGGCTTGCTGGTGGCGGACGAGCCGACCGGCGACCTGGACCGCGAGTCCGCGACCGCGATCCTCGCGCTGCTCCAGCAGCTCACCCAGGACCAGGGGAAGACGATCGTGATGGTGACGCACGACCCGCGCGCTGCCGCCGCCGCCGGGCGCACGCTCCACCTCGAAAAAGGGCAGCTCATTTCCGCCGACGAATACGAAGCCTCCTACGCCGCCGCCGTCTAAGATGAAACCCCGCGACGCCGCCAACCTCCTCGCCCTCGCCGCCAAGCAGATGCTCCGGCACCGGGCGCGCACCGCCTTGACCCTCCTCGGCGTGGCGACCGGCATGTTCCTGTTCACCTCGGTCGAGACGATGCAGGGCGCGCTCAAACGCGCCACCCAAGCGGGGGCAGACGACACCGTGCTCGTGGTCTATCGCGAAAACCGATACTGCCCGGCGACCAGCCGCCTGCCCGAATACTATGGGGATAGTATTAAAAAGATCGACGGCGTGGAGGAGGTCATCCCGATCCAGATCGTGGTCAACAACTGCGGCGCCAGCCTCGACGTCGTCGCCTTCCGCGGCGTGCCGCCCGATGACTTTGCGCGCTTCGCCCCGGATCTGGAGATCATCGGCGGCTCGCTGGAGGGCTGGAAGTCGCGCTCGGACGCCGCGCTCATCGGGGCGAACTTCGCGCAGCGGCGCGGGCTCAAGGTCGGCGACCGCTTTGATGCGGCGGGCGTCACCGTGACCGTCGCGGGCATCGCCCGGTCGGGATCGGCGCAGGACAACAACGTCGCCTACGTCCACCTGCCGTTCCTCCAGCAGGCGTCGCGCATCGGGCTGGGCGTGGTCACCCAGTTCAACGTCCGCGTCCGCTCCGCCGCCGATCTCGACCGCGTCGCCGAAGCGATCGACGAACGCTTTTCCACCGATACGAAGCCGACGCACACGCGCCCGGAGGCGGCGTTTTTCGCGCAGATCGCCAAGGACTTGATCGAGTTGATCGGGTTCACGCGCTGGCTGGGGCTCGGGGCGGTCGCGGCGGTGCTCGGGCTGGTCGCCAACACGGTCTTGCTCGTGGTGCGCGGGCGCGTGCAGGAGAATGCGGTGTTGCAGACGCTGGGGTTTCCGCGGGGAGCCATCGGGTTTCTCGTCGCGGCGGAGGGCGCGCTGCTCGGGATCGCCGGCGGGTTGATCGGGGTGGGAGCCGCCGCCGCGTTCCTGCTCTGGGGCAGGTTCACGATCGGGAACGAAGGGCTGACGCTCGCCTTCGTCCCCGGGCTGCCCACCATCGCCAAAGGCGTCGCCGCCGCCCTCGCCCTCGGCATCGCCGCCAGCCTCTACCCCGCCTGGGTCGCCTCCCGCCAACCCATCGTCGAATCCCTGAGGCAAGCCTAACAAAGCAACCAATAACCAATAACCAATCTCCAATCCCCCCCATGCTCCCCCTGTCCTACAGCATCCGAAACCTCTTCCGCTCGCCGGGCCGCCTCGCCCAGATCGTGCTCGGCAGCGCGCTGGTCTCGCTATTGCTCATGGCGGCGGCGGCGATCAATGCGGGCATGGAGGGGGTCTTGGGGGCGACCGGCTCGCCGCGCAATGTCATCCTGCTGGGCGCGGGGAGCGAGGAAAGCGTCGAGCGGTCGGAGATCGCGCCCTCCGCGCCGGGCATCGCGGCGGCGGCCATCCGCGCCGCCGACCAGCCGCTCGGCCAGCCTGCCGTCTCCGGCGAGGTGAACTTCATGAACTACGTGGAGACGCCGGGCGGCGAGAAGGGGCAGATCACGCTGCGCGGCATCACGCCCGCCGCGCTGGCGGTCCACACCGAGGTGCGGGTCACCGCAGGCGCGTTTCCGGCGCCGGGGCAGTTGATGGTCGGGCGGCTCGCGCATTACAAACTTGGGTTCCCGGAGGCGGCGCTGGCGCTTGGCAAGACGCTGCGCATCGCGGGTGCCGACCTGGTGATCGCCGGTCGCTTTGACGCGCCGGGCACCGTATTGGAAAGCGAGATCTGGATGGACCAGGGCGACCTGCTCACGCTGACCCAGCGCGACACGCTCTCCGCCATCGTCGTCCGGCTGGGCGAAGGCGGCGAGTTTGACGATGTCGATCTCTTCGCCAAGCAGCGGCTCGACCTCGAACTCGCCGCGCTTTCCGAGAGCGATTATTACGACCGGCTGGCGAGCTTCTACGCGCCGGTCCGCTACCTCACATGGATCAGCGCCGCCCTCATCGCCGCCGGCGCGATCTTCGGCGGGCTCAATACGCTCTACGCCGCCTTCGCCTCCCGCATCCGGGAGTTTGGCGCGCTCCAGGCGATCGGATACTCGCGCACCGCGCTGCTGGTCAGCCTGGTGCAGGAGTCGCTCTTTGCCGCGCTGGCCGGGGCGCTGCTCGCCGGGGCGCTCGCGCTGTTGCTCGTCGATGGCGTGACGGTTCCGTTTTCGATCGGGACGTTCACGATGGCGCTCACGCCGGGGATCCTCGCGCTTGGCATCGGCGGCGGCGTCGCGCTCGGCATCTTTGGCGCGCTGCCGCCCGCCTGGGCTTGCCTGCGCCCGCCCATCACCACCGCGCTTCGCGCCTAGGGCACTTTCACCCAAACCCAAAACCCAACCCAACCTAGCAATACCATGAAAATGAAACTCACCCTCGCGGCGGCCGCCGCCGCTTTCGCCCTCGCCGCGTGCAGCGATTCCCAAGGACCCGACGCCTCGGCATCGCCGGACTCCGGCTCCGGCTCCGGCGCGAGCGCGATCCCAGACGCCGTCTTGCTGACTGCCGCCCCGGACGGAGCCGTCGATGTCGCCGTAGCCAAAGCGGGAGCCAAGGCGGGGGACAAAGTGGTCGTCAAAGGCTTCGTCGGCGCGCGGGAAGAGCCGTTTGTGGCCGGGCGCGCGATGCTGGTCCTCGGCGATTCAACGAAGCTGACGACCTGCGACAAGCGCCCTGGTGACACCTGCGAAACGCCGTGGGACGCCTGCTGCGACGACTTGGATGTGGTCAAGGCGAGCACTGCCACCATCCAGGTGACCGACGCATCCGGAAATGTCCTGAAGGCACCGCTCAAGGGCTTCGGCAAGATCAAGGAACAGAGCGATCTCGTCGTCGTCGGCACGGTCGATGCCGCCTCGGACGAAGGCGCTTTCATCATCAACGCGGAGGGCATCTACGTTGCCAAACCCTAGCCAGACCGGTGCCGCCGCCTGCCTCGCGATGATCGCGCTGGCCGCGGCGGCCAGTTGCACGGCGACCCGCCCCGCCTTGCCCGATGTGGGCAAGGCGGCGTGGGCGACGCCCTCGGCGGCCGGCGAGATCCAGGGCGACTGGTGGCGCGCCTTCGGCAGCCGCGATCTCGATCAGCGGATCGGCGCCGCCTTGGAGAACAACGCGGACCTCGCCATGCTGGCGAAACGCATCGACCTCGCCCGCGCGCAGGGCGCGGCGCTGGGAGCCGGGTCGTGGCCGCGTGCCGAGGCGGGCGGCGGCTATCGCGTTGGCGAAGAAAGCACGCGGATGACCGGATTCGAGACGAGGGACGTCGAGCCGTGGGACGCCGCCGGATCCATCGCCTGGGAGGTCGATTTTCTCGGCAAATGGCGGAGCCGCCGGAGAGCCGCCCGCCGCGGGACCGACGCGGCGTTCGCCGATGCCGCCATGCAGTGGCTGGCGCTCGCCGCCGAGGTCGCGTCCGGCGTATTTCCGGGCGCTGCGCCTTGCCGAAGAAGCCGACTCTGGTCGCCGCATCGGCGGATTCGCAATCTGGGATCGTCAAGGTGCTGCGGGACCGCGAAGCCGCCGGGCTGGTACTCGAGCGATCGCCGTGGCGCGGCAGGAGGCGGAAAGGCGAGCGGCTCCTCCGCGAGGCGGACGAATGCGGCGGCGCGCCGCCCTCGCCGCGCTGCGCCTCGACACGCTCATGGGGGTGCCCGCCGGATCCGGCGAAGCGCCGCGCGGCAGGCTCCGCGACCTCGATGTGCCCGCGCCGCCCGCCGCCGCCCCCAGCGAATTTCTCGCCCGCCGCCCGGACGTTGCCGCAGCCGAGGCGCGGGTGCGCGCCGCCTTCGACATCGCCCGCGCGGCGAAGCTGGACCTGTTCCCGAACCTATCGCTAAAGCTGGGCGGCAGCCTCGAAGCGGGCGCGCTGACCGGACCGAGTAAGAGCTGGATCGCGTCCGCCGGACCGCGGCTTTCGATCCCGGTCTTCGATCCCGCCCGGCTCGCCGAAGTGCGCCAGTCGGACGCCGAGGTACGGCTTGCGAAGCCTATCGCGCCGCCGCGCTCCGCGCCTTCGAGGAAGCCGAAGGCGCGCTGCTCAACCTGCAGAGCCGCCGGCGCCAAGCGCAGCGCGCCGACGCGACCGCCGCCAAGCTGGCCGAGGTGCGGAAGCGGACCGGCGACCGCTTTGCCGAAGGCTTGGTCTCCCAGCTCGAAGTCCTCGAAGACGAACGCCAATCGCTCGATGCCCAGCGCGCCGCGCTCCAATCGCGTGAAGCCGCCCTCGCCGACGCGGCGGCGGTATTCAAAGCGATGGGCGGCGGCTTCCGGTGATCGTTCGGGCGCGGCCGGATTTCCCGCAGTGCGCCTAGACAGCTCGGGTGAAATCCGGCACAATCGGCGATGCGCATCCGCCCTGCATTACCCGCCTTCGCCTTCGCCTTCCTCTGCCTCGCCGCGACCGCCGCGACCGCCGCGACCGCCGGTGCCGCCGACTGGCCGCACCAGCGTGGACCGTCGCAAAACGGACACTTGCCGGAAGGCGCGCCCGCGCCAGAGACGCTGCCGGACGATCCGCGCGTCGTTTGGAAAATCCCGGCGGTCGATGGGTTCGCCGCGCCGATCATCAGCGGCGGGCGCGTGATCTACGGCGAGGCTCGAAAACGGCAAAGAAGTCTTCCGCGCCGTTTCGTTCGCCGACGGAAAGCGGCTGTGGAGCGATGTTTTGGACGATCCGCACAAAGACGGGTTCGGCACCGGCCCGCGCTGCGCGCCCGTCAGCGACGGCGCGATCGCGCTGATCCAATCGTGCAAAGGCGCGCTGCATTGCCTCGACGCCGCGACCGGCGAGCTGCGCTGGAAGGCGAATTACCTCACCGATTTCGGCGCGCCCTACGTCGGCGAAAAGGGGACGACCGAAGGCAGCGCCCGCCACGGCTACGCCTCCAGCCCGCTCATCGACGGCGATCACGTCATCGCCCTGGTAAAGCAGTACCGGGTGCGGCGGTGGTCTGTTTTGACAAAGCGACCGGCAAGGTGGCGTGGAAATCGCAGGACGACCAAGCCGCCTACGCGCCGCCGCAGATCGCAGTGATCGGCGGCGTCCGGCAGGTCGTCTGCTTCACGGTGGGCGGCTTGATCGGGCTGGACCGCGCCGGCGGCCGCCTGCTCTGGCGCGTCCCGCTCGCCACCAAGTTCGGGCGCCACGTCGCCGCCCCGGTCATCCGCGGCGATCTCGTCATCGACAGGCTCCCACGAGATCGGCTTGGTCGCGGCGCGCGTCACCAAGGCGGGCGGCGGCTTCCAGGCGGAGGAAGCGTGGAGGCTCGGCAGCGACAGGGGACCGAACTTCGCCAGCCCGATCGCCATCGGCGACCACCTCTACACGCTGGCGGGCAACGAGGTCGCCTGCCTCGACCTCCGGACCGGCGAGCAAGCCTGGTCGCAAAAAGGCGTCGTCTTCACCGATGGCGAGCAGCGCCTTCGCCGCCTTCCTCGGCATGGGCGACCGCATCCTCGCGCTCAATGACATGGGCGAGCTGATCTTGTTCAAAGCGGACCCGAAGGCGTATCAAGAGATCAGCCGCGTCCAAGTCTGCGGCAAAAACTGGTGCCACCCCGCCTACGCCGACGGCAAGCTCGTGGTCCGCGACGCAAAGAATCTGATCTGCGTGGAGCTGCTGGCGGGGGAGTAGTTTTCTCTCCTTTTTTGCAATGAAAGAGAACTTCGATGCATAGTTTCTTAGATGACCGAATGGCCAAAAGAACTAACCGAGAAAAAGCGCGCCCACCGCGCTTATCTCGCCGCTTTGCCGTTTTCTGAGAAGATTAAACTTCTTGAGAAGATGCGGCAGCGGGAGCTCTTGATCCGGCGATCAAGACAAAGCGCAAAGGCGCCGCCGCCGGTCCCTGAATCGGAAGAGTGATCGTGATCCTAAGGACCGAAATTCTATCTCGCCAACCCCTCCAATTGCCTGACCCAGCCGTCGAAGTGCGGGCACGCCGCACAGATTGCGCCCAACCCAATTTCGAGCGCCGCCAGGTTGCCCAGAAGCGGCTTTTGGTATCCGGGGACCAAATCGAGCACCCGCTTTGAGGGCGCGGTGATCGGCGAATCATTGATTTCCTCCGGCGATTCGAAGTGGTCGCGGATCGCCTGAAAATCCGCGGCGAGTTCCGGGCGACCGATCCCTTGCCCAAACCGCGCGCAGTCGCTGAAGAGCAGCGCCTCGAATTCGTGCATCATCACGAATGGAACGAACCGCCGGGCGCTGAGGTCACCGCCGAGGTCCTCCCGCAGGCTGGCGAAAATACGAGTCTCGACCGCCGCCGCCTTCTGCGAAAACGGGAGCGATGCCGCCTCCGCCCTTCCCGGCCAAGCGCCGCTTCCCGACTGCGGCAGGGCGTAGAAATCGACCATCATCGTGCAGCTACGATTCGGGTCTTCGCGGAGGTGCCGGAGGATGTCCTTCTTGCTGGGCGGCCACCCTTGGATGCCGCCGCGCCGGTCGCGGCGCCGGGCATTGCCGAGGAGCCGCGCGCTGACCGAAACGAAGCCGCAGCCGTAGAGGTGCGGCGCGAGCAGCTCATTGACGAACGTCTCTTCCGTCTCCCCTTCGACGTGGATCAGCAGCCGGTCCATGCTCGTTAGCGCGGGTAGGCGGCAGGTCTTCCGGCGAACTCGTTCTTCTCCCAAAGCTGTCCGAGGCTGTAGTCCTCCAGCCACTCGCTGAGCCGCCCGGAATCGAGCCGCTCGAATTCGGTCGCGCCGTCCACCTGATTGGCGACGAGCACATCCTCCGGCGAAAAGTGATCCAGCAGGTGAGGCGATTGGGTCGCGACGATCACCTGGGTCTCGGCAGCCGCCTGTTTGAGGATCGACGCGAACATCGTGATGGCGAAGGGATGCAGCCCCAACTCCGGCTCATCGACGAGAATCACCGAAGGGCGCAGCGCCTTCGGCTGAAGGAATAGGGTCGCCAGCCCGATGAAGCGGAGCGTCCCGTCGGAGAGCGACGCCGCATCGAAGTATCGGTCGGACTTCTTGTGCCGCCATTCCAGCCGGATCGTGTTCTCGTTCAAAGCGAGCGGCTCCAGCGCAAAATCGTCAAAAAAGGGGGCGACCCGCTGCACCGACTTCCGGATGAGCTGGTAGCTCTCCGGATGCTTTTGCTTCAGCAAATATAGGAAGGCGGCGAGGTTCGACCCATCGGGGCGGAGAAATCGGTTGTCGTTGACCTCCGCCGTCTTCTTCATCGGAGACGAACTGCTCGTGTCGTGGAAATGGTAGAGCCGCCATTTGGTAAGGTGGTCGCGGACGTGGGCAAAAATTGGGTCCCATTGCGACCCGCTGATGCCTGCCTCTTTCCCTGTGCTGCGGATACCCATGCCATTGGGCTTCTCATTGCCCGGACTCTTGGAAAAGTAAGCCGATTCCCCTGCGACCACTAAGCCGTCGGCATCATCGCTATTCAGCAAGATGGCGTATTGATGCTGCCCTCCTTTGAAGGAAATACCCAAAAACAAATTCTCGGTTTCCTTAGCGCCGAAATGGAGGAGGCGATCCGCGCCACCGGCTTTGGCGGCGTATTCCTGCAACCTCCCTTGGCGGATCGCGTGGAGGAATTTAAATGCTTCGATAAAGTTCGATTTTCCGGCCCCATTCGGTCCGATCACGATGTTGATGTCGTGCAGTCGCAGCTCTTCAACGGCGCGAATGCTCTTGAAGCCGCTTATGGTGATGGCGTCGAGGATGGGCATGGGATCAATGGGCGATAGTCGCGCGGATTTCCCCGGCGCGCAACGCCGCGAAGGCTCCCCGGCATTTCTGCGCATTTGCCAGCCGCCCGAGGCCCGCTAGGCTGCGCGCATGAAACCCGCCCTCCCCATCCTCGCCGCCGCCGTGTCGCTCGCCGCTTTCGCTTCGCAAAGCGCGGCGCAGAACCCGAAGCCAGTCTTTGCCAGCAAGGTGGTGACCGCGCAGACGCCGGGGCATGTGGTGGAGGTCAGCGCCGACCTGAGCGGGGCGAAGAAACTCTTCCTGGCGGTCGATGATGGCGGCAATGGCTTTGCCTGCGACTGGGCGGATTGGGTGGAGCCTCGGCTCATTGTCAAAGGCAAGGAAGTGAAGCTGACCGACCTGAAGTGGAAATCGGCGTCGGCGGATTGGGGCAATGTGGCGGTCGGCAAGAACGCGGGCGGCGGCGAGCTGCGGGTCAACGGGCAGCCGGTCGCCTATGGGATCGGCGTGCATGCGATCTCGGTCATCGAATACGACCTGCCGGAGGGACGACCAAATTCATGGCGAAAGGCGGGCTGGACGATGGCGGCACCAACCAGCAGGGCGGGCAGGCGACCAGCGTGCGCTTCCTCGTCTTCACCGAGAAGCCGAAGATCGCCGCCTCGGGCGGCGGAGGCGGCGGCGGTGGCGGCAGCCACGACCCGGAAGACGCGCTCGCCGGTCTGACGGTGCACGAGGATCTCGAAGCGACGCTCTTTGCCTCGGAGCCGATGATGCTTAGCCCGTCGGCGATCGACGTGGACCACCGCGGGCGCGTCTGGGTCTGCGAGGTCATCAGCTATCGCGAAGCCGCAACGGAAAGCGGGAGGAGGGCGACCGTATCCTGATCATCGAGGACACCGACGGCGACGCGAAGGCGGACAAGGCGGGCGTCTTCTACCAGGGGCGCGACATCGATTCGGCGCACGGCATCTGCGTGCTCGGCGACCGCGCGCTGCTCTCCGCCGGGGAGGAAGTTTTTGGCTGATCGACGACGACGGCAACGGCAAGGCGGACCGCAAGGAAATGATGTTTACCAAAACGGGAGGCAAGCAGCACGACCACGGCATCCACGCGTTCCACTTCGGCGCGGACGGGAAGCTGTATTTCAACTTTGGCAACGCCGCCAAACAGCTCTGCGACAAAGACGGGAACATCATCACGGATAAAGCGGGCAACGAGGTGCGCGCCAACCGCCAGCCCTACCAGGAAGGCATGGTCTTCCGCTGCGATCTGGACGGGAGCAACGTCGAGACGCTGGGCTGGAACTTCCGCAACAACTGGGAGGTGGCGAGCGATTCGTTCGGCGCGCTTTGGCAGAGCGACAACGACGACGACGGCAACCGCGGCGTGCGCATCAACTACGTCATGGAGTTCGGCAACTTCGGCTACAAAGACGAGCTGACCGGCGCGGGCTGGAACCAGCAGCGCGTCGGCTGGGAGGAAGAAATCCCGCTGCGCCACTGGCACCTCAACGACCCCGGCGTGGTGCCGAACTTGCTCCAGACCGGCGCGGGATCGCCGACCGGGATCATCGTTTACGAGGGCGACCTGCTGCCGGAGGTCTTCCGCGGGCAAGTTATCCACTGCGATGCCGGCCCGAATGTGGTGCGCGCGTATCCGGCGAAAAAGTCCGGCGCGGGCTACGAGGCGGAGACGGTCGATATTTTGAAGGGCGATGGCGATCGCTGGTTCCGGCCGTCGGATGTCGTCGCCGCGCCGGATGGCTCGCTGATCGTGGCGGACTGGTATGACCCTGGCGTCGGCGGCCATGGGATGGGGGATCTGGACCGCGGCAGGCTCTTCCGCGTCGCCCCGCCCGCCGTGCCGTATCGGGTGCCGAAGCTCGATTTCTCCACCGTGGAAGGCGCGGCGCAGGCGCTGGGCAACGCCAACCTCGAAGCGCGCTACCTCGCCTGGCAAAAACTCCACGCCGCCGGCGAAACCGCGATCCCCGCTTTGAAAAAACTGTGGGAGAGCGACAACCCGCGGCTCCGCGCCCGCGCGTTTTGGCTGCTCGCCAAGATCCCCGGCAAGGGTGCCGACTTCGTGAACCTCGCGCTCAAAGACTCGGACGCCGACCTCCGCGTCGCCGCCGTGCGCGCCGCCCGCCAGCTCGGCATGGACCTG
Source organism: Verrucomicrobiales bacterium (assembly GCA_041395145.1). Classification (GTDB taxonomy): domain Bacteria; phylum Verrucomicrobiota; class Verrucomicrobiia; order Verrucomicrobiales; family DEV007; genus JAWLBD01. The sequence goes on along the minus strand of JAWLBD010000001.1, from coordinate 347,511 downwards.
CACGCGGTCGTCGCCGGGCTCGCCGCCGATCCCGCGCCGGAAGTCCGCCGCGAATGCGCGATCGCGCTGGCGCACGATACGACGCCGGAAGCCGCCGCGCTGTGGGCGAAGCTCGCCGCCCAGCACGCGGCGGGCGACCGCTGGTATCTGGAAGCGCTCGGCATCGGGATGCGCGCCCAGCCCGAGGCGTGCTTCAAGGCGTGGCGCGCAGCGGTCGGCGAGGCGGCGCTCCAGTCCGGCGCCGGTAAAGACATCGTCTGGCGCTCGCGCGTTCCTGAGGCGATGCCGCTCCTCGTCGCCTACGCGAAAGCCGCGCCCGATGCCGCGGCGCGCGGCCGCTACCTGCGCGCCTTCGACTTCATGCCCGATGGCGATGCCCGGCGCGCGGCGCTCATCGATTTGCTCGTCGCTGGCGCGGGTCAAGACGCCTCGCAGTATGCGATGCAGAAGCTCGGGAAGATCGATTTGCATAGCTCGCCGGAGCTGAAGGCGGCGGTCGCCAAGCAGATCGACGCGACGCGCGGCACCGCGCCTTATGTCGAGACGGTCGCCTTGTTCGACCTGAAAGACGAAACCGCCGGGCTTGAGAAGATCGTCGAGGCGAGCAACGAGGCGAGCGACCTGCGCGCCGCCGCCGCGAAAGTGTTGCTCGACTGGGGCAAGGCGGGCGACTTCCTGGCGAAGATCCGCGCCGGGGACGCCGAACGCGCGAAGGGATTGCTCGCCCTGATGCCGAAGATCCAGAACGGCGGCGCGCTGGAGGTGCTGAAGGCGGCGGTGCTCGATGCGAAGCTGCCGAACGAGATCCGGCACGCCGCGATCGAGAGCTGCCGCGACTTCCGCAACGCCGAGGTCTTCCTCGCCAACCTCGCCATCCGCCAGCAGATCCCCGAGGGCTTCACCCCGGCGCTCACCCACTTCCTGCACGCCAGCCGCGACGGTCAGATCCGCGAGGCGGCCGCCAAGCACCTGCCGCTGCCCGAGGGAGCCGGCGGCGAAAAGCTGCCGCCCCTCGCGGAGCTCGCCAAGCGCAAGGGCAACGCCGACAGCGGCAAGGCGATGTTCGCCAAAGGCACCTGCATCACCTGCCACCGCGTCGCCGGCCAGGGCATCGAATTCGGACCCGACCTCAGCGAGATCGGCGGCAAGCTCGCCCGCGAAGACATGTTCCGCGCGATCCTCGATCCCGGAGCCGCGATCTCCCACGGCTTCGCCACCGTCGAAGTCAACGCCAAGAACGGCGACTCGGCGGTCGGCTACGTGGTCAGCGACACCGACGACACGCTCTCCATCAAGATCCCCGGCGGGCTGGTCCGCGACTTCAAGAAAGCCGATCTCAAATCGCACAACGAACTCCCGATCTCGCTGATGCCCGCCGGCTTGGAAAAGATCCTCACCGCCCAAGAGCTGGTCGATCTGGTCGCCTATCTAGAGACGCTTGGCAGACAAAAGTAGATCAAAGTTCGAACCGAGCGAAAATTTTGATCCAGATAAAGTGCAGGTATTCTTTGTTCGGTTGGCGGATTCGGACAAAACGCGCCGTTCTATTTCGGAGGGGCAGTTCATACTTTGCCAGCGCTTTATCGATCCGTAACGCCTCCACCGCCGAATGCCAGATTCGCCGAAGGCGAGCCGCGCGCTCGCTTCGGCGGTCCGGCTGCCGTCACCGATCAGATCGCTGGCGACGGGATCGCCGGACTGCCAGCGCCAGCCTCCGCCGATTCCGGATTGGCACCGACCAGCAGAGCCGCTGCCGAACCTCGCCATGAGGCGTGATGCCTCCGCTGCCGATTCGAAGCAGGCGACGGCTTCGCCGGCTTTCTTTGGCGATGCGGTCCGCCTCCCACGACATCGGGATTCGACGCGTGAGTAGCGGTGCCCGCCGATCGATCGGTCCATTCGTAGGTTTTGGGCAGCCCGGTTTTTAACGTTGTCGCCGCATGGCGAGCCGCGTTGCGGATACCACTCGCCGCGTGCCAGCGCAGGCGGCGTGCAGGTCGCCCGCCGGGATGCAGGCGAGCGTGGCGCGGCGCAGCGATTCCTCCGCCGCTTCGTTTTGCCCGGCGGCGAGCTGGTGCATCCCGAGGACGTGGAGCAAGATGTATTCGGGAGTTTATTGGCGACTTACCGATGAGCGGCGTGACGGCACCGCCTGTCCGCGATCCGGCACATGCATAGTATTCGCTTTGACCAAGGCGGTGGCGAGGGGCGGAAGGCGCAGCGGATTCGGCAACCGCTTGGGTCGGTGGTTACCAGCGTCGCCTTGCCGTCGCGGAAGACACCGAACGCTTCGCCGCCCGCCTCCCAGACGCGGCGGCGCTGCCCGATCGTCGCCATCGATGGCATGAGCCAGACGCCGCCGGGGCGGTTGGCGAAAGCGACCAGCGCGGTCGCTTCCTGGCAAAGGCGCGCGGCGTCTTCGAGGCGGCCCGCCTCGAGCGCCGCGTCGCATTGTTCTTTGCGCGCCCAGGCGTAGTAGCGCCAGAGGTCATGGTCGCGCCAGCCGTCGCCGCCGAGGTAAGCGGGAAGGTCGGCGGCGACGCGCTCGAAATCGCCCGCCCGCTGGAGCGCGATGATCCGCCACTCGCGCAGCCGCCGCTGGCGCTTCCCCGCCGCCTCATCCTGCGGCGGGACGGCGAGCCATCCCGCCGCCAGCTCGGCGGCGCGCGCGTCTTTGCCCTGCTGGGTGAGCGCAAAAAAGAGCGTCTGCTGCGCCATCAATTGCCGGTCGCTCCCCGGCCCGAAATGTTCGCCCAGCGCGGCCGCGCTTTTCAGGCTGTGTTCCTCCGCTTTGGCGAAGGCGAGCGACTTGGCGAGGCCGGGGATCTCCGCGCTGGCCGTCGCGCCGATGTAGAGGCGGGCGAGCGCGAGCCGGGCGAGCCCGTCGAACCGCGGCTGGTCGGCAAACTGATTCCCGATCTTTTCTTCGGCGCTCTGCAGCGCGCGGATGATGCGCCCGGCGTCGAATTGACCGCCCTCGGCGGCGAGGTCCTCGGTCGCCAGCGTCGTCCCGATGATGTCGTCGCTGAGGATTTCGGCCAGCGTCTCGGCCAGCGCCGCCCGCTTCTGCGCCGCGACCTCCGCCTCGTGCGCGCGGTGCGCCTGCCACGCGCTGACCGCCGCGCCCGCCGCCAATGCGAGCGCCACCGCCGCCGCCGCCGCGATCCCAGCCCGGTGCCGCCGCGCGAATTTCCGCAGCCGATACAGCGTCGAGGGCGGCCGCGCCTGGACCGCGTCGCCGTGCAAGAAGCGCGCGACATCCGCCGCCAATGCGGACGCGCTTTCGTAGCGCCGGTCGCGATCCTTTTCCATGGCGCGGGCGGCGATCCAGTCGAGTTCGTTGCGCACGGCGGGGGGCGGCGATGCCATACGAGCGCTGGGGCGGGGCGGCTCTTCGTCCTTTAGAATGCGCTCCAGCTCGGCGGGGCTGGCGGACCGGAGCCGCTTGGGGTCGAACGGCGGCGCGCCGCAGATCAATTCGTAGAGCAAGGCACCGAGCGCATAGACGTCGGCGCGCGTATCGACGTCGTGCCCGTGCGAGAATTGCTCGGGTGCCATGTAGGCGGGCGTGCCGACGAACTTGCCCGGGTCGGTGTAGAGCGTGCGCGCGCTGAGGACATCCTCGGTCGCCTTGGCGATGCCGAAGTCGATCACCTTGGGCGTGCGCCCGGCACCGTCGGCGAGTGAGACGAGGATGTTCGACGGCTTGATGTCGCGGTGGATGATCCCCTTTTGATGGGCGTGCCGGATCGCCTCGCAGACCTGGAGAAAGACGGAGAGCCGGGCGCGCAGGTCGAGTGATTCGCGGAGGCAGAAGTCGGTCACCGAGACGCCGTCCTCGACCAGCTCCATCGCGATGAACGGTCGCCCGCCCGGCGTTTCGCCCGCGTCAAACACGGCGGCGATGTTCGCGTGGTCGAGGACCGCCAACGCCTGGCGCTCGCCCTCGAATCGCGCGACGACCTGGCGGGTGTCCATCCCGCGCTTGAGCAGTTTCAGGGCGACGCGCCGGCGCACCGGCTTCCGCTGCTCGGCGGCATAGACCTCGCCGAACGCGCCCTCGCCGATCTGCCCGAGGATCTGATAGCGCTCTGGCGATTCCGCCTCGCTGCCGCTGGCGCTGGCGCTACCGCCGTCATCCAGCGCCGCGCCGAAGAGGCAGGCGGGGCAGGCTCCGAACGCGGTGTCGCCTGGGATGCTGGAGCCGCAGGTCGGGCATTGGGTGGTGGCGGTGGCGTCCATGCGGGCGACGATACGCAGATTTGCGCCGCCCGCCTCACTGGAGGTTGGTCGCCACGCGGAAGAACTGCGAGCCGGGCGGCAGCGGCCCGCTCCACTCGAAGCGGCCCGGCGCGGATTGGGTCGGGGCTTGGGGCGACGGATCCCACCCTAACAGATCACCAAACTCGACCGTGTAGGCGGCGGCGGCGCTGCCGTCCCAGCGGAGCACGATGTTGGCGCCCTCGGCGGCGACGGTCAGGTTGCGGGGCAAGGCGGGCATGCCGGGCGGGAAGCTGCCGGGGTCGGCGGGATTGGTCAACGCGAGGTATTCCTCGCCGTCGGAGAATCCATCGCCGTCGCTGTCGTCCCAAAACGAAGCGCCCAGCCCGTTGAGGAAGTGTTCTTCAAACGCATCGTCCATCGTGTCGCCGTCGGTATCGACCACTCCGCCGCCGAGGTCGAACGCCATCAGATCGAGGCTGACCAACTCCAGCTCGGTGGCGTCGCCGCCCGCCTTTTCGCCGCCGCCTTCCACCGCAAACCCGACCGCATGCACGGTCGCGCCCGGCAGGAACGCGATGCCCGAGGCGTAGTCCGACGGCGAGGCGGGAATCCGCACCAGCCGCACCGAGCCATCGCCCGGCACCGGCACCGCCACCGATCCGCGTTGGACCAGCGCGAACGTCTCGCCGCCCGGCGTCTCGATGCCCCAGCTCTCGGCGTCGAGCTTGACCAGCGCGCCGGTGATGTCGCGGACATCGGCGGGCATCGGCAAGCCGAGCAACTGGGCGCGCAATGCCTGCAGCACCGACACGCTTTGGCTGACCCGCCCGGCATAGAAGCCGTCGATTTCGCCGCTCTCGAAAAACCGCACGATCGCCTCCGCCGCATTGTAAACCCGGCCAACGATGACCGGCGCTCCGGCATCCGCGCCGATCATCTCGCGCGCGGCGACGCGCAGCGGCAGGTAGGCGGGATTGCCGGCGATTTCGCCATACATTTGCTGGACGGTGTGGGTCAGCTCGAAGGCGATGAGGTCGGGATCTTGCGGCGTGGAAAGGATCGCGAAGTCCGCATCGCTGGCCGCAGCGTTCCCGCCGCCATGGACCCACGGGAACTTAACTTTCACGCGCCCGAGTTGGTCGAGCGCGGCATTCATCCACGCGGTGAAGGCGGCGACGGCGAGCGTGGTGTCGGCGTTGATTTCGATCACCTCCGTTTCCGAATCCATGCCGGCGACGCTCTTGAACCCGCCGATGATCGTCCTGGTGTGTTCGACCCACTGGTCCACGGAGCCGATGGTCGGATAGGGGGTCGGGATCGGACCGCCCGGCGCGGGTGCCTTCGGCAAGGGCGGGAGCATCGCCTTGGCGGGAAACGCCATGCCCAGCATCGACGCGCCGAGCGCCGCCGGGTCTGTGCCGGGCAAAACGACCTCGGCGACCAGCGTGTCGGCAAAGGGTGATTGGGTGCGCCATTTGAACGGCCCCGATACCTGCGTCCACGAAAAGTCGCGGATCGCGCCGTCGCCATTGCGCACCGCCACCGCCGCGCGGACCGGCGTCCCGTCGCCCAAGAATAGCGTGTAGCTCGCCGAGGGCGCGGGCGCATCTTGGACGCCGCCGCCCGCTGCCGGGATCTCGACCGCCACCGCGATGTCGGCTTTCGGCGGGAGGGCGAACGCGATCGCATCAGGGGTGGAATTCGCGGACAGCGGATCGGAGCCGTTGAGGATTTCGTCCCCGTCGGAAACGCCGTCGCCATCCGCGTCGCCATTGCCCGAAGGATCGATGCCGAGGAACGCCGCGATTTCATCGGGCACCAGGTCGCCGTTGGAATCCATCGCAAACGCTAGCCCGATCTCGTAGAACGCAGACTGGACCGAGCCGATCGCGCCGCCGTCGCCAAGCCCGTAGAACTCGACCAGCGAGTCCGCCGCGATGAAGAAGCCGCCCGCCAACGCCTGCTGCCACGCCTGGCCATTGACCCGGTAGATGACGTTGGTGCCCGCCTCGGCGGGGAGAAACGCGATGTGCTGCACCGACGAATATTCGCCCGGCGGCGGCGAGATCTGGACGGCGGCATCGCCATCCGCCTGCGCCCCGCCTTCAACGAACAGGCTGGAGGACGCGTCGCCAAATTGGTTCGCCTGCGCCTGCGCATCGGGACCGGGATCGGCGGAAGGCGTAAGCTGGATCGCGACCGATCCGCCTAGCCCGGCGGACGATCCGCCGAACGTCTCGCGGAACGCATCGATGTTCCCGCCGGCGTAGGTCGCGCCGGTCGCCCATTGCCCGGCGGCGAACGACTCGAACTCGAACGCAGAGCCGCCGAGCGGGTCATCGGTGTAGAGCATGATGGTGGCGTGCGGGGCGAGCGCCGGCAGTGGCGGCAGCGCGCCTTGGTGGGCGAGTTGGAGGTCGCCCGCGCCGTCGAACTGGAGCGCCGCGTAGCTGCCGTCGCCCATCAGCGCGAACATGCCACCGCCCACGCTCCCGACTGTCTTGCCGATGCCTTGCACGACGCCGCCTGCCGGGGTCTCCGCCGGGCGGGCGGTGAATTCCTTCTTCGCAGGATCCCAGCCATACACGGTGATCTGGGTTCCGCCGCCGTGGACCACCGCGATCTTGTCCAATCCGTCCGGTCCGCCGATCTCCTCGACTAGCGTGATGCCCTCGGCGGCGATCTCGACCGACTCGATCGCGATCTCGCCGGTCGCCGACTCCTCGCTGGCGGTGGCGATGGTGAAGGTGTCCAGCCCGCCTCCCCACAGGACGAACTGACCCGGCTCCGCCGCACCCTGCATGTCGGCGGCGACCAGGTGGCGATACGGCTCCGCGTAGGTCGCCTCGACCGGCTCGCTGAGAAGGTCGAGCTGGAAGACGAAGAGCCTGCTCTCGGTGACGCCGCCGACCTCGACCGTAAAGTTGTAGGCTCCGACGTGATCGAGCTCCGGGCGCTGCTTTGCCTTCGCGCCGCCCGGTGCCGGGGCGAGCACGCCGAAATTGTCGCCAAAGTCGAGCGCCTGCGCCGAGGAAATGACGCCGCGCTTTAGTGTGATGTTAGAAAATTTGCGCACCGCTGGCGTGCCGCCCCCGGCGTTCGGCGAGAAGCTGCCCGGCACCGGTTCGTCCAGCGCGACGAGCGGGGATACCAACTCCAAGCCCCCGGTGCGGCCATCGACGTCCGCCGCCGCGATGCCGGATGGTCCCGCCTCGACCCGGTAGGAGTCGGCGGCGACCAGCGCGCGGGAGGCGAGCGGATCGCCGCGCAGGATGAGGATCCGGTTATCGCGCCCGAGGGCGAGCGCGAGGTCGTCATCGCCGTCGCCGTCCAGATCCGCCGCCTCTGCGCCGGTCAGGTTTTGCAGGATCTTCTTGCCCTTGACGATCACGTTGTGGGTCCCCGCGACCGGCTGGGGCGGCTCCCACGCGTAGTGGCCGTCGGGCAGCCCGATGCCGAGCGTGACATGCATCGCGTCGGCATCGACGATCGCGACGTCGCCGATCCCGTCGCCGTTGTAGTCGCCGCCCACAGCGCGCTGCGAGACAAACATCAGGTCGGATTGATTCGGTTGGCCTTGCGCCAGGGCGCTGGGGACCGGTGCCATCGCCGCGATGGCGAGGAGAGGGAAAAGGTGGGAACGTCTCATCGTTTGGCGAGGTGGGTTTGTTAGGGGAAATGCCTAAGGCAGCGCGGGGATGGCGGCTTCGTTGGTGCGGATGACCTCGCGGATCTCGCCGCGTTCATCGTGCAGGACGAGCGCGACCTCGTAGGTTCGCCCCGCGAGCACGGCTTGGTCGATGCGCAGCCACAGCTCGCCGATCGGCGTGCCGTCGCCGGGCAGGATCTTGATGGCGGAGTCGGTGATGTTGATCCCCCCCGTCTGGTTGGCGAGGATTTCGTCAAACCGATGGGTGACCTGCAGCCACTTGGCGGTCCCGTCCGCCGTCGTTTCGCGCAGGTAGGCGACGAGTGGCAAGTCGTAGTAGAGATAGGGATCGAGCGAGTCGGCGGGCAGCGTGATGGTGGGCGAATCGAACGGCAGCCCGCCGATCAAGACGAGGAGCTGGCCGTCGGCGGCGTCCCAGGCGAGCGTCGCGCCGCTCGCCACGCCCGGCACGTCGTGCATCGGCCACGGAACTTGCGGGAACGGACCGGTCGGGTTCAGCCAATGCAGCGCGAAGGGCTGGCTCCACGCGCCCTCGTCCCGCTCGCCGCCAAAGCCCGACACCGCGCGGACCTTCGCTTTGTAGGAAACGCCGTTGATCAGCGTGAATCGGTTGGCGAACTCCGGCGCGTTTTGCCCGAACGCGGTGGGCACCCGGTCGGTCTGGATCGTGCCCCACTCGCGCAATGCGCCCGAGCTGTCGATCTCGAGAAACGTCTGCTCCGCCTTGGCGGGCGGCGGCGTGAACGCGACGTCGAAGCGCTCGGCTCCCGGCGGACACACCCAATCGAGGACAAAGTCGTGCGGCGACGCGCCGGGGTCGGCGTCGGTCGCCGGGGAGCCGCCGGTGATGGATGGAACCGGCAGGCCATCTGCCGCCGCGACTTTGACGCAGCCGAGCGGCTCCATCGGTCCGGGGTTGCCGCCCGCATCGAATCCTTGCACGTAGAAGCAAAGCTCGCCCCCGCGCGGCGGAAACGCGTTGAAGCAAACCTCCACCACGCCGACGCCATCGGCGATGTTCCCGCTCGCGAACTTCGTCTTCTGCCCGGCGACGCCGAACTGGACGTAGGCGACCCACGACTTCACGTCGGCGACCGGGGTCAGGAATAGGCAGATGTCATTCACTTCGCCGGTCTCCGGATCCTTGGGGAAGTGAAGCCCGGGGCAGCCGCGGTCGCCGGTATCGTCTTCGCAGAGCCAGCGGGGCGTGAACGTGTGCGATCCGTAGGGGATGCGATCGGCGGCTCCGCTGCTCTGCCACGCGCTCAGGTAGCCGCCGGGGTGGCCAAAGCGCGCGCTGAAGACCGTCGCAGAGCCGTTGCCGGGCTGATACTCGGCGGCGACCGCGTCTTGGCCCGGCGCGAAGTAGTAGCGCCCGATGTCGCGGCCGTTCGTGTCATCGCGGAACTCGACCCAGTGGAAGCGCGATCCGGGCGGGCGGACCCCGAGGAGCCGCGCGGTAAACGGGCGCGCCGGATCGCCGTTGCCCGGCTGGTGCGCGACGAGGATGTGGCAGCACTTCTTCACGATCCTGCCGCCCACCGAGTCCGGTCCCATCAAGTCGTGGCGGGCGGCGGGCACCGGTCCGCTCAAGCCGCTGATGTTTCCCCGGTCCATCGCGTCTTTGCACGGCGTGTCGTCCTCGGCGCGCAACCGGTAGAACACGGTTTTGCCCAGCCCCGGCATCGGCAAGGCGGCGGCGGAATCGTGGTCGAACCGGATGCGCCCATCGACCTCGAAACTGCCGTCGTTCGGGATCGTGGCGAGCAGGCTCGGGGTCGCCGGATTATGTTTGTCCGCCTGGTATTCGAGCATCGGCGTCTCGGTGTCTGCCGCGCAGTAGAGATACCAGCGGCGGACCTCGGAAGGCGATGCGGCCGGCCATTCGAGGCGGAGGAAATCTTCGGCGCTCCCGGCGGCGAACCGGCGTTCGTTCGTCACCGCCAAGTCGAGCGGCGGCGGCGGCGCGATCCGGTCGCAGATCGTGACGCTCAGCCCGGCGCTCGGCTCGCCGACCCTGCCGAACAAATCGGTCTCCGCCACGTAATAGACGTAGCCGACTCCCGCGACGAACGGCGGCGCGCCGTCCAGTTGCGTCTGCGCCGCCGAGTCGTTGTCGTCGGTGAACATCGGACCGGTCACGCCGATGTTGAACGGGCAGGGCGGGATCGCGTCGGGCAATACCGGCAGACCATTGACCCGGACGATGTGCCCGGAATCGACCGCCGCGAGCAACGCCGCGCGGCTGATGTTGAGCGGCGGCGGCGCGCCGAATTCGCTCGCCCACAGGTCGCGGCTCGCGCGGAAGATCGCGGCACCGCGCCAGTGGAGAAAGCGCTGCCGCAGCGGGTCCGGGTAGCACCACTGGAGCTGCACGCGCAAGTGGCCGGTCGGGTTTGGGTTCACCCACTCGGTCAGCGCGGCGGGCGCGGGCAGGACTTCGGCGGCCGCCCCGACCGTCGCCCGCCCGAGCGTCGCGCCTTCGGCGTCAGCCCCTGGATCATAGGCGCGCACCTCGAAGGTTGAGATGCCCGCCGGGACGGCGGCGAAGTAGGCGCGCCCGCGGGCGGCGGCGACGGCGGCATTCGTGTTGGCGAGCGTCTCGATCTGAAAGGCGGTCGTCTTGTCGCTCTCCGCCGCCTGGATCAGATAGGTGAGCTTGACCGCCAATGATTCGCCGCCCATCGCACCGGCGAGGATCTCGTCGATCCGCGCCTCCAGCGCCGCCACGTCGATGCCCGCATCGCTGGCGCGCCCGAGCAGATGCGCGATGGTCACCGGGTCGGCGGTCGGCTGAATGGTGGAGAGCAGCGCGTAGCTGTTGGCGGAGTCCGGCGCGCCCGCCTTCCAGTAGAGCCGGTAGCCGGGACCCGGCTCCGCGTTGCCGAGATACTTGAGGAAGACGAGCACCCAATGGCGCCCGCCGCCCGCCGGGTTGCCGACCTCGGCGGCGCAGCCGACCTTCGGCGATTCCGCCGTGGCGCTGGCGGCGGCGAGGATGAGCGCGGCGATGCTGGTGATGAAGCGATTTGGTTTCATGATGGGAAACATGTTAGGGTTGCCTGGCTAGGGGTTGACGTCCCACTGGCCGTCGCCGCCCTGCGGCTTGGTGTACTCGACCGACAGGGTCTTGGATTTTTTGATCTGGAAGGGCTTGAAGCCGAGCTTGATCTCGGCGGTCGCGCTGCCGTCGAACTGGTGGACGCCGCCGCCGTAGCCGTAGCCGAGGTCGATCTCGCCGCCCGCCTTGAGCAGGCAGAGCACCTCGCCGCTGATCGAGCCGCCGAGCTTTCCGCCGAAGAACGGATTGTTCGCGCCGTCGGCGAGCGCGTAGGCTCCGATCTGCGCGCCGACCGTCACGTTGAACAGGCAACTGCTGCCGATGATCGGCGCCTTGCCTTCGAGATAGGCGACCAGCCCGCGGCGCACCTCGCCCGGTCCCGGCGGCAGCGGGAAGTTCGGGTAGAACGCGACCGCCTGCGCATCGCAGAACTGCCCGATGCAGAAGCCGCCTTCCAGATCGACGCTCGTGCCGCCCGCGCCGAAGCTGCCGCCCGCGTGGGCGGAAAGGTAATACTCCGGCACCGCCCCTGACCCGCCCAGCGCCATCACGCCGCTGAAGTCATTCATGCCCATCGAATTCATCGCGAACTGGCTCTGGTGGATCTGGAACGCGCCCGCGAACCCGGTTGGCGTGTAGTCTTCCTCGAACCCGAACTTCAAGGCGATGGTCGCGCGGCTGTCGAGCCCAAACCCGATCGCCGTGCCCGCCGATGCCTTCAGCGTGACCTCCGGCAAAACCGCGCTGGCCGGCGCGCTGCAGGGCGAGGCTCCGTCTGCGACGCGTTCGACGTATTTGAGCATCGCATCGGCGCTCATCGGGATCGATAGCCCGATCGGCGTCGGGATCCCGAATTCGACCTCGGATTGGATCGTCAGGTCCTTGAGCCGGTCGGAGTAGGTGATCGCCTCGCCATTGACGCGCGCGGCTTTCTGATAGGAAAAGGCGTCGCTGAAGGTTTCGAGCGCCGTGTTGAGCGCGTCGAGCACGCCGCTTTCCTCCAGCGCTTCGATCACCGCTTTGGTGAACGCCTGCATCGCCGTGTTGATCGCGTCGTTGATCAAGGTGTCGAGGTAGCCGAGGCGCGCCCGCAGGATCGATTGCAAGTCCACGGACAAGACGCTGCCGAAGAGCCGGTCTTTGATCGCCCCTTTGATCCGGTCGCCGATTTCCTCTGGCGAAAAGTCTAACACTTGCCCCGGCATCTCGGTGAGGAGGCGCGCGCGCAGCTGGAAGCGCGCGTCGTTGATCACGGCGAGCACCTGGGCGGCATTGCCGAAGGCGTTGCCGATCTCGTCGAAGAAATCCTGCCCGACCTGGAGGAGGTCCCGCGTCCCGCCGACGAGGTCGCGCAGCTTGGCGACGGCTTCGCGCGCATCCGCCAGCCATCCGGCGTTGGCGTTGCTCAAGATCGACTGCCAGCCGCCATCGACGACCGCCGGGTCGAGCGCGCCGATGTCCGGGTTGAGCTGGAGCTGCTCGACCGCATAGGTGTAGAGCGCGCCGAGCGCCGAGTGGTCGGCGGCGTTGCCGTCCAACAGCATGACGATGCAGTCGAGCGCCTCATAGACGCGGTCGAGACGGTTGCGCAGCGTCCCGATCACCGTGGCGATGTCGCCCGCCCCGTCCTCGAAGTTTTGCAGCGAGGCGATGGCGTTTTCGAGCGGACCGCCGGGCGCGAAGTAGATGGCGAGTTCCGCGTCGAGGTCGGCGGCATTCCAGTCCGGCTTGTTCGCCTCCATCGTGCGGAGCGCTTGGGTGAGCGGTTCGACGACGGTGGCATCGACCGCGCGGTCCACGGCATCGGTGAGCAGATTTTCGACGCGGTTGTCGAGCATCTCGGCGAGCGAGAGCAAGCCGTCTTTGATCGGACCGGTCACGTTGTCGCCGATCGCCTGCGCGACGCCTTGCGCGCCGTATTCGGCGGCTTCTTCGAGCAGGCTGCCCACCGTCATCTGGGTCAAGCCCTCGATCTCTGCGCCGAAGTGGATCTGCGCGAATTCGGCGTTCAGGCGGTCGATGCCCGCGTCGAAGTTCGCGACGATGAGGTCCGCCTCCTTGTCTTGCGGCGAATGGAAATTGCCCGTCGCGAGGTTGTGGATCACCGGGAAGTCGAAGGCGTTTAGCTTCCCGAAGAACGGCGCCTCTGCCGTGGGCTGATGCGCGACGCTTGCGCGATACGCCTGCGGCGTCATCCCGCCCGGCATCCCGCGGTGTTCCGCGTCTTCGGCTCCCGGCGGCAAGAAGTCGCCGTGGATGAAGCCGACGAGCACTTCGTCATCGACCTCTGGCACGGCGGTGGTTTGAAAGCGGATCGGGGTGAGCGTGAAGTAGGGCGTCTCGATGTCGCCGGCGGCGGTGACGAATCCGGGTCCGGCGGCGAATTGGTGCGGGTTGTTGAAGTAAGCGTCGCCGCGCGGCCAGAGGTAGTATTGCCCGGCGAGCCCGCCTTGTGGCGCGAGCGCGAGGTGGCTCGCCGCGAAATCGGGGTCGCTCGGCACGGTCATCGAACCGTCGGGAAGGAAGCACAGCTCGCCGGCATGGCGTCCGGTCAGCCCGTTGATCTCGGCGGTCGAAACGTAACTCAGGCAGGCGCGGCTGTCGTCGCAGGCGCCCGGCGTGACGAAGCGCGCCGAGGAATTCCGGATCTCGAAGTTGTCCCAGTAGCCGAGGCGCTTCGCCTCCTCGCCGCCCGGGATTTCGAAGCTCTCCAGATTCCCGCAGCAACTGATGCGCACCTCTTCCATGCCCTGGACGAAGTCGGCGTAGGTGCCGGTCAGGTCCACCTGCCCGTCGATGTAGCTGTCGCGCATCTCGTTGCCGAGGAAATTGAACCCCCAGTCGGTGAAGCCGATCGGGAACCCGTAGATCGATGCCTGGAACGGCAGCTCGGCGGGCAGCGCCTCGATGATGCCGCTCACGCCCCACCAGCGCGCATACGCCTTCTGGTCAAACACGGCGTAGTCGAACGGGGACTCGCCGCCGACGCGCGAGCGCACCGGCATGTTTTCGGGATAGAAGAAATTGAAGCCCGCATACCAGCCGCGCCCCGCTTCATAGGCGGGGGTGCCGGGCAAGCCGAGCGCGTAGCCGCTGTCGGGCTGCGTCTCGGCGAGCAAGAAGGCGGCGGGGTTTTCGACCGGCGCGACCGGACCGGGTGCGTAGAAGCTGGCTTCTGCGAAATCATCGGTTTCATGGACCGCGTTGCCGCCGGCGTTTAAGCCGACTTCGAGATGGCGCTCGACGCCGGGAAACTGCGCGTCGGTCGCCAGCGCGCCCGCCGCAGCGATCCCGCCCTGGGGCGTAAATGTGATGTCCGGCGCGAGGATCCGCATGCCCTGGTGGTGGTCGCCGCCGACCTGCGGGCAGCCTTTGTCGTATTGCAGGTGGACCCAGTCCGCCGCGATGCTGGACGACGCCGGATCGACCGCGTCATCGGCGATCCGGATCGTCGAGGCGCGCCCGCCGACGTCGCCATCCGGGAAATGCGTGGTGTAGGCGCCTTGCTGAAGCTGGAGCGCCACGGTCATCCCGCCGGTCCCGATCTGCAGGCTGCTGCCCGCCGTGTTTCGCAGGAAGAATAGATAGCTGTCGTTCGACCGCGGCAGCGCGCCGGTCGCGGTGAGCTGTTCTTGGTAGCGGGCGCGGCGGAGAAAGCGGGTGCCGGGTGTCGCCAACTCTAACACTTGCCCGTCGAAGGTCCATGACGGCGGCGTGAAGGAGACGGCGAGGCACGGCCCGATAAATTCTCGCCCGGGCGGAAAGGCTCCGCCGACAGGGCCGGCGAAAGCGAGCGATTCATCGAGCGGCATGGCGGCCGCGCCGCCGGAGAAGACCGGGTTGAGCGCGCCGCCCGTGCCGTCCCGCCAACCGATGCCATTGGGCAGCTCTAGCGTGAAGCTTTGCGCCGCGATGCCCGCCGCCGAGATCAAGACGGCTCCGCGCTCGCCCTCCCAGCCATTCAACGTGAACGGACCGCTGCCGCCCGCGATTTCGGCGCTGCCGGAATCGACCGCCAGGTCGCCGGTCGCCGGATCGCGGGTCGCGGCGATCGGCGTCGAGTTCGGCGAGTTGGCGTAGGCGGTCCCGTTTGCCAGCTCGCCGGTGTAAACGCCGAGGTTCCACTGGCTGCCCCCGAGGTAATGCGGGATCGGATTGCCGAAGCTGGTCAGCGTCGTGGCGGTCGACCCGAAGTGGAGGACGCCGCTGAAGTGCGGGAAGTTCAGGTAGGTCAGCGGCTGGTCGTCGTCGAGCGAATAGGTCGGCGGGCGGAGGGCGGGATCTTCGATGTGGAAGATCTCGACCAGCAGGGTGTGGCTCGTATTGTCCGCGAGCATGACGGGCGGGTCGAGGGCGAACGACTCGCTGACGATCTCGTCGTGAGTGCCGAACACCTGATAGGTAACGTCGTGGTCCACCTGCGCGATCGGCGCGCCATTCGTCACGCTCAGCGTCGCGCGCCACCGCACGCTCACGTTGGCGGGCAGGACGAAGCCGGCGTTGCGCTGGAGGCGGGCGCTCGCGTTGATGTGCAGCGCGTCATGCGCCGGGTCGGACTCGAGCAGATATTGGGCGCCGAGGTTTCCGCTCAACTGCGAGATCGTCACATTGAGCGGCGCGCCGTGGGCGGCGGCGGCGAAGAGGAAAACGAGAAGGGGGAAAAGGGATGGGGGCTTCATGGCTCAACGATTCTTGAGCCTTTCTACCCCGGCGCGCCGGCGAGGTTACGCGCTTTCTCTAAAAATCTGATGCGTGCGCGCGACCTCATTGCCCCAAGACATAGGCGAAGATGAGCGGGGCGACGATGGTGGCGTCGGATTCGATGATGAAGCGCGGGGTCTGCGGGGTGAGCTTGCCCCAGGTGATCTTCTCGTTCGGCACCGCGCCGGAGTAGGAGCCGAAGCTGGTCGTCGAATCGCTGATCTGGCAGAAGTATGCCCAGCACGGAACCGCCTTGCGCAGGTCCTGCGTGATCATCGGGACGACGCAGATCGGGAAATCCCCCGCGATGCCGCCGCCGATCTGGAAAAACCCGACCGGCGCCGCCTCGTCCACGGCGGTGCGCTGGTACCAGGCGGCGAGGTCCCGCATGTAGTGGATGCCCGACTTGACGATCTCCGGCCGCTGGATGCGCCCGCTGATCGTCGCGGCGGCGAACATGTTGCCGATCGTGCTGTCCTCCCAGCCCGGCACGAAGATCGGCAGGTCGCGCTCGCAGGCGGCGACCAGCCAACTGTCCACCGGGTCGATGTCGGCGGCGGCGAGGAATTCCCCGCTCCGGATGGCGCGGAAGAAATATTCGTGGGGCAGGTGCGAGCGCCCTTCGAGGTCCGCCTTCATCCACTCGACCATCAGGATCTTCTCGATCTTGCGCAATGCGTCCTCCTCCGGGATGCAGGTGTCGGTCACGCGGTTCAAGCCGCGGTCGTAGAGCGCCTGCTCGTCGGCGGCGGTCAGGCTCCGGTATCCGGGGATCCGCTCGTATTTGCTGTGGGCGACGAGGTTGAAGATGTCTTCTTCCAGATTGGCCCCGGTGCAACAGATCGCGTGGACGTTCCCCGCCCGAATCATCTCGGCCAGCGAAACGCCCAGCTCCGCCGTGCTCATCGCCCCGGCGAGCGTCAGGAACATCTTGCCGCCATCGTCTAGCAATGCCCGGTAGGCGACGGAGGCATCGCGTAGGCTGGCGGCATTGAAGTGGCGGTAATGGCGGTCGATGAATGTGGCGACGGTCGGTGCATCGGTGTTCATGGTTGGTTTGGTCGTTTCGCTAGTCTGGTTCGGTCCTGGGTGAGGGGTCGAGGTAGGGGGCGGTTTCCAGGGCGCGGCGGTGCGATTCGGCGATCGCCTCGGCGTCGGATTCGCTGATTTCCCCACGGGCGGCGGCGGCGCTGATGTGGCGGCGGAACGATTTGGCCAGGAGCGAGGGCTTGTAGCCGATGGTCCCGAGCAGGCGCCCCGAAGTGCGCGGCGGGATGTGGCGGATCTCGAATTCCGCGCCCTCCTTGGCGCGGATCGAGATAATCGCCGGAACGCCGAAGAGATTGTGGTTGTCGCCGAGGATTTCCTGGTAGGCCCCGACGAGGAACGCCCCTAGGTGATAGGGTTGGCCGCGCTGCGGAAAATGGGCGGGCAGCCCGCGCCGCTCCTCGCCTCCGACGAAAAACCGGTCGAGCACGCCGTCGCTGTCGCAGGTCAAGTCGTTGATCCGGGCGAGGCAATCGGGCCGCTCGTGCAGGCGCTGGAGCGGCATGATCGGAAACGTCTGCCCGATCGCCCAATAGTCGGGCAGCGACTGGAAGATGCTCAGGTTCCCGAGGAACGTCGCGCCCCCGAAGGCCCCGCCGTCGAAAGCCTCCGCACCGCCCGCCGCACAGATCTCGCGGACCGCCGCTTCGGCGGCGGCGAGGTCGTGGAGCGACGGGCCGCCGGGCGTGCCGAAGCGGTCCCGCATCGCATCGATGCGCGCGGTCAACCCAGCTTCCAGATCGCCCCCTCCCCCGCTCCGGCGTTCGGCGGCAAAGTCGACGATCGCCCGCACCTCCGGCGGCATCGCGGCTTCCTCCATCGCCTCGCGCCCCGGCTCGGCATCCGCCAGGCTGGCGGAAAAGACGAGCACCGAAAAATGGGAGGCGAGCGCGCGCCCCGATTCGCTCACCAGGTCGGGGACCGGGATCTCCGGGGCAACCGCCGCCAGCGCTGAGGCGACAGCTTCGACGGCGGTCGAGGCATAGTCGCGGGCGCTGTATTCGCGGCTCGATGCCTTGGCGCTCCCATTCCCATCGTAGTCCACGGCGAGGCCGCCACCGATGTCGAGGATGCCGAGCGGAGCGCCGGCGCGGTGCAGTTGGGCGTAGAGGTGCGCCGCCTCGGTCGCCGCCTGGCGCACGGCGGCCAGCCCGGAGATCTGGGACCCCTGGTGGTAGTGGAGAAGGCGGAGGCAGCGCAGCTTGCCCGCCCGCCCGAGCTGATCGACGGCCCGCAGCATCGCCGACGCCCCCATCCCGAAGACGCCGCCGTGACCGTTGGTCGCCGACCAGTGCCCGCTCGCCTCGCTCCACAGCCGGGCGCGAAACCCGAGGAGCGGATCGATCCCGGCCAGCGCCGCCCGCTCGAGGATCAATCCGATCTCCCGAGGGGTCTCGACGACCAAGATCACCTCGAAACCTAGGCGCTGCCCGGCGAGCGCCAGGTCGATGAAATCGCTGTCCTTCTGACCGTTGCAAATGATCAGCCCACCCGGGCGGCTCGCGTCAAGCGCGGCGATCAACTCCGGCTTGCTGCCGGCCTCCAATCCCATGCCAAACGGCTCCCCCGCAGCGGCGATCTCCCGCACCACCGAGCCAAACTGGTTCACTTTGATCGGAAACGCCCCCCGGTAGCGCCCCGCGTAGCCGTGCTTCCGGATCGCGCTGCGGAAATCGAGATTCAACTGGCAGACCTCCGCCCGCAGGATGTCCGGAAACCTGATCACATAGGGTGCCTCGATCCCGCGTTTCGAGAGCAACTTGATCAACTGTGGCAGGCTGATCATTGCTCGCGAGCCATCTTCGCGGGGGGGATACACGCTCAGTTCACCGTTTTGATCAATGTCGAAATAGCCGCGCCCCCACCTGTGGACCGCATAGGTCTTCCAGGGGTTCCAAACCGCCGCAAACCGGGCGGGCGGTTTCCGGAGCGCAGATTTTGGCGAAATCGGTGATTGGGGGGGGAGAGTTAGCCACTGCTTCTGCCGATTAAACGGAAGATTTGCAAAATGATGCAAGAAAATCCGATTTTTTTGAAAATATTCGCAATATTGATAATCACTTTTGCGAAATTGCATCGGTCTATAGGAGGACTTCTTGAGGAATCAGCCCTTTGACGGGGCGAGAGGCGGCGGTAACGTCGGGAAGATGAGCACCAGCACCCTATCGAGCGCCCCCGCCGCGCCTAGCTACAAGGTCGGCAACGAATCGCTGATCCGCGTCCTCGATGGCGCGTCGGCGCGGCTGTCTGGGCTTTTGCGCAAACAGGGGCGGGAGGCGCACGGCTGCCTGCGCGTCGCGGTGGTGGGCGGCGGTTGCTCCGGGTTGCAATACAAGATGGATCTGGTCGACGGGCCGGCGAACCGGGACATCATGGTCGAGTCCAACGGGGTCCGCGTGGTCATCGATCCGAAGAGCGCGTTGTTCGTGACCGGGTCGGAGCTGGATTTCAGCGACGACCTGCAGAGCGGGGGATTCAAGGTGAGCAACCCGAATGCGGTGGTGACCTGCTCGTGCGGGGAGAGCTTCGCGGCGTAGCCAAACCGATGCCGGATCCCGCCGCCGCCGCCGATCACTTTGCCGCCCTCGGTCTCCCGCGCCGCGCCGCGCTTTCCTCCGGGGACGTCAAAACCGCGTTTCAGGAAAAAAGCCGCAGCGCCCACCCGGATTCCGGCGGAGACGGCGAGGCATTCGCCCGCCTGACCGACGCGCAGCGCGCGCTCTCGACCGCCGCCGGCCGGCTCCGGCATCTGCTCGACCTCGAACATCCGGGGGCGCGCGGGGCTGCGGCGGGCAAGGCGATCGCCCCCGATCTGATGGACGCCTTCGCCCAGATCGGCGGCGCGCTGCAGGCTGCCGACGCCTATCTCGCCGAGCACGCTAAGGCATCGAGCCAGATCGCCAAAGCGATGCTCGCCGGAAAGGGATTCGCCGCGCAAAAGGCGCTGCTCCAAGCCGGGGCCGCCCTCCAAGCCGCCGCCGCCAACGCCGAATCCACGCTCGCCCACATCGACGCCCTGCGCGGCGGCGGTGCCCCCGAAGCCGAAGCCGCGATGCTCATGGCCTGGGGGCGGCTTTCCCTGCTCGAAAAGTGGTCCGCGCAGCTCAAAGCGAGAAACGCGCAGCTCGCGGCGGCGCTGTGAGCGCCCCGCTTTACAAGAGCCTCCGCTATTCTGCGATCTGCAGCCGCGCAAATCCCTCGTCGCCCGCGACCGGCACGGTCACTTCGTAGGCGCGGGCGAAGATGCTGGATCCCACTTCGACCGGCGCGGGGCCCGGACCCCAGCCGGCCAGCGTGTTGCCGACTTGGCTGGTCGCGGTGCTGCCGATCACGGTGAACGGACTCTCGAATCGGAGCACGATGTTCGCTCCGGTTTCGTCGCGGCGGACGCTCCATCCGGCGGATGCCGCGAGACCGCGCACGGGCACGCCGAGGTAGTGCGCGGCGAGGTTGGAAAGTCCATCGCCGTTGTCGTCCGCATCGGCGGCTCCCGCACCGGCTTGCACGCGCCACGATGCGTAGTCTCGGGGAAACTCGACGTAGGGACCGGTGAAGTATTCGAACGCCCCGTAGTCGGCGACGGTGCTGAATTCATTCTTCCTCGGCGCGAGCCGGGAGTCCGTCCCGGTGACGAACGCCGTGCTGGTGACCTGGTCGCGGGCCGGGCTGCCAGTGAGCAGCGCGTGGGTCGGCACACAACCGCCGTTGTCGCGCAGCGGACCGATGAGCGGATCGCCGCCGATCATATTGCGGTTGTCATAGTTCTCCGGGCTGGGGATCTGCGGATCGGTCGGCGCGCTGTTCAGCGCGATGATGTTGTTGGTGAATTGGAGGCTCGAGCCGGCGACGCCGCCCGCCGCCGTAGCGCTGTTATGCACGAAGGTGCAGAACTCGAATTGCCCGCCGCTGGTGCCGGTAAAATTCAGCCCGCCGCCGGTCGCCCCCTCGTTGGTGGTGACGGTGCAGTTGCGGATGAAAATCACGCCGTTGGCGAAGATCCCGCCGCCCCGCGCGGCGGCGATGTTGTGATCGAAGGTGCAGCGTTCGGCGCGAAAAGTGCCGCCAATCTTCGCCGCGCCGCCGCCGTCTGTCGCCGCCCGGCATCGCGTCACGCGGCAGTCGTCGAGATTCGCCGTGCCGGACGACATGGCGAGACCGCCGCCCGCCGCCTGGCTCGTGCAGTTGTCGATCACGCAGCGCATCATGTCGAGCGCGCCATTGGTCAGCAGGATGCCGCCCCCATTTCCCGCCGCGCTGCCGTCGGCGATGGTCAGGTCTTCCAGCGTCACCGTCTGGCCGGGCGCATTCACCGACAGCACGCGCGACAGATTTCTCCCTGACAAAACGACCCCGCCGCCGCGCAGCGTGAGCGGGCCGGTGATCGTCGGCAGCTCGGAGGCAAGCGACACCGTCCCGCCAGCGACAGACGGCGCGAGCACGATGAGGTCCGCTCCGGGCGAGGCATTCGCCGCCGCGATCGCCGCGCGCAGCGGCCAGCTCCGCTGTCCGCCAGCGTGGTCACCCGCCGGCGCGACCACCGATATGGCGAGGGAGAACTCGCTCGTGCCTTCGCGCGATCCGATGCGCACGCTGCGCCGTGCTGGTGGCGGTGATCACCTGCCCCGCGCCGCAACGGGCAGCTCGACGGAAAATTTCGCCAGTGCTTGCGCAACTCACGCTCGCCGCGCCGAGATAGGCGGCACCCTCGCCATTGCCGGACGCATCGGCGGCGGGCGAGACGAAAAATTCCAGCCGGAAACGCTCGCCGCCCACGCCGTCCGACATCCCGGTTACCGTCGTCTTGCCGTGCAGCGCTTTCGCCGAGCGGAGCACCGGATAGTTCGCCAGACCGTTCGGCATGTCGTCGTCCGCGTCTGCCGGATCGTTGACGCCGAGCACGGCGGCAGTAGGGCGGAGACCGTCCAGTGGTCGATACCCAGCCCGGTGTTGTCGGAGATGCTGTTGCCGAGCACATCCGTGCGCGCCGTCAGGCCACCAACGAGACGCCGTCGCGCTGGTTGAAGGCGATGCGGTTGCCGTCGCCCGGCGAGGTGCCGCCGATGCGGTGGTCGGCTGAGGTCGCGGACGAAGGCTCGTCCCGTCGCTCAACGCATGCGGCGTCGAGTTCGGCAGCGGCGCGATTGCCGCTGGTCGTCGTGCCGATGAAATTGCGCGCATCCAGGCGCCGCGCGCGTCCTCCATGAAGACGCCCGAGCCGCCGTTGCCGGAGATCAGATTTCCCCGGCCGGGCAAGCCGACATGGCCGGATGTCGAGCAGCGCACCGCCGGTGCTCGAGACCGTTCGCGTCGATGAAAATTCCACCGCCCCATTGCCCGCCGCCGTGGTGCCGTCGGATTTGCACCGACAGCACTCCGGTGATCTCCGCCTTTCCGCCGACCGTGATGCCGTATCTGCCAAAGTTTCGCACCACGAGACCTTTCACAAAAGTACCGCGCCGACAGCGTTCTTAAGCGATCTCAAAGTGTCGAATTCGTGCCCGCCGAAGTTCCGTCGAAACGCGCGACGCGCAGCGTGGGCGGTAAAGCTTCCGCCGGAGGAACCGGGCTGCGAAAATCCGTCCAGCGTCACCGGCGTCGAGATGACCGGCAGCGGCGAGGTCGGGCTGGTGACGTGGGGTCCGGTGCCGGGGATGGCGAAAGTGACCGTGTCCGGCGTCGGCGTGGCGTTCGCCGTCGCGATCGCCTCGCGCAGCGAGCCGGCGCCCGAGTCGTTGGTGTTCGTCACCACCAGGCTACCGGACGCCCCGCCGGGGTAGTTTCCGCTGTTGTCGAGATTCAAAAGATAGCCGTCCTCCTCGCCCGCGCTCGTTTTCTCCACGGCGCCGATCCCCGGATCGAAATCCCCCGTGTCGGTGAATCCGCCCGCCACCACCGCGCCGCCGCTCTGCGCGCCGGCCACCGACCAGACACTGGCGCTGCCCGCCCCGAACGACCGCGCAAATCCGAGCGCCCCGTCCGCCGCCGCGTAACGCGCGACGAAGCCCGCGCTCTCCGTTTCCGAAAGAATCCCGCCCTGCGCCGGATCGTCCGGCGCGAGGTCGACCGTGCCGTTGAACGATCCGCCCGCGTAAACATTTCCGCCGCGGTAGCTGCAGTAGAAGGGCGTCGCCGAGCCGAAGCCGCTGCCGCCCTCGCCGATCGCGAATCGCAGCGCGCCCGAGCTGGTGTAACTCGCCAGGTAAAACCCGGTGGTGGGCAGCAGCTCCAGCGTGCCCGCGCCGGGATCGAAATCGATCTCGGTGCCGCTACCCGCCACGAAACTATTCCCCGCCGGATCGACGGCGACACCATAGGCGAAGTCGGACAATTCCCCGCCCAACCGGATCACCCAGCGAAACGCGCCCGCAGGCGAATAGCTGGCGAGGAAGGCGTCCTGCGCGCCTGCCGAGGTCAGCGAATCTGAGGCGTCCGGACCGTCCGCCGCGTCAAAGTCTGCCGCATTGCTAAAATACCCGCAGACATACGAATTCCCCGAGGCGTCCGCCGCGATGTTGTAAACGTCCGCGTCTGCAAGCTGCCGGCCGTAGAGGAAATTGCCCGCGCTGTCGAAGCCGGCCACATAGCCGTCGAAGCCCCCGCCGCTGTTGAACACCTGCGCGCCCGCGCCGGGATTCACATCCACGCTTTCCGCGAAGCCACCGGTCACGATCACATGGCCGTTCCCCGCCGCCGCGACAGAAAAGCAGCCGGTGAAGCCCGTGCCGCCGAGCACATGGGCGAAGCGGAAGCCTCCGGTGTTCGTGTAGCTCGCCAGGAATCCGTCGTTGTCCCCGTCACCCGTGCGATTCTGGGTGCCCGCCCCTCCGTCGAAATCCACCGTGCCGGAAAAGATCCCCGCCACGAACACATTGCCGGACGCGTCCGCCGCCACGACGAAGGGACGCGCCGCGCCCGCCCCCGTGATCGGCACCACGAAGCGAAACGTTCCGTCCGGCGCATAGCTCGCGACAAAGCCCGCCTGCCCGCCCGCGCCTGCGGTCATCGTGTCCGCAGCGTCGGATCCGTCCGACGGATCGAAGTCGACCGTTCCAGAGAAGTATCCGGTGGCGAAGATATTGCCGCTGGCATCCGTCGTGACGCCCTGCGCTTCGTCCGAACCCGTCCCGCCGAATGCGATGACTTGCCCCATCGAGTCCGGCGCGGTGAAAAACAGGGTGGTCAGAAAAAATATCGATAAGGCTTTCATGATGGATCGCTGGGGATTCGCTTTTTTTAACCCGGACGCTCCGTCACTGCGCATCGACCCGGATTGGGGGCGCGAGGGTGAAGAGCCTCATTTTACGAACTTTGATCGCAGATTTCCGCTGCGGTCAAGCCTGCGCCAGAGATTCGAACAAATCGCAGGAGCGCCCGGCCGACATTTTGCAATGGCGGAGCTGCGGACCATCCAGATCCGCGATCGCCGGGTCGGTCTAGCGCAGCGCCGCCTACAGCAGGCGCCGCACGTTGCGGAGCCCCTCGGCGGTGATCCGGCTTTGGGTGGTGGCGGCGACTTGGTCGAGGAAGTTTTGCCACTGCATCGGGCGGAGGGCGGCGATGCCGCCGATCATGCCGCCGGTGTCGGCGATCTCCCAGCCGAAGTCTGAGCGGCGGTTGCCGTATTCGCGGCGGCAGATCCAGGCGCCGAATTCGTCTTTGCGCCAGAGTTCTGGATCGTTGCCGGCGACGGCTTCGGCGAAGCCCCAGACGCGGTCGATGATCTCGCGGTCGTAGCCGCGGAACGTCCAATCGCTGGCCTCGGGTTCGGCATCGTCCGCCCGGTCTGCGGCGCGGAAGGCGAAGCCTTCGGCGTAGGCTCCGGGAAAGTCGCGGTCGTCGTGGTCCTCCATGCCGCGCTCAGGCACCGCCGTTGAGGTAATCTTGCCACTCCGCGGGGAGCGGCGCGCTTTCCACCCCGCTGGCGATGCGCCCCTCGTTGGCCGGGACGAAGGTCGTGCTCGTCCCGTAAACCATGATCAGGTCTTTTGAATCGCCGCAGCGGATGGCGTGGGCGACGCCCGCCGGGATGACGACGCCGGCGTTGTTCGCGCCGGGGCGGTCGTCGCCGTCGATGAAAAACCGCATCGCGCGGCGCGCCATGCCGGCGCGTTCGTCGACCAGCAGCATTTCGGCGATGCCTTGGATGAAGAACATGGCGTCCCACTGCTCGCGCGCGTAGGGGCGCTGCCCGACATCGGCTCCCGGCGCGAAGAGATTCTGGAACCAGGCGGCCGGGTCCTCGCCGTCCGGGATGTGCGGCGGTGGATGTGGAATCCCTTCAAGCCGTACCGCATACATCCGCGCGGTCGCCCACTGTTTTACCATTATCTGATCGCCGAGCACGCCTTCCCTCGCGCGCGAACTCGCCGAAAAACCCGCGGTGGTTCCCATGGCGATCCGGCGGAAGACTGACGCCGGGATCCACGCGCCCGCCGCCTCCAGATCGCTGCGCTTTCGGCGACCTCGCCAGCGGGCGGTGCCGCCTGGCGGGTCGCGAGCCGCTCGGCGGGAGAGGCTTGCGAGCGGCAGGGCCGGGTTGAGGATGGCGCGCGCCGTCGGGGCCCGCTGCCTGGATGGCTGCCGATGCTGGCTCACGCGCGGAGGTTAGCGGAAGCTGCGGGCATTCGCCCCGAACTAAAACTCTTCACGCCGTAGGCAAGCATCGCCGGCGACCTTGACGAAGCCCGCGACGTTCGCGCCCCTTCACGTAGTCGATGTAGCCGTCGTCGCCCTGCCCGTAGCGGACGCATTTCTGGTGGATCTCGCGCATGATCGACTGGAGCCGGTCGTTGACCTCGTGGCGGGTCCAACTGATGCGGAGCGCGTTCGGCTTTGCTCCAAGCCCGAGACTGCCACGCCGTTTGGCTAAGCTGTACTTCGCCTTGCCGGACCGTAGAGGATTTTCGCCCGGCGGGAACGCGTGGCCGCCTCGAGGGTGGATTTCCGGGTATGTTGGCACCTCCGACACGGCGATCAGCCCATTTTTGAGCAACATCTTCGCCTCCGCCGTCGAGTTCGTTTTGGTGGCGCAGGGAAAGGCGGGTCGCAGGGCACCGACCACGGGCGCTGGTCGGCGTGGTATTCGCAGCCGAATTTGGCGGCGTATTCGCGGATGCGCCCGCGGCGCACCTCCTTGAGGTCTTTGAGCCAGGCGAGCCTTCTCGGCGTCGATGCCGTCTTGGTCGTAGATGAAGCCGTCGGAGTCCGAGGCGGTCACCACTTTGCCGCCCAGGTCGATGGTTCTTTTCGATGCAATAGATCGCGACGTTGCCGCTGCCGCTGACCGCGCAGACTTTGCCCTCGATCCCGTCGCCCCGCGTCTCCAGCATGTGCTGCATAAGTAAACCGAGCTGCCAGCTCGTCGCCTGTCCGATCACCAGGGCTGCCTCCGAAGGAGCCCCTTTGCCGTCAGGATGCCGGTGAAGCGATTTCCCATCCGCTTATACATCCCGAAGAGGTAGCTCTTCTGATCTCCCGCCCGCCGACCCCCTGGTCCTCGGCGGGCACGTCGGTGTCCTCGCCGATGTGCCGGTGCAGCCTGACCATCAGGGATTGGCAGAAGCGCATCACCTCGCGCTCCGATTTGCCCTTCTTCGGGTTAAAGTTTGTTCCCGCCCTTCGCGCCGCCCATCGGCAGCCCGGTCAGGCTGTTCTTGAAGACTTGCTCGAACCCGAGGAACTTGAGCACCGACAGGGTGAGGTCCGGGTGAACCGCATCCCGCCCTTTGTAGGGGCAATTTCTCGATCAATTGCTGAACTGCACCCGCCACGCCCGGTTCGCCCGGATGTTGCCGTCGTCGTCCTCCCAGGAGACGCGGAAGATGATGACACGGTCCGGCTCGGTCATCCGCTCCAAAATGTTCGCGTCGTAGTAGCGCCGGTGGTCGAGCACGAACGGGATCAGCGTTTCGGCGACCTCGCGCACCGCCTGGTGGAATTCCGGACTCGCCGGGTTCCGCCGACCATGGGCCCATGAATTTTTCGAGTTCGCGTTTGGCAGTGGTATCGGGATTTTTTGAAGGCGGTTTACGGATGGCGGGGATTCGGCAGCCCGATAACTGAAAATCGCCTACTCCGCCAACAACGCCTGCAACCGCCCCGCCGCCCCGGTCCGGTCGAGCTTCGAGGCGGCGATCGAGGACGAAATCGAGCCACTCGGGGCTATCGGGCTTCGGCGTCAGCCCGGCTTTGAGGAAGACGAGGCAGGTCGCAAGCGCAATGCCTTGTTGCCGTCGATAAATGGGTGGTTTCGGCAAAGGTAAAATAGGTAAGCCGCCGCCACATCGACCGGATCGCGAAAGACGGGCTCGCCGCCAAACGTCGCCTGCGGTGCGGCGAGCGCGCTTTCGAGCAAGGCTCGATCCCGGATGCCAGGCGAACCGCCATCCTTTTCCAAGAGCGCCTTATGGAGGCGCAGAACCTGATCTTCTGTCGGGTGCTTCATGTGTTCATTCCGTTTAGCCTAATTCTGACGCGGCTAAGAAAGCTTCGTCAAGGTGTCCGCATAGTCGCTCAGAACCTCCGCTCCCAATGCATCGAACTCCCCATCTTCGATCACCCGCGGCTCGACCGGCGAAAACGTGATCGCCCCGCCTTCGTGGATCGTGACGTTCATCTGGTCGCCCTCTTTGAGATGCGCCATTTCAAGGATCGCCGCATCGAGGATGATGCCGCGCGAGTTTCCGATTTTCGTGATAGTTTTGACCATGGAAAACAATGTATTACGACCCTGCGCCGGTCAAGCAAATTTGCTTCGCTACTGAGCGCTCGCCTCAAATGCCGCGCCGCCCTGGAGCGCGAGGACTTCGCCGGCGAGGTAAAGCGATCCCGCGACGAGCACGCGGCGGTGGCGACCTTCGGCGAGCGAGAGCGCCCCGGCGACAGAATCCGCGATCCGGTAGGTCGCGCCGGGCGGGAGCGCGTAGGTTAAGTCCGCCGCCGGGATCCCGCGGGAGCCGGGCGCTTTGACCAGCACCCAATCGCCGGCGACGGGCGCGATGGCGGCGGCGACGGCGCGGATGTCCTTGTCCTCGACTGCGCCGAAGACGACCGATGCCTTTTCCTCGCCGAAGGCGTCACGCCAGGCGGCGCAGAGCGCGGCGGCGGCGTTTTCGTTGTGCGCGCCATCGACGATGAGCCGGCCGTCCCGCAGCCGCTGGAAACGCGCGGGCCAATTCGCCGCGGCGATCCCGAGCGCGACCGCATCGTCGCTGACGCCGGGCAGCAGGGCGCGGGCGGCGGCGGCGGCGACGGCGGCGTTCTCGCGCTGGTGGGTGCCCTCTAGCCCGGCGGCACCGAGCCACGGCGCGGCGAGGACGGAAAGCGGCGCGCCCACCGCGGCGGCGCGGGATTGCAAGACGGTGAGGGCGGCGGCGCTTTGCTGGAACGCGAAGGCGGGCACGCCCGGCTTCAAGATGCCCGCCTTTTCTTCGGCGATCCTTTCGAGCGTGTCGCCGAGCCACTTGGCGTGATCCATGGCGATGGGACCGAAGGCGCAGACGCAGGGGGTGAGCGCGTTGGTCGCATCGAGCCTACCGCCCATCCCGGTTTCGAGGATGATGGCTCGCGCCCCGGCGCGCTGGAAATGCCAGGAGCGCCAGCGCCAGGGCGATTTCGAAGAACGTCGGATGCGGGTCCCAGTCCGCGATCCGGTCGCGGATCAACGCCAACCCGGCGGCGGCATCGCCTTCCGGGATCATCTCGCCATCGACCCGGATGCGCTCGCGAAACGAAATGAGATGCGGCGAGGTGAAAAGCCCCGCCTTCACGCCCGCCTGCCTGCAGATCGCGTCGAGCATCGCGCAGATCGACCCCTTGCCATTGGTCCCCGCCACATGGGCGATCCGCGCCGCCGGCGGCAGCAGCCCCGACTCGCGAAGGAGCCGCGCCACATTGTCCAGCCCCAGCTTGATGCCGAACAACTGCGTGCCGTAGAGCCAATCGATCGCCTCGCGGTATTGCATGGGTGGGCGCGATCTAAAGCCGATGACGCCGGCGATAGCGCGGCTACCAACCGTCCCCGACCGTCTTCGTCTGGATCCGGCAGATATAGGTGTCGGCGGTGATGTAGAGGACGCTGCCGTCGTTGCCCCAGCCGCAGTTGGAGGTCGCTTCGCCGGTGGCGAGGCGGCCGAGCGGCTTGCCGGTGGGGTCGAAGATCCAGACGCCTCCGGGACCGGTGGCGAAGAGATTGCCCTTGGCGTCCACCTTCATGCCGTCGGGCAAGCCCTTTTCTTTGCCGACCAATTCGGTCGCGTCGTGGAGCACTTTGCTTTCGCCCAGCGTGCCGTCTTCCTTGACCGGAAACGCTTTCCAGATCGCCGCCTCGGGGTCGGACTGCGCCACGTAGAGCGTCTTTTCGTCCGGTGAGAACGCGATGCCGTTCGGGCGGGTCATCTCTTTGGTCAAGAGCGTGAGCTTGCCGTCGGTGCCGAGCCGATAGACGCCGCAGAAGTCCAGCTCGCGGCGCGGGTCCTCCCAGCGGTCGGGCAAGCCGTAGGGCGGATCGGTGAAGTAGAGGTCGCCGTTGGACTTGAAGCAAAGGTCGTTCGGGCTGTTGAGGCGCTTGCCCTCGTAGTTGTCCACCAGCGTGCGCTTGCCGCCGTTCTCGGTCATCACGCTGATCCGGCGGTCGCCGTGCTCGCACGAGACGAGCCGCCCTTTGGCATCGAGCGCGAGCCCGTTGCTGCCTGGCTCGGCGCCGTAGTCGGTCTGCCCGGTGTAGCCCGACGGCTGGAGCCAGAGCGAGGAGCCTTTGCCCAGCTCCCATTTGTAAACCGAATTGCGCGGGATCTCGGAGAACAGCAGAAAGCCGCCGCCCTCCGCCTCGCTGTCCTTCACCCAAACCGGTCCCTCCGACCACACGAAGCCGGAGCTGACGACCTCGATCTTCGCGTCTTGCGGCAGGATCTTGCCCAGCTCCGGATCGATCCAGATCACCTCGCCCAACGTCGGCAGGTTCTTCGTGTCTTGGGCGGGGCAGGCGGCGGCGGCGAGCAGCGCGGCGCTCGCGATCAGGAGGCGGGTTCGGTGCATGGCGGGAATCGGGTTCGTTAGGGTTTTCGTTGGCTGGCGGATGCTGACTTTGGCAAGGCGCGGGCGGTTTGAAAAGCGCAGAGTTTCGGTGGCGGCGGCGCGTCGCTCCGGCAGGTAATCGTTGACCGCGGCGGGCGGCGGCTGGCACAATGCCGGTATGATCGCTCGCCTTGCCCCACTGCTGCTGCTCTGCGCTGCCGCCTCGACCATCGCCGCCGACTTCCCGCCCACGCTGCCCGGCGGCGCGCGGGTCGGCTCCGGATCGTCGCCCGACTTGCTCCAGCCCACCGAGACGCTGCGCGAAGGGATCGCGGTCGCGAGCGAGGCGCCGGCGGTCGATTTCCTCTACTACGAATGCCAGACCTACGAGCCAAAGCCCGGCGTCTGGTCGGCGTGGGGCGATGGCTTGGCCGCCGGCGATAAATTCTATTCGTCGGTCGGCGATCATTCGTCGCCCGGCGGCAATGCCTTTCTCTACGAATACGATTCCGCCGCGAAGTCGCTGCGGCTCTGCACCGATCTGCGGGGCGTCTTGCGCCGCCCGGACGGGCACTACACGCCGGGCAAGATCCACAGCCGGATCGATCTGGGATCCGACGGCTGGCTTTACTTTTCCACGCACCGCGGCTCGACCAAAGTCGGGCTGAACCCGGAGAATCACTTCGAGGGCGATTGGATCCTGCGGCATCATCCCGCCGGGGGGGAGACCGAGATCGTCGCCGCCCAGCCGCTGGCGATGCAGTGTCTGCCGACCGGGCTGCTCGATCCGGAGCGCCTCATCTTTTACGCGGGCACGGCGGATGGCTTGAACAAAGACGAGCCGCAGTTTCTCGCCTACGATGTTTCTCGTAGGAAGGGGCTCTACGCCGACGCCCACGGTCCCTATCGCTACCTGATCTACGCGCCCTCGCGCGGCGCGGTCTACTTTCACGGCGAGACCGCCGCCGGGAAAAAGGGCGCCGCCCCGCTCGTGCGGTTCGACCCGGAGAATCCGGGGAAGCCGGTGCCGGTCCCCGCCGAAGTCGGGCTGCGCGCCGCGACCATCGAGACGCCAGCGGGCAAAGTCTATACCATCGACGGCGATGAGCTTTGGGAATTCGACACCAAGTCGGAATCCGCGCGCAGCCTCGGAGCCGCCGCCGCCGCCGGCGAAACCTACACCGCGAGCCTCGACATCGACCCGAAAACGTGGCGCTACCTCTACTACGTCCCCGGCGCCCACGGCGGCGCGCACCGCGACGGCTCGCCGCTCATCCAATACGACCTCGAAACGAAGAAGCGAAAAGTCATCGCCTTCCTCCATCCCTATCTCTACCAAGCCTACGGCTACATCCCCTGCGGCACCTACAGCACCGCCGTCTCGCCCGATGGCGACAAAGTCTATATCAACTGGAACGGCAACACCGGCACCGCCAAGGCGGACCTCGGCGGGAAGATCAAATTCAACACCTGCGCGCTGACCATCGTGCACGTGCCGGAATCGGAGCGCCCGTAACGGCTAAAGATGATCGCGTCATTTGGCGCCGCGATCAGAAAGGCAGCAACGGTCGTCCTCATGAAATTCCGGCTCCCGCCTGCTCTAAAAATCCGTCTTCCCGTCCCCGAGATCCAGCTCCTTGATCCACGCATTCCGATAGCGGACATCGTGGCCTTCGCACTGGAGCTTTAGCCCTTGCGGGGTGTCGGTGATGCCGAAGCCGTTGTCGTTGCCGCCGTCCACGCCCGAATTGGGGCCGCCCCACACTTTGTTGATGACCTGGTCTTGGTGAACCTTCTGGCCGTTAAAATACATCGTGACCAGCGGCTTCTCGGTCAGCTTGCCGTCTTTGAAACGCGCGGCGCGGAAGACGATGTCGTAGGCGTTCCATTTGCCGACGCCGTTGTAGGCGTGGTAGGGCGAGTCGGTTTCGTTGATGACCGCGCCCATCCCATGCTTCGTTTTGTCCCCGTCGAGGACCTGGATCTCGAACCGGTTTTGCAGATAGACGCCGCTGTTGCCGCCGGGTTTGGAGATGAGGAATTCGATGTGGAGGCGGAAGTCGCGATACGGCTTCTTGGTCACGATGTCGGCGGCGCCGTACTTCCCGCCGTCGGCGGCGCGGTCGTCGGTCATCAGGCAGGTCCCGCCGTCCACCGGATCGTCCACGATCTTCCATTTGGATCGGCAGGGACGAGGAAGCGCGCTCCCCCTCCCAGTAGGTCCATCTTTTGTCGAGCATCTCCCGCGTGCCGTCGATGATCATCTCCGCGCCCTCGACCGGCTTGGCTCCGACGCCGACGTGCGGGCTTCGCATTCTTCGCCGAATCCGGCGCGGGCGCGTCTTCGGCAAAAGCGAAAGCGGCGAGGGCGAGCGAAGCGGCAGAGGCGGCGGCGGCGAGGAAGGGCAGGGGTTTCATGGGTCCAGTTGTAGCGGATTTCGGTACCGCGGCAAGCGCCCAGCGAGGCGAGGGTGCGCGCGGGTGCGGCGCGATTGGGTTCGCGCTGCCACCTCCCTCCCGGGAGGGGTCGGGGGTCAGCGGGCATCGGACGACCCTGCCGGGATCGCCCCTGAAAGACGCCCTAGTTTTTGAATCCGCTGGCTTCGCGAGATACCCCCTGCCCACCCCTAAATCCTCCCAGGCGGGGACTTGCGCGCGACGCCCAGCTTCATCTAATCCGGGCGAAATCCCGCCGATTCCCGCAGCGGATCTCGGAATCAATCTAACGGAGACGGCACGGGCTACGGATATGGTCCTTCGGTTTCATTCACACCCGCGAGGCGAGGGGGCACGCGGGTGGCGCGATCGGGTTCGCGATCGCGGGCGATTGGCTATAAGGCGGATGCCCAGCGCCCTCGCCATCGCCGCCCATCCGGACGATATCGAATTCGTCATATGGACGTTGTCGCCCGCGAGTGGCCAACTCCTTGCATTACTCAACCTCTCGCGCGGCGAACTCGGCAGCGTGAGCCCGGCGCGGATGAGACGGCGCGCGGGCGCGAGGCGGAGGCGCGGCGTGCGGCGGCGATCCTCGGCGCAGTTCTACCCGCCGATCTGCGGCGACCTCGCGATCCATTACGATACGCCGACGCTCCGCCGGGTGGCGGCGGTGGTCCGGCAGGCGCAGCCGCGCATCGTGCTCGCGCATTCGCCGGAGGATTACATGGAGGATCACATGAATGCGAGCCGGCTCGCGGTGACCGCCGCCTTCTCCCGGGGCATGCCGAACTTCGCGACCGACCCGCCGCTGCCGCCCTTCCATGGCGAGGTCGCGGTCTATCACGCCGCGCCGCACGGGCTTTGCGACGGGTTGCGCCGGCTCGTCGTGCCGGGAGCCTTCGTCGATACCGGCAGCGTTTTGGCGAAAAAGCGGGAGGCGCTCGCCGCCCACGCCAGCCAGAAGGAGTGGCTCGACGTCAGCCAAGGCATGGATTCGTATCTCGCCTCCATGGAAGATATGTCGCGGCAGGTCGGGCTGCTGTCCGGAAAGTTCGAGCACGCGAGGGCTGGCGGCGGCACAGCCACCTCGGGTTTTCGGCGGCAGAAGACGACCCGCTGGCTCGAGGCGCTCGGAGAGCGGTATTCTGGTGAATGCGGACTACGAGGCGTCGCTTGTAGACCATGGGTTGCTGCGTTTATGCTCGATGCCCATCTACAGAAGCCCAAGCTGTCTCTGGCAGGAGCTTCCTTCATCTTTGCCTCTGCCGGTCTAGCCTTTATCTGGGGACTGTATTTCCCAGAGATTCTTACACCCTTTCGGATCGGCTGAAAGTGATCGTGATCCGTTTCCAATTTACCTCCCAACGGCAGGAAGCGCCGTTTTGATCCTATCGACGGCTTGGCGGTATTGGCGTGCCGCCGAATTTGCCGAAGGCGCCATCACCACCGAGGCTAACGTCACCAAAATCTCGCAGTTCTCTGTAGATACGACCCATCGTCGAGTGTCGATCCGTTACGAAGTAGACGGGCAAGTTCGAGAGAAATGTGGCACTGTATCGGTCTGTCGCGGAGCACGTCCGTGTAGGCTCAAAAATAGAAAATTCTCGTCAAACGCCATGCGCCGAAAATCCGCCTCCCCGCCAATGATCAGTTTCTTGGATAGAGCCGCCTACCGGCGCCCATTGTAGGCGACGCCGACCTCGCGGGCGGGAAAGTAGCGCCCGGGGCAGTCGGTCGGGACGACGTTGATCTGCTGGTGGGTGGTCACCTCGATCTTGCCGGTTTTGGCGCGCAGGTATTTGACGAGTTCGTCCATCGCTTCGAGCTGCTCCTTGCGGACTTTCTCCGAGTTGAAATCGCCGACCAGGCAGATGCCGATCGACATGCGGTTTTGGAACGTGCTCTTCAGGTGGCCGCCGTCGAGCTGCTTGGTCCAGCGGTCGCCGACCTCGATCTGCCCCTGCTTGGTGTAAGAGCCGTTGCCGATCACAAAATGGTAGGCCAGACCGTTTTCCATGCCCTTGACCTGCCGGTGGTATCGGTCGAAGACGCTCGCGCTCCCCTTGGTCGTCGCGCTGTTGTGGATCACGATGTAGCGCCAGCGCCCGCGGTTGATCCGGGCGGCGTCGATCTGCCGCCGCACGCTGCTGGAGAGATATTTCCAGCGCCCGGCATCGCGCTTGGCGAAGCTGAAGTCGTAAACCGCCGTCGATTTCGAAATCGTGATCTCCTGCTTCGATGGGCCCACCTTTCTCGGCGCCGCCGCCACGTTTCGCCGATCCGCCGCCCCGTCGTCCTTCTTCTTGCCCCAGCCCGAAAACAGCCCGCGCCGCTTCTCGCCCTCATCATCATTCCGGCTCAGGAAATTCGACCGCCGCCCGGCTCCGCCAGCTCCCGCCGCCACGCTTTGGATCGATTCTTCCGATGCCGCACCGGAACCCGGTTCGGGCACAGTTCCGAAGGCGATGGCGGCGAGGATTCCGATGGGGAGGAGGAGCGCCGCGTGGCGCGCGATGGGGCGAAGGAGGTTTAGGAACATAGTCGCATGAGTTCCGGGTGGCAGGGCTGCTTCGGCGAGGCTAAAAATTCACAAGACCTTTAGTTGCCCATCAGCCCCATATATTTAATAATTGCAAGTATCTAAGAATTTTGTAATAACGCAAGCGAAACCCGGTATCTTTTTAAAATTTCCCCCTTGGCATCGGACCCCCCCAGCGACCGCCCCCGCATCCTGATCCTGACCGCCGGGTTCGGGCAGGGGCACAACACGGCTGCGCGGAATCTGGCGGAGGCATTACTCGTTGAATCTGAGGGGAATGCCGATCCGGTGGTCGTCGATCTATTCGACCGGGCGCTGCCGCGCTCCGGGGCGGCGGCGAAGGCGCTCTACCACTGGGGCATCAGCCACCTACCCGGCGTGTGGAAGCGATTTTACCAGATGTCCGACAAAATGAATCCGTCGGCCAACCGGGCGGACTGGTTTTGGGGAATGACGAAGGCGCTCGCCAAGGAGGTGCTGGCGCACCCGCCGGCGGCGATCGTGAGCACCTACCCGCTCTACCCGCACCTGATCCCGCGCCTGTTCGACGAGGGCGAGGACGCGCCGTTCCCGGTCATCACGGCGATCACCGATTCGGTGTCGATCAATTCGGTCTGGGTGAGCGCGCCGAGCAGCGGCTACATCGTGACCGACAGCCTGACGCGCGACCATTTGCTGGAGCGGCGCATCGATCCGGAATCGATCCGGGTGCTCGGGTTTCCGGTGAGCCTCCAGTTCGCCGCCAGCGCCGGGGAAGGCGACGCGGGACCGGTGTCGGGCGGGCGTCGGCTGCTGTATTTTGCCACCACGCGGCGGGCGCATGTGCGGCGCACGCTGGCCAGCCTGCTGCCGGTGGTCGGGCAGCTCCGCATCGCGCTCACCATCGTGATGGGGCAGAGCGGGAAGCGCCTCGCCAAAGTCGTGGACCAGGCGGCGAAGGCGTTCCCGGACGCCCAGATCCGGCTGATCGGCTGGACTAATGCGGTGCCGGAGCTGCTGCGCTCGCACCACGCCGTGATCACCAAGGCGGGCGGCGCGATCACCCACGAGGCGCTCGCCGCCGGCTGCCCGCCGATCATCAACTACATCGTGCCCGGCCAGGAGGAAGGCAACGCCGACCTCGTCGTCGGCCACGCCTGCGGGCTGCGCGCGCCCAACCCCGACGATATGGGGCGCCTCGTTTACGACCTCTTCGCCGGGGACGCCGAGGAACTCGAAGCGATGCGCCGCAACGCCAAACAGGTCGGCCGCCCCCGCGCCGCGCTCGACGCCGCCCGCTACATCCTGCGCGAGATTGGCGACGCGTAATGGTGCAGCTTTTTCGCCCGGGACCCGCACGAGTCCTTGTGATCGGCGGGGGCTTTTCCTATTCTCGGCGGCATGTCCCCGAAATCCGCCGACGCCTCCCCCGACCCGACGAAGCCCAAACGCCGCGGCGTGCTCGACTGGATCGAGCGGCTAGGCAACCGGCTGCCCGACCCTGCCACGCTCTTTTTGATCGGCACGCTCCTCGTCGTCGGCGTTTCGTTTTTGGCGGTCAAGGCGGGCTGGACCGTGCAGCCGAAGCTCCCCCACCAGATCGAGGGCGGCGGTGTCGAATGGACCGACGCCGGCGATCCGGTCGCCGCGAAAAACCTGCTCTCGCGCGACGGCATCTACTGGCTCTTCGACAACCTGGTCGATAACTTCACGAAGTTCCCGCCGCTCGGCGTCGTCCTCGTCGGGATGCTCGGGATCGGGATCGCCGAACGCACCGGCTTGGTCGGCGCGGTGCTCAAGGCATTCATGCTGGCGGTGCCGCCCAAGCTGCTCACCCCGGCCGTCGTCCTGCTCGGCATCCTCTCATCGGCGACCTCGGATGCGGGCTACGTCGTGCTCCCGCCCATCGCCGCCGCCTTGTATGTCGCCGCCGGGCGCTCGCCGCTCGCCGGGCTAGCCGCGGTCTTCGCCGGGATCGCCGCCGGGTTCAACGCCTGCCTGATCCCGACGAGCCTCGACCCGATGCTCGCCGAATACACCGGACCGGCCGCCCAGACCATTGATCCATCGTACCAAGTCAACCCGGTCTGCAATTACTACTTCATGGTCGTCTCCACCTTCCTGCTGACCGCCGTCGGCTGGTGGATCACCGACCGCGTCATCGAGCCGCGCCTCCGCCGCAAGCCGCCGGAGGAAGGCGGTCCCGATACCGGGGCGGCGAGCGATGCCGCCGCGGACATCAAGCGGCTCAAGCCGGAGGAAGTGAGCGCCCTCTACTCCGCCCTGATCGCATTCCTCGCCGTCGCGAGCATCTTCAGCATGCTCATCTTCATCGAGGGCGCCCCGCTCAATGGGAAAGGCGAGCGTTTCCCGCGCGGGATCGATGTTATCGTCCCGATCATCCTCTCCTCACCGCCGTGCCCGGCATCGTCTATGGGTTCGCCGCCAAGCAGGTGCGCAACGACAAGGACATCGCCAAGCTCTGCGTCGAATCGATGGCCGCGATGGCCCCGATCATCGTCCTCGCCTTCTTCGCCGCCCAGTTCATCGAGTGCTTCAAATACTCCGTACTCGACAAAATGCTCGCCATACCGGTACGCAGGCGTTGGGGC
Organism: Verrucomicrobiales bacterium; assembly: GCA_041395145.1. Lineage (GTDB taxonomy): Bacteria > Verrucomicrobiota > Verrucomicrobiia > Verrucomicrobiales > DEV007 > JAWLBD01. The sequence continues at coordinate 310,225 of JAWLBD010000001.1, read as the reverse complement.
AAAGCGGGCTGCCCAGCGGCGCGCTCATCGTCGCCTTCATCGCGGTCACCATGGTGTTCAACCTGTTCGTCGGCTCCATGTCGGCAAAGTATGCCATGTTCGCCCCATCTTCGTCCCGATGCTCATGCTCGCTGGCATCAGCCCCGAACTCACCCAATGCGCCTATCGCGTCGGCGATTCGGTGACCAACATCGTCACCCCGCTCAACCCCTACATGGTCATCATCCTCGTCTTCATGCGCAAATACCTGCCCAAAGGCGGCATCGGCACCCTCATCTCGACCATGATCCCCTACTCGATCCCTTCGCCATCGTCTGGACCATCCTCATCCTCGCCTGGATGGCGACCGGCTTGCCGCTCGGTCCCGACGGCGGGCTGGAGTTCGACCCGACGGGTCGGTAGTTCAGGCGATGTTTGGGAATCGATCCGATGAAGCCACACTTCGACGCACCAAGCCTCGGCACGGTCTGGGCAGGGTCGGCGCTCATTTTGACGGTGGCGCAGTCCCTGTTCGGCGCGGGTTTCACGCTGCCGCCGCTCATGTGGATCGCCTGCGCCGTGACGATCTTCGGGGCTTGGCGGAAGCGCCCGGCGGGATTTTGACGCAGCTTCTTGGCCGTGTCCTTGACCGCCGGGATGATCCTCACGCTCGTCATCCGCGTCGAATCCGGCATTGAGGGCGGACTCGGAAGCCCCGGCGAAACTATCGACTATGAGTTTTTCGACGGCGGCGACTCGTTGGCCGATCCCTTCTTCCGGTCGCTCTTGATGCGCTGGACGGTCGCCAGCGGGATCGCGCTGACGACGGGCGCGCACTCGGCGGCCGCGCGGGTGCGGCGAGTGAGATCTCCCGATAGTTTGTGGTCGGGCGATTCTTGCCTTGCAAGAAATCTCGACATCCGGAAAATAGGCGATCATGAAGCGCCTCCTTCTGCCCCTCATCGCCGCCCTGTTGGTCCTGCCCGCCTGGGCGCAGGATGCCGACACCGCCTCGGACCCGAAGCCGGGTTATGACACGGCGGTGTTGCAGATCGATTTTGGCGGGCGCACGCGGGTGGTGGCGATCAAATTATTCCCGGACGACGCGCCGAAGACGGTCAACAATTTCAAGAGCCACATCGAGAGCGGCTACTACAAAGGCACCGTCTTCCACCGGGCGATCGCCGACCTGCTGGTGCAGACCGGCGATCCGCTGACCAAGGAATCCGGCAACCGCGCCGAGTGGGGCACCGGCGGCAACGACTACACGGTGCCCGCCGAGATCAAGCTCAAGCACGCCCGCGGATCCGTCGCCATGGCGCGCCTCGGCGACGCCTCGAACCCGAACCGGGAGAGCAGCGGCAGCCAGTTCTACTTCGCCCTCAAACCGCTCGAACCGCTCGACGGCAAATACACGATCTTCGGCGAAGTCGTGCAGGGGCTAGACGTGCTCGACGCGATATCGCGCGTGGTCGTTGACACCAATGACGCGCCGGTCGAGCGGGTCGAGATCGTCTCGACCTCGCTGGTCAAGGACGCCGGCGACATCCCGGAGGACGAAAAGCCGAAGCGCACCAAGCGGACGGTGCGCGAGTCCGACAAAGGGGCGTTCACGAAATTGATCGAGCGGATCTGGTAGGCGGAGGCGATGCCGCCGCTGCTGAAGGTCCTGCGCCTGCTGGCCGACCCCACCCGGGTCCGGCTGCTCTCATTGCTCGCCGAGGAGGAGCTGTCGGTCGCCGAACTGCAGGAGATCCTCGCCATGGGCCAGAGCCGGATTTCCACCCAGCTCTCGCAGCTCAAATCGGCAGGGCTGGTCGAGGACCGGCGCAGCGGCAAACGCATCCTCTACGCGGCGGCGGAGCCTGAGCGGAAGGCGGACCGCGCCGCCCGCGACCGCATCCTCCAGATCGTGCGGGACGCGGCAGATGAGATGCCGGAGGCGGCGCGCGACCGGGCGGCCCTGCGGCTCGCGCTCGCCAAGCGCCGGGACAAGGCGCGCGCTTACTTCGACGAACTGGCCGGGAAGTTCGGGCGGCACTACTGCCCGGGGCGCTCGTGGAAGGCGCTGGCCGAGGCGTTGCTCAAGCTGCTGCCCCGCCAGACGGTCGCCGATCTGGGCGCGGGCGAGGGCACGTTTTCGCAACTGCTCGCCCAGCGCGCCGAGCGGGTCATCGCGGTGGACAACGCGCCGAAGATGGTCGAGTTCGGAGCCAAAGTGGCCGCCGCCAATGGGTTCGCCAACCTCGAATACCGGCTCGGCGACTTGGAGGAGCCGCCGATCGACGACGCCTCAGTGGACCTCGCGTTCTTCAGCCAGGCGCTCCACCACGCCGACAAGCCCGCCCGCGCTGTCGAATCCGCCTTCCGCATCCTAAAACCCGGCGGCCGCGTCGCGATCCTCGACCTCCTCCGCCACAGCTTCGAAGAGGCCCGCGAGATGTACGCAGACGTCTGGCTCGGCTTCTCCGAAGTCGACCTCTACGAATTCCTCGACCGCGCCGGATTTCAGCACATCGACATCACGGTGGTGGACCGCGAGGCGGAACACCCGCATTTCCAAACGCTGCTGGCGGTCGCCGAAAAGCCGCGCGAGTAAGCCGCCCCTCCGCTCCGCTACAGCTTGACCCAATCTTGCAGGTGGGCGTGCTCGAAAATCATTTCGTTCTGGATCTTCAAGTCCTGCCCCATGCCTGCTTCCTTGGCGCGCAGATACATGGCGTGGGCGATCCCAACATCGGCATAGGCGAGCCCGACGGCGTTGAAATAGATGATTTCATCGGCGGATTCGCGCCCCGGCTTTTCGCCGCTGACGAGATCGATGAGATTGGCGTGGATGTCGGTATCCGCGAGTTCGCCATCCTTATACATGCGGCTGAGTGTCTGCGTGCGGTGCTTCACCGTCTCCCAGTCGTCGCACACGATCTTGGCGCACTTTTTCGCCACGGCGTATTCGTCCTCCCAGCCGCCGATGTGGCTGTAGAAGGCACCGGGCTTGACCCAATCCGCCTTGAGCAACGGCGCCTGCGCGCTGGTGCCGGTGACGATGATATCGGCTCCGCCGACCGCTTTCTCCAGATCGGAACCGGTGCCGGTGATGGCGACATCGGGCAGGATCGGCGACATCTGCCGGACGAAGAGATCTTCCTCGGCGGGATCCTTGGCGGCGACCCGGCATTCCCGAAGCCCCGGCACCGCCGCCTTCATCGCGATCAGGTGCATCTTCGCCTGCTCGCCGGCTCCGATGAATCCGATCGACTCCGAATCCGGGCGCGCGAGATGCTTGGCGGCGATCCCACCCATCGCGCCGACGCGCATGTTCGAGCAAAGCGTTCCCTCCATGAAGGCGATCGGGAATCCATGCTCGATCTCGGAGAGGATGATGACGGCGCTCAGGTTTTGGATGCCGTGCTTGGCTGGGTTCTGCGGGAAAACCGAGACCCACTTTACGCCGCAGACGCGCTCTTTTTTGAAGGTCGCGGGCAGGCAGTTGATCCGCTCCTGCGTATCGTCGTTAAAGATCTGGACGATCTTTTCGGGAAAGAGGATGTCTCCCGCCTTGAAGGCAAGCATCGCCCGTTCGGCGGCCTCCATCGCGAGGCGCATGTCGAGGCAGCCGGCCCCGAGGAGATCTTCTTGGGAAAAATACTGGCAGTGGATTTGGTGGCTGAGCATGCCTTATCGTGCCATGCCACCATCGCAGAAGCTCCTCCCATTTTGCCGAAAAACGCCCCGATCTTTGACTCGATGCCGCGGTCGGCGCTATTCCTTCGGCACAGTGAGCCCGCGGAGCAGATTGCGCAGCGGCGTCGGGCGCTCGGGGGTCTGAACCTGGACGCCCGCCGGGAGCGGCGAGCGCTGACCTGGGCGGGTCGGTTCCCCACCGAATTCCGACTGAGATGCCGGCGCAGCGGCGGGAGGCGCGGGCTGGGGCTGCGGTGGGCGCGGCGGCGCAAAGCTGCCCATCGGAAATGGAGCCACGGAGCCTTGCGGCGGCGGACCGCCCGGCGGCGGCTGCGCGTGCCCGTCCGCCAGCATGAACGGGCTCGGCGGCGGCGGCGCAGGGGCGGGAGCAGGGGTGCTCGGCGGCTGAGGCATCGGTGATTGATGCGGTGCTGGTGCTGCGGAAAATGGAGTTGGGACGATCGTTGGCGCGGGCGGCGGCGGCAGTCGCCCGCCTGGGATCGAACGCGGTGCCTCCTGCGGTGGCGGCGTGGGTAGCTGTGTGAAAGGCGAGGGTGCAGGGGACTGGCCGCGGGGTCCCGTCTGCGCCGGGGACGGCTCCGGCGGCGGCTGCGGTTCGGATCGAAGCTCCGGTCTGGCAAACTGTTGCGAGAACGGCGATCCCGATAGGCGCGGCGGAGTGAAGGACGGAGCCGCTCCGGGGGCGGGCGATGCATCGCGCGATGGCAGATGGGCGGCAGGTGCCAGCCGCGGCGCCGCCGCTTCCCGCGATGGCGCAGGCGTCCCTGCCTGGCGGGGCGGTTCAGTCGGAAGCGGCGCCCCAAAGGGTGACGGCGATTGCGGGGTGCGAGCAGCGGGCGCATCCTGCGGATCGAATTCGCCCTGCGGCGCTAGCTCGACCGCAGCGGGTGCCGCATCAGACGACCCCGCAGGGGCAGGCTCCGGGGATTTGTGCCCACTTTCCACGGTGGGCAAAGGCGCAAACGAAAACGGCGAAACCGCCGGAGGCTCCGACGGGTCCGGCGCGGCAGGCGGCGCGGCAGGCGGCGCGGCAGGCGGCGCGGCAGGCGGCGGCACCTGCCCTTGGCGGGCGTGCCCTGGATACGAGGCGGACTGCAATGTCCGGCGAACCTCCTCGCTCACCCCGGCGCGCGATTCAGGTGGGGCCGGCGGCCGCTCCATGGCGATAGGCGGCAATCCGGCGGTGCGCTCGATCGGCTCGTCATCGTGGGGCGGCGGCGGCAGCGGCTTCTCCCGCATCTGCTCGCGGGCAAATGGCGAAAGCGCCGACGGTTCCGGTGCCGGGACCGTCTGTTGGTGGGGCGGCTCGATCGCGCTCAATGCAACGTGCGGCGCGGAATGCAGGACCCGGTCCTCCTCGATCTGTTCTCGCTGGGTATACGGCGGCGCTGCGGCGGCTTCTTCCTCGAAGCTCGGGACCGGCGGGTGGGGCGCATCGCGTCCTGCCGGTGGCGCGAAAGCCGTTGAATGGGGGGAGGCGGATCGCGGCTCAGCGGACCCAAATGGGGAGACCGGTCCGGGCTGCGGATCTGGCTCCGGTTCGGGCGGCGTCTCTGAGTAAAAAGGGGCCGTTTGCTCCGGCGCTGCCGCCGCTCGGTTGGCGCTCGGTATTGCGGGCGCGAAAGGTCCCTCTGGAACGCGCAGGGGTTCCGCGAAGTGAGCGCCGACCTGCTCAGCGGCGGTTTGCTCAAACCGGTAGAGATCAGGCTGCCCAAATGGGGATGGGGATGACGCTGCCGCCGGGTCCCGCTTCGCATCTGGAGCCGGATACGATTCGGTCCCGCGCCAGCCATCCTGGGAAGCTTCGCCTGGTTCTGGAATGGCGGCGACCGGCGGCTCATCAATCCATTCAGCATTTGGCAGCACAGCCGAGTTGGACGGCTCGGGTGCGAGCGGAGGCATGCCGAACGATGCCGGAGTGGACCCGTCCGCCAGCGGAGCCGGTTTCGGCTGCGCTGATTCTGGCGCATCATGCTCCTGCATTGCGCGATCAGCGTGGGAAAAGGAGTAGGAGTGCGGCATGGGAACCGGCAGCTCTTCGGCTGCTGCCGCAGGCAGAGCGGCTTCAGCCGCCACACTATGGTCGGCGTTCCCCGACTCGGATTCTTCGCGTTGGGGTCGAGGCGGTTCGCTGGGGATCGGGGCGGCAGGAACCCCTGGCTCCGGAGCCTCGGTCGATGGCTCAAAACCTCTTTCGGGCATCGCCACCGTAGCAAACGGCGGCGCGCCCCCCGACACCGCCGGGACTTCCGCCGGCAGTACTTCCGCCGACGCCCCCGCAGCGGACGGACCGCCAGACTCGCGGTTCCCGACCGCCGCCTCAAGCTCCGCCACGGCATCCGCCGCCGATGAGATCGGTTCCATCAGCGGCGATTCCTCGACCACGGCGGCCATTTCTTCGCGAGTCCCCCCTTTTTCGGCAAGTTCTTCGATATAATCCAGCATCGCTCGCATCGTCAGGTCGGCAGCCTCGGCGATAAGTTCCTTCGCGCGCTTTAGGCGGCTCTCTACCGATTGGCGGAACTCCGCCTCGTCTCCCGCTTCCGAAAAATCGAGCATCCCGGTCGCTTCTGCCGCTCCTTCCCCAAAAGTCGACCCCAGAACAGGCTGATCTGGGAGGACAAATGCCTTCTCAAATGGATTTTTCTTTCCCAAGCCAAGTTCGGCAAGGTCGCTGGCGTGGTCTTTGTTCATGAAAACAATAATTTCGGGGCGGAATTCTAGCGAATGGCAGTAGATACCATAAATATTAGCATTAATGAAGGAAAATATGCGATTTTTTGCATTTTTCTTTCCCGTAGGCACCGGATGGTTCTCAATGGCGCGATCCTGCCCAACTATCTCCCGCCGTGAACAAATTCTTCGGTCGACTCTCCCAGCTCTTCGCGCTCTGGACCGTGCTTGGAACCGCCTTGGCCTGGATCTATCCGCCCGCCTTTCTCTGGTTTTTGAGGGATGCCAACGGCGCGAACTGGGCGATGCGGTTTAATTTCGTCGAGCCGGGGCTCGGGCTGATCATGCTCGGGATGGGGCTGACGCTGACCCTGCGAGATTTCGGTGACATTTTGAAGACGCCGCGCGGGGTCTTTGCCGGGGTGGCGGCGCAGTTTTTGATCATGCCGCTGCTCGGGTGGGGCATTGCGCTGGCGTTTTCGCTGCCGCCAGAGTTGGCGACCGGGCTGATTTTGGTGAGCTGTTGCCCGGGCGGGACGGCCTCGAACGTGATCGCCTACCTAGCGCGGGCGAATGTGGCGCTTTCCGTCCTGATGACGCTGTGCTCGACCTGCGCCGCGATCGTCCTGACCCCGTATCTCACCCAGTTCCTCGCCGGCACCTACATGGCGATCGATGCGCTGGCGCTTTTGAAATCGACGCTCACTGTGGTCGGGCTGCCGCTGGTCGCCGGGCTTTTCCTCAACCGCTTCGCGCCCAAGGCGACGGCGGTCGCCAAGCCGGTGATGCCGCTGCTCTCCACGCTGGTGATCGTGCTGATCGTCGGGGCGATCGTCGCAAAACAAAAGGCGGCGATTCTCGAGCACTTTGGCGTGCTGATGCTCGCCGTGTTCCTGCTGCACTTCGGCGGGTTTCTGCTCGGCTACCTATCCGGGAAGGCGCTGCGCTTTGACACGGCGATCTGCCGCACGCTATCGATCGAGGTCGGCATGCAAAACTCCGGTCTCGGATCGGCGCTTGCGACAAAGCACCTCGGCGGATTGACGCCCGTGCCCGCCGCGATCAGCGCGGTTTACCACTGCCTGATCGGATCGCTGCTCGCCGCGATCTGGGGGCGGCTAGCGGCGGCGGCGGAGCGCCAGACCCAGCGCGCCGACCAGCAGGAATAGCGCGCGGCTCGGCTCCGGGATGGCAAAGGCCAACCCGTAGTTGTTGCCGCCGATCCCCGCGCCGCCGAACCGGTAGGTGCCGGCGGTGAGGAACGTCTCGTAAACGCTGGATTGCTGGTTGATCGAGCCGTCCGCTCCCTCGTCGATCCCGATATTGAATCCGGTATCGGCGAACCCGAGGTCGAGCGCCCACTGCGGGAAGCTGCCCGCCGAGCGGTCGTCCCAAAAAATCAGGCTGCGCGCATTGGAAAGCAGCGTCACCTCGTAGAGATCGGTCGCCTGGGAGGTGCTCTTCGCGTCATTCGCGGTCTGGATGTAATCGAATCCCGCGATGCCGAAGTCGCTGATCGTATCGCCGGGGTTCGACACCCACTGGTGGACCCGGTCGGTGTAGGCTTCGATATTGTCGCCGAACCCGAGGCGCTGGAGCGCCGGCGCGGCATTGGTGGTGGCAAGGTCGCGAACGCTGCCGACCGCGCTCTGCCAGGTGGTCGCCGCAAAGCCGTAGTTGTTGATGCCGCCGGTGCCCATGCCGTTGATCGAGTGCGTGCCCGCCTCAAAGCGCTTCACATACACGTTCGAATTGTTGTTGATGCCAGCGCCGGGACCTACCCCGTCGCCGCCCTCATCGACCCCGAGGGTCGTTCCAAGCGCCTGCCAGCCTTCATCCGCCAGCCACTGAGGCTGCGCGGGGCGAGAATCCACAAACGTGTAAACGTAGGCGGGCTGGGAGAGACCGAATTCGTAGAGCGGGGCGGCGGCGCTCGCCGCGCGGGCATCGTTGGCGGTCCTCACATAGTCCGCGCCCTGCAGGCCGTAGCCCGCGACGGTCGGCTGCGCGCCGCCCGAGCCGTTCCATTCGTGCGTCCGGTCCGTGAAGGCATCGACATCTTCGCCGAATCCGCCTTGCACCAAAACGGGATCCGCATAGCTGCCGCCCGGATCGCCGACCTCGGTAACGGTGGTGATCAGGGCGGACATTCCGGCGGTCGGGCAAAGCACGGCAGCGGCGAGCGGCAGGTAGCGCAGGGATTTCATTCGGCAGGGGTTATTAAAGCTGAAATAAGGATCGAAACGATTTGGTTACCAAAATCCCGAAACCGTGACAACCCAAAATTTCATTCTTTTACCGCTTTATGTCCGTCCGGGACATTTCGGGGTTCGCTGGTGGAGAGCACCGCCCCTCGCGTCGCCTGGGACGCCCGGCTCCGCCCCCAAAAGTCGGTCTCTTCGGCAAACCGGAGGTCCGCCTTGCCGACCGGCGATCCGCCGACGGGGGCCCACGCCTTGGGCGCGATGCGGCCGGTGGCGGGATCGCGGAACGAATCGTTCGCGGCGGCGGTCAGCTTCGGGTCGCCATCGGGCAGGCGCAGCAACTGGCCGCCGCCGATCAGAACATTGTTGGCGACGACCGCCGGACCGCTCAGGCCGCTGGCTGCCGGGCTGATGCGGATCGCATGCCCGCCCTTGGCGACCACCGTATTGTGGGTGATGCGCAGGTTGCCGGGCTTCGCGGCTTGATGCGGCTGGCTGCGGATACCGTCGCCGCCGCAGCCGTAGATGATGTTGTTGCGGATGACCGCGTCAGCCCCCGCCTGGATCCCGTGGTCGCCCGCGTTCCAGATCGCGTTGCGCTCGATCACGTTGGGAGCCTTCCCATGGGTGCTGTAAACGATGATGCCAGGGTAGTTCGTATCGCGGATGATGTTGTCGCGGATCTGGCAGCCGTAGCTCCCGTCTTTGATCTCGATGCCATCGCCTTGGCTGACCGTGCCGCCTTTCAAGTCGTGGAGGTAGTTGCCTTCGATGATCGCGCCAGCCACATAGCCCGGCACCGATCCATCGGCGGCGTTGTTGCAGCCGAGGTAAAACGCTTCGCCGTGGCCGCCGGTGTGGTGGATGTGGTTGCGGCGAAAGACGAGCCCCTCGTAGACATTGCCCTCGCTGTTCGCCGTGACGCCCACCCCGCCGATGTGGTGGATGTGCAATCCCTCCAGCGTAATGTGCTCCGCCTGGTGACCGCCCGCTTTAAAAATGCGGATCGCGGCATCGCCGCCGGTGATCTCCAAATCGCGGAGCACCAGATGCTGCGCGCCGCCGAGGTTGACCACGTTTTGCCGCCCGTCCGGCCGCGTGAGGATGGCGGGCTTCTCCGGGTCTGCCGAACGGATCACGACCGGCTCGCCCTCGGTGCCGCGGTGCGCCATCTCCAGCCGCCGCGCATCGGAATACGTCCCCGGTGCCAGCACGACCTCGTCCCCAGGCCGCAGCGCCCCGCCATTCAAGACCGCAAACCAATCGTCGGAGGCCGAGAGCTGGATCGTCTCGGCGGGGCAAAGCGAAACGGCGCCCGTCAGGGCGAAGGCGAGGATAGTGAGGACTGGCGCGGGTTTCATGCGAACGATGGATACTCGATGCCGCCGCGGCAACTATCGCCTATCGGCGGCGGCCAGTCCGCGTTACGGCGATTCTCAAAGCCGCGCCGATTGCATCGCGGCCAAAGCGATGCTAGTGGCTCCGCGCACCAAACATCAACCAAACGGATCATTCGACATGAGCACCTGGTATTACCTTGGACCCAATCGCGAACAAAACCAAATCTCCGAAGCGGACCTGCCTGACCTTGTCAATCGCGGCACGGTGGGACCGAACACCCAGCTCTGGCGCTCCGGCATGGAAAAATGGCTGCCCGCCTCCGAGGCGAAGCCCGATCTCTTCGGCGGGGCAGGCGGATCGACCCCGCCGCCGCCGATGCCGCCCGCGCCGGGCAATTCCGGCCGCCGCTGCCATGAGGTGGACTACGATATCTTCGGCGACGACATGCAGCTCGTGGAGGTCGAACTCGATCCGGGCGAAACCGTGATCGCCGAAGCCGGCGCGATGAACTACCTCGAAGACGGCATCCAATTCGAGACGAAGATGGGTGACGGCTCGCAGCCGCAGCAGGGGTTCATGGGCGCGTTGATGAGCGTGGGCAAACGCGTGCTGACCGGCGAATCGATCTTCATGACCCACTTCACCAACCGCGGGTCCGGCAAGAAACGCGCCGCCTTCGCCGCGCCGTACCCGGGCAAGATCATCCCGGTGGACCTCAAAGAAATCGGCGGCGAGCTGATCTGCCAGAAAGACGCGTTCCTCTGCGCCGCCTTCGGCACCGAGGTCTCGATCGCCTTTAACCGCCGCCTCGGGGCCGGCTTCTTCGGCGGCGAGGGCTTTATCATGCAGAAGCTGCGCGGCGACGGCCTCGCCTTCGTCCACGCCGGCGGCACCATCGTCAAAAAAGAACTCAAGGGCGAAACGCTCCGCCTCGACACCGGCTGCCTCGTCGCGATGGGACCATCGATCCACTACGACATCCAGCGCGCCGGGAACCTGAAGTCGATGTTCTTCGGCGGCGAGGGCTGTTCCTCGCCACCCTGACCCTTCACGGACCGGTCTGATCCAAAGCCTGCCGTTCTCCCGCATGGCCGACCGCATCCTCGCCCACGCACCCTCCGCCGGCGGCAAAGCGACCGGCGAAGGCTCGGTCCTCGGCGGTCTCGGGCGCCTGCTCGACGGCGATTAAGATCGGCGCGCGAATCGAGATCGCTTGCCAATTGGGGCGATAGGCGGGAGGTTGTTCGCATTACCGAGCCCCATCTCCCCCATGAAATTTGCCCCCCTTTTTGCTGCGGCGGCCGGATCGCTGGCGGTCGCCCCGCTTTGCCCGGCGCTGACCGAAACGATCTTGCTGGATCAAGGCGCGCCCGCCACCGCGCTCGTCCCGAACTCCGCTGCCGATGCGGCGGACGGCTCCGGTCTCGCCTGGCAACATCCGAATTTTGATGACGGAGCCTGGCTGACCGGCACCACCGGGATCGGCTACGAGACGAGCGGCTCGAACTACGCGCCGCTGCTCGGGCTGAATGTCGCCGCGATGCGCAACTTCCGCTCCAGCGCCTACGCCCGCATCGAATTCGACGCGCCCGCCGACCTGAGCGCGTTCCGGTCGCTCACGCTGCGGATGAAATTCGACGACGGCTACGCGGCGTGGCTCAATGGTACGCCGGTCGCCCGGAGCCAGGCGCCCGCCTTTGACCAGCTGACCTGGAACGAGCCGTCCACCGGCGACCATCCGGACAGCGCGGCGGAGCAATTCGAGGACGCCGACATCACCGCGCACCTCCCCGCCCTGCGCCCCGGCCGCAACGTCCTCGCCATCCAGATCCTCAACGGCACGATCGACAGCTCGGACGCGCTCGCCTTGCCGCAGCTCGTCGCCACCGATGTCGCCCCGCCAGTCTTCCCCGACCTCCGGCTCGAGCCATTCGCCTCCGGCTTTCCGCAGCTCGTCGATATCCAGAATGCCGGGGACGGCAGCGGGCGGCTGTTCGTCTTGGAGCAAAGCGGGATCATCCGCGTGCTCGACGGCGGCATCACCCAGACGTTTTTAAACATCAGCGGCCGCGTGCAAAGCGGCGGCGAACGCGGGTTGCTCGGTCTCGCCTTCCCGCCCAGCTTTCCGGACGGGGGCAAAGATCACTTCTACGTTTACTACACGACGAATGCCGCCGGGCGCGGCGGCGACACCGTCGTCTCGCGCTTCCAGCTCGGCGGGGATGGGCTGGGAGACCCGGATAGCGAGGAGGAAATCCTGACCGCCGACCAGCCGTATCAGAACCACAACGGCGGCCAGATCCGGTTCGGTCCAGACGGGTTTCTTTACATCGGGCTGGGCGATGGCGGCGACCGCGACGACCCCGCCAACCGCGCCCAAAACCCGCAGAGCCTGCTCGGCAAAATGCTCCGCCTCGACCCCGAATCTGGGGCCGCCACCTACAGCATCCCGCCCGGCAACCCGTGGTAGGTGCCGCCGATCCCGGCGACGCCGTCCTCGACGAAATCGACGCTCGAACACCGCAACCCGTAGCACTGTCCTTTGACAAAATGACCGGCGACCTGTGGATCACCGATGTCGGAGCGGACGACTGGGAGGAGTCCAGCTATTTATGCATCCGCCGAAGAACTACAGTGGCGCGCCATCGAAGGGCTGCGCGAAAACCAGGCCTCAAGCGCCCACCGACCCACGTCTGCCAGCCTCAGCGGCATCATCACCCCGCCGATCTGGGGAATACAGCTGCACGAACCGGCACCTCGATCACCGGCAGCTTCGTCTATCGCGGCTCCAGGAACACCTCTTCGGAGCCTACCTCGTCGGCGACTACAATTCCAGCCGGATCTGGGCGATCCAAACCGCGAAGGCGAGTGGGCGACCCGCGAACTCGCCGACACCACGCTGCGCATCACCTGCTTCGGCGAAGCCGGGACGGCACGCTCTACGTCGCCGACCGCGGCACCAACCAGATCTACCGCATCGCCGACACCCAAAACGCCGACTACCTCCGCATCACCGAAGCCGCCGTCTTCGGACCCTCGCTCCGCATCACCTTCGGTGCCGAAATCGGCAAATCCTACCGCCTCCAATGCTCCGATTCCATGGCCGCCGGCGACTGGCAATACATCACCGACCCCGAACAAGCCGCCGACTACCAACACGCCTTCTTCGCCCCCGCCCCAGACGGCACCCCCGCCGCAAGGTTCTACCGCGTGGCGGAGGTGGAAGTGAACGCCCCGATCTGAAAAAAGAACATGGCTTCCAGCGTGCAGACAAACTCCGGTGCACATGAATCGGAAGCTTACTAAGTGGGAAGAGTGGCGTGGCGTCATCTTCTTTGCGCATCGGTGTCCAAAAAACGGCTGAAAAACCGGGCTTAGAAGGTATCTGGCGGGCGTAGGGATCGCACTGGAGAAGGCGGTTTTCGCGGGGGTCGCCGGGAGGTTCGGAGGGCGTTGGGGCGCGAAAAAATGCGCGTTAGGGGCATTTGTGGCTTGACTGGACACCCGCCCCAAATCGATTTTGCATGCCCTCTCTAACCTATTCAAAATCAGATATCTGCAACGACTTTTTCGCCCCGCTGCCCGGCGCCGCCGAACTCGGCAACCGGCGCGGTTGCCCGGTTCTGGCCGACCTGGATTGGGTCGCCGCCGGCGTCGTCCGCGCGCTGCACCCGATGGCCAGCGGGCGCGACTTCATCCAGACCCTCTCGGAGGCGGCTGCCGGCGCGGAGATCGGCCGCTCCCACTACTTCGAGACGCTCAAGAGCCGCCGCCGCTTGGCGCTGGTCGCGGAGGTCGCCGGCATCGTCGCCGCGCGCATGGGCGCGGGGACGCCCGGCGGGCCAGATGCGCTGGCCGCCCTGCCGGGGCTGGAGGGGTTCGAGGTCTTCGCCGGGGACGGCCACTGGCACGCGCACGCCGCGCACGATCCGGCCAAGCCCCGCGGCGCAGGCGGCGGCGAGTCCAAATACCCGACCGGCCACCTCTACGGCATCGATTTGCGCACCCGCGCCGCCTTCCACCTGACCGCCTGCGACGAGGTCGCCCGCAAGAAGGAGCACGACATCCGCGCCCTCAAGCGGCTGGACCCCGAGGCGCTGCGCCGGGGCGCGCCGAGGGGCAAAAAAGTTATCTGGGTCTGGGACCGCGCCGGTATAGATTTCAACCAGTGGCATAGATGGAAGCAGTCCAAAGGGATATACTTTATCAGCCGCGCGAAGGCGAACATGAACACCGCCGAGGTCGCCCCGCGCGAGTGGTGCCGCGGGGACCCGGCCAACGCGGGCGTGGAGGCGGACGGCATCATCCTGGGAGCCCAGCAGACCATGGTCCGGCTGGTGCGCTACCGCTGCCCGGTCTCCGGGGACCTATATGAGTTTGTCACCAACGAGATGACGCTGCCGCCCGGGGCGGTCGCCCACCTCTACAGGATGCGCTGGGACATAGAGAAAACGTTCGACGGCTTCAAGAACAAGCTGTGCGAGAGGAAGGCGTGGGCCAGCTCGCCGCAGGCCAAGTCGATGCAGGCCCACTTCATCTGCCTGGCCCACAACCTGGTGACCCTCTACGAGCGGCGCCTCGCCGCCCGGCACGGGATAGCCAACGCCGCCGAGGACGCCCGCCGCGCCAAGAGGCTGGCGGCGGACGGGGAGAAGGCGAAGGCGCGCGGCGCCGACCTGCCAGATATCTATAGGAAGCTCTCCCGCGCCACCCAGTTCCCGCAAAAGTTTATCCGCTGGTTACGCATCCACCTCTTCCGACCGACCTCCAGGGAGCATGCCCACGCCCAGCTAAAGCGCCATCTCGCCACTTTGTGAGCCGGAACTTTGGACGCCGATGTCTTTGCACGATCGTCATCATTGCATCGGGAATCGTGATCTGGAACATCCAGGTGCTCCATCCGATCGCTCCATTGATCCTCCTTGGGATCGGTCTTTTTTTGACCTGATTTCCCTTGTCACGCGGATCTCGACGGCAATCACTGGGAAGTATTCATCAGGATTCTTCCTGGTCGGATTCATCTTCTACTTCTGGGCTTGGATTTCCTTTCCGCACGCAGTGCTTCTCAGTGAATCAGATGGATTGCTGTCATTATGGCTCCGGAAACTTCCAGACATTCTGTGCCTGGCAGTGCTTCACCTCTTGATTCACGTAACGTATGGTCGAAGGATGGTGTGGCGCCTGGATAAACGACAGAACAAGCGGGCGGACACCAACCCCCTACACGCCCAGAGTCCAAATGACCCTCCTTAATTCAACCCTTAACCCTGTTGTGGAGTGGCGCTGCCTGTAGTAGCGGGTCCCCCTTGACGATCCCCATAGAGATGTTCGATCCCATGTTCCTCGACTTTAGCGCGAGCAATGGCTTTCTGTCCGCTGTCTATTTTCTGCGTAGGAATCCGGTCTACTTACCCTTAGAATCCGGTTGCTCCAGCTCTATCGACCTCGCCATCGGATTAGAGATTGATATCCACCCAGAAAACCGAAGCAATTGCAGATCACCAATATGCCCACCGAAAGCGGGGACGGATCAGGGATCACTGAACCTCCACTAGCGCAGCCGCTATCATCGCTAAGAAACCGCTAAGAAATTGAGTCCTTCTTTTCTTGTCCCTTTCTGAGTACGTCCGCGGATGGCTTTGGCGTGGAGGTCGATTCATTTTTTTCTCCGGATAGCAAAAGCGCCTTTGCCTTCTCAAATTCCGCCGCCGAGGAAAGATCGCCGCGATCCTAAACGAAATAAGCTTTTCAAGTTCTGAGGCAATACTCATCTTTTCAGCGAACATCGAGGTCCTCTCGCGCCTGCCCAGGGCGAGGCTTCGATGGCGAGTTGAGTAACAGGGTCATGGCGGATTGAACTCGCGGCGGGCAGTGTCGAGAGCGACGCCTCTGTTCGGCTTCTTAGGTTCCATATACTTCCTCCCCAGTAATCGGACAGGTCATCTTTTTAGCCCACCCAAATACAGGCATACCATCGAGAGTCTTGCTTCCCTCTTGGCATATCGGAGCTTCGGACTCAACCTTCTGGATACTCATTCTTGTCTTCCTGAGCGAGCAACTCCAGTCGCCACCGACCAACGTCCATCCTCATCCTTCTCGCGGGAAGCGTTGCACAACACCAGCTTGTTTTCGCTCCACGCGGCTTCCTCAAAGAATATATCTCTCCCCTTAAGTGGCATCGTAGAAGAGATCCACCAACTCTTTATCTGTAAGGCTTTTGATGTGCTTGATGACTGCGTCTCTTGTTTTCTTCATTTTGCAGGCCGAGACAATATGGCTGCCTCAGAGCATGGCGATTGCGAACGAGTTTAAGTTAGCGCGTTCTGCGGGGCGCGCCGGTTCGAAGTGGCATCCCGCCTTTTGGGGGTGATGCGCTGCAGGTATCTACCCCAATACCTGGGGAAACCCTTCCGCTAGGGCTTGCCGGGGGCGGCTGGCGGAGCGCGGACGAGTTGGCGGCGCGCAGACCGGTTTACAGACAAAACCGATGTCGATACCCGCCTCATCCCGGAGGGATGCCGGATCGTAGCCGGTGGTAAAGTCAGCGGTCTGGCCACCGGATATCGAGCGAACGCGAATTCGCCCCGGCAGGGGCGGCGGAACCGCGAAGGCGCATGTCCGGGTTGGGGTGGATCTGCGGGTGGATTGTGGGCGTTCGATCTTCTGGCGCGGAGCTTTTGGAGGTCGGCTGTCGATACCCGCCTCATCCGGAGGGATGCCGGAGCGTAGCCGGGTGGGAGCACCAGCGACGCAACCACCGGATATCGAACTTGGAGCGCGAATCCGCCCCGGCAGGGGCGGCGGAACCGCGAAGGCGCATGTCCGGGTTGGGGTGGCGGCGTCCTCGGAAAATCCGGCGGCGGCGCTTGCCTCGACCCACAAACGATCTGCGAGCCAGTTTCGTCGTCCGTTACCGCGAAACGGTTGCATCCCAAAGCCCAGGGTTGCCGAGGCTGAAACTGCCTGAAAATCACTGCACCCCATCACGAGCCAACCCTGAATGGGTTGCACCCGGCGGACGGTGCGGCGGCTGTCAACCGCTTCGCGGTAGCGAACGTCGTTGCGGGTGGTCCTAGGGTAGCCTCGTCCTCGGCAACCCTAGGCTCTGCTGTCCGACCGCTTCGCGGTGGCGGCTCGCTCTACCCCTTCGAAAATTCACGCTCGACTAACCTTCCACTCTCGAAAATTGCGAGCCATACCATTCGAATCTGCCCGCCTCATTCCTCGACTGGCGGTAGTCGTCGATGAAGAATCGCTGACCTGGTCGCGCTATCGGTGGAAGCGTCTCTACTCGTAAAGGTGGAAGGAAACACCTTCTCAAATTCTTCTACGCTCATCCCCTTGAGCGAATTTCTGTAATCAAGATCGTGAATCATGCCTGCCCGAGCGATTACAGAGTCATAAGGTCTGTCATAGGCTTTCCACATCAAATAATAGAGATTGTAGTGAGTCGACAGCGACTGCTTGGTGGGAATCCGACATGCAATCGCGCCTATGGCTGCCAAAAGAGCGATTGCCAGCACTATTGATGCTCGTTTCCAAAGCTTCGCAGTTCGCGCGTTGCTACTCATTTTGGACAGAGACAATATGGCTGCCTCCAAAGAACCAGCCGATTGCGAATGAGTTTAAGTTGGCGCGTTCTGCGGGGCATGATTTTCGCGGGCTATCCCGCCTTTTGTGGGCAGGACCTATCCGTAGAGGTTGGGGTCGCGCGGACCCTCAATACAACCCCGAACAGAACACGCCATGAATACCAAACTCTACGTCGAGAACCGACGTCCACAAAGATTCCATCGCCGTCGCCATCGCCAAGGCGGACGGGTCCCCGCCCCAGTCCTGCGGGTCGTGGGGCGGCACGAACCTCTCCGCCGAGCGGGAGGCTTCTGCGCCTGCGCAAGAAGTTCGGCGTCTCCAAGGAGGAGATCTCCGTGAGCGCCACGAGGCAGAGCAGGCCGGCTTCACGCTCGCGCGGCGGCTGGCGGGCTACCGCTGCCTGGTCGCCGCGCCCTCCGAGATCCCGCAGAAGCCCGGCGAGCGGGTGAAGACCGACCGGATCGACGCGCGCAGATCGCGCCTCCACCGCGCGGGCGAGCTGGAGGGCATCCACGTGCCCGAGCGCGGACGAGCGGTGCGCTGACCTCTGCCGGGCGCGCACCAAGGCGCGATGCAGGCGCTGGCGCGCGCCAAGCAGCAGCTGGGCATGTTCCTGCTGCGCAACGGCGTACTACCCCGGCAAGACCCGCTGGACCCAGGCGCACATGAACTGCCTGCGCTGCCGCCTGCCACCCGCGCACCAGCTCGTCCTGGAGGAGTATGTCCAGGCGGCGTCGACAGCCGGCGTCGAGCGCGTCGCATCGAGGCTGCATGAAAGATATATTGGAAACATGGGAGCGCCGCCCTACGTCGAGGCGCTGGTCGCCTTCCACGGCTTCCAGACCGTCGCCGCCATGACCGCGGTCTCGAGCTGGGCGACCTCGGCCAGCACTAACCCGCCCGCGCCAGCTCATGGGCTACCTCGGGCTGGTGCCGGCGAGGATCCAGCGGCGCGCGCCGCCGCCAGGATCGTCACCAAGACCGGCAGTGCCATGCGCCCGCTGGATGCTCATCGAGTGCGCCTCCCACTACAGCCACCCGCCGCGCGTCTCCCCGCGGCTCTCCGCCCGCCAGGAGGGGCAGAGCCGCGAGGTGCGCGCCATCGCCTGGCGCGCCCAGCACCGGCTAAACCGCAGAAGTTCCATGCGGCTGGTAACCCGCCGCCTGCACCGCAACAAGCCGTCGTCGCCGTCGCCCACTGACTGTCCAGCTTTTACCTCTGGAAATCTCCACCGCCAGGTCGCCTCGAGATCGCCGCCAAAGCCGCGGCATAGACAACAGAAAACCCGCCACCCAACCCCGAGCAAACTATATAAAACAAACCGCGCCCAAACCGCGCCCGCAGAGGGGCTGCGGCGGGTGCGGAGAAGGTAGAGGCTGATGCGCAGACGTTGCTCGAGCTAGTTTCCCAAACCGGAATAAGCGCTCGACCCTAGAGACAGGGTAACAGCCGCGGTGAAAAATCTAAGTGTCGGTAACCCGCCCGCGAGCGGTAAGCCCGAATATCAGCAGACACTGCCTGCGGGAAACCTTTCACCCTGACAAACTCCCCGCATCCTCCCCAGCCCCCACCCATTTTGGCACGGAAGTGGGAAGCCGGACCGCCTCCGGAGGCGAACGGACAAAAGGACGATTTTGCCCCTTGACGGATGGGCAGCCATATCAACGTCGAAGCGCTGGCACCCGCTACCGGGAGCGCCGGTCCGCAACAGGGTTAAGGGGTTGTAGTCCAAGAGGGTCATTTCGACTCGGGGCGGGTAGCCGGTTGTCCACCACCGTCTTGTTCGGTAGTAGTTTTCGCGGCGAGTTGATTCGGCAGCCAAATCCTCGACCATGCAAAAGCAAAGCGGTCGGAACGCCCCTTCATCTGATCGCAGACAACTTCCAACAGAAACAGTTCTCCCTTCTTGGTGATAAGCGCATAACGGGCATAGCTTCCCTCAGTAGCGCTAAGGAAACCACAATCCTTGGCTCCCAACGTGTTTGTAAATGCGCTTTGGAGCAGCTCGTCACTCTTCCATTGGGGGCGAAAACCTTGGGCAATTGGCGACCCCTTGCCTCGATTCTCGATCAAACAAATCGAGGAAACGTCCTCGGGTTTGATTATCTCATTGAGTCTCTTGCCAGAGTGAACACCAGCCGCCATCTGGGAATAATCCTCCGATACGGCAGGGAGCGCCGCAAGTCGGCTTTGCAGCAGCGTGAGACATGCAAATAAGGCAAACGCTTGAGTGTGATGTTTCATATTGGTTTTCACCGAACTGAAAGGTTATAGAGCAGGCGTGTTGGAATTAGTCAACCCCTTAATAGCCAACATCGATGTTGTGATAATACGGTTCTTCGGGGAAACGGGCGGATTTGGCGGCATTTTGATGTTAGGTTTGGCGCGTAATTCGGAATAAGGTAACATGCCGTGTTAGAGTAATGCGGCTCAGGGCGGTTAAGGCAATGTTGGGCTATATTACAAAAAAGGGGCGGGGAGGAAAGAGAAAACCGCTGATTGCCGCCCGGCGGGCCATTGGGATTGGCGGCGGGAGGGAACCGGGCGGGATCTTGGTCGGCAGCGATCTTTTACGGCGAAAGGCGTTTGTTTTCAGAGGGTTTCAGAATGATCGCCGGCGGCTACCCGCCGCGCCGGCATCGCCCCGGAGGGGCGCGGAGCGTAGCCGGTGGCCAGCGAGCCGGTGGCCAGCGAGCCCGAGGCGAGCGCAGCCACCGGGATCGCGGGATGAATCCGGACCGGCCCGGAGGGTCGGCGGAGGCGCACGTTGCGCCGCCCCTGCCGGGGCGGTCCCGCCGCCGCCGCTGGGGCATTGTCCGGTGGCGGCGTCGCTGGCGCTCCTGGCCACCGGCTACGTTCCGGCATCGCTCCGCGACGGGGGGCGGCAATGCCGCGCGCAGTAGCGACGCCTCGCCGAGCAAAACACGGATTTTGGTCGGGTGTTCTACATCCTTGGCGGCGATGCCGCGCGCAGTAGCGACGCCTCGCCGGGGCCTCCGCCGCGTTCGCTCCTGCGGGTCAGCCGACTAGAGGATGATCGGCGGCAGGATGCGATGATCGGCGGCAGGATGCGATGATCGGCGGCAGGATGCGATGATCGGCGGCAGGATGCCGATGCTACTTGGCCCGCCGCCAGACCGCTGCGGAAACTGGTGGATCCGCCGGCCAGTAGGCTGGGAACTGGTCGTCCAGCCAGGTTCATGGCGGTTCAGTCGCGGCTCCAGGCACCCCCCTTCGCCGCGCCAGATGCCAGAATGACTTGTCGCTCAGTGCGCCGCTTTTTTCAACAGGCTGCTAGGGAGGCGCGGGCGCGCCTTTTTGGCGCAAATGACACCAGGTTACGTTTCGGCGAATGCGCGAGGTCCTCGCCACATCGCAGACTGGCGTGCCACCGCGATCGCTCCAAGCGGGGATCGCCTACAGCTCGCCAGAATCATCGCGCTTTTGGAGCTGGATGAGCTTCTTTTTGATCGTCTCTAGCTCGACGGTGAGCTGGTGGGCGGCTTTGAGGATGTCGGCTTGGGTTTGTTCATCGCCGAGGTCGCGGGCGGCGGGGTGGATCTTCATCATTTGGAGGGCGACTTCTTTGCAGGACGCCTGGATCTTTTCGATGGCTTCTTCTCTGGTCATGGGACGGGGCGGTTTGGGTTCTTAGAGTTGTCCGAGGTCGAGCTTGGGGCGGGCGGATTCGCCGGATTCGAGCGTCTGCCAAACGTCGTGGATGGCGGCGAGCAGGGCGTCCCAGGCGTGGCGGGTTGTCGCGGGGCCGGCGCTGAAGCGGAGGACGCGCCCCATTTCGGCGAAGGTGAGACCCATGGCGGCCATGACGTGGGACGGGTTTTCTTTGCCGGAGCTGCACGCCGAGCCGGTGGAGACGGGGAAGCCGCGCTCGCCGAGGCGGGTGACCCATTTAAGGTTGGAGTGCCGGGGCATGATGGCCATCGAGGTATTGGCGAGGCGAGGCGCGGTGCCGACGACGATTTTGGTCCCGGGCAAGGCGGTCAGCAGGGCGGCTTCGAATCGGTCGCGGTCGGCAGCGGCGGCGGAGCCGGGGAGCTGGCGGTCGTTCAAGGCGGCGACCATGGCGGCGATGCCGGGCAGGTCTTCGGTCCCGGCGCGATGCCCGCCTTCCTGCGGACCGCCGCGCTGGATGCCGAGCGGCTGCGCCGTGCCGGACGGGATGAGGAGGAAGCCGATGCCTTTCGGGCCGCCGAATTTGTGCGCGCTGGCGGTCACCCAATCGCAATCGCCGATCGCGCCGGGCGGCATCTTGCCGATCCACTGGGCGGCGTCGCTGTGGAACGGCACGCCGCGCTCCCGGCAGAGGGCGGCGGCTTCGCGCCACGGCTGGAGCACCCCCGTTTCGTTGTTGGCGGCGACAAGGCTGGCGAATCCGATCTCGCCGCGGGCCAGCGCCTCGCCCAAGGCATCGAGGTCGAGGACGCCGTGGCCGTCCACCGGGATCTCGGTCAGGCGGTCGCCAGCGAAGGCGCGGGCGGGTTCGCGGACGGACGGATGCTCGACGGCACTGATGGCGAGCTTTCGCGATCCGGTGGCGGCGGCTGCGCGGCGGAGCACCGCATTGTTCGCCTCGGTCGCGCCGCCGGTGAAGACGACGCGGGCCGGCTCGCAGCCGCAGAGGTCGGCGATCGCCTCGCGGGCATCCTCCAGCCGCCGCTTCGCCACCCCGGCCTCGCGGTAGAGGCTCGACGGGTTGAACCAAAACCGGTCCTGCGCGTCCAGCCACGCCTCGCGCGCCGCCACCGGAAGCGGCGTGGTGGCATTGTGGTCAAAGTAGTGGAGCGCAGGTGCGGGCATGGTTGATTCTTGACCCGCCGCACCGTTCGGCAATCGGAAACATCTGAATCAAACAAACCGATCAATGGACGCATTCGAACAATTGACCACGCTACTATTCCGCGAAGGTGGGTTACCAAAGGTTTGGTCGATCTCACCAAGGATGAGAAGGTCTATCGGCAGACCCTCTAGCCCTAGGTGGGAGATTGATTTCTCGCCTACAAGGAGGCTCAACGAGCTTCTTGTCGTGGAATGTAAGTCCTGATTCGCCGGAGTGAATGCCTCGCTCCCGGAGAGACACTCGGACTTGGAGAGGAGGCGCGCCGGTGAATGCCACGGGTCCAAGACGGCATTTCTTCAAGACCGATCAAAATGCGCTCAAGCTTTTCACCGATCAGAATCTACGCAGTGTGCTGGGCGCTACAGCGGCACTGAAAAAACTGGGGCGATCCCCGCACCGTTAAGCTGGCGCTTGCCGCCGGAAGGTGGATCCGAAAAAGACCAAGCGAGTGAATCCCATTTCGGGAATGGCTGGTCTCTACCCTGGATTCAGGAAAGATTGGAGCAGATGAGCGGATACCAAGATTC
This sequence comes from Verrucomicrobiales bacterium, assembly GCA_041395145.1. Taxonomy (GTDB): domain Bacteria; phylum Verrucomicrobiota; class Verrucomicrobiia; order Verrucomicrobiales; family DEV007; genus JAWLBD01. The sequence goes on along the minus strand of JAWLBD010000001.1, from coordinate 287,344 downwards.
GGTCGCCTATATTGTGGCAAGCTGATTCACCGGGGGTGAGCCTACCCCTGCGCGGCGCGCCACCGCTCGCGGTGGTTTTCCATCCAGTCGAGGAGGGCGGCGTCGAAGCCGACGTCGGCACCGCTTTGTTCGCTGCAGAGCCATTTGTGGCGGAGGACTTCTTCGCGCTCGCGGAGGAAATCGGCGTAGAGCGTGTTGGCGGCTTCGCTGGCGGGCTGGGCGGGTTCGCCGTCCCGATCTTCGGATGCGGGTCGCTTTGGCATGGGGCGCATGGCGCGGGCTTACTCGGCGCTGCTGGACTTTCCCCCCGCCGCCGCCGATGACGCCGTCGAGCGAGAACTTGCTTAGCGCCGGTGAAGAGCAGGGTCAGGGCGGGGATCAGGTAGAGGAGCGCCATTTCCTTGGACGGCGGCGCTTTGGCGAACCACGGGTCTGCCTGGTGGACCATGAAGGCGGCGACGCCCATGGTGAAGGCGAAGCCCACGGCGGAAAGACGCGTGAACAACCCGAGGACGATGAGCGCGGCGCAGCCGACTTCCGCGCCGATGGTGCCATACAGGCTCCACTGCGATCCGATGCCAAGCGGGTCAGCCCACTTGTCGACATTCTCGGACATTTTTTGCAACTTGCCCCAGCCGTGGCCGATGAGCATGAGCGCTCCGGTGAGGCGGAGGATGAGGAGACCGAGGCTAGCGGCTGGTCCGTGATTGCCGGAGCCGAAGAAGAATCGTTTCATAATAAATGGGCGTGTGGGGCGCTGAGGTTTCGGATTGAGTGGTGTGCGGTCGGTTTGTGGCTCCTATAAATGATCGCGGCGAAACGCGGTGTGGGCGGGCGCCTAGTTGCTGGCACCCTTGCGCGCCTCCTCGGCGGCGAGGCGGAGTTGCTCGAGCCGGCTGAGGCGTTTTTCCGGCGGCTTTTCTTCTTTTTTCGGCTCTTCCTTGGCGACCTCGGGTTTCGGCTCCTCCTTCTTCGGCGCGGGCGGCGGGTTATCGATGCGCAGGACGCCGCCTTGCCCGACCGTGTGCGGGATCGGGTTGCCGTTTTGCTCGATGATGACCTGGCAGAAGAGATTGCCGTGTTTGCCGACCGGGCTGTCCTCCGCCGTCTGGATCGGGAAGGCGATCTCCTGCGTTTCTTTGGTGATCTCGATCGGCTCGGCGGTCACCTTGGCGGGCAGCCCGCCGAGGACGGCGCGCGCCTTGCCCTCGAATTCCTTCTGCTGCTCCAGCTTGCAGATCACCGTGGTGCCTTTGCCTTTCTCCACGGCGGCGAGCTCGATTTTCATGCCGAGATACGGCGGCGCGACCTCCAGCGGGGTCAGCGCGCTGGAGGCGAGGACCAGCCCCTTGCCGGCATCCGCCTCTCCGAGCACGGCGATCTGCCAGGTGCCGACGCCGGCGTTGCCGTTGGCGTTGAGCGCGTAGGCGACCTCGTTTTGCCCCTCGGGGATCTGCACCGTGTTCTGGCAGCCGATGCCCGGCGGGTTCCACAGCATGCGGATGTTGATCGGCTTGGTGAAGCCCTCCGCGCGGGTCACCTTGACGAGCAGGTCCATCGTGCCGCTCTGCACGATCGGGACCGCCATGGCGGGACCAGCTCGACTTTGAACGGCGCTTCTTCGACCACGGCGGCGGGCAGCTTGTTGTAGGTGTTGGCGTAGAAGACGGTGTTGTTCGGCGGACCGGTGACGAGTTCGACATTCTGGCTAAATGGTCCCGAGATCCCGGTGTTGGCGTCCGCATGGCGGGTCACCATGTCGAACAAGCCGCCGGCGACCGGCGCGTCGGGCGCGGCTTCGAAGACGACCACGCCCTGGGTCTGGCTGCCGGGCAGCGGCACCGCCTTGGCGGTCACGCCTTGCGGGAGCTGCGGGAATTCAAAAACGAGATCGCCGCCGAACTCGCTGCGCGCCGCATTGAAAACCGTCGCGAACCGGTTGCCGCGCGGCACGTTGATTTCTTGGCGCGCCTGGCTGTCGTTGCGCTCGAACCGGGGGATCGTGATCTCCAGCGACGGCGCGGTCGGCTGGATCTCGACCCGGTAGATGTAGTTCGGGCCGCCCTTGTCGAGGTGGTCGCGCACGCGCAGCGCGTATTCGCCATCGGCGGGGATGGTGAAGACCAGCTTGCTGTCCGGCGAGCCGCCATCGTCGTCGTTGCCCTGCAGGTGCTTGCCGTCCGGGGCGAACAGATTGATGACCGGGTCGAGCGGCGAGCGGATCGAGCGCGCGTGGGCGCGGAACTCCAGCTTCTGATCTTTCTTGGCGTTGAACTTGATCCAATCCTGGTCGCCGTCCTCGGCGAGGATGCCGTTGAAGGCGAGCGGCAGTTCCCCGGCGGCGGGCGTCGCCTCCTTCTGCGAGTTGTTCGGCTCCGCCTCGATCGTGTTGTTCAATGCGTTGACCCGCACCGGGATCGGCGAGGGCGAGCGGAAGCCGCCGTCATCGGCAAAGACCGGAAAGATCCCCGGCTGGTCGGGCAGCTTCACCTTGCCGTCCTTCTCGCCCGCCGGATCGCCGATGTATTTGATCGCGAGTTCCTCGCCCGGCTTGCCGCCGGCGGGGAAGACGCTGGACGGGCGCGGGAATCCGCCGACATGCAGCCGGTAGTGGTAGCCGCCGTTGCCTTGATACGAGGCGTCCCGGACCTGGATCACATAGCTGCCGTCCTCCGGCGCGATGACCGAGGCATAGGCATCTTGCAAAAGCAGCGCGGTGTCGTCGTTCGCCGCGATCTCGAACCGCTTCATGTCCATGATAGCCAGATACGGGTCGATCAATTGCCCGCCCAAGCGGATGCCCTCGACCTCGGCGGAGAGCCGCTCGCCTTTCTTCACGCCCTCGACCAGATAATAATCGACGTCCTCGTTGTTGGCCACGCCGTGGACGGTCACGTTGCGCTCGATCTTCTGCGGCGCGGCGAAGTCGCTGTTGTCCTCCGCCTCGTCGACGGTCGGGAACTGCCCGACCCAAAATGTCGATAGCTCGCTGATGCCGCCTTTGCAGCGCAGCCGCATCGAATGCTCCCCGATCGGGCAGTCCGCCGCGATCGCGAACGTGACCTTCACCTTTTTCGGATCGACGAAGGCGATCTCTTTGGTGGAGATCCCGGTTCCGTAATAGAGGACCTCCTCCGGATCTTCGAGCCGGTCGCCATTGAAATCGACCTGCACCTCGGTGCCGACCTGCCCGCCGCGCGGGTAAATCGAACTGAGCCGCGGGTCGGCGGCGCGCGAATCTGACGCTGCCGCGAGGTAGGCAGCCAGCGCTAGGGCAAGGGCGGTGATGGGCGTTCTCATAGCTGGGGAAACGTGTTCGGCTTCTGGCGGTTATCGGCAAAGTGCCCATACGCAGCCCGTGCGCAAAAACTTGCGGGCGGTATTCGCAACACGGCTCGCCCCGGCAGGGTGGGAATGAAAATGAAGAACAGAACCGCAGCGCACTCATAAACCCATAGATCAGATGAAACTGGGCGTCGCGCCGCAAGTCCCCTCCTTGGAGGGAGATTTGGCACGGCGACGCCCTGCTGGCGGTGCCCCTCCGACTTGTGCCGCGCCCAGTTGATCGACGGATGCCGCTCGACGCCCTTTCATTCGCGCACTCCCCGCCCCGGCAAAGGCGTTGCCGAACCGCCCTGCTTTCCGCTATGCTAGGCACCCCGATGCCTGACTCGCCTCCACCAGAACAGCCGCCTGCGCCGCCCCGGTCGCGCCGCGCGGCGTGGGGCATCTTCGCGCTGGGCGCTGCCTTTGGCGGACTTGCGTTTTGGGCGTCCGCCCGGTTTGGCGGCGGCGTCTGGTAGGCGCTGGTGGCGCAGCGCTGGGTGGTGGCGGGCGGCGCGGCGGCGGGCATCGCCTTGCTCTGGCTGCTCCGCCAGGCGGCCGACCGCGAGGCGCGAAAACGCTACGGCGTCCTCCAGTGGTGCCTCGCCCTGTCGGCGGCGCTCCATTTGCTCGCCGCCTTCGCCTTCAGCCTGTGGGTGATCGCCGAGGCGGTGGTCAAGGCGGACGACGAGCCGATGGAGGTGGCGGTCAACCCAAAGGCGCTCGCCAAGGAAAAGCTCGCTCTCCAGATCCGGGGAAATCGCGCCGCTACCCGAGCCGACCGTCACGCCCGACGCGCCGGCTCCCGCCCTCGCCCCGCCCGATCCTGCCGCCGTCGCCGATGCCCCTGCCGATCCGCTGCCGCGCAGCGCTGATCCCGCCGATGACTTTGCGCCCGCCCCGGCACCGGCGGTGGTTCCGGCGCGGCCGCCCGATCCCGCGCCTGCCGTTGAGATCGCCGCCGAGCCGTTGCCCGCCCCCGCCGCGATGCCGCAGCCGGAGGTCGCCGCCGCCCAGCCGCCGCCGATGCTGGAAGAACGCGCCGCCCCGGCGGTCGCGCCGAATCCGGCTCCGGAGTTCGCCCCGCCGCCCGCGCCCGCCCCGCCGGTCGCGTTGCCTGCCCCGATGCTCGCCGAGCCGCCCGCATTGCCGGTGCCGGACGGTGCCGATTTGCCCGCTGCCGATGCGCCGGAGATCACGCTGCCGCCGCCCGCGCCGGAGCCGCCTGCCCTCGATGCCCCGGCGCTCCCGCTCATGGCGGAGGCTCCCGCGCCGCCGCTGCCCGCGCCGCTCGCCCAGCCCGAGGCGGCATTGCCTTCCCCGGCGCTGGAAATGCGCGCGCCGAACGCCGCGCCGATCCCGGAACCCGCCGCCGATCCAGAGGCGCTCGAATCCCTGCTCGCGGCGAAGCCTCTGGAGCCATCCGCTTTGCTGCCCGCGCCCGCTGAGGTCGCCGCGCTCCCGCCCGTGGCAATCGCCCCGCCGGATCAGCGGACACCACGGCTGCCCGCCCCGCCGCCCGCGACCGCCGCCGCCCCGATCGCGGCGTTGCCCGAGGCGGAATCCGGTGCCGCCGCCGCCGCGGGCGCCCTGCCGGATTCGCCTGTTGCCGCGCCGCCGCCGATCCCGGTCGCCCCGGGGCTTTCGCTCGAATCCCGCCCGCAGGCGCTCGACCCGCTCGCCTTGCGCCGGGAGCCGAACCGCGAGCAGATCATCGAGCAGCTCGGCGGCTCGCAGGACACCGAGCGGGCCATCGGCAAGGCGCTCGATTGGTTCACCCGGCATCAGGAAGCCGACGGCCGGTGGGACATCGCGCGGCACGGCGGCAAGCGCGACCACGACATCGCGGCGACCGGCATGGCGCTCCTCTGCTACATGGGCTGGGGCAGCACCCACACCGGCGGCGGCCCCCACGCCGAGCCGCTCCGCAAGGGCATCGCCTGGCTCGCCGCCCAGATCGGCGAGGGCGGCGAACTCGGCGGCGACCGCCAGACCAAGGGCAACATGTCCGACCAGGGGATCGCCACCATCGCGCTCGCCGAAGCCTATGCCCTGACCGGCGACGAATCGCTCCGCCCCAAGGTCGAAGCCGCCGCCGGGTTCATCCTGCGCGCCCAAAACGGGACCGGAAGCTGGCGCTACGCCATGCGGCGACCGGGACGGCGACACCTCGATCCACGGCTGGCAGGTCCTCGCCTTAAAAACGCCGCCATGCCGGCATCGCGGTGCCGCCCGAGGCATTCCAGAACAGCGCCCGCTGGCTCGACCGCAGCCGCGGCGGGAAAGCGGTGGTCTCTATGGATACCAGGACCGCAACCCGAAGCCCGGCTTGATCGCCGAAGGCATGTTCTGCCGCCAGCTCCTCGGCACGCCCCGCACCCAGCCCAACATGCTCGAATCCGCCGCCGCGATCGCAGAGCGATCGCCGGGCAAAGGAACGCTCGACTTCTACCCGCTCTACTACGGCACCCTCGCCCTCTACCAGCACGGCGGCACCGAGTGGGATGCCTGGAACGCTGCCCTCAAACCCGCCCTCCTCGAACGCCAGATCAAAAACGGCGGGAACGAAGGAAGCTGGAACCCCGAAGGAGCCTTCGCCAACGAAGCCGGCCGCCTCGTCACCACCGCCTTCGCCGTCCTCTCGCTAGAGGTCTATTACCGGTATCTGCCGATGTATTCGCGGTAGGGGGTACGATATCCCAGAGCCGCCGCGACCAGATTCAATATGGAGCTTCGCTCAATGGCGCGGGTGACGGGAGAGCCTCTCTGAACTTTATTCGTCAGCGGCATCGCCTCCCTGCCTTGGCTTTAGGTTTTCACCCAGCCGCTTACCGGAAGTACACCGCTTTGACCTGGTAGAAGGCGCGGCCTGCGGGCGGGTTGGGGTCGGTCCATTCGGCGGTGCCGGTGGGGTCGGCGGGGATGCCGCTGGCGAGCGGGTAGTAGTTGGCGAGGTCGGTGGAGCGCCAGATTTCGTAGCTGCGGTGGGGGGCGGTGGCCCAGGTGATGCTGATGCCGTCGGCGGCGGCTTTGTTGCCTTGGGAGGCGGCGGTTTTGACCTGGGCTTTGAAGAACGAACTTGGGTCGTTGCCGTCGGTCCCGGCGGTGTATTCGGTGACTTCGTCCTGGCCGTCGCCGTCGAGGTCGTCGCCCGGTTTCACGAGCTTGCCGTGGGTGTCGAGTTCCCATTGGTCGGCGATGCCGTTGTTGTTGATGTCGGACGGGTTGTCTGGATTGGTGCCGAAGACGGTTTTCGCCCAGGAGGCGGGCAGGATCGAGTTGGCGGTCGGGGGCCAGAGGTGGTCGTCGCCGCCGGCATGGCGGGCGGTGTGCTGGATCGCCATGCCGACGGTCTGGTCGTTCCAGCCGCCGATCGGGAGCAATCCGATGAGGACTTCGACGATCCACCGGCCGTCGCGCTGGGTGACGAACCCGGACATGCCGGACGGGACGTTGTCCGGGAACCAGAAGGTTCCGCCGCCGGTGTAGCTGCGGATCTGGCCGGTGGCGAGGACGATGTCGAAGCGGCGGTCGCTGGCCTCCGGTCCGCTGGACGCATTGTTGTTGACGTCGAAGATGACCGCGAGGGTGGAGCCGGTGTTTTGCCCCTGCTCGAGCCCCTCGACGCAGAGATGCAGGTAGTCGCCGAGCCGGACGATCCGGGCGTTGGCGATGTTGCCGGTGTCCGGGTAGCGGATTTCGGTGCGGCAGGCGTCGCCCTCGTAGCCGATGTCGCTTGCCTGCCCGTCGACGTCGATGGGTCCGGACGCCTCTGCGATGTAGCGCGGCTCGATGGTGAGACCGGCGGTGGCGGAGCCGGTGCCCTGGAAGGCGTCGAAGGCGAAGAGTTCGACCGTGTATTCGCCGGGCGGTAGGTTTTCCAAGGCGAAGTTGGCACCCTGCCCGAACCCGTTGACCGGACCGGTGACCGACCATGACATCGCGAATTCGCCCAGCCCGCCGTCTTCCACATCGTGCGCCACGCCGTGCAGCCGGACGGTCTCGCCGCACTGGAATGAGGCGTGGGCGAGGTTGATCGTGGACTTTCCGCCGTCGCCTTCAAAGAAGATGTAGCAGTCTGGGTTCTTGTTCCCGACGGTGAATTTCTCGCTCTGGTCGGTGCCGACGAGCAGGCCGTCGCTGGCCGTTACCTCGACCAGGCAGTTCTGCGGGTCGGGGTTGCCTGGCAGGTTGGCGGGATCGACCGTCAGCGAATCTGCCGCGGTGTTCTCGGCGAGCTGCACCCAAGTCGAGCCGTTGTCCGGGCTGTAGCGCACGGTGTAGGCGAGCGGTCCGTGGGTGTCGGTGAATGCTTCGTTGTGCTCGCCTTTCCACTCGATGGTGAACGGCGCGCTGAAAGTCTCGCCGCCCTCCGGGAAGATCACTTCGACGGATGGCGGATTGTCGCCGCCCTCGAGATTGACCAACACTTCGGATGGGTTTTCGGGATCGACGATGGCGACCCGGGTCGTGCTGGCGTCCGCCTCTAGCACGCCGGCGAACCCATGTTGTTTCGAGTCGTGCGCGCCCGCGTCCAGCAGCGGCAGGAACGTCCGCGCCGGCGAGGTCGCGATGAGCATGTTGCCCGCGTAGGCGCGCATCTCCAGCGGGTAGCCGTCGCCCGACAGCCCCGCCACTGCGCGGGCGGCCTGCTCGGGCGTGAGCGTGATAGCCGGATAGACCTCGGATTGTTCGCCGTCCAAGCCCATCAGCCCGGTGATCAGGCGCGGCGGATAGTCCGCCTTCGCGCCGCCATCGCCCGCCGGGACCGCCGGTTTCTTCGCTGCCTTCGCTTTGGCATCCCCGCCGAGGAGCGGGGCGAATCCCGAGGCGGTCGAGATCCGGTTGTTCATCTCATGCCAGGTGTAAGGCGAGACCCACTCCGGCCCGCAATACGACATGTAATCCCGCGCCTCATCCGCGCCGATCAAGATCCGCCGGATCGGGTCGAAGCCGAGGTGCCCCTCGTCGGACAGGGTTTCCGGATCATACCAGTAGTTGGTATCGACGTTGTCCGGATCGCCGCAATCGACGTGCCAGCGCCCGTAGTTGTGGGAGAGTTCCTGCGCCTGCGTGGCGGCGGGCGATGGCATGCCCAGCGAGCTGCGGAAATTGTTATACATGAAGATGCTGATCCCCTCCGTAATCACATCCGTGCCCCGCCGCGCGTAGCCGCTCCAGCCCACGGAGTGCTGCGGGATCATCGAGACATAGTGGTCAAAGCCGCCCTCTGGCTCGCAATGCGGCCCGCCGGAGCCAAACACCTTTTTCCAGAACAGCCCGTTGAGCACCTTGTCTTTGTCGTCGTCGCCTTCCTGAAACTCGAACGGCGAGTGCTCCCAGACGAGGTGCCCGGTTTCGTCCAGATTGTCGCCGGGCACGAAATCGACCTGCAGGCGCGAGGTCGGGAGCAGCGCCTCCAGGTAATCGAACGTCTCCTGGTAGCTCGGGTGGTAGCGGCGGAAGGTGCCGAGGTGGGTGACCGTCGGGATCATCACCATGCAGACCGGGACTTTGCGCAAAAACGTGCGGGTCACCGAGACCGAGTTGTTCGAGCGGGTGATCTCGGAAAGCGAGCGGGACGGGTTGACCTCGGCGCGCAGCGTGACCTGCCCGACCTGGGTCCACTCGCGGGGGATCGTGAACCAAAACCCATCCTCCTGCAGCGCCCGGTTGCCGCCCTGGATCGCATTGGTCACCGGCGGGTTGCGCGTCGGGTAGAGCGGCGAGTTCGGCAGCCGGTTGCCGCCCGAATCCGTGCCGTGCAGGACCATGCCCGGCGCGAGCGCCAGCGCGGTCTCGCCGGACGAGGTCGCCTCGATCCGCGCGAAGGCGCGGGCGAACGTCGCCTTGTCCGCCACCAGCGTCACGTCGTTGGCCGGGCCTTGGATCGATTGGATGATCTCTAGCGAGACGGCGCGCAGGTCGCGGGTCAGCGGCGCGGCGGTCTCCGACAACCGGCTGATGGTGGATGTGTTTTTGCCCCACAGGACCCAGCCGGCTTGCGACTGGAGGTCGAAGATCCGGGTCGTCAGCACGGCGGCGTCGGTGATCGTGCCGGTGGGCAGCGGCTGCCGGCGCAGCGCGGCGCTCGGCGTGCCATTGATCAGGGTCTGAAAATAGATCGCGTTGCCGGTCACCGCCATCTCGCTCATCGACAAGCCGCCGGCCGGGCGGTTTTCGATCCCGTGGATCTGCGTACTTGTCAGGTCGGAAAGCGGTGCCGAGCGGAAGAAGATGCTGCGCCCATCGCTGGTCAGGTCCGCCCAGTAAAGGCGGTCGCCGTGGACCTCCATCGCCTGCACCCGCTGGGCGCGCTCGGTGTGCGTCCACAGCCGGAGCTGGAACGGCGGATCGCCGCTGATGACCTCTTTGATCTCCCAAAGCCGGCCGTCGGACGAGATCGCCGCGACCCGCGTGTTGGTGTCCAGCACGGCGAGATCGGTCGGGTAGATCGCATTGGTGCTCATGTCCCAGAGCAGCTCCGGCGATCCGCCGCCGCGCGGGATGCGGTAGATCTTACCGGGGTCGGGGAATTCGAACGAAACCGGGTTTTCGGTCCAGAAAAAATGGGTCGAGCCGAGCGCCGTCTGGGTCAGCTCGGTGATGCCGCTCGGGTCCGGCGTGTTCCCGAGGACCACATTGGAGAATCCCGTCCGGATGATCGCGCCATCGGATCCCACGGAAAAAAGCAGGCTGGTGCCGTCGAACGAAAACTCGCCCGGCAGGCAACGCCCGAGCGTCCGGAAGAATCCCGCTGTGTTGTCGCGCAAAAATTTGGTCTGCACCGGACTCTCGCCCGACGTGCAGCGTTTCCACCCGACGATCCCGCCGAAATTCGGCACGCTGCCGACGAAGTCGATCTGCGCGCCGGTCACGTAGTCCTCGACCTGCGCCGAGGCGGGCGCGGCGGCGAAAAACGGGAGGCTTAGGCTTAGGCAGAGCGCGGCGCGGGCGAGCGCGCGGCGGGCGGGCGGGGAAAAGGCGGATCGCTTCATGGGAATCTGGGGAAATGGGTGGTCTTTCCCTCTTCTGCGCAGCCGGAGCAGGATCCATACAGCGGGGCACAAAATTTAATCCGGACGCCGGGTGCGGCGCGAAAGGAAGGCGTGGCGCTGGGTCGATGCCACGGTAGTTTCTCAACCACCATGGCAGACGCCGACGCCAGCCGGGCAGGCAGCCCATTTCCCAACACCCGATGGACCCTCATCGAGGAGGTGCGCGGCGGCGGCGCGGTCGGCGAGCGCGCCCTCGCGGAACTCTGCGCGATCTACTGGTATCCGGTTTACGCCTACGCCCGGCGCGGCGGGCCCGCCCTGCCGGACGCCGAGGACATCGCCCAGGGCTTCTTCGCCCACCTGCTGGCGCGCGGCGACCTGCCGAAGGCGCGGAGGGCCGCCCGCGGGCGCCTGCGCAGCTTTCTCCTCGCCGCGCTCAAGCACTACATCATCGACCTCCACCGCAAACAATCCGCCCAAAAACGCGGCGGCGGAGCCACCTTCATCCCCATCGATGGCTGACGCCGAGGAGCGCTACCAGGAGGAACCCGCCGACCTCTCCGACCCCGAAAAACTCTTCGAACGCCGCTGGGCGCTCGCCTTGCTCGACGATGCCTTCGCCCGCCTCGAGCGCGAATACGCCGCCTCTGGCAAAGCCGACCTCTACCACGCGATCCGCCCGTATCTCGCCGGGGCGTCCAAGCGCCACCGCTACGCCGATGCCGGGGCGGCGCTCGGCATGAGCGAGGGTGCGTTCCAGGTCGCCGTCCACCGCCTGAAAAAGCGCTACCGCCGCGCGCTGGAAGACGCCATCGCCGAAACCGTCGCCTCCCCCGCCGAAGTCGAAGGCGAACTCCGCTACGTCATGGCGGCGCTGGCAGGCTGACCGCCAAAACGCCCCCGCCTTCGCGGCTAGATTATCCTAGAATCGGCAATGGAATCCCACGGCTTTTTCACCTTCAGAATAATCGGAAAACCTAGTGGCTCACCCTTTTGGTGAACTCGATGATGCAGGGCGTCGCGAATCCCATCTCCCCTCCAGGGAGGGGACTTCCAACGCGACGCCCTGATTGATTGCCGATCCGAAGAATCCCACTCAGAATGATCCCTGCCCGGATCGCGCTATGCCAGCGCCTAGCCTATCGGGCCAGCCGGTAGAAGACGGCGTCCTCGCCGGACGTCTCGGGGATCGACAGCGGCAGCTCGGACGCCTGCACCTCGCGCCAGTCGTCCCAGGTTTTTAGGTCGGTCGAGCGCTGCACGGTGAAGGCGGCATCGGTGTAGCCGGCAAGGTCGAGCGCCGGATCGCCAACGCGGTTCACGCTGAGCCGCACCGTCTCGAGCGATGGGAGCGGTGCCGTGCTCTGGTGGGATTCTCCAGCGGGGATCTCGGTGACTTCGCCGGTGTAGAAGTCGGTGAAGACGACGGTGCCCTCGGTCACCTCGATCTCGATCAAGGAGTTGGTCCCATCATCGGACACATCCACGGTGAATTCGGTGCCGCGGATACCGATACCTCCGTGAGGGGTATCGATGTTGATATTATCCGGGTCATCCCTGCCAATGAGACCGCTCGTGAAAAGAAAGACCCCGCGGAGGATGGAGAAGTCCACCCGGTTGTTGGCCGAGGCCTCCGGATCGTAGACGTAATCATCGATCGCTAGCTTGGCGTTCTCGAAGACTTCGAATGAAGATTCGTCGGCAAATTCGATGCGCGCCATCGCGCCCGCCCCGGTGATGATCGTGTCGTTTGCGAAGATCGGATCGCCCAGCCCTAAGGCGCGCATCTCTCCATCGGCCGGCTGCACATTCACCACCCCCGTGATCTCGGTAACGGTGCCGACCGGCTCGATGATCGTTATCGCCGCCGTGGAAAACGTCGCGCCTTCGAATGAGACGTCCATGATGTAGTCGCCGGGGGGCGTGCCCGCCGTCCCGATCGGCAGAAAGATCGAGAACTGCCGCGCCTCGCCCGGCGCCAGGGACACGTCACCCGCCGGGGACACCACCGGCTCGCCGAGAAAGCCATCCGCCGCCACGCTAAGCGTGCCCGTGATCCCGGTCGCCGGCGATTGGTTGGTCACCGTGAGCGGACCGATGAAGACGCCAGAGCCTTCAGCCGCCTCATAGGTTACCGCCAGCCCTTCGATCAAAGTTACGCCGGTGCGCTGGGTCCCGAACCCATTGATCGCCCGGCTCCTGATCCGCCAATCGCTGAGACAATCAGGGAGGACGGGCTCCCCGGAGCCGCGTTGAAGAAATTGTTGGCCAGGAAAATCGTGCTGGCCGCGAATTCGCCGAGGTTCGCCGGCAGGGTGCCGCTGAGGAAGTTGCCCTGCAGGCGCAGGGAGGCGTCGAGCGAAGCGAGCGCCCCGGGGACCGGTCCCTTCCAGTTCGTTGTAGCTCAAGTTCAGGCTGCCGAGTTCGCCTAAATTTCCCGAGGCTGTCCGGGATCGGACCCGAGAATTGGTTGTAGCTCAGATCGAGGATGCCGAGCGCCGCCAGGTCGCCCAAGCTGGCCGGGATGCTGCCCGCGAGATCGTTGTCGTCCAGGTCGAGCGTGACGAGGGTTGAAAGCTGCCCCAGGCTGGCGGGCAGTTCGCCGGAGAGCTGGTTGTTTTGGAGGCGCAGGGATTCCAGCGCGGGAGGCTTCCGAGCGAACTCGGGATCGATCCGCTCAACTGGTTGTCATTCAAAACGAGATCTTGGAGGCTGCTCATCCCCGCCAGCGTCTCCGGGATCGATCCGGTCAGGGCGTTGTTGCTCAAATCGAGCGTCTCAAGCTGGCCGAGCTGCCCGAGGGAGGCGGGGATCTCGCCGCTCAGGTCGTTGCCCGTCAGGTTCACGTGAGGTCAGCTTCGACAGGTTCCCGACCGAGCTTGGGATCGACCCGGTCAGGTTCTTCCGGTCGCCGAGGATAGAGTCCAGCTCTGCTCAGCCCGCCGATCGCCTGCGGGACACTCACCGTTAAGGTCAGGACATTTACCCGGTCTTGCTGGGTGATCCGATAGCCGAGCAAGACATCGTCGGACGGGTCCTCAAGGTCCATCTCATCATAGACCGCCTCATACTCCCAGTCGTTGGTGATCCCCGCCTTGGGAGGGTCGTCGCCCGTGAGCCGGGAACTCCCGAAATCAAAGGCGAGCCCCCACTCTTGGTAGATGGCTTGCAGCGCCGCGACATCGCCGCCGTCCACGGTGTCCGCCCAGGTGAAATTGCCCGGATCGCTGACCAAGCCGCCGGCGAGCGCCGATCCGCCCGCTCCGATGGCGAAAGCGAGGCAAGCGCCGCAGAGGACTGCCCGAAGCATCTGCGTCTGCCGATTTGATCGCAGCAAAGAGAAGCGAGATATCCGCCTGGTCGCCTTGGGGACGTAATATGAAAATTCCATTCGGGGATGAGAGCTTGCCGTCGAGGCTGGGTTGTCGTGGTGAAATCAGGCGGCATCCTCTAGGAGAACAACCACGGCGAACTAGGCGCCAAGCACCGCCCGCAAGATTGCAGGCGGAGGGCGAGATCGCGGAGCATTCTAATTCCACCAACCACGAACCCATCGGTCAAGGTGAAAAGGCGCGCCACCACGAAACCGCGCCGGGGATTCGCCTTTTTCGAGGCGCTACCTTCCCAGCACGGCTCGCCCCTGGTAGTGGACCGCGAATCCGGCCGCCCATTTCATCTCTGGTTTTCCGAAAAGATCTCGGAAGATCTCCCGGACGGCGGCGTCGGAATAGCCGCGATGAAACCGCACATCGATCCGTCCTCGCGTGATCGTCGCCGCCATCGCGTTCCCCGCGTAATCGTCCTCGTAGGAGATTCCCTCGCGCTTGACGTCACGGTGCTGGATCGTTCCGGGGAAAAAGATCGCGCAGGAGGCGTTCAGGATGCATTTCACAAAATATCCCTCCGCCGAGATTTCAGGGGCGATGGACTCCATCCCGAGAACTCTGATCCCGATATTAGAGGGTATCGCCATCGCCTGTGACTTTAGTGAAACGTTTCATTTTCTTGAGGTCGCCATTTTCCGCTCACTCCACCGTCAAGGCGACCAGCGCCAATCCCGCCACGCCCGGCAGGGCGCGGATCTCGAGCGATCCGATCACCTTCTCGGGATGCGGGTTTTTCCAGGTCAGCCGATACGCCGCCATGAGGAGATCGGGGCGCGGGACGTGGGGCGCGGTGGCGTAGGGGATCGGGTGATATGGCGTGGCGGACCTGGCCTCGGCGTGCTCGACGGTGGCTCCGCCTGTCTCGATGCCGATGCGGACCGGCTGCTCGGCGGTGGTGCCGTCCGCGTAGCGCAGCGTGAGCCGCGCAATCTCCCTGCCGATCCCGTCGAGGAAATAGGTGAACTGGAGGAGGTGCAGCGCGCGGCAGCGGCGGTCCAGCTCGACCGCGACCGAGTCATGGTATGTCCGGTCCGCCATCATGGCGCTGCGGAACTGGACGATCCCGCGCACGTCGAAGGCGGTGTCGCCGCCGAGGTCGCCGACGCCGCGCGGCAGGTTGGCGAACGAATTGACCGGGCTGTAGGTCGGCGTCGATTCGTCCATATCGAGGCTGGAGGTATAGAACGGCGTCAGGTCGATCAGCTCGGGCGGCGCGGCGGGGTCGCGCGGCGGGATCTGCTTCCACTCGATGAGATCCTCCTGGGCGAGGCGCCGGAACGCATCGCCGCCGCCGAAGAGGGCGAGCAGCGGGTGGTCGCTGCGGGCGATTTCATCCCGCACCCACTGCCGGGAGCCGACATACGAAAAGTAGGCTCCGCGGTCCCCGGCGGCGGCGGCCAGCTTGATCGCGCGGTCGAGTTCGCCGAGCGCCTTGAGCGCCTCGGCAGGGCGGTCGCGGGCGATCATGTAGAGGCAGCCGGCGTGGGTCATGGCGAGCCGGTGGTCGCCGGGCCGCCGCGCGGTCAGCGTCTCGATCAATCCGTGGCAGGCGGCAAAATCCCGTCGGCGGTAGGCATAGGCGGCGCGCAGCGTGTCGGCGGCGACCGGTCCCAGCCCGAGCCGCGCGCTCGCAGAATCCAGATCGACGCCCGCCGCGAGAGCACCCGCCCTGCGGTTGCCGCGATCGGGGGCGCGCACGGCAGCGAGTTTTTCCGCCGTCCGGGAAAGCCGCGCCTCCGGGGCGACGATCCCGAAGAGCGGGGCGAGCGCCGCCTCAAACCAATTCGCCGCCGCCCCGCGGTCGCCCGCCGCGAGCGCCAAATCGCCGCGCGCCTCGCACAGGTCGGCGAGCTCGATCCAGCCGCCGGGATCGAGCGGTGCCGCCTCCAGCCCGTCGCACGCCATGGCCAGCGCGGCGGCGGGATCTGCCTTGGCGAGGCGGAGCCGCTCCAGCGTGTCGCGCGCGGCGGCGGACCGCTCGGATTCGCCGGGCAAGGCGACGCGCTGGGCGAGCATGATCTGGAGGCGCAGATAGTCGTCGCCAAATGTATCCGGCGGGTTCGGGCGGATGCGGGCGAGCGCCTCGGAGCATTCGTTGGCGGTCGCCGCATCGCCGGCGATTTGGGCGAGGCGCCCCGCCTCCGCGTAGGCGGCATACGCGCCGTAGATCGAAGCCTCGCGCTCCAGCAGGCGGCCGCGCGCCTTCCACGCCGCCGCGACGTCCGGCGCGGCGAGCAGCAGATCCCGGTTGCGGGCGAGCGCCTCCCCGTGGCGGCCGAGCGCCCCGAGCACCTCGGTGCGCAGCGGCGGGATCTCCGGGCTGGCCGGCGCGAGCGACTCGGCGAGCGCGGTCAGGAAATCCGCCTCCTGCAACGCCTCGGCGGGCGGCGGATCGCCCTCGGCAAGGCGAGCGCCGAGCCGCGCCATGATCTGCGGGTTCATCGGGGAAAGGCGGAGCGCGCCGCGCAGATCGGCGACCGTCCCGCGCTCGGCGAGGCTTTGCACAAACGCCGCGCGGTCCGCCGAGCGCGCCGCCGGGCTGATCGGGCGCCCGGCCGGATCGCCCGCCAACCACGCCCCGATCCCGCCGCCGCTACTACTGCTACTACTGCCGCCGGCCATCGCCAGGCTCGCCCGGCGCATCGCCGCGTCCGGCGCTTCCAGCTTGCCCGCCGCGGTGAGCCGCGCCCCGGCGACCGCCTCGGCGAGGTCCGGCAGCCAATCCGGCGCAGGCTGGCCGGGGCGGAGCGGCGGCAGGTGCCAGACGCGCACCGTCAGGTCGGCGCAAACCGCCGCGAGGTGCCGCGCCTCGGCATCGAACCGGATGCTGGTGACGCCGGGACCGGGGCGCAGCGGCGGCGTGATCGGATCGCCGGTCCGCGCGTCCCACAGCCGGATCTCGGAACCCGTCGCCGTCGCGAGGACCGCGCCGTCTTGGGTCAAGGCGATCTCGGCGACGGGTTCGCGGTGCTCGAGCGGCGGCGCGAGCGGCTCCCCGGTCGCCGCATCCCAGATCCGCGCGGTCGAGTCGAACGATCCCGCCGTGATGAGACGCTCGCCGCCGGGCGAAAACGCGAGCCGCAGTCCGGAGGGAGGCGCGCCGCCGATGTGCGCGAGCGGCGGCGTGATCGGGGAGCCGGTCGCCGCATCCCAGACCCGCGCCGAATTGTCGGCGCTGCCGGTGGCGACCCGCCGCCCGGTGTCGTCCGCCACGACCGCCGCGACCGCCCCGCCATGGGTGAGCGGCGCGCTTTGCCAGCCGCCCTCGATCCGCCAGATCCGCGCGGTCCCGCCCTCGCCGCCGGTCAATGCGACGCCCGGTCCAGCGAAGGCGGCGCACAGGACGCGACCGGCGTGCGCCGCCGGGAAGCCCGCTGCCTTTTTGCCCGTCCGGGCATCCCACAGGTGGACCGATCCGTCCGCGCAGCCCGCCAAGACGCGCCCGCCGCCGGGTTCGACGCACAGCGCGGTGATCGCCGCCGGATGCGGGACCGGATCGAAGCGCCAGCTCCCGTCCGCCAGGCACCAGGCGCGGAGCCGCGCGTCCTCGCCGCCGACGTAGAGAAACCGGCCGTCCGGCGACGCCCCGGCGGCGAGCGCCTTGCCGGGGATCAGCTCGCGGGCGAACGGGATTTCGTCGCGCCGGGCGGCATTCGCCGGGGACCAGGTCGGACCGGATTGCGCCATGAAGGCGACCGCCTCGGGGCCGTAGGATTGGTTGGGGACGAGGATCGCGCCGCTGGCCAGGTCCCAGGCGCGGACTTTGTAGGACGACCACCAGGTCAGCGCCCGGCCGCCGTCGGGGGAGAAGGCGACCTGCTGCGGCGGGAACGTGTGCTCGAGATGCAGCGGCGTGGCGGCGCGCGGGCGGATGTCCCAGACGCGCAGCATCTTGTCGCGGCCGCCGGTCGCCAGCCGCTCGCCCGCCGGATCGAGCACCGCGAAGCTCGCGCCCTCCGGATGCAGGATCGGGGCGCTGAGCGGCTCCCCGGTCCAGGCGTCCCAGACGGCGGCGGCCCCGTCCCCGGCGGAAAGCGCATCGCCCGCCGTGATCAGGCGGGTGCCGCTGCGGGAAAACG
Organism: Verrucomicrobiales bacterium; assembly: GCA_041395145.1. Classification (GTDB taxonomy): domain Bacteria; phylum Verrucomicrobiota; class Verrucomicrobiia; order Verrucomicrobiales; family DEV007; genus JAWLBD01. The sequence continues at coordinate 269,557 of JAWLBD010000001.1, read as the reverse complement.
CGGCGAACCGGATCGCCGCCCGGTGCCGGATCGCCGCGCCCAGCGGCTCGCCATTGTCCAGCCGCCAGATCTGCGCGCCGCCGTCCTCCGCCGCCGTGGCAAGGCGCGAGCCGTCCGGGCTGATCGCCAGCCGGACCGGCGCGGCGTGCCAAAGCGGGCCGGCGCGCTGGTCGCCGCTCGCCCGGTCAAAGACGACCGCCGCGACGCGCCCGGATCCGAAGACCGCCGCCACCGACCCGCCATCCGGCGACAGCGCGACATCCGCCACCGCGCGGTCGCCAAACGCAAACGTCGCCGGCGCGTCGCCAGGGCGCTCCGCATCCCAGACCGAGACCGCCTTGCCCGCCGCTGCCGCCAGCCAGCGCCCGTCCGCGCTGGCCGCCAACGCCTCGACCGAACCTCCGCCGGGCAGTGAAAACTCGGCGGCGACCGCGCCCGATCCAGCGTCGTAAAGCCGCGCCTTGCCCGCCGCCGCCGCCCACAGCATGGCGCCGCCTTGGGCGAAGATCGCCCGCTCGCCGGCGACCCGGAGCGGATCGCCTGCCGGGGACCCGCTTGGGTCCAGCGCCCAGATCCGGGTCGCGCCGCCCGCGCAGGTCGCCGCGAGGTGCGCGCCGTCCGGGCTGGCGGCGAGCGCCACGATGGCATGATCCTCGGCGTGCAGGTCGCCGCGCGCCTCCCCGGTCGCCGCGTCCCAGACCCGGATTTTGCCATCTGCCGCCGCCGTGAAAAGCCGCGCTCCGTCCGCGCTCCACGCCGCCATCAGCTCGGCCGGATGCTCGACGGGCGGGAGCGCGGGCTGGGCAAAAAATCCTGTAGCAAAGCCCCGGCCATCAGGTGGTAGGCGGTAGAGTTCGCCGGGTCCGACCACCGCGCGGGCGAGTAGGCGGCGGCGCTCGACAGTAGAGGCCGTTGCGCGATTCCTCCAGCCCGTGCAGCGGAAGTCTGCGGCTGTATTCGGCCGCGCGCCTCGCTGCGGCGCGACTGTAGAGGTAGAGACATTGCTGACCGCCGCCGCGGCCGCCAGCGCCGCGAAGCACCGCCGCCGCCGCCGCCGCGCCTTCCAGTGGCGGCGCAGGTATTTTCGCAGCCGGTAGAGCGCGTCGGGCGGTCGGCGTAACGCCTCGTGCATTAAAGAAATCGCCGGACGTCCGCGCCAGCTCGGCGGCGGATTCAAACCGGCGCGCGCAAGTCTTTTTCTCCAGCGCGCGCATCGCGATCAATCAGCTCATGAGTACTGGCGGACCGGCGCGCGGGCTCCCGGGCGCGCGAGGTCGTCCTCGCGGATGCGGCGCAGCACCTCGTCGTAGGGCGTGCTCCCGGCGGTGTCTTCCTTGAACGGCGTCGATCCGGCGAGCAGCTCGTAGAGCACCGCGCCGAGCGAATAGACGTCCGAGCGCGTGTCGATCGCCTCGCCGCGCAGCTCCGCCTGCTCCGGAGCCATGTAGGCGGGCGTGCCGAGCACCTGCACCGGAGAGGTCACCAGCGTGCGGTCGGTCAGCAGCCGCTCGGTCGCCTTGGCGATCCCGAAGTCGATCACCTTGGGCACCGGCGGCGCGCCGGGCGCGGTCGGCACCAGGATGTTCGACGGCTTGAGATCCCGGTGGATAATGCCGCGCCGGTGCGCGTGGGCGACCGCCTCGCAGACTTCGACGAACAGCGCAAGGCGCTCCCGCAGCGGCAGATCCCGCGCTTTGCAAAACCGGTTGATCGGCTCGCCCTCGATGAATTCCATCGCGAAATACGGGCTGCCGTCCCGCGCTTTGCCCGACGCAAACACCCGCGCGATCCCCGGATGGTCCATCAGCGCCAGCGCCGCCATCTCCGCCTCGAACCGCACGCCCGCCTCCCCGCGCTCCAACCCCGGCTTCAAAAACTTGATCGCCACCGATCCGCCGCGTCCCCGCCAATTCCTCCGCCCGCCAGACGACCCCGAACCCGCCTTCGCCCAGCTTTCGCGCAAAACATAGCCCGGCACCGGCAGATCCGCCGCCGCCCCAGGCGCGGATGATGCCTCGCCATCGGCAAGTAACTCCGCCGCCAAACAAGCGGGGCACACGCCGCCGGGCGAGCTGCGAGGGATCGGAGCCCCGCAGTCTTCGCAAGTAAGAGGATCGGGCATCGCCGCACTCTAGCGTGATTGGCAGCGGGATGCGCGCGGATTTCCGGACCGTGAAAGGACCGCGAAAGCCCTCTCTGTGACCGCCGATCGCCTCCTCGTGGCGACCCGGCTATGGTTTGAATCCTTACTCGTCCGAATGCTTAAAGTTTCAGGCCTCTCAAAAATTGACGCGGCATACGGATGGGATAAAATCAAAGCATGACCCCATTAATCAGGAAATCCAGCGGGAAGCGGATCTGCTTACCGAGGAGGAACGAGCGGGACTCGCTGCCCACCTGCTCGCTACGATTTCGTCGGCTCCACACCTGGTGCGGACGACGAAGAGGTTGACCAGCGTGATATCGAGATGGACTCAGGCGAAGTCTCGCCAATCAGCCATGCGGAGTTTATTCGTCAGGTAGAGCGGGGGTGAGAGTTACGACACCGCGAGCGTTCCCAGGAAGTAAGGGAGATCGTTTCTTTTTATGAAGGGGATTTCCCCTGCCCTCCTTGATGAATTTTGGTCTGAACTCTTAGGAGCCATCGACTACGCGACCAGGTATCCTGAACGCCATCATTTCGACAAGTGGGCGAAGACGCAGCAACCTCAAACGGTTCCCTTACCACTTTCTTTTCCGGAAATTCTCTGATCGCATTCGGGTAACGGTCGTGAGGCACAATCATAGAAGCCGGTTTCGGTAGCCGCCGAAAATAGTGCCGTTCGAATCTTCTAAATACGCGAACACAAGGCGGTTGCCCAAAGCCACACGGAACCCTTGGGGCAGCCGCCGGACCGGGTTAGGATTCCGTATGATGACCTGCTTCCGCCCGCTTTCCCTCGCCGCCGCCGCCGCGACCGTTGTCGCTCGCTTGGCGCGTCCACCTTTGCCGCCGACTATGCCATCGTCGCCCAAAATCGACCGAGGACGCGGCGTGGAAACCAGTGATCGCCACGTTGCAGAAGAAATACCCGGGCGAGTTGCCGTCGTGACTTATGCGGAGCAGCCTGGCGAGGCGCTCGATGCGTTGGCGGAGGCGCACCCGCGCTTCACCTGCTTCGTCGCGCCGCACGCGGAGGCGGGCCGCGATTTCGTTGCCGCCGTGCACGAGCTGACCCGCAGGTATGACGCCGATCCATACACCGACACGCTGTGGGGGATCCTGACCGGCTATGATGCGGCGAACGCGCTGGCCATCGCGGAGGAGGCGGAGCCGCTGACCGTGCGGAAAGTCGGGTCCGGCACCGAGCTGGCGATGGAATGCGTGGAGGAAGGCACCTGGTATTGCGAGCTGAAGCAGGGCAAGATGGTCGCGAAGCGCCCCGGCGAAGCAGCGCAGGTCGGCGAGGCGCCGCCGGACACCACGGCGTCGCTCGCCGCGCTGCTCAACGACTACCACGCGGATCTTTTCGTGACGAGCGGGCATGCCACCGAGCGCGATTGGCAGATCGGCTACACGTATAAAAATGGCTACTTCCGGTGCAAAGACGGCGAACTCTTCGGGATCGATACCGGCGGCCACAAGCACCCGATCCGCTCCGACAACCCGAAAGTGTATATGCCGATCGGGAATTGCCTGATGGGGCACATCGACAGCGACAAGGCGATGGCGCTCGCCTTCATGAACTCGGCAGGCGTCCGGCAGATGCTCGGTTACACGGTGCCGACCTGGTTCGGCTACGGCGGCTGGGGCGTGCTCGATTACTTCGTCGAGCAGCCGGGGCGCTACACCTTCGCCGAGGCGTTCTTCGCCAACCAACACGCCCTCATCCACCGGCTCAATGCGATCCCGGAGGGAGCCGACGCCCAGCGCGCGGCGGGCTTCACCCCGATGGATGCGAAGGGGCTGGAGTTCGACAAAAACGTGGTCGCCTTCTACGGCGATCCCGGCTGGGTCGCCCGCATGGCACCGGGCAAGCTCGCCTACGGCCAGACGCTGGCGCAAAGCGCGACCGAGATCGTCTTCGAGATCAAACCGCTGCTCGGCGACAAATCGTTCGACCCTGTCAACACCAACGGCGCCCAGCGCGGCTTCCGCCCGATGGTCGCATTTCTCGAAAACCGGATCGACCCCGCCAAGGTCACGATCGCCGAAGGCGCGGACCTCAACCCCGTGGTCGCCGACGACTTTCTCCTCATCCCGCATCCGGGCAAATGCGATCCGGAGCGCGCCTACCGGGTGCGGCTGGAGTTGGCGGAGTAGCGGAATAGGTTAGCGGATTCGATATACTTCGGATCCGATATCGTATCGAATTCGCCGGATTTCGCTCCGGTCCACCCGAGATCGCGGTGGCAGAACCGGCGCGGCGGTCGTAGCCTCAGAAAAGCCGATGTTCGAATTCCTCATCATCTTTGCCCTGGTGATCTTTGCGCTGGGGCTGCGCACCTTCCACCACCCGCTGCTGCGGAAGGCGGGGGCGGTGGCGATGTTGGTCGCGACCTATGGGGCGGGGTATTTTTTCACCGGGTCGCACTGGGGCGGCGCGGTGGCGGTGGCGGGCTGGTTTTTGCTGCCGTGGATCGAGATCGTTGGGCGGGTGCGGAAGCTGCGCCTGCCGCTCGAACGCCGCCTTGAAAAGCGGTCGCCGCCCAACCGCGAGCGCTGCCCGATGCTGGAGGACTGGACGAAGGAGATCGAGGAGCGCGGCTACGAATGGGTCGAGGACGCGGGCTGGCAGTGGGGCGAGCTGGACCAATTTATCCGCATCTTTTACCATGGCGAACGCCGGACCCAGGCGTGCATCACCCACAACGAACAAGGCGGGATCGCGTTCGCCTTCCTGAGCCTGACCAGCCGGGCGAAGGGCGGCGGCACGTTCACGACATGGACAAATCCGTTCGCCAATTCGCTGCGCACGCCGCCGGGCATCCACGTGTTGCGCCGGCCGGATGCCACGTCGATCGACGGCATCGCCGGCGATCACGAAGACTTCCTCGCCGACCACGAGGTCGCCGAGGCGCTGGAGCCGATGGATGGGGAGGCACTGCGCGAGCGCATCCAGTTCGAGATGCGGCGGCAGGTCGAGCATAACCTCGACGCGGGTTTCATCCGGCTGGCGGGCGACGGCACGTTCCGCTACTCGTGGCGCGGGTGTTTCCACATGTGGTGGCAGGTGGTCAAAGACATGGTCCGCTTCGCGTAAGGGCGATCCAGAAAGGCGCTGCCGCTGCCGCTGCCGCTTGCCCCGGTGCCGACGCTGGTCTAGGACTGCGCATGAAATCGCTCCGCCTCGCCCTCCTCGCCTGCTCCACCGCTGCGCTGCTTCTCTCGGCGGCTCCCGATTGCCCCGCCGCCGATCCGGCTCCGAAAGATGCCGCCGAAGCAAAAGGCGCGCGCTTTGACCCGGTGAAACAAAACCTGGAAGGCTGGACGGTGTGGGTCGAGCCGGCGCTGCTCCCCGGCGGCGCGCATGCGGAGGAGGGAGCCAAGGCGCTGCGGATGCTCGCCGATCACCTCAACCGGATCTCGATACTGGTGGAAGGCGAGCCGCTGGCGAACTTGCGCAAGATGGAGATCTGGATCGAGCACGAGCACCCGGAACTCAAGGCGATGCAGTATCACCCCGCCGTGACGTGGCTAGTCGGGCGCGGCTACGACGCGCGGCTTGGGAAAAAGGTCCACATCCCGGTCGCCCGGCATCTGATCGAGCGCGGGCAATTGTTCAAGCATCCCGCCGTGGTGCTCCACGAGCTTGCCCACGCCTACCACGACCAGATCCTCGATTTCGGATACCAGCCGGTGATCGACGCCTACGAGGCGGCGGTCGAATCGAAGTCCTACGAGCAGGTCCTCCTCTACAATGGTAAAAAGGTCCGCCACTATGGGCTGACCAACCACAAAGAATACTTCGCCGAAGCCACCGAAGCCTACTTCTACCGCAACGACTTCTACCCGTTCGTCCGCGGGGAATTGAAAGAACACGACCCGAAGATGCACGCCGTGCTCGAGGCGGTCTGGGGCAAGGCGGGCTGAGTTTGGCTCTGATACGTCACCGAAAGGCGCGGCGTTAAACCGAGACGGCGAGGAACTCGCCCTTCTTCGGCATCGGAAATCTGCGGGCTCGGGCGATTTCCCGGTCTTCCGCCTCGTGACCGAGAATCAGGATTCCTTCGGCTTCGAGCTGCTTTCGGGCATCCCGAACGCGCTTCATCGGGTCCTTTTGGCGAGCGACGGTTTCGATGGCAACCCGAGGGATGATCCGCCCCTGGACCCGCCTGAATAGCTCGTTGATCCGCGCTTGCCCGGTCTTGAGTCCCATAATTTCGCCGAGCAACTCGGGCGGCAATTCAGACAGCAGATTCGTTGGCAAGTCCGCCGCCTCGACGAGCCAGCGAATCGCTTTCTTACCCTCGGCGCTGATCGAGACCTTTTTGTCGCGGTTTTCGCCCACGGTAAGAATTGCTGGGAGCGCCCGGATCACGCCGATCCAAAACTTCGAGCGCTGGTCGTCGATCCGCACCAACAGGCAGACTTCTCCGACCGCCTCCTTCGGGATCATCCAGTTCCGCAAAACGGTGCATTTGATGTCAACCTCCACCCCCTCGATCCGCGCATCTAAAGTTTCGCCATCGGGCAGCTCGAAATCGAACTTGAATAGAATCTCGACCTTTGTCCCCAGATAGGTTTTCTCGGTCTTCTCCAATTCATCGACCGACCACCTGCCGGTCCGCATCCCGTCGATGACCTCGTCGAGCGCCTGCCGGAGGGTGGCGGCGGCTTGCTGGGCAAAGCCGTTGCGCTGGAGGAAGAATTCGACCACCGCGCCCAGCCCAGGATCTTTGCCATCTGCCGCCATCGTGATCTAGGAGGCAACTCTTCCCGCCCGCTGGGCGGCTCCAGCGATCGCTTCTCGGATCCGGAAGGCGACCGCCTTGGCAACTGGCGGCGGGAAGGCGTTCCCAATCTGGCGATACGCGGCGGTCTTGCCTCCGGCAAAATCCCAATCGTCGGGAAAACCTTGGATGCGCGCGGCCATCCGCAGGGTCAGGCGCGGCATCCCCTCGAATCCTTTTTCGGGGGCGGAATCTGCCAGGGACTTGGCGTTGACCCCGAGCGTCGCCCACGCTTTTCTCGCCCGCGTGGGACCTAGGTCGGCTCCGCCGTGTTTTTTGGATCCGCCGACCAAGGTGGGCGCAATTTCGCTGGCTCCAGCCGCCCATTCGAGCGCGCGCTCCCATCCATTTGCCATCATCAGATCGACGAGCGCTTCGCCCACCGTCGGGGCCATCCTTCCATCGGTGAGCGGGATCGGCGGATAGAATCCGCGGGCTAGGTCGCGGCGAATCGCCACGATGACCACACGGGGGCGGAGCTGCGGGACACCGAAATCAGACGCATTCAGCAGGTGCCAACTCGCGTCATATCCCAAATTCCGAAGCTCCGCCTTCAGGCTGCCCCGGTAGTCGGTGAAGACCGCGTCCAAAAAGCCTCGCACGTTTTCGAGCATCACCGCCTTGGGCTTGCATTCGTCCACCAGGCGAAGCGCCTCCGGGAAAAGGTCTCTCTCATCTTGCTCGCCCAACTGCTTTCCCGCTTTAGAAAATGGCGGACACGGAACGCCGCCGGCGAGCAAGTCCACTCCGCGATATTCAGCCGCCGAGAAATCCCGCACATCGGCTTCGACCACATTCCACCTTGGTCGATTTTGGCGGAGCGTGGCGCAAGCGGGACCGTCGATCTCCACATGGGCCAATGCTTTGAAGCCCGCCGACTCCAGCCCAAGAGCTTGCCCTCCTGCGCCGGAGCAGACTTCGATACAAGTTGGGGGGTCGTTTTGGAGATTCATCAGATCGGCAATCACCGGATGCACACTTGAACAGGATAGCCGGCGGCGTCAACGAAATAATTCCCGCCCCGGCCGTTTCTGGGAAGGTCTCGATGCAAGGATGGTCCGTCAACCCCTGTAGTTGAAATCCTCGCATCGCTCCCTAGCCTTCCGCACTCCTATGACCCCGAAATCATCCCTCCCCCTGCCCCTTCTCCTCGCAGCGGCCTGCGCCTTGCCAGCCGCTTCGTCATTCGCTGACTCAAAGTCTGCGCGCTTCGTGCGGATCGACCTGCCCGGCGATCAGCGGACGCTGACGCTGGCGGAGGTCGAGGTGGTGAGCGGCGGCAAGAATGTGGCGCGCTCCGGCAAGGCGACCCAGTCGGCGACCGCGCACAACGGCCCGGCGGAGAAGGCGATCGACGGCAACAAAAAGCCGGAGTATGCGGGCGGCGGGCAAACCCACACGCCGGAGAATAGCAAAGATCCGTGGTGGGAATTAGATCTGGGCAAAACGGTGCCGGTCGATGAAATCGCGATCTGGAACCGGGGCGAGGGCTTCGCCAACCGGCTCGACGGGTTCAACCTCACGCTGCTCGATGCGGACCGGAAGGCGGTTTACGAATCGAAGGGCAACCAGGCTCCGGACGAATCGGTCCGCTTCGATTTGAAGAATGGCAAGATCGCCTACGCCGGGGCGGGCGGCTACGAGATCAAGCCGGTGCCCGCAGGCTACCGCGACCCGGCTCCATTTGCGTTCAAGGAAGGCGACCGCATCGCGATCCTCGGCAGCGGCTTGGCGGACCGGATGCAGCACGACGGCTGGACCGAGACCTACCTGCAGGTCGCCAACGCCGGGAAAAAACTCGTCTTCCGCAACCTGAGCATCACCGGCGACCGCGCCAACAACTTCCCGCGCTCGCAGGGCTTCACCCCGATGGAGCAATACCTCGTCCACGTGAAGGCGGACGTCATCTTCGCGTTCTTCGGCTACAACGAATCGTTCGACATGACGCCGGAGGCTTACGCCGGCGCGCTGCGCGACATGATCGCGCGCTACCGGCGGCTCCAGCCCAGCGGCGAGATCCCGCGCATCGTCCTCTTCAGCCCGATCGCGCACGAGGACATCGGCGACCCGAACTTGCCGAACGGCCAGTCCAACAACGCGCGGCTCTCGAAAATCACCGCCGCCACCGAATTGGTCGCCCAGTCCGAGGGCGTCGCCTTTGTCGATCTCTTCCACCCGACCCAGCAGCTCTACGCGGCAACGACCGAGCCGCTCACCATCAACGGCATCCACCTGAACGAGCAGGGCAACCGGCAGGTCGCCCAGATCATCGCCAAGGCGCTGACCGGCGAGGAGCAGACCGGCTCCAATACCCACGACGCGGTGCGGGAGGCGGTGCTCGATAAGAACAAGCACTGGCACTACCGCTACCGCGCGACGGACGGCAACGACATCTGGGGCGGCCGCTCGGGCTTGAAGTTCGTCAACGGCCAGACCAACGCCGATGTCCTGCAGCACGAGCTGCTCATGCACGACGTCTTGACCGCCAACCGCGACGCCAAAGTCTGGGCGCGGGCGGCGGGCAAGGACCTGAAGGTGGACGACTCGAACGTGCCGCCGCCGGTCAAGGTGATCTCGAACGTCGGCGGCGGCTCGCCTAGCTCATCCGCCCAAAAAGAGGGATCGACGAATTACCTGGGCGGCAAGGAGGCGATTGCCAAGATGCACATCCCCGACGGCTACAAGATCGACCTTTTTGCCGATGAGAAGTCGATCCCCGGTCTGATCAACCCGGTCCAGCTCCAGGTCGATACCAAAGGGCGGCTCTGGGCGGCCTGCTGGGCGACCTACCCTAAGGAGGAGCCGCTCAAAGAGGTCAACGACGCCCTGCTCATCCTGCACGATGACAACAAGGACGGCGTCGCCGAGCGCGCCACCGAGTTCGCCCGCGTCCACTGCCCGCTGGGCTTCGAGTTCTGGAACGGCGGCGTGATCGTGACTTCGCAGCCGGACATTTTATTCCTCCGCGACACCGATGGGGACGACGTGGCGGACGAGCGCTACATCCTGTTCCAGGGCATCGGCTCGGAGGACACCCACCACGCCGCGAACAACCTGATCTACGGACCAGACGGCGGCATCTACTGGCAAAGCGGCATCTTCCTCGTCCACAACCACGAGAACCCGTGGCTGCCGTCGCTCCAGACCGGTGCCTCCGGTATGTATCGCTTTGACCCGCGCTGCTACACGATCGCCTTCCACGCCGGCAATAGCCCAAACCCGCACGGCATCGCCTTCGATTACTGGGGCTACCACTACGCGACCGACGGCACGGGCGGCAACGCGTTCCAGGTCCGCCCGGATGGCAAGGGCTTCAAGATGCACAAGCTCCTCAATAAGGAAGTGCGCCCCGTCCCCGCCTGCGAGATCGTCTCCAGCGCCCATTTCCCCGACGACGTCCAGCAGAACTTCCTCATCTGCAATGCGATCGGATACCTCGGGATCAAGCAATACAACCTGCACCGCGACGGCTACACCGAGGGCGGCGCGAATTTCAAAACCGGCGAGGTCTGGGGCACGCCGACCACCGAGTTGCTCCGCAGCGACGACGGAAACTTCCGGCCGACCGATGCGATCTTCGGCGAGGACGGCGCGCTTTATATCGCCGACTGGCAAAACGTCATCATCGGCCACATGCAGCACAACGTCCGCGACCCGAACCGCGACAAATACCACGGCCGCATCTACCGCATGACCTACCAGGGGCGCCCGCTGCAAAAGCCGGTCAAAATCGACGGCCAGCCGGTCGCCGCGCTGCTCGACAACCTGAAGCATCCGATCGACGGCGTGCGCCACCGCACGCGGGTCGAGCTGAGCGAGCGCGATTCCAAGGAAGTCATCGCCGCGACCGCCGAATGGGTGAAGCAATTCGACCCGAAAAACCCGGAGCATGCGCACCACTTGCTGGAGGCGCTCTGGGTTCACCAGCAGCACAATACGAAAAATGAGGCGCTGCTCGAAGCGGTTCTCAGCTCGCCTGTCGAACACGCCCGCATCGCCGCCGCCACGGTGAAGCACCATTGGTTCGTCGCTGACCCGCGCCTCGGCAGCCAGGTCATCGAGGAAGAAAAACCGATGGAGATCGTGCCCGGCGGCGTCATCGCCGACACGGCGGATCTCACCGAACTGCGCGTCAATACGGTGGTCGAGAAGCTCAAATACGACGTCGCCCTGCTCGAAGTGAAGGCGGGCAAGAAAGTGAAACTCACCTTCGCCAACCCCGACTTCATGCCCCACAACTTCGTCATCACCAATCCCGGCAAAGCAACCGAGATCGGCACCATGGCGCTCACCATGGGGGCGGAGGGCTTCGCCAAACACTTCCTCCCGGAATCCAAGGACATCCTCCACGCCACCAAGCTCCTCAACAAAGGCGAAACCGCCGTCCTCGAATTCAACGCCCCGGCAGCGCCCGGCGACTACGAATTCGTCTGCACCTTCCCCGAGCTGCACAGCGTCGTCATGCGCGGCATCCTGCGGGTGAAGTAAGGCGGCGAAAAGTAGCTGAATTCACGTGAGCCAGAGCAAGCGGAGACAGACGCGGCAGTCAATTCAGACCGCGCCGACCACCCGGCATCCCGCACCGATCCGCGCGCCCTGCGCGTCGGCGGCTCCCCATTTCACCGCCGCCTTCCGAACTTTCACAAGTCCGGCTACAGTGCTACAGGGTTCGCCCTTCCCTCGGCGGCGCGCCGCCTTGCCCTCTGCAACTTTGCCCGCGCCTCTACCGCTTGCTCTTTGCTGGGACAAGTCCAGGTGTTTCTCTGGCGGCTCCGATCCATGTAGGCACGGTTCCGTTTGCCCAATCCACTTTCGATCTAGGACTCCCCCAAGAAAGGCTCTTTGCTTCCCGGATTCTTGAGGCTCAAGGTACATCTTCCATCCCCAACTTCCTTCGAGTTCGCAATCGATGGCGAATGTATAACTCATCTGGCGGTTTTCGTCCGTGTCGAGATGTTTTAAAATTGCGAATCGCCCAATCTAAATATGCCTCGAACTCCTTTTCCTCCTCCATCCTCAAGATCGATCATATAAAGCTGATCCGTATCCATTAATATTCTTGAGGTTCAACGAACGGTCCTTTTGTTCGCAAATGCTGATAAAACCAATCTTCAAAATCGTCCCGAATCAGATCGCAGACGCGCCTTATTTCATCCAGCTCATCAGGATTTGCCGGGCGACCGCCGTCGTGCCGACGCAGTCGATAGTCTGACCACTTTTTCGCCAGCGGCAGATGTGGGATAATCGAATCGGGGATGGAGGGAGCGCTCATAAGCTGATTCCCCTGATCACCGTCGGAAACGCCGTGATCACATCTTTGGTGCCCTTTTTGAGCACGATAAAGACGGTGGTGAGCGCCGGGTTGCCCCTCGCGCGCCCGGCGGTGCCGCCCAGGTAGCCGACGCGACGCCCCATCGGGATCGTGTAGGCGAGCGAATCGCCCTCCGATTTCGGGCGGATGCCGCTTTTCTGCGCCTTTTTCCATGCCTCGTCGATGATCTGAAATGCCATTTCTTCGCCGCCGTCGAAAACGCCGTGGCTGCCCCGCCGGTCGGGCTGGTTTTTGGCATGGCGCAAGACGTGTTCCTTTCGGGTCAACCCGTCCGGGTCCCGCCCTGCGTAACGCAATCCGGCGGGGCTGACCCAGACACCTGGGCGGCGACACCTCCGTCAGGGCAGAACGCCTCGCCGCCGCCGGAGCCGGATCCATCGAGGACCGATACCTGAGACGGCGCCCGGATCTGGATTTGCGGCGTGCCATTGTAAAGCTGGAGTTCGCCCCGGATCTCGACGGGCTTCCCTTTGTAAAGCGCGGTAGGACCTCCCTCCGGAAACGCCTTCGCCGACTCCGCCGGACAAACCGCCCGAAAATCCGCCCCGGCGAAATTCAAAAAATGCATCCCGCTGCTGGAAACCGCCGACTTTGCCACGCGTCCGGTGACGATGACCTCTTTGCCTTCCTGCGCTTTCAGCTTGCCGGTCTCATGCGCTTGAAGCGCGGCAGCGCCGGCTTCTCGGCTGCGGGTTCACCAGGATCGGCTCTTTCGACGGCGGCGGGCAGGTCAGGCGGCACCGTCGAGCCGGGGCGGCGGCGTCTTCCGAACACGCGCCGCCCGCAGTCCCAACCAAAGCGGCGGCGGCGAGCGAGATCCATCTGCGGGCGGATTTGAGCACGGCGGACTCTGCGGCACCGGCATCGGTTCGCAAGCATTAACGCATCGGCGGCTGGCGCTGCGAATTTGTGGGGATTTCGGTGCGGATTCGCTGGACGCGCCCCCCATGCCGCGCTCATCATCCCGGTAGCCCCGCAGATTGCGAATTTCGCGCGGGATTCGGACCGCCCCAATCGAAAGCCGCCCACTATGGAAATCGTCTCCCTCTTCGCCGGAGCCGGAGGTCTCGACCTCGGTTTCAAACGCGCGGGATTCCGCGTGGCGTGGGCGAACGAGTTCGACAAACACATCTGCCCGACCTTCGCCCGGAACTTCCCCGATGTTGCCCTCGATTCGCGGAGCATCGCCAAGATCCCGTCCGAGGAAATCCCCGCCTGCGACGGCGTGATCGGCGGTCCGCCCTGCCAAAGCTGGAGCAGGAGTGGCTCCCGGCGCGGCATCAAAGACGGCCGCGGCCAGCTCTTCTACGAATATATCCGCGTGCTGCGGGACAAGCGCCCCCTCTTTTTCCTGGCTGAGAATGTCGGCGGCATACTCCACCAGCGCCACGCGGGCGCTTGGGAAAAGATCCTCGAAACGTTCCGGGAGGCAGGCTATACGGTTCGATTTAAGCTACTCAATGCGAACGACTTCGGCATTCCTCAGGAGCGGCTCCGCGTCTTCATCATCGGCTACCGGAGTGATCTGAGGATGCGCTTTGAGTTCCCACAGCCGCCGGAGGACCAGCCGAAGCGGACCCTCCGCGAGGCGATCGGCGACCTCGTCCACTCCGCCGAACCCGCTCTCGCCAACAACCTATCGCTCGGCGACGAATTGCCGGTCCCGAATCACGAGTTCTGGAACGGCGGGTTTTCCAGCATCTTCATGTCGCGCAACCGCGTCCGCGGCTGGGACGAGCCCGGCTTTACCGTGCAGGCCACTGGCCGGCAGGCGCAGCTTCACCCCCAGGCACCCAAAATGCCCCGCATCGGGAAGGACGAACACGAATTCGTCGCCGCGCATCGCCATCTCTACCGGCGGCTCACGATTCGCGAATGCGCGCGCCTCCAGACATTTCCCGACGACTTTGTCTTCGTCTATCGGCGGTTGGAGCACGGATATCGGATGGTGGGCAATGCGGTGCCGCCTCTCCTCGGTGAGGTGCTCGCCAAGGTGATCTTCCAGAACCTGATCGCCCACCGGATGGGGCGGCGGACCTGCCAGGAACATTTCGGGAAAGATCCTGGATCCGTGCAAATGGAGCTCGCCTATGGCGATCCCAAATCCAGCGCGCCCTGAAAAGCAAAGAGGACCCGGCTAGCGGGTCCTCTCTGGGGTTTTAAAAGGTGCGATACGAACGCGAATGCCGCTAAAGAGCGGGTGGTCGCGTTACTGGGCAGCCTGAGCCGCTTGGCGCGCAGCGATGAAGGCGCTGGAGGCCTCTTCGATGCGATCCAAACCGCGATAGGTTTTGCCCTTTTTCTCCACCAATCCGCGGCTCACGAGGTTTTGGAGCTTTTCGTAAGCGCGCAGACGGAGCATTTCTTCACCACCGCTAACCGCATTCCGCTTTTTCAGATTCTCATACACCCGCTTGAAAAGGTCGTTGAACTCAAAGATCGAGCGATCGTTAGAGAGGACGTTGACCAGTTCGTCCGTTACGTGATCAGGAATACGACGAGAGAAACGAGTTCTGCGAGGAGTAGTAGCCATAGGGCGTGAATCCTAGCACAGCCTACCCCCTTTGTTAAGCTTTTTTGTGTTTTTGCCAAAACTTTCTGGTTTTCGCAGAAAAGATTTGTCAAATTTGAGAAGCGATTTTCGGCTCGATTTGGGGGCGAGGCGGGGAAATGGACCTTTAATGATTTCGCTCCCAACATCCGCGATTTTTTACAAGATTGATTCGCGGGTTATGCGGCGGTGTAGGCGACCTTGCGGATTTCTTCGAAGGTGGTATTTCCTGTGAGGACCTGGACGAGACCCTCCTGATAGAGCGATTTAAACCCATGCCTTCGGGCCACCCGGCGCATTTCGTTTTGCGGCGCTTCTCGGGAGATCATGTCGGCGAGTTCCGGGGTGACGAGACAGAGTTCCATCAAGGCGAGCCGCCCGAAGTATCCGGTGGCGGCGCATTCATCACAGCCGACGGCCTCATAGATCGCTTTGGGGATCTCGTCCTCGTCGCCGAGCACGCCGTGGCTCCGGAAATAATCGATGACTTCGCTGGTGACCGGGTGCGGGCGCTTGCAATAGTTGCACAACTTGCGGACGAGGCGTTGCGCCTGGGTCAGGGCGAGCGCGTCTGCCACCAGATAGGGCGGGACGTTCATCGAGATCAGGCGGGAAACGGCGCGGAGCGAGTCGTTGGCGTGGAGCGTCGTCAAGACGAGGTGGCCGGTCAAAGCGGAGGTGACTGCCGCCATGGCGGTCTCCGAGTCGCGGGACTCACCGATGAGCATGACATCCGGGTCGGCGCGGAGCAAGGCGCGCAGCCCGGTAGCGAAAGTGATGCCGTGGAACGGGTCGGTCTGGGTCTGGTTGATCCCCTCCAGCTCGTATTCGATCGGATCCTCGATGGTGTGGATGTTGACCTTCTCGTCGTTGACGTGGTTGAGCAACGCGTAAAGCGTAGTCGTTTTCCCCGATCCGGTCGGCCCGGTGACCAGCACCATGCCTTGGTCTCTCGACATGATCGAGTTAAAGATGTCGATCTGGTTCTGGGAGAGGTGTAGCTCGGTGAGCTTCCGGATCCCGCCCTGCTTATCGAGGAAGCGCATCGTCAGCTTCTGCTGTTCGCGGCGGCACGGAACCGCCGAGAGGCGAACGTCGAACCGGCGCTTCCCGATAGCGAGCGCAAAACGGGCATCCTGGGTATCCTGCCGCTGTTGCCCCATCCCGGAATAGTTTTTGATCATCGCGATGAACCGCGGCAGATCTTCCTCCGAGCAACTGTGGATCACCCGCAACTGGCCGTCGATCCGGGCGCGGAATCGCGCCATGTTGTAGAATTTCTCGACGTGGAGGTCGGAGGCGCGCAGGGTCAAAGCGCGATGGATGACCCACTGGACGACCTGCTCGGCGCTGTTGTTCGGGTTATCCGGGTTGATGTGCGACATCTCCAGCGGATCGATCTCCACGATCTGGGAGGCATCCGAGTAGAGCAACTCGCCGGTCTGGATCGTCCGCTCGCTGCTGTTAGCCCCACGCCCGCGATTTCGTTCGATGGCCGACTGGATCGCCGCGCGGTCGGCGAGGACCGAAACCATCTCGACATGGTTTTCGGGCGAAACCGAAAGCCATTCATCTTCGAAGGCGTAGTTCGACTGGCGCTGCGAGAGGAGATAGACGCGCTTTTTCCCGATAAATAGGGGGTAAACCGAGTGCTTTTCGAGAAGAGCGTCCGGAAATGCGGTCTGTGAGGGCGCATCCTGTGGGTTGAAGAACGGGCGTCCGGTGTGCAGGGCATAGACCGCAAGGGCGATGTCGCGGGGCAGGAAGGAAAGATCGTCGTAGGTCGTGATCTCCTTGCCCCCCTTTTCCTCATAGATCCGGATAAGTTTTTCGCGCTCGTCTTCCGCCAACGGATATCGGGTCAGTAGCCAGGTCAGGACCCCGCCTAAATCCGCTTCCTTGTCCGGCGGTTGGAGGTCGGCAATCGGGCTAACGCGGGGAAGCGGCTCGCACTGAATCCGCAGGGCTAGATCCTTTAAGACCCCGTCATATTGTTCGCGAGGGATGAGGACGCGGGAGATGAACGCCCTCAGGATTCCCATGTGTCTTCGGCGGACTCGCAGTAGTGGGTCAGCACCAGAGGGACCCACCGATCCAATTGGCAGCCAGGGTTCTTGGCTGATCGGAGATCAGTACGCGGCGAAGGACCTCCTCTGCATTCGGCGAACAGGTCGTCCGCGGCAGCTTCACCGGCGTGATTCCTACCCGATTAGAAAGTTCTTCCAATGCATCTGTCCCTCGCTCCAACGCCTCCTTCGCCTTCGCTTCTTTCTCCGTTAGCTTCTCGCTCGCCGTCTTCGGGGCGCTTGCTGACGGCTGCCCCGCCGGGCTATCCGGTGGAGATCCATTTGATACTTGTTCGTTTGCCGGTTGATGTTCCATAGTGCTACTCTATCTAATATCCATAAAAATACCAAAATCCATAGGAATTTTTGATTTTTATAGGCAATTCTTAGAGCGGCGAAAAATCTTCTGGGAATTCAACTGGCTTGCCGGTGTCTTCCGCATCGAAGTTGATGATCAGCCCGTCTCCCGCAGTTCCCGGTCGGGCGAGTTTGAAGACGCGCCCATTCCAGATTAGGCGGTAGGTGTCCGAGGCGTTGCCTGTCTCCGGGTCCCAATCGGGTCGCATGAACGGGCTACCTGGAGCGGTCAGATCCTTCCATTGCAGGCTCCGAAGGACGGCGATCTCATCTTCCGTTCCCTCCTCTGGCTGCAATTCAATCTCATGGATCGAGTGGTTATATTTGGTCAATGCCTGATTTAGCCGCTCCTGAATTTCATTCGCCACAGAATTCTCGCTCCGGTTGGTGACGTTGCTAAACACCGCTACTGCAAGCGCCGACATCACCCCAATTATCGCGATTGTAATGATCAATTCGGGAAGGCTAAATCCTCGGCGGCGGTGGAGGGCAACGGGCACGGCAGTTTCTATCTAGAGGCTGGGGCGGCTGTTTGGATTCGGGCGTTTGGCGGACCTAGTCCTTTAATAATTGATCGTGGTCGTGCCCTGCTTCAGCGTGACTTTTGTGAGCGGAAGAATCGACGCCGGCATCGTGATCGAGTAACCGTCAGGCGTGTAGGTCGCCAAGGTAGCGGGTGCATAGGCGAGAAACGGGGCCACTTGGCTGTATTTTTCTTGCTGGCGCGCCGCTTCGTCCGCGAGAGTGGAGTCGTTGTTGATCCCATCCCAGCCAGCGATCGCCGCCGTTTCACCGACAGATGAGATGTAGGAAGCAATCGCCAGATTAAGACCTTCAGCCTTTGAGATGGCCAAGCTCCGCTCCGAGTCGGTCTTGACCTGGACAATGTTCGGCAAGGCGAGGAAGGCGAGGATTCCGATGATGGCGACGGCCGCGAGAACTTCGATCAGGGAAAAGGCGCGAGCGGGAACGCGAGGCGGGCGAGTGATGGCAAAGTTCATGAGATTTTTCGTTTGGTTGCTGATTTTTGGCTGGGATCCGATGTTTCCTCGATCTTAGCCGTCGGCACCGAAGACTAGGTTCACCTTCGGGTAAGATCCGTCGGCCCAGCTCGGCATTTCGATGTGATCCCCAACCTTTTTCAGTGCCTCGCTGAGGATCTTATTCGGCACAGCCGAACTCGTTTCGGAATTGAAGTGGGCAAACGTGCCGTCATCGAGGTATGAGGCCACCAGACCAAGCCGTGCCTTGCCGTTTGCTGCCGTGTTGTAGGTCGTTTTGACTGAATTGAGCGACCCGCCTGCGATTAACTGCCCGGAGACCCAGTTGTTTACTGCCTCCTGTAGCGCGGCCTGCTGTTGGCGCGCGACCACCCGGCGCGAATCTTGGGCGGCATTCGAAAAAGAAGAGATCACTAGCGCAGCCATGATCGGCTTATAACCATAGCAGTCGTGAGCAGCATCTCGACGAGCGTAAATCCCTTGGTTTTGGCGGTTTGCGGCTTTCATGGAGAATGGCGATCGTTCGACTTGAATTTCTGAGGATTAGGGGGATGCGGTAGTGAGGAGATAGGTTCGGGGACTTTTTATGGGTAACCCCCCGGCGCTCTCGGCGCCGAGGGGTCCCAATTCACAATTTTCCAGCCAACAGCCGAGGATTAGTCGGTGATGTCGGTGTCGTAGTAGAGGATGCCGTTCGCCAAGTTCAGGTAGGCGGCCGCATCGCCCTGCTCTTCCGTCGTAAGGTTCGGGACTTGGAAGACCGTGCCGTCGAACACTTCGCCCGTCGCGGTTTTGCCGCTAACGAGTTCGAGGATCACAGCGGCGGTGTCGCCACCCGAGAAGGTCACGCCAGCGGCGACCGCGTTCGCGTGGACGGAGGCGAGGTTCTGCGCGTTGCGCTTAGCCGCACCCGTGTCGGCGCTGTCGGTGATGCCGGAGATCGTCGGGATCGCGATGGCCGCGATGATGCCGATGACGGCGATAACTACGAGAAGTTCAACAAGGCTGAAGCCCTTAGTCTTGGCAGTTTTGTTCAGTTTCATTTTGCTTTGGTTGCGTGGTGGTTGTGGTAGTAGTGGTATTTGTGGCTCTGTCTGAGCTACAGTGTGGAAATTATATTAATGCTCTAGTAATTCAAGAATTTTTTTATAAAAATTATGATTAATTCGTTTTTCTGCGCTAAATCGCCGATTTTTCGTGCGCGAATAGGTCGAGATTCTAGTGGATCTGGTAGATTTTTTGGGAAATGCCCTAGAACAAGCGACGGAAATCGCACATTTGAGAAATTGGGCTGACCATTCCCGGTTCCAATCCGTGCAATTCGGCAAATTCGGTCCTACTTTCTCAGAAAGCGCCCCCATGGAAGAAACACCCCGCCCCCCAGCCATCCGGATCGGAATCATTGGAGCCGGAGGAATTGTCCGGCAGCGACACCTGCCCGGATTGCTCGGCACCCCCGGTGTCGAAATCGCGGTGATCTGCAATGCGCGGAGGAGTTCAGCCGAGGCAGTGGTGGCGGATTTTGACCTATCTGGAACCGAGATTGCCGAGGAGTGGACGGATTTGCTTGGGCGCGACGACCTGGATGCGATCGTGGTTGCGGCACCGCCGCTGCTTCATGCGGCGGCGAGCTGTGCGGCGCTGCGGACGGGTCGCCACGTATTTTGCCAGGCGCGGATGGCGATGGATGCGGCGGAGGCGGCGCAGATGTGGGAGGCGTCGATCTCAAACCCAGAACTGGTCGCCGCGCTTTGCCCCGCGCCGCATGGGCTCCGCCTGGGAAAGGCGGTCCGCGCTCTGCTCGAAGGTGGGTCGCTCGGTGCGCCGATCCATTTGCGGCTCAATTCCTACCACGCCAGTTACCTCGATCCGGCGGCGCCCGCGCACTGGCGGCAGCGCGCGGAGGTGAGCGGGCTGAATACGCTGACGCTCGGCATCTACGCCGAGGTGCTCCAGCGGTGGTTTGGGCGGATTTCCTCGGTCAAAGCGAGCGGCGGGATCGCGCACCGGAAGCGGGGCGGCTACGATGTCGAGATCCCCGATTTCCTCGATGTCCTCTGCGATTTTGAATCTGGGGTCTCCGGGAGCCTTTCGTTCAGCGGGGTGGCCGCCCATGCGCCGGGCGACCGGCTGGAAGTCTACTGCGAGCGCGGCGCGCTGGCCTATGACTTTGCCGAAGAGCGGTTGTTCGCCGCAGGCTCGGGTGAGGCGGCTCTCCGGGAAATCGTGCCGCCCCCCGATGAAATCACCGAATGGACCGCCGAAGCCGATTTCATCCGCGCGATCCGCGATCCGCAGGGTCCGCGCCCGCTGCCGGACTTCGCCGAGGGGCTGCGCTACATGCGGGTGACCGAGGCGGTCCACCAGGCGCTCGAGTCCGGCGACCCGATCAACGTTTGGTAGCCGCCGCCGCGCGGTATTCGCCCGGCTTCGGCGGCTTTTGCTTGTCGCCAACCGGCTTGCGCAATCGCTCCGGGGCGCGCTCCACCTTTTCTGCCGTCTGGTGCCATAGGGCGCTGAGTTCGTCGCGCAAAGCGGGATCCACGGCGCTGAGGTCATGCAATTCGGTGCGATCCACGGCGAGGTTATAAAGTTCCCACGGACCGCCGCGGGCGGAGACGACCTTCCAGTCGCCCCGGCGGAGCGCCCGGTTATCGGCGAACTGAAAATAGAGGAAGTCATGCGGTGTCCGCCTTTCCCCGGCGAAGATGGGGGCGAGCGACTTGCCCATCAACGGGTCGATCATCCGGCCGCCGAATTCTTCCGGATAGGCGGCGTTGCCGAGATCGAGCGCGGTCGCCATGAAATCGATGAGATGCCCGGGTTGGTCGGTCAGCGAACCGGGCTTCGTTTTCAAACCGGCGGGCCAATGCGCGATGAGCGGGGACGAGATCCCGCCCTCGTGCTGGTTTTGCTTATACCAGCGGAACGGGGTATTGCCCGCGTGCGCCCAGCCCGCGTCATAGGTCCAGTAGCTCTCCGGATCCCACGGCATCTTGTCCTTGCCGCGGGTCCGCGCAAACGGGCACGCGCCGTTGTCGGAACAAAACAGGATCAGCGTGTTTTCGTAGGCTCCGATTTCTTTCAGGTGGGCGACGATCCGCCCGACATTTTGGTCCAGCCGGTCGACCATCGCCGCAAAAGTCGCCATCCGGAAATCCTCCCAATCCTGCTCCGCCGCTGGCAGCTTGATTCCCCGCAGCAAGCACGTGATCCGGGCGCGGCGACAGCGCCCATTTCGGGTCGATGATCCCGGATTCAACCTGCCGGGCGTAGCGCTGGCGACGCAGCTCGTCCCAGCCGATCCGGTAATGCCCGCGATATTTTTCGACCTCCGCCTTAGGCCTGCGGCGGGTAGTGCGCGGCGCGTTGTGGTAAATAGCAGAGGAAGAACGGCTTGAGGGTTCTGCGGCTCCGCTTTGCCCGCCGCCGCATGATCATCGAGAAATCGATCGCGTGATGGTAAACGCATCCATGGTGTAGAAATCGGGACCGAATTCCGACCACGGCTTTCCGTCGAGCCGGAACGTCTTGTCGCCGGTGAAGAAATTCGTCGCCCCGCTGAGGTGCCCGAAGTGGCGCGCGAATCCCAGTCGGTCGGCTCTTGCAGAGATGCCACTTCCCCGCCATCATGGTGTGATGCCCGCCGCGCCGAGTATGGGCGATGGTCCCGCCGCGCTTCATCGATTCGTTGCCCGCCTGCTGGCAATACAATCCGGTGAGCAGCGAAACGCGCGAGGAATGGCACTTTGCCGTGTTGTAGAACTGGGTGAAGCGAAGCCCGCCGCCGCCAGCGCGTCGAGGTTCGGGGTCTGGATCTCCGAGCCGTAGCAGCCAAGGTCGGAAAACCCGAGGTCGTCCGCCATGATGAGCACGATATTCGGTCGGCAACGGCTGTGCGGCAACCAGAGGGCGGTGGGGCGATCGGGGGTTTCATGCGATGATCCTTCGCCTGTGCGCCGCTGCTGCCAAGGAAATTCTCGAAGACTTTCTCCCCCATCCGTATCCCCAATCAAACGCGCGGCTCCGGCTGCGGGATGCCCAGCGTCCTATACAATCGGCTGCCGAACTTGTAATCGCCAACCGGCGGGAGGTCCGGCGTTCCATTTTACGAAACCACGATTCAAACCTCATGACAGCAATCACCCAAACCTCCGCTTCCGAACGCCAGAACACGCACAGCGTCGTCATCGGCTATCTCCTCTGGATCTTTTGGATTCACCGGCGCGCACCGATTTGCCTGGACGCCCCCGGTCTCCGGGACGATCTGGCTTTTCACCCTCAGGTTGCTCGGCGTCGGCTGGATTATCGATGCGTTTCAGTCTGAGGGATGGATCGGAAGGCGGACATCAAATACACGCCGGGGCGCGTCGATTATTCGGTCGCCTGGATCTTGCAGACCTTCCTCGGATACTTCGGCGTCCACCGCATGTATATGGGCAAGTGGCTCACCGGCATCCTTTACCTCTGCACCGGCAGGGCTCTTCCTGATCAGCTACATCTGATTACCTGACGCTCAACACGCAGATCAACGAGATCAACCGGGGCGAGAGTTGGCGACTCACTCCTCCCGGACGCGGATGTGAAATGCCGCGCCGGTCTCGGCAGGCATCGGCACCGAGGCGGAGGTGAAGCCGCCGCCGCTGCTGCCGATCCCGGCGGCGAGTTCCGTCCAGTCCGCCAGGTTTTCGGAGGCATCTACGGCATAGGTTTTGCCCGGCTGCGACCGGAACGAAAGGTCGATCTGCGACCGCGAGAACGAAAAGCCGGTCACGGAGAACCCGGGGTTTGCCCCTCTGTCGGCGGCGGTGGTAAAGCCCACCGTTCCGCCGGAAATTTCGTTGCCCGAATAATCGATGGCAATCACCTCTGCGGTGTAGGGCGTGCTCGGGCGCAGCCCGGTCGCCGCGTAGCCGGAGCCGCCCCGCACCGAGCGTGTCAGCGTCTCGTCGAATTCGATGCGGTAGTATTCGATCCCGGCGCGGTCCGAGGCGGGATTCCATGACAAGGTCGCCGACTGGTCGGTGACCTGCGAGACCGCCAAGCCCGGGTCCGGCCAGGTCGGCGGGGTCACATCGACTTCGATCCGGTCGAGCTCGCCGGTGAGCAGATCTTTGAAAATGATATCGAGCGTGTTGTTGGTGTCCTCGAACCCGAAGTTGTCGGCGCGGGTCACGAAGGCGGCGTAGCGGCCGTCTCGCGAAAGATCGAGATAGGCGTCGTTGTCGTCCACCTGCCCGGAATCATCGTTGCCCGGTCCCTGCGGACCGGTGCTGACCAGGGTCGTGCGCTGCGCGAGGCGGTCGAAGAGATAGACGTGGCGCGTATTCGTGTTGTCGATCGGCGGCACGTCGTGGGTCGTGCTGCTAAGGATCTTCGTCGCGCCGGTGGAGGCGATGTTGCCATAGCCAAAGTCGGGAAAGCCGATCGCTCTGGGCGGCGAAGGCATCCACGTCTCATAGCGGTAGTAGTCGCCCGACGAAACTGTGTTCCCGGCGGGGTAAACGCGCGTCCGGGAAAGCGTGATCGCGCCGTCCGGCGAGAGTCCGCGCCGCGAGCCGCTGGTGCCGGTGACCGCGCCGCCGATCCAGATCCGGGTCGAGCTAAAGAGATCGGCCGGCAGGTTGTTGGCATTCGTCACAAAGAGGATGCGGGAGCCGTCGGCGGAAATCGTCGGCCAGCGGCTGTCCGCATTCCCCGGCGTGCCGCCGACCTGGCTGACCAACACCGTCGCCGTCGCATCCGGCTCGCTTTCATCGAAGATCCCGTCTTCGTCGGCATCGCGGTCGTGCCGGTAGATCTGCGAGACGCCAGCGGGCACCGTGTCGGCGGTCAAATTCGTCGCCACCGACATGTAGGCGACGAACCGCCCGTCGGCGCTGATCGTCGGGTAGTTGGAAACGCCGTTGCCCGCCACGAAGGCGGCATTGCGGCTGATGCGTTTGAACTTCGATGGCGGCGCAAGCCCCACGGTCTGCGAGCGGACGGCGCAGACGTAGATGTCGGTCGTCGTCCGGTTCGGGATAAACGAATTCGACGACTGGAACACCATCCACTCGCCGTCGTTGCTCATCTGCGGAAAGAGCGCCCCACCCCAGTAGGTGTTTTGCCCGGCGAATTGCGCGTTAAAGATCCGCCGCGTCTGCCGGTCGAAAAATCCGACGTTCGCCTGGTTCGCCCCGCTCCCCGCGATCAGATTGACCGCGCCGGTGTCGAAGGCGATGAACCGGCCATCGTCGCTGATGCTCGGGTTGCGGACCGGTCCGTCGGCTCCCAGTTGGGCGAAGGCGGCAGCTCCCCCGAGGAGGAATAGTGTTAGGGTGGAGGAAAGGCTCGGTAGTTTCATGGCGGAACGATACAGGCTCCGCCCCCTATCCGCTAGATCTGTGCCACGCCAGCCAAGCACACTAATCCGCTAGCTCGTAGGGATCGCCGAGCCGCTCCATCTCGTCGCGGAGGAGCTTTTCGAGCCTTGCCCGCTCCGCCGCATATTTCGGGTTTTCGGCGAGGTCGGTTTGCCCGGCGGCCGGCTGGATGCCGAGGCGCGCGGCGAGCGCCGCCTCGTGGTGCTCGCCCAAAAACTCGCTCGGGTTTGCGCTCAGGTCGAAGAGCTGGGTCTCGCGGGTCGCGCCGTCGAGCACGTCGTATTTGATGAGCTTCCAGCGGCCGTCTTTGATCGCCCTCATGCCGGGCTTCGTGCCGCCGCAGTAGCAGCCATAGACGTAGTCGCGCGCCTTGGCCGCCTCGCCTTTCAGAACCGGGGCAAAGCTCTGCCCCTCGACGGACGCGGGCTTCTCGATCCCGGCGAGGTCGCAGATCGTGGGCAGCACGTCGAGCAGATAGACCATCGCCTCGGTCTGCGCTCCCGCTTTGATCCCCGGTCCGCGGACGATGAACGGGACGCGCCACGTGTGCTCGTAGAGGTTTTGTTTGCCCATCAATCCGTGCAAGCCGACCGCGATGCCGTGGTCGGCGGTGAGATGATGTAGGTGTTGTCGTATTCGCCCATCGCCTTGAGCTTCTCAATGAGGCAGCCTGGGTGTCGATGTTTTCGATGCAGGCGTATTCGCGCCCGATTTCGTTGCGCACCGTCGCCTGTCCCGCGCCTTGCCGACGCCCTGCACCTTTTCCTCGTGCGCAGACCTGGGCATGTGCGGGAACGGATGCGCCTAAGAGATAGTTCTCCGGCGGCGGCGCTTTCGGTTCGGCTTGTCCGGCGCCCTTGTTATTGGCGCCATTACTGCGGCGAGCGCCTGGGTCGTGCGCGGATCGTGCGGATGGGAGAAGCCGAAGTAGATGAGAAAGGGATCGGACGCCTCCGTCTTCTCGCGGGCATTGAGGTATTCGAGAACCTGCTCGGCATGCCACGCGCTGCCGCCCTCCGCCGTGCCGTCCCGCTTCGTCGCATCGCGCCGCGTCTTGAATAAGGCGTTCGCCGCCTCGTAGCTGTTGCCGCGCTTGCAGGTCCGGAACGTATCGTAGCCCGCCCGGTTAAAGATCGCCGGCATCGTGAAGTCGGCGATGTCATCCGGAAACCACTCATGCCGCTGCCGCCCTCTTGCCTTCGCTTTCGCCTCGCCGCCCGCTTCGCGAGCGCCGGGGCGTGCCAGAGCGTCCGCCCGTCATGATCATGGTGCGCGAGGCAGTGCACACCGCGCCGACCCACGCGCCCATGTGGTGGCATCCTGGAAGAGCATGCCCTCCGCCGCCAGCCGGTCGAGGTTCGGCGTTCCAAACCGCGTTGCCGTAGGCTCCGATCGCCTCGCGCTCGGGTCGGCGATGATAAAAACGATGTTCGGGCGGAATCCGCCGCCGCCGAGGCAGCCGCCGCGACTAGGTGGCAAAACAGCGAGGAGGCGGGTTCGAGGGCAGGACGTCATCGTCATAGGGATCAATAGCCTAGCCAAGAGAATATCACCCCGGTGACAAGCCGGGATCAACCGCGACCGCCGCCGCTACCGCAGTCCCGCGACGCCGAGTCCCGGACGATCCTTCGGTGAACAATCCGACGCCCTCCCCTCGCCGACGCGGAATGCCCAATCGATGATGTCTTCGACCGGCACCTCGACCTGGCTCCCCTCGCGGAGATCGCCCAGGTCCACCGGTTGGTTGAGCAGCCTGCCATGGAGGACCTCGGGTTCCATGCCAATCGGGTCGATCCAGATAAATTCGGTATTTCCCCCGGCGGTGACCGGCGCTTTGACGAGAAACGAATCGCCTTCGGCGCGCCCCGCAAAGGCGGCCGCGAACTCCGGCCAGCGGCGCTTTGCCTCCGCCACCGCCGCTTCCATCTGCGGATCCTCCGACTCGATCCGCCAGACCGGATCGTCTTGCTGGTTGAATTCGCTCAGCCCGCGCGGGCGGACCAGCTTCTCAAACACATCGTCGCTCCACACGCTGATCTGACCGGTCTCCGGCCGGAACAGGGCGAGCGCCTTGTCGTCCGCGAGTTCGACGATCAGCCTGATGATCGCCGGGTAGAAATCTTCGGGGTTTCTCGGCTCGCCCGAGAATGCCTGGGAGGCGCCGTTGAGCAGATCGACCGAAAGCCACGCCTGATGGTCCTCGAGCGCCTTCCTGGTCCGCAGCTCCCGCCAGCCTTCGATCGTCTCATCGCTGATGTCCGGATAGCGGGACGGCCAGTTGTGGATGAGAAAGACCCCTTGGGGCGATTTGACCAAAAAGGGAACGCCGTCGCCGCCCACCACAAACCCATCCTGCCGATCCTCGTCCCCCGAGGTGTAATCGCCGCCCCACGCGGTTTCGAGGATGCCGCCCAGGACTTTTTCATCCAGATACTTTGGCTCAGAAAGCAGGAGGACGAGAGAGATCATCGGCGTGTCCTCCTCATCGTTTTCTCCATCTCCGCCGCCATCGCCATCGTCTGCGCCTAGAGCCTCGGCTTCCCGCATCGCCTTGAGCGAAACCCAATATTCCCAGGAAAGATACGCGAAGAGGATCGCCATCCCGATCTTGGACCACGAAAAGTTGAGGAGGAGGGTTCCGAGCCGCATCACCGCGAAGACCCCAAAGACGCCAACGCCCATCCTGACCGCCGCGCCATTTTCCTGCCACGCCCCGATCCCGATTAGAAGGTAAAGAGCCGAGACGACGCCGGAATAGATCCAATAGCCGGAAAATCCCTTACTCGCCGTAAACACGATGGAAGCGACCAGAAGAGCCGCTCCCAGCACGATGGACCAGCCAGCCGGCGAAGCGAGTTCATAACGCGGTTTCTGAAAAAGCGGTTTCGATGCCATGGCATCTTTTCCAAAACCGCGCTTCGCTAGGCAACAAAAAAAGTCGCCGCCAGGCGGGCGGGCGTCATTCCATTTGAGAACCGCGCCCCGGCAGCTATGGCGGGCATTGCCACGATGATCACCGCCGACCGCCTCCAGCAATACCTCCGCGCCTTCCGCGACAAGCGAATCCTTGTCGTCGGCGACATGATGCTCGACCGCTTTTTGACCGGCAATGTGTCCCGCATCTCGCCGGAGGCACCGGTCCCGGTCGTCGAGATCACCCGCGAGGTCGCCTACCCCGGCGGCGCGGCGAACGTCGCGCGCAACCTAGTCCCGTTCGCGGGCAAGGCTGCCGCCGCCGGATTGGTCGGCAAAGGGCTGCGCGGCGAAGAATTGATCGCCCTGATGCGCGAAACCGGCATCGACACCACCGGCATCCTGCGCGGCGACGACCACGAGACAATCGTGAAAACGCGGATCGCCGCCCGCGGCCAGCAGATCGTGCGGCTCGACCGCGAGCGCCGCGCCCCGCTCACCCCGGCGCGCACGAAGGAGGCGCTCGAATTCCTCGGCGAGTGGATCCCCGGCTACGATGCGATCATCATCGAGGACTACGCGAAGGGCTTCATCACCCAGGACCTCGCCGATGGCGTCTGCCGCATGGCGGCGGAATGCGGTGCCCTCGTCGCCATCGACCCAAACCCCGGCAACCCGCTCCACTGGCACGGCGCGACCGCCATCAAGCCGAACCTCAAAGAAGCGATGCAGGACGCCGCCATGCCGCCGATCCCCGGCTGGCGCGAGGGCGACCACCCCGGCGATTGGCTCACCGAACTCGGCAAACGCCTCCTCGCCAAATGGGACACCCAGATGGTGCTGGTCACGCTCGGCGAGCACGGCATGGCGCTCTTCGAACGCGGGGCAGACGCCGCCTTCCACATCCCGACCCGCGCCAAAGAAGTCTTCGACGTCTCCGGGGCCGGCGACACCGCCATCGCCCTCTTCACCCTCGCCCTCAGCGCCGGAGCCCACCCCCACGAAGCCGCCGAAATCTCCAACCACGCCAGCGGCATCGTCGTCGCCAAATCCGGCACCGCCACGCTCACCCCAGAGGAACTGGTCGAGGCGGTGCGGTAAGCGCGGACCCAATCCGAAGCGGGTCGCTCGCCTGCTTTACGCGAATGATCTCTTTACGGGAAAGCTCCCTCCTAATCGCCGCCGCAACGCTGGCGCTCGCTCTTGCCATCGGATGCGGTAATCCCTCGCACCCCGAGCAACGCGATGCGGATCCTTCTGCCGGGCTGATCGATCCGGCGGCAATCGAGGACTTCGCCGATTATCTCGAACGAATCGCCGAAGACTCTGCGAATCTTCCGCGAACGCTCAGATGGATGTCCGCCAAAGGCGAAGTCGCGATCTTGGTTGTGGGAACGGAAGAATCTTTTGGACCCATCCCATGCGATCCGATTGCCATCACATTCAATTCTGACGGATTCTTCGCCAATAGAACCCCGATGACCGACCTGGAATTTGAAGGCTATCTGGCAAAGCTCATGGGCGTGGCCCGAATGACCGATTCCGAACCCATTCTTTTCATCCGCGCCGAGCGCGGTCTTTCCGGCGCAAGGGGGTTCGCTTTTTTGGAAAAGCTCGCCAACGCAGGAATTCGGCGATGCGTCATTCCGCCCCCGGGGTTTTAGATTGGCGGATTTTTCAAACACAAATGGGCAGCTCCTGGAACCATCAAATTCATTTCGGCTGGGGTTGATAGGATTCCCGATTATTCTGCCACCACGCGCGGATGTCCTCTGTGCTCCTATCCGCGCGCTCACCTCCCTCACTCCAGAACCATTTCTTTCCGATCATCCGCTCGGCGGCGAGCACGGCTTCCTCTCGGACCGCCGCCCAAAGGTGGAGAGACCCGCCCATGATAATCGCGTCGAGCGCCGCCTTGCCCCCTTCGCTTTCCAAGGCGCTGATCGCGCCGAGTCCGACCGCATGGGAGTTGATTTCAAAGACCGACTTGTCGAGCAAGCCGCGCTCGCCGCCATGCGCGCGAACTACCCGCAAGGCGGCGCGATCCATCTCATCAAGATTGGGGTCCTCGGCGGCACGCTTGGCGAAGTCCGCCGCTTTTTCAGAGCCAGACTTTGCAAGCACGAGGCAAGCGGCGACTCGCGGACCTGGTTCGCTCTTGTATTCCGGATGCGAGATCTCGATCTTGATCGCGCCCGAAGCGATCTCTTCAAGCAACCGGGTTGCAGCCGGGCAGGGATAGCGCACCATCTCCTGGATCGCCGTATCAACATTGCCGCACCGGTCGCTGGTTGCTACAACCCGGGTCAGTTTTGCGGCGAAGAGGGCCCTTTCCTTTTCGGGAAGCAGGTTCCCCATCCCTTCAAAGAAAAACAACCTTGCCACACCAAGGAGGACGATCGCGTCTTCGGTTTCCAAGACTTTGCGAAAATCATCCGCCTCCAGCATGGCCGCGCCTTGGAGGACCAACGTTTCCCGAGGTGTGCGCGATCCCCAAATCCCGGCGAACCCGTCAGGATCAGTCGATAGACCACCTAGCGCCCGCGCCGCCGCGATCCCAAAATCACCCCGATCCCCAAAGAGTGAGACCAGCTTCTTCGCATGATCGGGCACCTGAGGGCTTTGCTCATCGCCCTCCTGCACCGGGACCATTGGCTCGACCGTGACCCAACCAGTCTGTTTCCCCACTTCAAAAAGGGTTCTCGCTTCCGGTGGGAACGCGCCCTTGAATCGGTCGTCGATCGCTTTCTCCTTTCTGGCGGTTTCCATGGTCCGCTGGTGCATTTCTTCAAACCTAGGCTCCTCGTGTTCCTTAAACCACTGGCGCCACGCCTTGACCGACGCCGCAGTAAAGGGCGAATCCCCGTCCCAGCCCTCCCATCTAAGGCTTTTTCCATGGTGATAGGTGAGTCTCGCCAATTCCTTTTCGCCAACAAAAAAGGCGATGACCACATCACCGGGGCACATGCAGTAAGAGCCGCTATCGGTTCTCTCGAAATCCAACGATGCGACCAACGCGGCGATTTCCGCAGCGCCAGAGAACTCGAAATCCTTGCTCGTCTCGCGTAATGGAATTTCCACGTCCTTAACAGTCACTCGATTAGCCCCTTCGACCGCCCTGCGAAGCTGTTCCGCCCGAACGCTTGCCAGTGCCTGCGAAATCGAGACACCAAACAAGGTCAGAAAAGTCGCGAAGATCAAGGCTGGCTGAACGAGGACTCGCCGCATGTGACTATGATACAATCACCGCATAAGGGATCAACGTTTTTAGATAGCTACGCACCGGCGGACAGAAACCACGCCTCGTGAGTATCCATCCCTACTCGTCCTCCAAATTCGCCTCGCGCTCGAACTGGGCGAGCATCTCGGGCAAGGCGAGGCGGCCGCGCGAGTATTTGGCGGCGTCGGATTCGGGGAAGTCCCAGCGGCAGCGGTTGTAGCGGCGGAAGGCGAACGGGACGTTGTTACCATGCGGAAGCTCTCGCCCGCCCAGAACAAGCCTTGCGGCGTCAGTTCGTCGTCGGGGAAGCGCTTGACGAATTCGTCGAACGCGTCGCCCGCCTCGGCGTATTGCTCGCCCTTGTAGAGGCATTGCCCGATGCGGAAGCCCATGCGCGGCGCCCATTCGTGGGACTCGAACCGGTCGAGGAATTTGCGCGCGACCTGCGCGGCGATCACATAGTTTTCCGCCTGGTAGAAGCGCTCGTTGATCCGGATCATGACGTTCGCGATGAGCGGGCTGTCCGGGTAGGTTGCGGCGAGCGTGACGTAGCTCTCCAGCGCCTCGTCGAGGCGGTCCGCCTCCTCGTAGCATTGGCCGAGCTTGTATTGGGCGTCGGATGCGAGCGGGTGCTCGGGGAAGTCGCGGGTGATGCGCCGATACGAGGCGATCGCCGCGTCCCAGTCCTTCATCTCCTGGGAGAAATTGCCGAGCAGGTATTCGATGCGCGGCGCGTATTTCGGGCTCGGGAATGTCTCGGCGAGTTCGCGCAGCGTGCGGCGGCCCGCCTTGAGATCCGCCTGGGCTTCGGCGTCGCGCCCGATGCGGAGGTGGCCTTTGAAAAGCTCGAAGTAGCTCTCGGCGATGTGGAACTGGGTTTGCACGGCGAGTTCCTCGTCGCCGTAAACTTTCGAGAACGCGTAGAGCAAGCCGTCGGTGCCGACCGCGATCGGCACCTCCGCCTCGTGCGCGAGCGGCTCGCTCTGGCTGGCCGGGCGCTGGTCCAGATAGGCGGCTTTCAACGCCTGGCCGAAGAAGCCTTCGATGGCGGCATCCGCGCCCGCCGCCGCGAGGTTGCCTTTGGTCGGCTGGCCGTTCGGCTCCAGCGCGAAGGAGGCGGTGAAGACGCCGGAGTGCCCGAGCGTTTCCTCCAGCTCGACGGTTTCTTCCTCGCCGTTGCCGACCGAGATGTGGACCATCGCGCGGTCGCGGTCGTCGGAGACATCGAGGTCGGCATCGCGCACGCGCAGGTAAAGGCGCTCGCCCATGGCGAGTTCGCCGGCGTCCAGCTCGTAGTCGGGATCGGTGATGGCGAGCGCGCCTTCGCTGAGCAACCGCGCCGCGTCGCCGATCTCGACCGCCGCGTCCGCGCCGGGGCGCTCGGCGTCCGCATAGCGCGCCCGGATCTCGGTGGAGCCATTGACATTGAGGACCGGCACCATGACCTGCCGGCGGCCGCCGCGCCCGGACTCCGGCTCGATCTCGGCATCTTCGTCGGATTTCTGGATGACCGCGCCGATGGTGCTGGCCGGCATGTCATCGCCGAGCGGCAGCATCGCCGGGCTGCCCGACCCGCCCAGGCGGAGCCGCACCTGCCCGATGAATCGCCCCTGCCGCAGCGCCGGGTTGCGCTCCTCGGCGAGCGCTTCCTCCGCCTCGGAAAATGCCGCCGAGATCTCGCAGGCGACGGTGACGGGCGCGCCTTCGCCGGTCAGCTCGACCATCACGCGGCTGCGGGTGTCCTTGGCCGCATCGGGGTCGATCACCTCGATGGTGAGCGGCACCTCGTAGCAGACGCCCTTCGGCGCGCCGCCGGTTGGTGGTTGTGTTAGGAACGCGAACTGGGGCGGCGCCTCGGAATCCGGCGCGGCGGGGATCGCGCGGCTCTCGACGATGCGCATCGCGCCGGGCGTCGGCGTGCGGACGATGACCTCGGCTTCGCGGAACGCCGCGTTGCCGGGGAACGTGTTCTCCGCATCCTGGTAGCGCAGGTAGAGGCGGTCGCCGCGCTTCACCGCGATCCGCGGGATTTCGGACGCCTCCGCCGGAGCCGCGCCCGCCGCGTCGTAGGTGTCCAGCTCCGCGCGGAACACGCCGGTCGTCTCGCCGGTTTCGACGGCGGTCAGCGCGACCTTTTGCCCGCCGACCTCCGCCTCGGCGGCGAGCTCGTCTTTGCCGCCCGTGCGGTCCTCGTCGTAGTCGGTGATCTCAACGACGATCCGCTCGCCGGGATCGATGCGCAGCAGCTCCTTGCGGATCTCGGTCACCGATCCGCCGCCCGCGCGGAGGAAGTCAAAGCCGACCGGCAGGATCTGGCCGTTGAAATAGGTCGCCGACAGCGTGCGGGTCAGCGCGCGGTTGCGCTGCGCGCCCTCCGCCCCGACCAGATCGATGAACGTGCCCGTCACCGTGTCGCCCGGCGCGATCTCCAAGACGTTGTTGCGGGCGAGCGCGAGCAAGTCCGCCTCGACCGGCAGATAGGTGCCGCCCGCGCCAGAGATCTCGATCTGGCTGATGGCGACCGCCTCGCCGCTGTATTCATCGACCACCGCGCGGACGTGCCGCAGCGGGGCGGGCGCGATTTCAAAGTCCCAGTTCGCGCCCTCGTGCGCCACCTTCGCCGGCTCCGGCGCGGCGGCATCCGCCAAGCCCGCTTCTTGCGCGGCGGCGAGGTCGAAGTCCTCCTTCTGGAACGGCAGCACCGTCACGCTCGGCGTGTTTGGGTTTTCGCGGGCGCGCTCGACGGCGATGCCTTCCTCGCGCGGCGCGGCGGCGTAGATCATGAGGCGGTGCACGCCCTGCTTGAGAAACGCATCCGCGATCAATGGCCCGGTGCCTTCCGCGACCGTCGGCGGCATCACCCACGCGCCATCGACCATCACCGCGCCGGCCGTGGCGGAGAAGACGAAGCGCACGGCTCCGTCGCGCGGCTGCACGAACTTGCCGGTCCACATCGCCGCCGCGTTGCCCTCGATCTTCTCGCCCTCGGCGGCCGGCTTCGGCATCCAGACTAGCTTCTCGACCTCGCCAGCTTCATCGATCGGCTTGGCTTCCTTCGCCATCGTCACCATCTCGCTCCAGTTGGTGCGCCGCGGATTGTCGGTGTTGAAGACGCGGAGTTTCATCGCGCCGTCGGTGCCCGGCACCTCGGCGGGCGGATTCTCCGGGGCGGGAAAGGCGGCGAGCGGATACCAAAATCGCCCGTCGTGGCTGCCGAAGAGCCGCATCCGCTTCGGCGCCTGCTTCTCCGCGTCCGGCGAAGAAATCCGGATCTTGGCGACCTCGCGCACCTCCTTCATATCGGCGGCGATCGCCTTCGGTGCCACGCCGTCCGGCTCGCTCAACCAAGAGGTCGCCGGGTCATTGTCGATCGCCATGAGCGGGCTGCGCCCGATCGCGCTATCGGTAGCCGTCGCCCCGGCCGGCAGCTCCCCGGTCTCGACCGATCCCTCGAATACCCCGCTCGCCGGTCCGGTCTCGCGCAAGACCGCGCCGACTTCATCGCCGCTGCTCGCCGCCAGCTTCACGCTGACTTCGTCGGCTTCCGCGCTCAGGCTGCGGTCCGGATCTTCGACGCGGAAGTAGATCGGGTTGCCCGGCTTCACCTCGCTCGGCGGGCGGGCGGCGGACTTGCGCGGGTCGCTGTCTTCGGCGGCGATCTCCGCGTTGATCCGGTCGGTGATCGTCTCCTCGCCTTCCTTGATGATGCGGGCGCTCGCCATGTCGAACTCGGCATCGGAGGCGATGCGGATCTCGTTTTGCGACAGCACCTGAAAGCGGAACTGCTTTTTGAATTCGTCGGGGTAATCGACGCCGATGACGTCCGCGCCGAGCACCTGCAAGACGCCGTCGCCGGGCTGCGCCGCGCCGAGGGCGGTCGGGATCTCGCCCACGAACAAGCCCTTGCCCGCGCCGCCGCTGTTGAGAAAAATCTCCTCCGTGTCACCGCCCGGCTCCGCTTTGATCGATACCGGGATGCGCGAATTTCCCCGGCTGATCCCGAGGTCGGTATCCTGCACGATGATCGACAGCGCGCGCCTCGGATCGTGCCAGCGCTTTGACTGGCGGCTGAGGCGACCGACCGTGCGGAGCAATTCGAGCTGGTCGAGGTAGCGTTTTTCCTGGCCGTAGATTTCGGCGAGCTGGTAGAGCGCGCGGTCGGCCAGCTCGACGTCGGGCATCGAGCCGAGGACGTCGCGGAAGATGAGGCGGGCGTCGTCGCGGTCGCCCTTGCGCCCGGCGAGCACGCCGCGCAGGAACTCGGCGCGCAGGCGCGTGGCGGGCTGCGGGCTCTTGGCCAGCTCGCCGAAGATTTCTTCCGCCTGGTCGTAGATCTTCTGCTCCATGTAGGTTTCGCCGATGCCGAACTTCGCGTCCTGCGCCTGCGGCGTGTCGGGATAGCGGTTCAAGGCGGTCGCGTATTCGCTGCGCGCCACCTCGTAGCATTAGCGCGATGGTAGGTCTTGGCGAGTTCGATCTGGATGCGCGCCTTGTCCGCCGCCGGGACCGCGTCGGACTCGGAGAATTTGATCATCCACGCGCGCAGGATGTCCTCCGCGCGGTTGAAGTTCGCCTCGCCGCCCTCCGCCGAATGCACGTTGGCGGCGAAGGCGATGATCTCGACGGGCAGGTCGAGCAGGTGCTGGTCGAACAAACTACGATGTTCCTCGTAGGTGCGGATCGCCGCCTCGCGGTCGCCGAGCCGGAGGCTCAGCCCGATGTCGAGGAGCGGCGCGATCGGGCTGTCCGGGCTCACCTCGCCGCCGACGCCGCCGAGCTGCGCGAACGATGTCCGGAGCAGCGTCCGCGCGTCGTTGCGCTTACCGCCATCGATCTCGGTAAGATGCCCGAGGACCGCCGCGCTGAGCGCCGCCGCCGCCGCGTGGTCGCCGCGCGCCGACGCCGCTTTGGCATACGGCATGAGCCGGTCGAAGCTGTAGTTGTCCGGCGGGGAGATCGCCGCCGCGTCCGCGTAGGCGATCAGCCGCGCGATGCCCTGCGGTGCCGCCTCGCCGCCGAGTTCGAGCAATGCGGCGGTCGCCGACCCGCTGGCGCGGCCGGC
Source organism: Verrucomicrobiales bacterium (assembly GCA_041395145.1). Lineage (GTDB taxonomy): Bacteria > Verrucomicrobiota > Verrucomicrobiia > Verrucomicrobiales > DEV007 > JAWLBD01. Next base: position 233,757 of record JAWLBD010000001.1, on the reverse strand, counting down.
ATCGGCGTCGATGACCGCCCGGTAGATCCGCGCTTTGTCCGCGGCGGCGACATCCTCGCTGCCGCGCAGCGTCTCGACCCAGCCGAGCATCGGCCAGTCGCCCAGACCCCAGCCGCGGAACGGGCGCTGGTCCTGCCGCTCGCGCGCAGCGCGGATCGCCTCGATCGCCTTGCCGTAGTCGCCCGCTTTGAAATGCTCGTCCGCCAGCCAGCCGGCGTAGGCGCCGTGGTTGTCGTCGACGGTCTTGAGCTGTTCCTGGGCGAAGGCGATGCGCGCGCCGGGATCATCCAGTCGCTCGATGATCCGCCCGGCGGCGTTGCGCACCTCGTAATGGTCCGGGTCATTCCCGTTGAGCCGCGCCCGCCAAAACGCGAGCGCCTCCGCCTTCAGCCCGAGCTTTTCCATCAGGTCGCCGATCTCGGCGGCGCTGTCCGGCTCCGCCCCGAATTTTCCATCCATCGCGGCGATCCATTCGGTGGCGCGCTTCGCCAACCCGGCGTCCTCCGCGCGTTCGGCAGCGCGCATCAGCAGCTTCGTCGCCCCGGTGTCGGCGTCTTGCGCCGGGATGGCGAGCAGGCGGCCCGCCGCCGCTTGCGCCTGCTCTTTCGTGCCGTCGTGGACCGCCGCATCGAGCGTCGCGCGGGCGATGCCGTAGTCCTTCGGATCGAGCGCGGCGAGCCGGGTGTAGAAGTCGAGCGACTTGGCGCGGACCTTGTCGTTGCCGCTGCGCCGCAGCCCGTCGGCGTGCTCGCGCAACAGGCGGCGCTCGACCGCCGGCGGCAGCCCACCCGCCGCGAGCAATTTCTCGCGCGCCTCGCTCACACGCCCGCCGTTGTCGGAGCCGAGCGCGTTCCACGACTCGAAATTCGGCGCGCTGCCCTTGAACGCATCCCACTGGCCTTTCGCCCAAATCGCGCGGTCGCGCAGGTCCTTGTTTTTTTGCGCCTCCTCCGCCCACGCTGGCAGCGCCAGCCAGAATTCGCGCTTGTGGAGGTTCGCGCGCGCTGCGGCGAGGAACCGCTTCACCTCGGCTTCGAACGCGCCTTGGTCGGGCGCGGATTCGAGCAGCCAGCCGAGCATCCAGCGCACGCCGCCTTCGTTTGGGGAGAGTTCGTAGAGCGCCTTGCGCGACTGCTCGCGCGCCTTGGCGGCGTCCTGCATCCGGTCGCGATACAATTCGACGGCCAGCGCCCACTGGAGCGGCCAGGCGGCTCCGTCATCGGCTTTCGCCAACGCATTGCGAAAGGCAGATTCCGCGCGGGCAAAGTCCGGCTTTTCCCCGCTGCAAAACCAGTCGTAGTAGGGTCGCCGCACCGAATTTTCGTGCGGCCAATGCGGGAGCAACGCTTCGAGCAACGCCCGCGCTTTGCCGTCGTTCTTCGCCTCGTGATAGGCGTGCGCCGCCCAGGCGATCGGCTCCCACCGGTCGTCGCGCCCAGCATAGCGTTTGGCGAATTCGCCGCCCTCCTGCTCGGCTCCGGCGGGGTCCCCGGCATCGGCGAGCGCCCGCACCAATCCGCGCCGCGCGTCGGCATCGTCCCGCACCTCCAGCGCCTTGCGATAATGCGCCGCCGCTTCGCCGTGGCGGCCGAGCGTCTGGAGCTGCCCGACCATCGCGTGCTGGAGGTCGAAGGCTTGGCTCTTTTGAGCGGCAGATTTCGGCGCAGGATTTCGGAGCCGATGGCGGTGGCGCGCTCCCAGTCGTTGAGCCGCCGGGCGAGCTGAAGCCCCTGCAGCCCGACCTCCGCTGCGGCGGTGCCGTCAGGAAGCTGCTTCATCAATCCCTCGGCGACCGGCAGCGCTGCGGTCATCGCCTCCGCATCGCCGATCTCCCGCGCGTGCCAGATCGCGGCTTCCGCCTCGGGCAGCGCCTTCGCCCCGAGCGCCGACCACACTTTGGCGAACGCCGCCGACGCGCCGCGCCGGTCCCCGCGCCGCTCCAAGATCCGCCCCAGCCGCCGCGCGACCGCCGCGGTGTCATCGCCGCCGGAGTAGCGCTCGAGAAACTGCCGCGCCGCTCCGATATAGTCGTCGTGCCGCGACGCCGCGTAGAGGCCGTCGAGCAGCTTCGCCATCGCCGCGCGATGCGACGCGTGGTCCGGGTAGCCGAGCGCGAAGCGCCGCCCGTGGCGCGCCAACCCGTAAACCTGACCGTTGGCGTGGTAGAGGTCGATCAGCTCGAGCAGGATCGCCGCGCCCTCGGCGGACCCATCGACGCTCTGCGCGGCTTGCCCCTCGAGCTCCTGCGCGCGCTGCTCCCAATCGGCGGGCGCGGCAGATTCTTGGGCGTGGAGAAATGCCGGGACAGCGGCGAGATAGAACAGGAGGGCGGCGATTGGGGCGCAAAATGGTCGGGGCATAGGAACGCGGTCGAGGTTTCCGCATTCATACGCACCGAGAGGCGCTAGGCTAGCGCCGGATCGCCCGCTTTCGGCAGGCGGGCTACTTCACGACCTTCATCACGCCGCGCATGAGCACCCAGTGGCCAGGGAAGCTACAGACATATTCGTATTTGCCGGGCTTCGACGGGGCGGTGAATTCGATGGTCTGGTGCTTGCCGTTGTCCAGCATGTCGGTGTGCGCGATGATCTTGTCGTTCTTCGGGATGAAGCCGACCTTGAAGCCCTCGGCTCCGAGTTCTTGCGCCTGCATGGCAATTTCCTGCACCGCGCCGGGCTGCACGACGATCAGGTTGTGCGGCATGAAATCCGGGTTGGCGAAGGTCAGCTGCACCTTTTTGCCCGCTTTGACCGTGATCTCCTTTTTGTCGTAGCTCATCTTCTCGACCACCGTTTTGATCAAGATCTGCTCGGCGGCCGGATCGACCGGGACCGTGGGCGACCAGTCGTTTTCCTTTTCGGCAACGACCATCTCTTTCCCGCCGCGGGTGTGGTCCACCGTAAACCAATGGTGCTGCACGACCTTCGCCGCGTTGCGCACATGCGGGTCGGCGGCCGTCAGCAGCGCGGTGAGCAGGTCCGGGTTCTTGACGTTGTGCTGCTGGTGGAGCCAGAGCGCCTCCAGCATGTGGTGGCATTCCCCGGCGTCTTGCGCGTCGAATTGTTTCACCCACGCCTGCGCGGCGGCGATCACCTCGTCGGTCTTCCGCTCGCTCAGCTCGATCCGCGTGCGATAGCGCACGCCATCGACCGGGTGCTTCAGGTTTTCTAGCAAGGCGGGGATCGGCTGGCCGTCGATGGCGACATGCGCTTGGAGCGGGCGACCTTTGGCGGTCATCCGGTAGATGCGGCCGTGCTGGTGGTCGCGGTTGGGGTCGCGCACGTTGTGCTGCATGTGCCCGATGATCACGTTGTGCCAATCCGAGATGTAGAGCGCGCCGTCGTCACCAAATTCGACGTCCGACGGGCGGAAATTCCGGGCGAGCGGGTCTTTGTCGTCGGCGACGACGAGGTCCGGCACTTCGGTGCCCCACACTTCGCCAGTCTCGGCGTTGCGGTCGAGCTTGTATTGCTTGATGCCGAGAAACCCGATCGTGTTGCAGATCATGAAATTCTGCTGGTTCTCCTCGGGGAATTGCTGGCTCGAGATGACGCCGCTCGCCGGGACCGGGCGGACCGTTTTATTGAGCAGCTTGCGCTTGTCGAAGCCATTCCCTTTCATGACGACCTGGAACGCGTTGCCGCCGGTGCCGTCGGTGATGTATTGGTAGCCCCAGCGGTCGAAGCTGATGCCATGCGGGTTCGGGCTGTTCCCGCAGTGCAGCCCGAACGTGTAGCGGCGCGGGTCAAACCGGTAGAGCCCCGAGGTCCCGGACTGGTGCGGCGATGCCCACGGCGTCTCGACGTTGCTGACATTGAAGACCCCGCGCTGGTAGTAGATCGCTCCGTCTGGACCATAGACAAATCCGTTGGCGGTGTGGTGCGTGTCCGATGAGTCGATCCCCTGCAGGTAGTGGATGCGGAGGTCGGCGACATCATCGCCATCCGTGTCTTTAAGGAAGATGATGTCCGGCGCGGAGGCGACCAAGACACCGCCGTTCCAGAATTCGAAGCCGGTCGGGTTGTGGACTTTGGCGAAGGTGATCACCTTGTCCGCTTTACCGTCCCGGTTTTCGTCCGGCAGGATGAGGAGGCGATCCTCCATCTCGGTGGTCGGCTCCCATTTCGGGTAGGTTTTCCACGCGGCGCACCACAGGCGCCCTTTGGTATCGACCGCCATCTGGACCGGGTTGACCAATTCCGGGAACATCTTTTCGTCGGCGAAAAGATTGAGTTCGAAGCCCTCGGCGACCTTGAGCTTCTCCATCTGCTCCGCGCCGCTGATGTATTTGGTGCTGCCTTCTTTCTGCGCATTCGACGACTTGCTCCCGCCCCCGACATTCGTCTTCACCGGCACCGGCGGCGGCACGTTGCTGTCGTCCACTTTCAGATCGCCGCCCTTCGCCACCGCCCAGATCCGCGGATCGCGGTTCGCCGCCATCACATCCAGCATCGTCAGTTCGTGCTGGAGCACCTGCGCGTTGGTCTGACCATCGACAAACGAAAGTTTCGAACGCCCGCCCCACACGTCATTGCCATCCGTCGCCCGATACCGGTTATACCAGTGAAAATTCTTGTCCAAGACCGCCTGCCGAAGCTTTTCCAGCGACGGGGATGCCGAAACTTCTTCGCCAAGCAGCGCTTTGGCGATGATCTCGGCGAGCCGCTGGTTTCCCTCGGCACTCAGGTGGACGCCGTTCAAGGTGAGCGGCGCCTGCGCGCTGGCGAAGAGTTCTTTCGTCGGATGATAAAGATCGACAAAGGTCACGCCCTTCTCTTCCGCCACAGCCTTTGTCGCCTCGGTGTAAAGCGCGAGCCGCTGGTTGTGGACTTTGCCGTCAGGTACATTCGCGTTCCGATTTTCCTCCGCCGCGATCGGCGAGAAGAGCACGATCCTCGGCGCGCTTTCGCCATTGAACTTCTGCCCGCGATACCCATCGACCATCGCCCCTAATTCCTTTTTGAATTTATCGACACCCTCCTCGCCGCCAAACGATTCGTTGTAGCCGAAAAAGGCAAAAATCACATCGGTCTCGCAAAGCTTCAGGTATTCCTCCGGCGGCGGGAATCCGGCGTTCCGCGGGCGATTCTTCACCTGGTCCCCGGCAAACCCCAGGTTCCGGAAAACGAGTTCCTTGTCCGCCGCCTTACTCTGGATCAACGTCTCCACCCAGCCATCATGCTGAAATCGATCCGCCAGCGAATTTCCGATCAGGCTGATGCGGTCGCCTTTCTCAAACGCAAATTGGGCGAAAGAACTGGTCGTCCAGACTGCGAGTCCGAGAATCGCGAGGGCTAGGGTGGCAAGGCGGGGTCGGTATGTGGTCATAAAGGTCGATTGGTGGGGAATTAGGAAACGAAGCATCGGGAGCCAATCTTCCGTCCAATTCAAACGAGATTATCTCCCCTCCTCCAGAGAGATCGACGGCATGTGAATAACTTGGGGAAAAGCCGGGATGCTTATGAGAATAATTTCGCCGCCCCTTTAACCTAAACACCTTACACGTCGCAGTTGGCTGTGAGGAACTTCGCTTGATGCTGGGGTCAATCGCGCCGCTCGGATCGCCGGATTCCGAGTTCAAAGTTCAAAGTCTTCAGAAATTCTCCTTCCTTCGCTCAGGCTTCCTCCTTCCCGCTGCCGATCCCTCCCATGGCACTTCGTCCCACCATGCGAAAAGGGCTTCCCCTGATCAGGGAAGCCCTTTTGCAAAAAATTGATGCCGTCTCCTCTAGCGGCGGCGGCGGATCGCGAATCCAGCGAGTCCGATCAGCGCGAGAACCACGCCGCTCGGCTCAGGAATCGTCCGCCCGGTCACGGTAATGCCAGAGAGTTCGAATCGCTCAGAACCGCCCGCTCCGACACCGTTGAGGACCAAGGCGAGGTCGGTGGTGCCATCAGGAACCGTGTAGGAGAAGATGAAGGTTTCATCGATCGAACCGGCGTCGTCCAGCCCGCTGAGGTTGAACTCATCCAAGGTCTGGTCGTCGTTGCCTTGCAAGATTCCGTCAACATTGGTGTCTTCGGCCCGCCCTTCAATCAGGTTCACAACGGTAACACCTCCGTTAAGTTCGAGGGTAGCTGCGAAGGTGTCGGTGTTTTCGAAGCCGCTTCCGGTGGATGTTTCAAAGCACGAAAGGTGAAGGCAACGTTGACGTTAGTCAGCCCTGAAACATCGAGAGTCTCTGTCCGAATCGTATTGTCGCCGCCGTCCATCTGAAAAATCAGACCTCCTTGATCGATCCAGTTTCCAATATTGTTGGAGCTTGCATTCAGCGCGGTGGGCGATCCGTCGACCACGAACTGACCCACTTGCGGGTGCGGCGGCGGGTCGTCATGAAGCCGGACGGTAAAGGTAAAGTCGGAACTGGTGTCATTCGCCTGGTGGACCGAAATCGCCAAGGTGTGAGTCCCGTACAAGATTCATCGAGTAGAGGCGAGAAACCAACTGGTCTTCCCCCAGCAGCGGTAATTGGTGCCGTGGACGTCAATGTCAGTGTCGGCAAAAAGAGCCGGTCGAGGAGAACCCCCATCCAAATAAACAAAGGCACCATCATCGACCACATAGTCGATGGAGAATTCCGTGAGTCCTGCCGCAAGCGTGAAATCATGTCGGAAATAGGCAGCGCCTCGAAGTCCGCTTCCAGGATCAGGAAGCGGAGTCCCAAACGCAGCGGGTGCTCCCGGAATCGTTCCGAACGCATCAATAGCCCCATAGCCAATGGGTCCGCCTCCTGAGCCGCTAGCCACATTGGGATCGACACCACCTGGACCAAAGGTAGGACCATCATACTGGGCTGCAAAATCGGCGCTGCTCAAATACCAAGTCGAATCAAAATCTGTATCGCCAATCGCCGGATCCGTCTCATCGAGCGGTTCCATGTAATTCCAAACATCCGTGTAGGAGACGTATTCTGCGGCCATCACGGGAGTGGCAGCGAGAGCGATGAGGCTGAGGAGGATTTTTTGTTTCATGGGTCGGGGACGATTAGGGGGATTCGTCTGAGAGGTCCTTCGAGAATGACAATTAGAACCGAAGTGTTCAAGAACTTTTTTGACTTTTTTCCCTGATCTTCAACCGATTGGCTTTGAGATAGTCCTCGCCGGGAAAGTCCGGCGGCATCTGGAGCGGCTGGCAGGATTCTGGAACCCGCCCAGCAGCCATCGCGCCCTCCCACGACATTTTTTTAAAAGAATCGGGGGTCATCGACCGGGAATTGGTCGAGCAAAGGAGCCAGCCTCCCGCAGGATCGATCAGACGAGCCGATTGGGCGACGAGGTCCCCAAAATCCTTTTCGACCCGGAAGACTTTCCCCTTTTCGCCACGGGAAAACGTTGGCGGGTCGAGGATCGCGACGTCGAAACACTCGCCGCGCTTGGCGAGGCGGCGGAGCCAGGAGAAGGTATCGCCCTTGAGAAATTGATGGTCAGAGAGTTGGATCGCGTTGGCGACGAAGTTCTCCCGCCCCCAGTCGAGGTATCGGGCGGAGAGGTCGACGCTGGCAGTCGCGGCACCGGCGGCGGCAGCGGCGGCGGAGAACCCGCAGGTATAAGCGAACAGATTGAGCACCCGGAGGGGGCGGTCGGCGCAATTTCGCGCGAGATCCATGATCCAGCGGCGATTCTCCCGCTGATCGAGGAAGATGCCGGGCGAGTAGCCGGCCGACGGCTCGATCCAGTAGCGGACGCCGTGTTCTTCCATCAAAAACCGCTCTTCGCGCAGACCCGTAAGGAAGCGTGGAGCCGTCTTGTCGCCCTGCGTTAAATGCTTCCACCACAGCGATTTACAGCGCCCCGCAGCCGCCTCAATCAGCCCGGGCGGCGGGTCCGGTGACTTTCCCTGGGCGATCCAATGCCCGGCGAATGAATCGATCCAGAGATCCGGCGCGCCGTCGCCCTCGCCATCGAGAACCCGATAGCCGGCCAGCGGACCGAACCCGAGATCCGCGCGGCGCGCGAGGGCGCGGTCGATGGTTTTACGCCAATCCGGCATCGCATCTAGTGGGCGGGCAGGTAGAAGAAGACGACGCCGAGCACCGCATAGACCGCGAGGAGGAGGATGCCTTCGAGCCAATTTGACTCGCCGTCGCCGGAGATCTGGCTGGTGATGGCGACGGCAAGGGCGACGGCGATGACCTCTGGCAAGGTGAAGACGAGGTCCATCGGTGCCGGCGCGATCGCGTAGCTGAGGAGGACGAGGACCGGGGCGACGAAAAGGGCGATCTGGATGCTGCTGCCGATGGCGATGCCGAGGCTGAGGTCCATCCGATTTTTCAGCGCCATGAGGATCGCCGTGCTGTGCTCCGCCGCGTTGCCGATGATCGCCACGACGATGACGCCGACGAAGATGTGGTTCATGCCGAGCGAGGCGGTCGCGCCTTCGATCGAATGGACCAAGATCTCGCTGATCCAGGCGACCAGCGCCGTCGCCGCGACCAAGACGATGAACGAGATCTTCAGCGGCCACGGCTCGGCATGGGTGGCCCGGTGGTGGCTGCCACCCGCGTTTTCATCGACCGAGTGCCCGTGCCCGGCGAAGAGGTGCTTGTGCGTTTTGAGCGAAAACCACAGCCCGAGACCATAGGTGACGAGCAGGACGCAGGAGATGGCGACGCTCAGCTCGCCCTCGCGTTGCTCTACCCCCATGCCGCCGGCGTGGTGAAAGGCGGCGGGCGCAATCAAGCCGACCGCCGCGAGCAAAAGCAGCGTCGACTGGATGCGCGCGCCGACCGCGTTGAACCGCTGTTCCCGGTTCTTTAGCCCGCCGGCGAGGAACGACGCGCCGAGGACGAGCAGGATGTTCCCGATGATCGAGCCGGTCAGCGATGCCTTGACGATTTCGAGATAGCCGGCGCGGAGCGCGAAGATCGCGATGATCAGCTCCGCCGCGTTGCCGAAGGTCGCATTGAGCAAACCGCCGATCCCCTCGCTGGTCCGCTCGGCCAGGTTTTCGGTCGCTTTGCCCATCCAGCCGGCCAGCGGGATGACCGCCACGCAGGCGGCGGCGAAGACCCAGACGTCCAGCCCGTCCGTGAAATAATGGAGCGCCGCCGCGAGGGGGACGAAAACGAGCAGCCAGTTGAGCGAGAATTTCATAGAGGAATCCGCATTCTGCCGCAGCGTCCACGCGATGCAAGGGCGCGGCCGCGCAGCGCAATTCCCGGTTGACCGCCGCGCCGCCCGCAGAACCCTGCCGCCATGCACTTAAAGCACGGCATCCAACTCGGCTACTGCACGAACATCCACCGCGGCGAAGGCTGGGCGGAAACCTTCGCCGCCCTGCGCGATTACACGCTCAGGGTGCGCGACCGCGTCGCCGCCGGCGAGCCCTACGGGATCGGGCTGCGGCTCGGGAACGCGGCGGCCGGTGAGCTATCCGACCCGGCGGCGCTGGCGGAATTCCGCCGCTGGCTGGACGCGGAGAACTGCTACGTTTTCACGATCAACGGCTTCCCCTACGGCAAGTTTCACGGCACGCGGGTCAAGGAACAGGTCTATGCGCCGGATTGGTCAACGCCGGAGCGCCTCGCCTACACGATCCGGCTCTTCGATCTGCTCGATGCGCTGCTCCCGCCGGGCATGGAAGGCAGCGTGAGCACCCTGCCGGGATCGTTCAAAGAATTCGTCGCCGCCGATCCAGACCGCGCCGAGGCGATCTACGCGAACCTGCACGCCTGCGCCGCCCACGTCGCCGCCCTGGCGGAAAAGTCGGGTCGCGACCTGCACCTCGGGCTCGAGCCGGAGCCGCTCGGCTGGTTCGAGACGACCGCGGAGACGGTGGCGTTTTTCGCCGAGATGGCGCAGCGGTTTCCCGGCGATGACCGGATCGCGCGGCACCTGGGGGTGAACTACGATACCTGCCACCTCGCGGTCGAATTCGAGGAACCCGGCGCGGCGCTGGGCGCGCTGCGGGACGCGGGCATCAGGATGAGCAAGCTCCACCTCAGCTCCGCGCTCCGCCTTCAGCCAACCGCCGAGGCGCTCGCCCGGCTCCGCGATTTTCAGGAGGACACGTATTTGCACCAGGTCGTGATGCGCCGGGAAGGCGGCGACCTCCGGCGGTTCCGCGACCTTCCGCCCGCCCTCGATTTCGCCGCCGCCGCTGCCGCCGAGCCGGCTCAAATCGGCGACGAATGGCGGGTCCACTTCCATATCCCGCTCCACGCCCAGCCCGCCGCGCCCTTCGGCGACACCCAAGCCCACCTCCTCGGCGTGCTCGACGCCCTCACCGCCGACCCGTCGCTCTGCCGACATCTCGAAATGGAAACCTACACCTGGGAGGTCCTGCCCAACGACCTGCGCGCCAACAACGTCGTCGATCAGCTCGAACGCGAATACCGGTGGACGCTCGGGCAGCTCGACGCCCGAGGGCTGCGGTGATCCGGGCGATATGAAAACGCGGTCAGCTCCTGTCCGCCGATCTGGTTCAGAGGTTTGGCTAATTCCGGGACATCCGTTCGTATTTCCGCATCTTTTGTCAGGAATTTGTCCTTCAATTATGCCTGAGTATCAAAATGTTGCAAAGAATTTGGAAAAATTTTGTCCGCGATTTTGGAAATCGATTGAATCACCGTAAAAATGCCCCGGTCCGGCTCGCCTTCACCTTCGCCACTTGCTCTGGCGTGCCTTCGGCGACGATCTCGCCGCCTTCGTCGCCGGCTTCGGGTCCGATGTCGATGAGGTAGTCGGCTTCGCGGATGATGTCGAGGTTGTGCTCGATGACCGCGACGGTGTGGCCGTCATCGACGAGCCGGTGGAGGACGTCGATGAGGCGGGCGACGTCCGCCATGTGCAGCCCGATGGTCGGCTCCTCGATGAGGAACAGATGCCCCATCGGCTGGTTCGGATTTTTAAGGCGGGCGCGCTGGGCGCGGCCGGAGCCTCGGGCGAGCTGGGTGACGAGCTTGATGCGCTGCGCCTCCCCGCCGCTCAGCGTCGGGCTGGGCTGGCCGAGCTGGAGATAGCCCAATCCGGTGTCGCAGAGCAGGTCCAGCACGGCGGCGATCTTCGAGTGTGCGGAGAAAAAGCCCGCCGCCTCATCGATCGACATCGCCATGATCTCGCCGATGTTTTTGCCGTTGTATTCGATCTCCAGCGTCGGCGCGTTGTAGCGCAAGCCGGCGCATTCCTCGCACTCGACGTAGCTGGTCGGGAGGAAGGCCATTTCGAGCTTGATCACGCCGTTGCCCTTGCATGCCTCGCAGCGGCCGCCCTCGGTGTTGAACGAAAACCGGCTGGCCGTGTAGCCGCGCATCCGGGCGGCGGGCAAGCCGGCGAACAGGGCGCGGATCAGGTCGAAGACTTTGACATAGGTCGCCGGGGTGGAGCGCGATGTCTTCCCGATCGGCGACTGATCGACCTCGTAAACATGGGTGAAACCCTCCGCCCCGCTGATCCGGCGATAGGGCGCCCCGGCAGGAACCGTTTTCGCCCTGCCCCTCCCCTTTCCTTTGGTCAATGCGGTCTCGACGGCGGGTTTGATCACGCCTCGCATCAGGCTGCTCTTTCCGCTGCCGGAGATCCCAGAAATCGCGGTCAGGCAGCCGAGCGGGATTTTGGCGTCGATATCTTTGAGGTTATTCGCCGAGGCTCCGAAGATGCGGAGCCACCCGTCCTTCGACGTCTTGCCCGGCAGCTTCCGGCGCTCGCCGCGCACCGGGTGCGGCAGCGGCTGGGCGAACGCCCGCGCGGTCGGCGACTCCGGATGCCGGGCGGCCGCGTCGCCTCCCAATAGCGCCTCCGCCTTCCCGGCGTAAACGACTTCCCCGCCAAAGCGCCCCGCCGCCGGCCCGAGATCGATGACCGTGTCGGCGCGCCGCATCGTCTCTTCGTCATGCTCGACGACGAGCAGCGAATTGCCCTTCTGGCGGAGCGCGGCGAGCGTGTCGAGCAGCGCGTCATTGTCGCGCGGGTGGAGCCCGATGGTCGGCTCGTCCAAGACGTAGAGCACGCCGCGCAGGTTCGACCCGAGCTGGGCGGCGAGCCGGATGCGCTGGCTCTCGCCCCCGGACAATGTCTTGGCCGAGCGGTCGAGCTGCAGGTATCCGAGCCCGACCTCTTGCATGAACTTCAGCCGCTGGTCGATCTCCGCGAGGATGTCGCGGGCGATGAGCGCCTCGGTTCCCTCGAACGAAAACTTGGCGATTTCTTCGCGCGCCGCGCCGCAGCCGAGCTGGGAAAGATCGCCGATCGACCAGCCGTGGACGGCGACGTTGCGGGCGATTTCATTGAGCCGGTCGCCCCGGCAGACCTCGCACGCGACGAGGTCGGCTTCCTCCTGCCAATCCATGCGGCGCTCCTCGATCAGCTCCGATTCGAGCAGCGAATTGTTGGCGTCCCGGTCGAGCAAGTCGCCGCGCCGCTTCAAGACGACGCCGTAGCCGCGGCAGCTCGGGCACCAGCCGTGCGGCGAGTTGTAGGAAAACAGGCGCGGGTCCAGCTCCTCGAATGAGCGCGCGCACGACGGGCAGCTCATCCGCGCGGAGAGCACGGTGAGCTTACTATCTTTATCGTAGATCTTGAGCATCCCCTTGCCGATCTTGAGCGCTTGCTCGACGGCGGCGCGCACGTCGGGCAAGGCGGCGCGGGATTTGGAAAACGCGGCGACGACCGCATCGATGGTGTGTTCCTTGAACCGGGCGAGTCGCTCGAACCCGGCGCTGGGGCGGAATTTGCCGTCCACCAGCAGCTCGGCGAACCCCTGCCGCTCCGCCCAGGCGGCGACCTCGGTGTGGTAGCCTTTGCGCGCCTTGATGACCGGGGCGAGCACCTTGACATCGCCGCGCTTGGCCGCCGCCTGCACGGCGGTGGTGATCGCGCTCACGCTTTGCTTTTCCACCGGCACCGCGCAGTCCGGGCAGAATTGGGTGCCGACCTTCGAGAACAAAAGGCGCAGGAAGTGATAGACTTCGGTGACGGTGGCGACCGTCGATTTGCCGCCGCCGCGCGAGATCCGCTGCTCGATCGCTACGGTCGGCGGCAGCCCCGAGACCAGATCGATGTCCGGCTTTTCCAGCTGCTCGGCGAATTGCCGCGCGTAGGTGGACATGCTGTCGAGGAACCGCCGCTGGCCCTCGGCGAAGACGATGTCGAAGGCGAGCGTCGATTTGCCCGAGCCGCTCAGCCCGGTCACCACGACGAATTCGTCGCGCGGGATCGCGATGTCGATGTTCTTCAGGTTGTGCTCGCGCGCGCCCCGGATCTGGATCGCCTCCGGGCGCTCCGCTCGATACAGGACCGGATCCTCGGCGGCGATGGCGATGTTTTGGTCCGGGAAGTCAACTACCACCGCCCCGCGCTTCGCTTTGGCCCCCGCCTTCGCTTTGCCTTTCCCGCTTCCTTTGCCCGGTGCGCCTGCGAGCAACGAACTTTTTAGAAATCGACCGGTGTGCGATCCCGGGGACGCCGCGATTTGCTCCGGCGTGCCCTCCGCGATGATGTCGCCGCCTTTCGCGCCCGCCTCCGGTCCGAGGTCGATCACCCAGTCGGCGCATTTGATGACATCGGTGTTGTGCTCGATGACGAGCAGGCTGTTGCCGCGCTCGACGAGCTTTTCGAAGGCGCGCAGGAGCATGGCGATGTCGTCGAAATGCAATCCGGTCGTCGGCTCGTCGAAGATCAAGAGGTTGGTCCGCTTTTCGCCGGGGCGGACGATCAGGTTCGGTCTGCCGGTGCCGACCCCTAACAGATGCCCGACGATCTTGAGCCGCTGGCTTTCGCCGCCGGACAAGGTATTGAGCGGCTGCCCGAGCCGCAGGTATCCGAGCCCGACCTCCTCCAACACGGCGAGGTTTTCAGCGACGCGCTCCGCCTTGGTGTCGCCCAGCGCGGTGAAAAACCCGATCGCCGAGGCCACGGTCATCTCCAGCACCTCGTGGATCGAATTGCCATCGAGCAGGATCTCCAGCGCGGCGGGCTGGTAGCGTTTCCCCTCGCACTCCGGGCAGCGCACATAGACGTCGGAGAGGAATTGCATCTCGACTTTTTCAAAGCCGTTGCCCCAGCAGCGCTCGCAGCGCCCGGCACCGGCGTTGAACGAAAAGAACCCCGGCGTGAGCCCCGATTCCTTCGCGGCGGAGGTGTCGGCGAACAGCTTGCGGATCAGGTCGAACGCCCCGGTGTAAACGGCGGGGGTCGAGCGCGGGGTGCGGGCGAGCGGCGATTGGTCGACGAGGACGAGGTCGTAGATCTGGTCCGCGCCGTCGATGCCCTTGCATCGCCCCGGCTCTTCGTCGGTCGGCTCGCCGCGCATCCGCATCAGGTTCCGGTAGAGCACTTCGTGGACGAGCGTCGATTTGCCGGACCCGGACACGCCGGTGACGCAGCAGAACAAGCCGAGCGGGATCTCGGCGTCGATCTTTTTGAGGTTGTTCTGCGCCGCGCCGCGCACGGTCAAGGCAAAGCCACGCTTCGGTGGGCGGCGCTGCTTTGGCACCGCGATCGATTTGTCCCCGAGCAAGTAGTCGGCGGTCAACGATCCGGATTTCGCGGAGGCCACGGCGTCCGGCGCCCCGGCGAAGACCAATTCGCCGCCGCCATCGCCGCGCCCCGGCCCGATATCGATCAGATGGTCGGCGGCGCGGATGACCGCTTCCTCGTGCTCGACGACGAGGAGCGTGTTGCCCTTGTCGCGCAACCCGCGCATCACTTCGAGCAGCCGGCCGGTGTCGCGCGGATGCAAGCCGATGCTCGGCTCGTCCAGCACGAACAACGTGTTGGTCAGGCTCGCGCCGAGGCAGGTCGTCAGGTTCACCCGCTGGAGCTCGCCGCCGCTCAGGCTGCGCGTCGAGCGGTCGAGGTCGAGATAGCCGAGCCCGACCCGGTCGAGGTATCCGAGCCGCGATAAGATCTCGCGCTGGAGCATCTCGGCGGTGGCGTCGCCCGGCGGCAGCGGCAGTTCGGCGACGAGCGGCGCGAGCACATCGACCGGCAGGCGCTGCCAGTCCGGCAGCGTGCGGCCATCGACCTTGAAGTTGAGCGCCTCGGGCTGGAGCCGCTGGCCTTTGCACTTCCGGCACTTGGTGTAGGACCGAAACCGGCTCAGGAAAACGCGGACGTGCATCTTGTAGGCTTTCGATTCCAGCCAGTCGAAAAATCCGCGCACGCCATACCAGCGCCCCTGCTGCCACAGCGATTCGGGGTCGCCCTTCTCGCCCTCGAACACCCATTCCTGATCCGCCTCGCCCAATTCGTCGAACGGCGTGTCTTCGTCGATCCCGCGCCGCCGCGCGCCGCGGATCAGGTCGTCCTGGCACTCGGAATAGCGGTCGCCTTGGAACGCCTTGACCGCTCCGCCCGCCAGGCTCTTCGTCCGGTCCGGCACCGCGCGCTCGAGATCGATCCCGATCGTGCGCCCGAACCCGCGGCACTCGGGGCAGGCACCGAGCGGATTGTTGAACGTGAACAATCCAGGGGTCGGCGGGCGGATGGCGATGTCGCAGGCCGCGCAGTGCCAGCCTTTGGAAAACGCCTGCGGCTCGCCGGAGCCATCGGGATCGATCAGCATCAATTGACCTTTGCCCAGATTGAACGCCGCCTCGATCGCCTCCAGCAGGCGCGACGACTGGTCGGGTTCGATGCGCACCCGGTCCTGCACAACCGTCACCATCGCGGGCAGCGTCTTGCGCCCATACGCCGCCGGATCGTCGGTGCGGTAGAGCTTTCCATAAAGCCAGACCCGCAGGTAGCCCTGACCCTGGAGAAACTCGAAGAACTCCGGCGGCGTCGTCTTTGGCGGAGCCGGCACGCCAAATGCGACGAGCAGCGATGGACCGCCGCCTTCCGCCGCCATGGCGAAGGCGGCATCGGCGACCGACTTCGGCGTCTCCGGGCGCACCGCCGCGCCGCATTCCGGGCAGAAGGCGGCAGCGACCCGCGGGAAGAACAGCTTCAGGTAATCGTTGATCTCGGTCAGCGTCCCGACCGTCGAGCGCGTGGTCCGCACGTTGTTCTGCTGCTCGATCGCAATCGCCGGCGGGATGCCGCGGATCTCATCGACCTGCGGCTTGTCCATCCGGTCGAAAAATTGGCGCACATACGGCGAAAACGTCTCGACGTATCGCCGCTGCCCCTCCGCATACAGGGTTTGGAAGGCGAGCGATGATTTCCCGCTCCCGCTTGGACCGGTGATGACATTGAGCTTCCCGAGCGGGATGTCGAGGTCGATGCCCTTCAGGTTGTTCTGCCGCGCGCCGCGGACCTCGATGCTCGCGGCAGGGGAAGCCTGGCGGCTCTTGCCCAAGGTTGGGCTCTCACCTTTTCCCGGTTTTGATGCATCGGCTTCCAATTCCTTCGGCTCCGACCGCCGCCGTTTTGTCGAGCGCGACGTTCCCACCGATTTGCGCGCCGCCTTCTCCGCCGATTTGCGCGCCGCCTTCGCTGCCGATTTGCGCGCTGACTTTCCCTCAGGTTTACCCGCCTTTAACGGACCTTTTTGGTCCGATTTTCCCGCCGACCTTTTCGTCCCCGGTCCCGACCCCGGCGGTTTTGATGATTCCGGCGGTTTTGCTGATTCCGCAGATTCCGCAGATTCCGCCGATCCGGCAGAACCAACGGTGGTGGTGGAGCCAGCGGAAGTCTTCGCCCCCCGCTTTTTGGAGGCGGGCTTTTTCTTTTTCGGGCGGGTGGCGGTGGTGGGTTGGCGGGCGGCAGGCATCGGGGGAGATGAGGGAACGCCGATCGCCTGAGTGCGGACGCCGCGCGAGTGAGACCCGGCAGATTTCCCGATGTCCCAGCACCTCGCTGTCGTGATGCGGCGGCGCTATTTTCCGGCGGAGGCTTCGGCGAGCTTTTCTTTGACCTGGGTTTCGAGTTCGGCGTAGAGCGCCTCGTCTTCTTTCAGGGCGTCTTTGGCGGCGTCGCGCCCTTGGGCGAGCTGGCTGCCGTTGTAGCTGAACCAGCTTCCGCGCTTCTGGATGATGTCGTATTCCAACGCCAGATCGAGGAGCGAGCCGACCGAGGAAATCCCTTCGTTATACATGATGTCGAACTCCGCCTCCGTGAACGGCGGGGCGACTTTGTTTTTGACGACCTTCACCCGCGTTCGGTTGCCGGTCACCGTGCCGTCGGTCTGCTTGATCGAGGCGATGCGCCGGATGTCGATGCGGACGCTGGAGTAGAACTTGAGCGCCCGGCCGCCGGGCGTCGTCTCCGGGTTGCCGAACATCACGCCGATCTTCTCCCGGATCTGGTTGGTGAAGATGCAGGTCGTCCGCGCCTTGGCGATCAGCGAGGTCAATTTCCGCATCGCCGCCGACATGAGCCGCGCCTGCGCGCCGACCGTCGAATCCCCGATCTCACCCTCCAATTCCTGCCGGGTCACCAGCGCCGCGACCGAATCGAGCACCACCACGTCGAGCGCGTTTGAACGGACCAGCGTCTCGCAGATCCGCAGCGCCTCCTCACCCGAACTCGGCTGCGAAACAAGCAAGTCATCGACATTGACCCCGAGGCGGCGCGCATACTGCGGGTCCAGCGCGTGCTCGACATCGATGAACCCGGCCAGCCCGCCGCGCTTCTGCGCCTGGGCGATCACCGTGAGCGTCAGCGTCGTCTTCCCGGACGATTCCGGCCCGTAGATCTCGATGATCCGCCCGCGCGGGAAGCCGCCGACGCCGAGCGCGCGGTCGATTAAGAGGTTGCCGGTCGGGATCACATCCACGTCCACCTGCTGGGCGTCGCCGAGCCGCATGATCGACCCTTCGCCATATTCCTTCTGGATCTGCTGGATCGCCGCATCGAGGTTCTTCGCCCGCGCTTCCTGGATTTTCTTCATGCCAGGATCAATCGCGTCGTCCGCCGCAGCGTCGTCTTTGGATGCCTTGTCTTTAGCCATGGGAGTTTGGTGAGGTCAGTAAGATTTTGTTCGCGTGTTCAGTGGGCACAGATGAACACTTTTTTGCTCGGCGCGCAAGAATTATTTTCGCGGCGACCTTGGCGCGCCGCGCGATTCAGTTCAAGGGGAGAAAGCGGGATCTGGCAAATCGCGCATCTCCGCATGGAACTGATATAGACTCATTGCCAAAAGCAGTTGCGGGAATCGGCAGCCCAAAGCGCGCTGTTTTGCTCTGGCTCAGATGAGGCTGAGCGTCGCGCCGCAAGTCCCCTCCTGGGAGGGGATTTAGGGGTGGGTAGATGAGGTGTATAGCCCTTGATTTCAACGGATTGCAACAAGGCAAGCGCTTGGCGGGTCGATCCCGCCGTGGTCGTCCGCTGCTCGCTGACCCACCCCCGCCCCCTCCCAGGAGGGGAGATTGGATTCGCGACGCCCGGATTGCGCGGCACCCTGTGGCTCGCAAGATATGGCGGGGTTTTAAATAAATAGGCGTAAATCTCTTTGGCAATCAGTCTAAATGAGGAGGGGGGCAGGCGCGAGAGCCCCCGGAGACACCTCAGCGAAATGGGGCACCGTGGAGGTATGATCGTCCGAAGAAATGAGGAAGTAGACGCGGAGGCCAAGGCGATCCTGACCGCGCCGCCGGAGGATACGCTCAAGGGCATCCGCGACCGGGCGATCCTCGCCACCTACCTCTTCCACGGGCTGCGCGCCGACGGAGCTGGCCAACCTCCGGCTCGATGGACATCCAGAACCGGGGCGGCGTCTCCCACCTCCGGATCTTCGGGAAGCGCTCGAAGATCCGCTACATCCCGCTCCACCCGGCCGCCCAGCGGCAGATCGAGGATTACCTCGATGCCGCCGGGCACCGCGACGAGCTGGCCGGCCCCATCTTCCGCTCGGTCGCCAACAATACCGACCCGGAGTGCCCCGCCCCGCTCTCGCAGTCCTCGCTCTACACCAACGTCATCCGCAAGTGGGCGCTGGCCGCAGGCATCGACATCCGGGCGGTTTCCAACCACGCGATGCGCGCCACCGCCGCCACCAACGCGCTCTCCCACGCCGCCGACATCGCCAAGGTGCAGGAGTGGCTCGGACACGCCAACGTCAGCACCACCAGGCTCTACGACCGCAGGAAATCAAAGCCCGAGGACAGCCCGACTTTCAGGGTTCAATACTAAGATCCGGGCGGAGCCTTATCTCTGTGCCGAGGAATGCCTATTCCTTCTCCGTTCTCCTTTCCTCGACCTTTTTTACAAGTTCGGCATATTTTTTATATAAAGGGTCATCCTTGTCTTTAACATGAATATGATCTCCATTCACAATTCCGATTGTTATTAACACTTTCTCCGGATTATCCTTTTTCCGCATTTTCATACGAATATTTTTTTGTTATTTTTATTCTTCGCCAAATCTCGTTTTATATCCGCGACCATCCTCTGACCTTCAATACTGGAATAAACTGTTTCAGAGTCGCTTTCTTTTTCCACTACGTTTCCGTCCTTTCTTTTCGTAATGAATACTTTTACAGTGATCGCTCTCCACCCTTCTGTCATATCGCCATAAAACCACACTCCCTTATGGTCCCGCTTTCTGCATCATGCCATGAAATAACCGTTGTTTCGCCGAAGGCGGGCACAAAACCGAACAGGAAAAATATTCCTAACAGAAAAACGATGCGAGAATATTTGTAAGAAATTTTCATTTTATCTTTATTTTAGAAGCGGATTCGCGTTCGAACACTAAATCTCCAAGATTATATTTTTCACTCTACCCCCGAGAATTCCCATCGCGTCTCTAACAAAAAGCACAAATTTTCCGTCCCCCTCGTAACTAGCCCCCACCTTAATAATGCCGATGCTCCGGTCAAAAAAACTCCCCGAATACTATCTCGGGGTGAAGCCTTTCCCATACGCCGTTATCTCTGATTCCGGAATTAAACAAGCCCCAAAGGTTCTCTATAAAAAAATGCGCGTCCCCTTCTTTCGCCAAACCGCCTATCATCCGATACGCTTCTTTCATTTCCACTACCCCTCCTCGCTCGCCCAATGTTGTCCAACCAAGTGTTACATTCGTTCTCCCGCTCAAACTCTTGCCGCAGATGGCGTTCTCCACCTTGTCTGCCTCGGTAGGCACATCGCTTATTCCAATCGCTCTTTGCTGACTCTCTTTATCTACTTCAACACCTAGAGCCTCTGCCGCCTTCCGAATAGCGGCTTTTACCGTCCCTCCCTCCGGGCAATGCGCAACTCACTCCCGCCTCCGCGTTCAATTCCTTCACTATACTTATCTCCCGGTACATCCGCACTATATCTGACCTTTCCATCGTCCCCAAAACGCGAAAAACCCGCAGTTAAAAATATATCGCCCGCATCGGCATTAAAGTCGACCGGAATGGTTCTTATCCAATCTCCCAAAGTTCTCGGGACGGACTTCTGCACTTCTGCCTTAGCGTTCTATCCCATAATATATTCACTGATTTCCTCCCTTCTTCGGCAAGCTCCAGGATATTGACGCAGCATTTCCAGCCATCTTTGCCACCATCCCGAATCTCCTGCCATCCCGCTTCCACATCTAGCGTAGGCAAGTCGGTGGCGACCCGCCCCGGAGGCGGCGATTTTTATGGCGGTATCTACGCATTCCAGTATCTCCCGCCAGGTTTTTGTTTTAGTGATCCTTAACATCCCGAGAATTGTGACTGGGTTCCCATCGGTCGTCAAGCATTTGGTCGAGCAGCCCTGATTTTTCAGATCGCCTCCCATGGATCCTGTTCTCTGACCCACCCCGACCCCTCCGAGAGGGAAGTTTGCGGCGTGACGCCCAGATTGCGGACGCCGCCGCTTTGGGCGAGGCGACCGGATTTCCGGTGAGGTTCACGACCTATCGTTTGCGAGGATATCCAAGATTCGATCACCGCCTTTTGGCTTCCTCACTCCGCCAAGGCGACCTCTGCCTTTCCGTCCGAGCGCACGCGGGTAGGGTGAGCAGGACCACCAGTTCCCGGAGTGAGTTCTGGTGCCGCGCTTTTTGAAAATCCCGAACAGCGTGTCTTCGTAATCCTGCTGATCGGTTCGGTAGATCCGCCGAGCAGGACGGAATCGCCGGGCTGGATGGTGCCGGAGAACGGCGCGGCGGCGGCTGAATACGGGCTGTTCGAAGTCGGGGGAGACCTTGGCGAATCCTGGAATTCGCTGACATCCACCACGGCGTCGAGCGCCACGGCGTCGCCTTGGCGAGGTTTCGCGCGGAAGTAGGCGGTGACCCCGACGTTCTCGGTGGCGGTCGGCGCGCCGTCGCCTGGCTCGGTCGGGTAGATGAATTCCGCGGACAATCTCGATCGTAGCCCGCTGACCCTCGCGGGTGACCACGGACGGCGCAGTCATCAGATCGGTGCCCTTTTGCGCCACCAACTTTCGCATCAGCAATTGCGTCTCCGCCTCGTTCAGGTTCCGCTGGTAGGGTTTGGCTCCCAATTCGGTCTCGGCGGCGGGTCGGGTGATCTCGATCACCTTTGACTCGATCTTGACCTGCCGGTCACTTTGCCCGGAGGTCGGCTGAGACCCATGCGGGCAGCGGCTTCGGCGGCTCCGGGCGGAGGGCGGTCGCCGGTTCCGTGCTGCGATTCGATTGGCAGGCACCGAGGAGCAGGCTGGCGAAGGCGAGAGCGAGGAGAGAGGTCGAGTTTTCATAGCGGCGAGGAAACGCGGGGCGGGCGGCGGTTCTGTAGGCTGATTGCCAAAGGGATTTGCGCCTATTTTGATGCCCGCCCTGGGCGGAAAGATCCGCCAAGTGGGACAGGACCTCGGTTGTCCGGCGGCTGTCATGCAGGATTCAGAGCCAGTAGGACGATGCCGGAGGCATCACAAGCCAGTAGCCGGAGGTTGAGCGCAGCGACATCTCCGGTCGCGAGGCAGAGCCAAGCCGACCCCGGCAGGGTCGCAGCGCCTCCCGGAAGGCGCTTCGTCAAGCATCCCTCCGGGATGCGCCCTGGCACCGTGCCGATCCGGTGGTGTCGCTGCGCTCAACCACCGGCTAAGGGATTTGAACCCTCCGGTTCGCCTTGACCGAATGCCAACAAACCCAAGGGGTCCCGCGCAATCTGGGCGTCGCGCTGCCAATCTCCTCCTGGGAGGGGTCGGGGGTGGGTCAGCGGGCATCGGGCGACTTTGCCAGGGTCGGTCCCGAGAGGCGTCTTTTTTCGGTAATCCTCTGGTTTCAAGCGAGATACACATACTTCTCCCCCCAAGCACGCTAGCTAGACCAAAGCCGGGCAAAGAACCGCTGATGAACTAATGTTCGCTAATGGACATATATCGATAGCCCGGCGGGCGATTCGGGGGCGCATTCCCATCGCCCGAACTTTCACAAGTCCGGCTACCCTACTGTCGATCCGCCCACGAGCATCGGCGCGCTGGTATCCTAGGACATTAGTGCCGATCAGCGTCCATCAGCGGTTGCAAACCTTTCCGCCCAGCCATTCCGCTCCCGAAGTTCAGGCTAGACCAACGCCGGTCAATAAACCGCTGATGGACGCTAATGTTCGCTAATGGACATAGATCGATAGCCAGGCGGGCGATTCGGGGGCGCAGTAACCATCGCCCGAACTTTCTGGTCAGCCACTCATGTCGTCGATCCTTGTGAGCATGGCGCGCTGTTCATCGAGGTTGTTAGCGCCGATCAGCGTCCATCAGCGGTTGCAAACCTTTCCGCCCAGCCAATTCCGCTCTCGAAGTTCAGGCTAGACCAACGCCGGTCAATAAACCGCTGATGAACGCTAATGTTCGCTGATGGAAATAGATCGATAGCCCGGCGGGCGGTTCGGGGGCGCAGTAGCCCATCGCCCGAACTTTCACAAGTCCGGCTACCCTGGCGTCGATCCACCCACGAGCATCGGCGCGCTGGTATCCCAGGGCATTAGCGCCGATCAGCGTCCATCAGCGGTTGCATACCTTTCCGCCCAGCCATTCCGCTCCCGAAGTTCAGGCGAGACCAACGCCGGTCAATAAACCGCTGATGGACGCTAATGTTCGCTAATGGACATAGATCGATAGCCAGGCGGGCGGTTCGGGGCGCAGTAGCCATCGCCCGAACTTTCACAATCTGGGTCCGGCTACTCATGGCGTCGATCCACCCACGAGCATCGGCGCGCCGGTATCCCAAAAACATTAGCGCCGATCAGCGTCCATCAGCGGTTGCAAACCTTTCCGCCCAGCCATTCCGCTCTCGAAGCTCAGGCTAGACCAACGCCGGTCAATAAACCGCTGATGAACGCTAATGTTCGCTGATGGAGATAGATCGATAGCCAGGCGGGCGATTCGGGGGCGCAGTAGCCATCGCCCGAACTTTCACAAGTCCGGCTACCCGGTAGTCGATCCGCTCACGAGCATCCGGCGCATCGTCTCCCAAAACATTAGTGCCGATCAATCGTCCATCAGCGGTTGCAAACCAATCCGCGCTTTCCATGCCTTTCCCTTGCCCGCCGTGCCTCATCTCGCGATAATCGGTGGATGATTCGAACGTTTTTCCTCGTCCTCGCCCTCACCGGCATCGCCTTATCCCCCTGCCGCCGCCGACGAGCGTCCGAATATCCTGTGGATTTATCTTGAGGACGTGAGCGGCTGGTTTGGCTGCTATGGGGAGACCTTGATCGAGACGCCGGAGATCGATGCGCTGGCGGGATCGGGCACGCGGTTCACCCGGTTTTACACGCCGGCGGGGGTGTGTTCGGCGACGCGGTCGGCGATCGTGACCGGGTATATGCAGACGAGCATCGGAGCGCACAACCACCGGAGCTGCCGCCCGGACTTCCGCGGGAAATCGATGGGCGAGTTCGACGAGAACATCCTGCCGGAGCACGCCAAGCCGCTGCCGATCCGGTTTCGCGAGGCGGGCTACTGGACGTTCAACGAGGGCGGCAAGGACGACTACAACTTCACGTGGAGCAAAGACGAGTTCTACGACTTCGAGCGGAGCAAGGGCGGCTGGGGTCCGGGGTCGCTGGTGAAGGGCGATTGCTGGCGGGACAAGCCGGCGGGCAAGCCGTTCTTCGGGCAGGTCCAGCTCGGGGGCGGAAAGCTGGGTGGCAAGGCTCCGAAGCGGGTCGATCCGGCGATGGTGCCGGTGCCGCCTTACTACCCGGACATCCCGCTGGTCCGCGAGGAAATCGCCCACCACTACGACTGCCTGCTGAAGACCGACGCGCAGGTCGGCGAAGTGATCGCCGCGCTGAAGCGGGACGGATTCTACGAGAACACGCTGATCTTTCTGTTCAGCGACCACGGCTACAAGCTGCACAGGCACAAACAATTCCTCTACGAAGGCGGTATCCACATGCCGTTGATCGTCGCCGGTCCGGGGATCGCGGCGGGCAAGGTCCGCGACGATCTGGTCAGCGGGATCGACGTCTCCGCCGCGTCGCTGGCGGCGGCGGGCATCGGGGTTCCGGACCAGATGGAGGGGCGCGACTTTTTGGCGGAAGGCTACGCGCCGCGCGAATTCGTCGTCGCCGCGCGCGACCGGTGCGATTACACGATCGAGAAGATCCGGGCGGTGGTCACGCCGCGCTTCAAATACCTGCGCAACTACCTGACCGACCGCCCCTACATGCAGCCCAGCTACAAGGACCCGTGGCCGGTCTCGAAAAGATTCCGCGCCATGATGGCGGCGGGCGAGATGAACGAGACCCAGCTCCTCTTCTTCGGCGACGGGCGCGTGCCGGAGGAATTTTACGACCTCGAAAACGACCCGCACGAAATCCACAACCTCGCCGAGGATCCCGCCTTCAAAGCGGAGCTGGAGCGCCACCGGACGCTGCTCGGCAGGTGGATCGACCAGACCGGCGACCAGGGGCAGCAGCCAGAATCCGCCCTCGGGCTGCGCTGCGTTTTGAAGCGCTGGGGCGACAAGTGCGTGAATCCGGAATACGACAGGGTGCGGTCCTCGAAAAAATAGCGATTTCCGCCGAAATTATTTCTTGGCCAAATGGATCCTCATCATCTAAATTTTATAAACTATGAGATTCTCGCTCTCCGCCCTCCTTCTCTCGCTCGCTTATGCCCTGCCCGCCCCAGGTGCGGCGACGCTCGTCCACCGCTATAGTTTCAGCGAAGGATCTGGCGCATTGATTACCGACTCGGTCGGTGGCGCAAACGGTGCCGTGCTCGGCGCGGGCGCGACTTGGGCGACGACCGGCCAGCTCACGCTGCCGGGCGGAAGTTCGGGGAGCGCGGCGTATGTCGATTTGCCGAATGGGATCATCTCGAGCCTGAATGGCATCTCGATCGAATCGTGGCACACACCGCTCACCACAAACAGTTGGGGGCGCGTCTGGGATTTTGGCTCGACTACCGGCGGTGAGCTTGCCGGTCCGGGCGGCGGCGGTACGGGATTGGACTATCTGATCCTCTCCAACTCGATTGGGACCGATCCGAACCGGCAGCGAGTCGAATGGCGCAATGAAGACCCTGCGGGCGGAGGAATTGCCACATTTGACACCAACAACCCAAACCCGAACGGCACAGAGGTTCATTCCGTGGTCACCGTCACCCAGACCGGACCGGCGACCAGCTCCGTGTCATATTACAAAAACGGGGTATTGGTCAACGGCGCTAGCATGCCGTTCGTTCTCGCCAGCATCAACGATGTAAACAACTGGCTGGGGCGTTCCAACTGGACCGGCGACCAGAACCTCAACGCGAGCTACAACGAATTCCGGATCTACTCGGAGCCGCTACAGCCATGGGAAGTGGCCATCGCCAACATCAACGGTCCCGACATGCTGATCCCGGAGCCTTCCCGGATCGCCCTAGTGGCGCTTGGCATCGTCGGCGTTCTTGCCCGCCGCCGCCGGTAGGGTCGCGATCCGATCTTCGCTCCTAGAATGGGATCGGAAGCGGGGTAGCTGAGTTCGTGAGAACTCAGAACTGCGTGTCTCGCGGGCATCGAAATCCGAGCGCTGGGGCGACAAGTGCGTGAACCCGGAACACGACCAAGCTAGAGGAGGAGGAGTCCGCTACGCGTCGCGCACGACCTTGCCGCCGAGCGAGAGGATGCGCGCCTTGCCCTTGGCGTCTTCCGCCTCGGCGATCTTGCCGGCGCGGACGTAGATCTGGGAAAGGCTGGTCCAGGCGAGCAGATCGTTCGGCTGCAGGTCGGTCGCCATGAGGGCGGCACCGGTCGCACCCTTCAGGTCGCCGCTTTTGAGCAACGCCATGCCGAGCGCGTGCCAGGCATCGAAGTAGGCGGGATCGATCTCGGTGCAGCGCCGATATTTTTCGGCTGCCGCCGCCAGGTCGCCCAAAGCGAGGTCGCCGTTGGCGTCATCGAAGATCGCCTCCGCCTCGGGGTTGGGATCGTGGCCGGGCATCCGTCCGGAACTAGGATGCGTCCCTCACGGCAAAGCCGACCGGATGCGGATCCGCCTCGTCCTTCAGCGATTTCCAAAACTCGCGGAACTGGGCGCTGGCGTCGGACGCCGAGAGCTGGCTGGCCGCCGAATTCTTCTGCACCTCGGCGCTCGCGTCTTTGGCGTAGAGCACTTTTTTCTCGACGATGACGAGCGCCTTGCCCTCTGGGACGTCGATCGGCTCGGAGACCTCGCCGGCGTTGATGTCGGCGGCGGCGGTCGCCACCGCGCGACCGGCTGGCGTGCGGGGCGGTTGGCCGAGCGAGAACGGCGGGATGGCGGTCGCTTCGAGACCCGCCTCTTTAGCAGCTTCCTCGGCGGTCTTGCCCGCCTTGATCGCCTCGGCGACTTTCGTGCGCGCCTCGTCCACCTTGGCGGCGAGCAATTCGTCGGTGCGGGTGGCCACCAGATGCTCTTTGATCTTGTCTTTCGCCTCTTCAAACGTCATCAGGCGCGGCTCCTCGATCGCTTTGAGAAACCAGACGTAGTAGCCGTCGCTCCCGTCGGTGGGATCGCCGACGGGGCGCTCGGGATCCTGGCTGAAAATTGCTCCGACCACGGTGAAGGCGGTCTTCAGATCGGGCGGGGGTTCATCCTGGGCGAACGGTTCGAGCGGCGTCACCGGCTTTTCGATCTCCTTCGCGGCGGCGGCGATTCCTCGGCGGTCTCCATCGATTGCGTCTTTTCAAAGAATTCGTTCACCTTGGTCGCATAGGAATTACGGAGCTTCCGCTGCTCATCCGGCGATTTGTCCTTCAGCTCTTCTTCCGACGGATGCGGGAAGAAAACGTAATCGATGCCCCGGCGCTCGGCGGTCTTGAGCGCCATCTTTTCCTTCCGCTTCTCCGGATCGGCGATCTCCGCGAGTTCGTCCGCGGTCAAGGCGAGATCCTTCTCCTTATCGTAGTAAGCCTGCGCCTCCTCATCGGTGGCGGTGATGTCCTTTTTGAGTTCCTCGGTGTTGAAGGTGATCTGGGAGGCGGTGATGAACTCGCTGCGGTAGGCGTATTGCGCCTCGGCGGCGAAATCCGGCGCGGGCGTATTGGCCCCGAGCAGCGCGGTGAGCTTCTCCAGCGTGATCTGATCGCGGATCACCTCGTAAACATCGACCGCCCCGTAGCCAAACCGACCGACGCCCTCGACGAAGTTTTCCCACTTCTTCGCATCTAAAACACCATTGGTCTGCAGGCTGCGGATTTCCTCGCGGCGCGCATCGACCTCCGCGTCGGACACGGCGACGCCGAGCCGCTCGGCGCTCTCCCGGAGGATCACCAGATTCGCGGCGTAATCCAGCATCCTCAGCCTCGGATCGTCGCCGCCAAACCGCTGGTCCAGCCCCCCGAGCGTGTAGGCGAGCTGGAAGAATTGCATCTGGGCGGCGACGGCACCCGAATTGGCGAGGCGGTCGGTCTCCTGGTAGGAATACGATTTGCCATACACCTTCATGAACGGCTGGCCGCCCTGACCCGCCGCCTGCGGCCGGTTGTTGTAATCGTAGAAAAAGGCAAAGGCGGCGATCACGAGGATGGCGATCACCATCATCAGCCACTTTTGTTGGGAACGGATGAGTTCGAGCATGGGGTAGTTGGGAAAGCTTTGGGCATCCGGGCACGCCGGCTGATGAGGATCAATCGCCGGCACCCGGAAAAGGGCGCGGAACCTAGGATTTCCCGCGCGCGCATTCAACCGGATTTTCCGGGGGCCTCCGGCACCTTATCCGGCGGGGCGGACAGCAAATTTTGCACAGCCATGGGCAATCTCCGCAGGGTGAGGGGCGATTCAAATTTCATAGCCTAAGTCCCCAACCAACCCAACAATGCCATGAACGAAGAAACGCTAAGCAAAATGGGGAAGCTCAAGGAGATGCTTCAAACCGACCCGGAGTTCGGGAACAAGTTCAAGGAGGTCTTCGGCGAACAGGGCGATGATGTCTTCATCCACGTGAAGTCGAAGGATGCCCAACTAACGGCGGCTGACGGCGGCGGCGGTTGTTCCTGCGGGATGTTCGGGTGCGGCAAAGGCTGTTTTTACGGCCCCAACATGCCCTACCCGAACAAGGGGCACACCGTTGGATAAGGCGCCCGAACCGCCCCCGCCCGTGCGGCGGACCTTTTGAGAAAGGACCGCCGCCGCCGCGGGGCAGATTCAGAACCGACACCACCCAGCCCCATGAGCACGATGCAGAGCCTTCTGCGGGACCGCGAGCATTTCGCCAGTCGCCGCGGGTCCGAACACCTCGTCTTCTCCGGGCGAACGAGGAACGCCCTCGTCTTGAGCAGGATCGAATACGCCGTGTTCGACAGCCTCCGGCGCTGCGACCCGGGCGTGGAGCGGACCGCGATTAAGGAGGAGGCTGCCTCCCAGATCGCCGCCGCCGCCGAGCGGCCCGCCGGGGATTGCCGCCGCTGGATAGACCGGCTGGAATCAAAGCTCGTCGCTGGCGGGATCTTGCCCGATGGCAGCGGTGCCTATCGCGGCGCGTCTCCGCCGGCCTATCCCCAGCGCCCGCTCAACCTCCAGGCGATCTACCTGCACCTGACCAACCGGTGCAACCTCAAGTGCCTCTATTGCTACAACGCGGACTACCGCCTCAACGGCGAAAACGCCAAGGCGGCGGAATTGTCGGACGCCGAGTTGCGGGACGCCATCGACCAAGCAGCGGACCTCGGCGCGTTGAGCTACACCTTCAGCGGGGGCGAACCCTTGCTCCGCAAGTCGGCCCCCGATCTCGGGCGATTCGTGATTGGAGAGAAGCGCGGGTTCGTCGAGTTGCTCACCAATGGGACGCTGCTTCACAGGCGAGACCCCGACGAGATCCTAGCGTCCTTTTCCAAGATCGTCGTCAGCCTCGATAGCCACCTGCCCCAGATCCACGACGCGCTGCGCGGGAAGGGAAGCCACGGCGAGATCCTCAAGGGACTCCGGCTCCTCGGCACCCGCGATCCCGACCGGGTCGTGCTGCGCCCCGTCCTCCACCGCATGAACCTGCCTGCCTTCGCGGACTTCATCCGCTACGCCTATGCAGAGTTTGGCATCCGGCAGGTCCGGTTCTCCACCTTCGTGCCCCGGCATTCGAAAGACGACCTGATCCCGCACCTCTTCATCCGCCGGGGCGACTATGAAGAGCTGTTCGAAGCCCACCGGGATGCCCTGGAAGACATCGGGGTCGAGGTCGAAACCGAAGAGTTGTGCGTCGAGGGCGGCTGCGGCGCGGGCGGCAGCGTCATCAGCATCGGTGCCTGCGGCGAGGTATTCCCCTGCCAGGCGATGCACGACGACAGCCTGATCGCCGGCAACCTGCGCGAGAGATCCCTCGCGGATATCTGCCGGGGCGGCGAAAGCCTCGAAGCCATGCGCACGATCACCCCTGACATGATCGACGAATGCCGGGACTGCAGCCTCGCCTCGATCTGCGGCGGGGGCTGCCGGGCAAATGCCTTCGAAAACTACGGGAGCCTCTACCGGAGAAACCGCATCCAATGCGCGCTCGACGCCCACCGGTGCGAGCAGGCGCTCTGGGGGCAGGTCGACCGCCAGCGCCGGCGCGCGGCAGGAGCATCCGCCTCTGCGGCGGCGACCGCTGCCGAGGCGCCTGCCGAGCGCTGCGGGAGCCGGAACGGGTCGTGCTCCGGAGAAGGCTGCTGCAGGTAGCCTACCCCCGCCGGGCGACCCGCGGCGCGGCGGCGACGCGCTTGGCGAGGAAGTCGTAGAGGCCGTGTTCGAGCGGCTCGTCGGTGCGGCACCGGTGGTATTGCACGCCCTGCGCGCCGCAGATCGCCTCGACCTGGGCGAGGTGGGCGTTGAGCCGCCGCTGGTAGCCCTCCCGCGCCGCGTCGGGGTCGGCATACACTTCGTCCGCGCTTTCCAGATCGTGAAAATACGCCGCGTTTTTGAAATCGAAGTCGATCTCCGCCGGATCGAGGATCTGGATCGCAACCGCTTCGTGCCCGCGCGCCCGCAGGTAGGCGAGCCGCGTGCCGAGAGACTCCAGCGGCGCGAGCAAATCGGAGAGCAAGACGAACAATCCGCGCTTGGAGGAAAGCTCGGCGGCGCGCTCCAGCGGCGCGGTCAGGTCGGTGCCGCCTTGCCCCGCGCCGGGGTCGGCGGGTTGCTCGAGCAAGTGCATGAGGCGGCGCAGATGCCCGCCGCGCGACCCCGGCGGCAGGTAGCCGCGCACCGCCGTGTCGAACGCCAGCGCCCCGGTCGCGTCGCCCTGCTTTGACAAAAAGTAAGCGAGCGTCGCCGCGAGCGTCGCCGCGTAATCCGCCTTCGAATACCCGCGGGAGCCGAACGCCATCGACCGGCTCTGGTCCACGAGGAACAGACAGCGCAGGTTCGTCTCGTCCTCGAATTTTTTCAGGTAAACGCGGTCGGTCCGCGCCAGCGCCTGCCAGTCGATAAAGCGCGGGTCGTCGCCCGGCACATACGGCCGGTATTCGCTAAACTCCGTAGAAAACCCGTGGAACGGGCTGCGGTGCCGCCCGGTAAAAAATCCCTCCACCACCGAACGCGCCCGCAGCTCCATCGACCGGATCCGCATCAACGTCGCGGGATCGATGAACCGGGACTTCGACCGGGCAGGGCTGTCATGGGCGGCAGGCATCGGGAAACATGGGGCGGGATCGGGCGCTGCCAACCGCGAACTCATTTGCTTGAAAATAGGATTCTGTGCGCTTCTTTCGGGGAAATTCGGAATGCTAGCATGATTGTTACACCGCTTCAGTTCTTGGGTTTCTTCGCCGGGTTTGTGAGTGCTATCGTGGTCGCCTTTTTCCTCCTTACCTACTTTGTTCTTCGATCCGAGTGGCTGAAATGGTCTGGCGCTTTCGGAATCAATTATCACCGTCGCGAAGCCAAAACCGGTCCCGCCATGCATCGGGTCGCCTTTTCATCTTCGTGGCTGCTGTCCTTTGATACCCTTGTTCGCGCAGTCCCTCAGTCTGGCGGCATGGTGTTTTCGACCAGAATCCCATTTCTGAAACCCTTCGTTATTCCGTGGAATCAGGTTCGTGTGAGCGCTCATCAAGACCCATTCATCAGCGTTCTCGTGGATGGCAATGGAGAGGGCGAGATCCATTGCCTCGGTCCGCTGGCGATGAGGAACGTTATTGTCAATTATACCGCATGAGGCATTCAAAAAGCCAGACTCCATCGATCCCGGAGTTTGGATAGTCTTATGCGCTGATCGTGCGAGTCCCGTTTCTCGACGCTGGTCTGGATTCTCGCGATTCCCCTATGACCTCCCCCGCACGAGGGCCAGCCCGATCCAGCGGTTGGCGAGCGGGTCGAAGGCGGCGCTGGTGATTTCGCCGGCGGGATCGCCTTCGCTTTCGGGCGGCCACGGCTCGCCGGGCTGGAGTTCGGATTCGGATTCGATCCGCTGGATGCGGCGGTTGACGCGGCCGACGCTTTTGATGCGGGAGATGACCTCTTGGCCGATGTAGCAGCCTTTGTGGAAATCGACCGCGCGGTCTTCGATGGCGGCTTCCTGGGGCAGGCGCTCGGGCGTCAGCTCCGCGCCCCATTTGGCGATGCCGTGGCGCAGGCGGATGATCTCGGCGGCGGCGGGGTCGGTGAAATCGATGCCGGGGACGTTGCCCGCCTCGAACCACAGGTCGGTGCCCGGCACGCCGATCCGGTTCGCCTGCGCCGCCAGAAACGCGCTCGCCGCGACCTCGGCTGGCGGCTCCGCTCGAAATAGTGGACGAGCACCGCCTCGCCGGTCGCGTCCGCCAGCTCGCAGTCGTCGGCGATGATATATTTGCCGAGCCGGGCGAACGCGCTTTCGCGCAGGGCGGGGTCGAGGTCGATGCGCAGCGCCTCGCCGTCCGCCGCGACTTGGCAATCGCCCTCGACCTTGCCCTTGTGCGTGCAAAAGCAGGCGTAGCGCGCCTCCCCCGGCGGCAGGTTGGCGACGTTGTTGGTGACCTGGCCGTTGAGGTAGCGGCGGGCGTCGGGACCGGTCAGCATGAGGCAGGCGCGGTCGGACAAATCGAGGGCGCCGCCGCAGTCGAGGGCGTCTTGCAAGGTTTGGGCGGTTAGATTCATGGCGGCTTTAGAATTAGCGTTGGCGCGGCACGGGGACCAGCCGTAGCTTCCCGATTCCGCAAAAAATGTATTCGGACACCGATATCCAGTATGCCTTGGAGGTAACGCAGATCTTGCATGAGCCGGATCGGCGCATCGACACGTTCGGGTCCACGAGCTTCGAATTCCACCTCGTTCGGAGCTGATGGACTCGGTCGGGCAATGCCGGGTGCGCAACGGCACGATCGAGGCGCAGCGCCCGATGATCCTGCGCCCCGAAGGCATGGGAGAGTTCGAGTTCGACGGCTTCGGCGCGCAGGCGGGCGACTTCGCGGATTGGTTCAAGCGCAACATCCGCGACCTCTCGATCCTCAAATACGGCTTCCAATTCAAACGCACCGACGTGCGCGAAAGCCTGGTCCACGACCCGCTCGAAACCGTCTGCGGGCGCATCGTCGATGAAGTGCGCGCCGCCAACACGCCGCAGACGGCGGTGATCTGCGGGGTGGATGACACGTGGGAGATCTGCCTTTTAAAGTTCACCATCGACATGATCCAGAAGTCGAGCGGGATTAATCTCTTTGATTTCAAGCGCCGCGGATTGCTTTAGCGGGACGCCGCGCCAAAGATTGCTGCCATGTTCGGACCCCAGCTCAAGATCATCATCGCCGTCATCGCCGCAGGCGTGCTCGGCGCCACTCTGTTTGGAGCCTACTACCTCTACCAGAAGACCTACGTCCCGGAGCAGGCGGCGACCCAGCAGATCCGCGAATACATGACCGAGCCGCCGCCGCGCCCCGACCCGGGCAAGGCGCAGTTCGAGCAGGCCATGGCGCTGCTCCAGTCTGGCGAGCTGGCCGCCGCGCACGACAAGCTGCTCCACCTCATGCGCACCTACACCGATTCCTCGCGCTACGAGGACGCCCGCCGGATCGTCGGCGAAATCAATGTCGATCTGCTCTTCTCTCCGGTCCGCACGCCGGGCAAGGCGACCTACACGGTGGAGCCGGGGGACGCGCTGGCGGTGATCGCCCGCCGCCACAACACGACGGTGAGCTACATCATGCGCGCCAACGCCCGGCTCGGCACCACGATCCACCCCGGCGACAAGCTCATGGTCTGCGCGCTCGATTTCACCGCCGTGGCGGAACTCGGCAAGAAGCGGCTGACCCGCTGCGCAACGGCGACTTCTTCAAGAATACCCCATCGAGGGCTTCGAGCTTCCCTTCGGCGTGCGCGCCCCGTTTTCCGCCGAGGTGAAAACAAAACCGCGTGGAGCGAGGGATCGGTGACGAACTTCACCAAGCCGGATTACAACGAGGCAGAGAAGTGGATCGTCCTCGATAAGAAAGGCATGGTCATCTCCCCGCCACCGCCGGAGGACGGAAAAAAGCGCAGCCTCGGCGGCATCTACGTTTCGCCAGAGGACTCCGAGGAACTCTTCACCCTGCTCCGCGACGGCGCATCGGTGAAAGTCGTGGAGTGAGCGCCGCGCCGAATTCATTGATCCGCCGTCCTCGACCGGATCGCCGATGCTCCTTTGGCAAAGGAATGGATGCGGCGCGGCTGCGGCGTTCAGAATGTCCCACCCATTCCTCTGCCCACCCATTCCTCTGCCCAACCTGACAGCGAACAACGGACGAACCGAACTCGCGCGCCCATGCCCATGTATTTTCGCGTGCGCGCCGGGAGAAATCGCCTAGGATCGCCGCCCTATGCTTCAAGCCGGAATCGTCGGGCTGCCCAATGTCGGCAAGTCCACCCTCTTCAATGCTGTCACCCGCACGCGCAAAGCGCAGGCGGAGAACTATCCGTTTTGCACCATTGAGCCGAACCAGGGCGTGGTCACTGTGCCGGATCCGCGGCTCGATGTCCTATCGAAGATCTCCGGCTCGCAGAAGCTGGTGCCGACGGCGATCGAGTTTGTGGATATCGCCGGACTGGTGAAAGGCGCGAGCCAGGGCGAGGGCTTGGGCAACCAATTCCTCAGCCACATCCGGGAAGTCGATGCCATCGTCCAGGTCGTGCGCTGTTTTGAGAGCAGCGACATCCACCACGTCGACGGCTCGGTGGATCCGGTGCGGGACATCGAGGTGATCAACACCGAATTGATCCTCGCCGACATCGCGACGCTGGAGCGGCGGATGGACCGCAACGGGAAAAAGGCAAAGGGCGGCGACAAGGAGGCGAAGGTCGAAAACGAGGTCATCGAAAAGCTCCTGCCGCACCTCAACAGCGGGCTGCCCGCCTTGACCGCCGACCTCACCGACGACGACCGCAAGGTGATGCGCGAGTTCTTCCTCCTGACGTCCAAGCCGACGATCTTCGCCTGCAACGTGGCGGAGGACGACCTGGCGGAAACCGTGAAAGCCCCGGATTCCAACCCGCACGTCGCGGCGGTCATGAAATATGCGAAGGAAACCCACGGCGCCGAAGCCATCGTGATCAGCGCGGCGATCGAGAACGAATTGGTCGATCTCCCGCCCGAGGAAGCCGAGGAATACCTGCGCGACATGGGCGTCGACGGCAGCGGCTGCGGCGCGCTCATCCGCGCGGTCTATCACCTGCTCGGACTGCGCACCTACCTGACGACCGGCGAAAAGGAAACCCGCGCCTGGACGATCCGCGAGGGCGCCAAAGCCCCGGAAGCCGCCGGTGTGATCCACAGCGATTTCGAGCGCGGCTTCATCGCCGCCGAGGTCGTCCACTTCGACGATCTCTCGACGCTCGGCTCCCACGCCAAATGCCGCGAGGCGGGCAAGCTCCGCATCGAGGGCAAAGAATACGTCGTCAAGGACGGCGATGTGGTCGAGTTCCGGTTTAATGTGTAGCGCCGCCACCGCAGTGGGGTGCCCGATCTGGGCTAGGGAAAATCCTGCGCTAAGGTGGCTCGCCATGCCCCGCTTTTCCCGCTCGCTCCTCGCCGCCGCCGCCGCTTTCACCCTCACCCTCGCCTGCCCGCATCCGGCGGCGGCGTCCGATAGCGGCGGAGCCACCGCCGCCTATGACGCCGAGACGCGCGAGCTGACGATCTCGGTCGGCGAGGTGCCGCGCTACCGGTATCGCTTTAACAAAGGCGGGGCGATCAACGGGATCTACGATCTCAAAATCGCGCCGGACGAAAACCTGATCGGCGAGTCCTTCCAAGGCGAGACGACCGACCGCGTCATCCAATGGACGTATTGGAACGCGCGCTACGAGGCCAAGCCGCACGACCTCGGGGACAAGAACGTCCGCGCCAACGTGACGATGGAGGGATGCTTCCACGAAGCGGCGACCTGCGAGGTGCTCGCCACCCCCGCCAGCGGCGCGGTCCGGGAGCTGGTCTTCGTCTCGCGGATCGAGCATTGGTTTTACAAAATCCTCGACCGCCACGGGCAGCCCCGCTTTGACACGACCTCGCGCTACGAGGTGCTCGCCGACGGCAGCCTCAGGCTCACCCGCTCGGTTGTGCGCCACACGTGGGACCTGAAAAACGTGACCGTCAAAACGAAATCCGCCGATGGATGGGAGCGGCGCGAGGTCGAAAGCGTCCGGCTCGAGGCCAAGAACCTCGGCAAAAAAACGCGGACCTCGTATTTCGAGGGCTGGACGCCGTTCCGCCGCACCGTCCTGCCCCACAAAGCCACGGGCGCGGGGCGTTCGAGACCAGCGGCTACCGCGACTGGCAGCCCGGAGACCTCGGCGGCTGGGCGATGGCGCATTCCGATTCGCTCGCCGTCGCGGTCGCCTTCGAGCCAAGCAACTCCCCGAAAACCCGCACCACACCCAGATCGTCTTCAACACCCTCGACCTCCCCAACCACCGCCTCAACATCCTCCTCCCCGGCATCGATACCGACTGGTAAGACGGATCCCGCCTCACCCAGACCCTCGTCTTCCTCGTCGGCTCCCAGAGGATGTCCGCCAGCGCGCCGCGCAGGTCGCCAATTCGATCCCGCCGACATCGATCACGGCGGTAGAAGACGGCGCGCGAGATTGATCGCACGAGCGGCTCAGGATGGATCATGTCGCCGGAAATCCGGCATGTCAGTGCCGGAAACGCACCGAATCCTCGCCGAGATCGACCGGAGCGAGTGCGACGCCCCGACCCGTGCGCGCCAATCTACGCCGAGCGGCGGCGCGCCATGGCGCAGGTCAGCAAGCTCGCCAGTCTGAGGAGCCGGGGCGATTATTGAAGACGATAATGCCATACCCAAGAATTCAGAAGCAAGGAGGGTTGCCCCAACAATGCAGATTAGAGCCAGGAGAAATGTGCATACTCTGATCGTTCAAAAAATCGCATTTTCCCGACCCCAATGCGCAACGAGGAGAACCACGAATCCTGGAACCTCCAGAATCAACCAGCTCGTGACGAATACATCAGGGAAGAGCCTTCGTGCCTCAAAATCGAATATTGCTCCGCTCTCCCAGGCAAAAATACCCAGACGCAGTGGCGGACAATACGACCAGAGAGCATAAACAGAAGAAGATCCATTATCGGGTCATGATGGACGAATTCAGGTGGGCAATTCGGGTGCCTTAAAGGACCAGTTGATTCGTTTGGGTCAAAGTTGGCGCGAGACCTGTGATCCATTTGGACTTTCGGATGCGCACATGATCGGAAAAATGGCACAGCGCTGATTTTTCCCATTTCGCCAATTTCTCATGACCTGTTAGTGCTGAAGGAGGGACTCGAACCCTCAAGGTCGTGAGACCACAAGATCCTTAGTCTTGCGCGTATACCAATTCCGCCACTCCAGCTTGGTCCGGTGACAACCGGTGGTTGCGGGTGGGATAGGTAGCGCCTTTGCCGGAATCCGCAAGCGATTTTGTTGGGCGGAATCGGCGCCGGTCCGGCGGTTGGGCAGTCGGTGGAATTTTCAGGCGGAATGGGGGAGGCTCGCGAAGTGGCCGATTGCGCTGCCGGGGCGGATGGGAGAGACTTCCGCCATGGAGACGCCCGACGACCCCGAAGTTCAGATTGCCGAGCTGCGCCGCGAATTGGCGCGTCTCTGGTGGATCCTCCGCGTCGCGACCGCCGCAGTCGCAGTGGTTCTCGCCATCTTGGCGTTTTTGGTTTTTCCTGGCGCGAAGGCGGAGGCGATTTTCACCGACATGTTTGGTCACACTGACGGTTGGCCGCAGATAACCAAGTTGAGCGTCGTCGCAAGCCGTTCGGGTCTGGTTTCAGGTTTCGCCGCGTGCCTGCTCCTCCTCCCGATCATTTCGACCTTTGTCATGCGAAAGGTCGCTCGTTCCTTATGGATCAACCTTGGGTGTATCCTCGGTTCGATAGCGTTGCTTTTGCTCGGCTTTCTCGCCACCGGTGCCGCCTTGGTGAGAATCGTCCAAGATCTCGGCAGCGGCGGCGTTCCCTGAACCGCAACGGCTGCGTTCTGAAGGGACGCCGCATTCGCCGGGGACGGGCGGGCGATTCGACACGGTGCGGCGTCCCTTCAGGACGCGGGAATTCGTGGCCATGGCGATTCCAGGGCGTTGCCCTGGGCTGGTATGCCGCCGCCCCGTTGGGGCTGAGGATGATGCGTTCTGAACCACCGGATCTGGCACGGTGCCAGGCGCATCCCGGAGGGATGCCAGCCAGCGCCTTCCGGGAGGCGCTGCGACCGCCGGGGCCGGCTTGGCTCTGCCTCGCGACCGGAGGTCGCTGCGCTCAACCTCTGGCTACTGGCTTATTATGCCTCCGGCATCGTCCTACTGGCTCCGCATCCGCATCGGCATCCTGCAGGACAGCCGCCGGACAACCGAGGACCTGTCCCGCTCCGTGGCTCTTCCCCCCCGCCATTTCCGGTCAGGGGATCGAGCCATTTCACCCGGTCGCCAGCAGCGCGCCGAAAGGCGCGCGCGCTTGTCACACGCGTAAAATCCGGCGGAGTTTACATTGTTGAGTTCGACGAGGCGGTGCGAGCCGTCGAGGGTGACGGCGACATCGGCGGTGAAACAGATGTCGGGCGCACCGCAGGCGGCGATGAGTTCGCGAAGCCAGTCGCGGGCGGCGGGATCGGGATCGCCGTAGGCGACCTGCCCGCCGAACCGGTAGCGGCTGCCGGTCACGACGATGCCATCGACGACGAAAAACCGTTGCTCGGACGCGACCCGCTTGGGCGCGGCGACCCAGAGCGGCTCGGTGCCGAGGTCGCCGGTCGAGCCGATTTGAAAACAGCCGTCCAGCCCCTTGGCGCGAAAGTCCTCCCGGCGGAGGACGCCGCCGGTGAAAAGCTTTTCGCGAAATGGTTTCACGAATGCCTCGGGGCGATCCGCCAGCTCGGCGCCGAGGTCCCCGGCGAGAACGCGCCGGCCGTCGCCGTTCAGCCACGCCTCGGGCGGATAGCAATCTTCGACCGGCGCGAAGCTCGCGAACGTCCGCCAGCCCCGGCTTCGCGCAATGTCCACGAGCCGCCCCGATCCGAAGACATGGTCCGGCGCTTCCTCCGGCTCAGGATCGAGATGGTCGGTAAACGGGATGATGGACGCCTCCGCGTAGTGGATGCCAAGATCACGGAGCACCTGCGCGATTTCGGCATAGCCGATCTCTTGCCAGATCTGTTTTTGAAAAAGGAAACGCGGCATCTGGGTGATTTCGTTTTAACGAATTGTCGAAAGCATTGGAGGGAAACGACTGCCCAATACGCGCGGTTTGATCCTTGTTCAGATGAGGCTGAGCGTCGCGCCGCAGGTCCCCTCCAGGAGGGGACTTTGGGATGGGTAG
Source organism: Verrucomicrobiales bacterium (assembly GCA_041395145.1). GTDB lineage: Bacteria > Verrucomicrobiota > Verrucomicrobiia > Verrucomicrobiales > DEV007 > JAWLBD01. Next base: position 194,788 of record JAWLBD010000001.1, on the reverse strand, counting down.
ATGAGGTGTATTCTCATTGAATCCAACCCATTGCAACAAGACCAGCGCTTGGCGGGTCGATCCCGCCGTGGTCGTCCGCTGCTCGCTGACCCACCCCCGACCCCTCCCAGGAGGGGAGATTGGATTCGCGACGCCCGGATTGCTCAATTCGCGGGCTTGCCTTGGTCAACCGGGTCGGGACCAATATCGCGGGCAGCGCGCTCTCGTTCCCTCTCCCTCTCCCTCTCCCGCAATACGCCAGGGTGCTTGGCATAGAGTTCTTGGAGTTTGTCCTCATTTTTTTCAAGGCGTGTCGCGACGCGCATCAGCTTCTTTTCGAAGCGCCCCTCGTTTTCAAGGAGCGGAAATTTCCGGAGAAAATCTTCGAGTTCGCTAGCCCCGGATCGCGCTTCCTCAAGGCGGGATCGCAGCTCCAGAGCGTTGGGGGCATCCCCGTGATTCTCCGGCTTGGTCAGTTCGTTCTCGAGGTCGCGGATTTCCTCCAGTTTCTCCGGCAAGAGGTCATCGCGCGTTTCCTTCAGCGAAGACAGAAGTCTGCGGGCACCGTCCAGCGCCTGGTGGTCAGAGGCGATAAGCGCTTCGAGTGCCTCTATTTGATTTCTCGGAGAGTTGGGGTCGGCCACTTCGGCGGCTCTAGCCATCGCGGCGTTGATCGCTGACTCCCGTGCGGCGGCGAGCGCCACGTCGGTCGCTAGGGCGATGGAATGCACTCGATCTCCGCCGCCAAACTTCACCGTGACCAGCACTCGTTTGCCCACCGGAAACTCCGGGGACCATTGCTGCTTAGCACTGTGCCTCAATTCCAGTTGCGCCCCCACCTTCACGTCGCCGCGGAGCACCTCTTCCACCGTGATATTCAGCACGCTGACGTAGATCGGCGGCATCGACTTCAAAATGTTCACCGTCTGCCACTGCGTCAACTTTCCGACGACCACCGCCTCGCCGGACTTCGGCGTCGCCACCGAAAGAGGCTGGGATCTGCCATCCACACGGCGAATTTCGCCACCTGCCTTTTCTCCCTCAATTTCCCCCGGATCACCTGCTTTGCCCAATGTGGACAGAATGAGCCATAGACTTGCGGCACAGAAGATTACTTTGTTTGAAATCATGCTACATAGTAAATGAAATACGCCGAGGGTTTGTAATTTTAATGTAAATTTAGTGCCCAACGGTCAGGCGTGTGGCGCGGCTGATCGGAAGCGGGCGTTCGTTGAGGATTTTTAGTTCGAATTGCGGTGAATCATTTAAAATTGGGTGGGTCTGCCCTTGCTTTCCATTTTCTTGTTATGCTTTCGTTAGCCTTTCAATTGCCATGATGTGGTCGGGGTGGAAGCACAGCTCTGCTCCGGTCGAAACTGTTTCGTGAAAATAGCGGATCGTTGTCCAGGAATCCCTTCAATGGCCGTCACAATCCACTCCTTCGCTATCACCATGCGTTCGCAATCGTAGTGTTTGGTTCCTGTCCCTCTGGGATAAATGAAAACATCAGCTTCACGAAATCGCCTTCCTTGATCCCCAGGCGCTCGTCCTCCGGCGGGATCGAGAAGGTGTCTGGAAAAAGATCTTTGCCAGTTGAGCCGCGTTATCGAGATAATAGCCGTGCTTCTCGTATATAGGATAAGGATGGTTCAGAGAACGGTTCCATGATTAACCCAGATTGCCTCGGATAGCTCTCCATCCACACTCTAGATAGTTGCTCCCCAATCGAGGATCACGCTTATAGATCTCTTCGAGTGCGACGAGACGGAGTTCGCCTGTGTCTGCGGCGTGGAATTGCCAAGCACCATCATCGTAATCGTGGTAAACCTCCAAGATCGGAGCCCCGCCCAAAGCTGCATGGGTCGTGAAACAGGCAACGTTGCGCGGCGGCTCGTCGAATGAAGCCACTCGTCATTATTTCTTGGCATAATAGTGGTACTGTAGTAGAATGTACTGTGGGACTGCTCCGGGCGATATCGCCTTGGTTTTAACAACATGACGCCGTTCGGTCCAATGAAAGCGTGTCGGCAAAGCCTCGGAGACGCGCCCCTCCAGAGTGAGACCGAGATCGGTGAAAAAATGCGACGCTGCATCCACAGGTCTTCGGCCTGAAGTACGATGTTGCGCATCAGCGGGTAATGGGGAGTTCTCATGTCATTGCGCTTCAAATCCATTTCCGTGGAGACAGTCCTCGACCTATGCCTCGAATGTCCGATGCGATCCCTAGACGCGACAATCCCAGGTCACCCCTAACGCCCCAGCCTACTTTCAATCGCCCCATCGCGGATGACGATTGCATCGTCCTCGTAGGAAGCGGTGGTTGAGGTCAGTTCCGACGTGTTTAAGATCGTGGTGACCGAGACATTGCGGAGGGAAAGCTGCTCAACCTTCTTGCTCCAAGGCTCCTCGGAATGAGCACGACATCCAACCCGGGAGGGCGAATTTCTTGGCTCATTAAACTCACGAAATCGGCAATCTCCTGAACTGAAGCCTGAAAAAATGAGGCTAATGGGAAAATCGTCCTCATCGCCAGATTGGCAGAATACGTCTCTTGGGGATGCTCACGTTCAAGCAGGAGTTCGCGGCCAAAACATTGGAGGTAGGCACGATCCCCAAGGTTGATCCAATAGGTTCGCCCCCCCGCGCCTTGCTCTGTGACTCTGTATCGCTGTTGCATTGGGTCCTTCTTCTGATTTAATTCCATCCGGAGCCGAACAGTGGCGATGTTACGGATAATGTCAAACCCGCTAGGATTTCAGCGGATGTCCGACACCATTATGCGGGTAGTCAACGCGGAAGTATTTATAGAACTATCGAAGCGCCGGGGAGACACGCCGAATAGCTGAATCCGACCTTTGACACCATCCTTAATCGTTGGACTCTTTCCTGACTTCAAACCTTCTCCCGTTTCTTCGATTCATCAAGAGACTCATTTCGGCATCCGCTCACAATCATGCCCCTACGCGCCGACGAGCCGGGTGGGCTGTTCGATACATTCTTTGACGCGGATGAGGAAGGTGACGACTTCTTTGCCGTCGACGACGCAGTGGTCGTAGCTGAGGGCGAGGTAAAATCATGGGGCGGATCTCGACTTTGCCGTCGACGGCGACCGGGCGCTGCTGGATGGTGTGCATGCCGAGGATGCCGCTCTGGGGCGGGTTGAGGATCGGGGTGCTGAGCAGGGATCCGTAAACGCCGCCGTTCGAGATGGTGAAGCAGCCGCCCTGGAGGTCCTCGATCTGGATTTCATCGCGGGCGCGCTCGGCGTATTCGCGGATGTCGTTTTCGATATCGGCGAAGCTCTTTTCGTCGCAGCCGCGCAGGACCGGGACGATGAGGCCGCGCTCGGTGCCGACGGCGACGCCGACGTCGTAGTAGTGGTTTTGGACGAGTTCTTCGCCATCGATGCGGGAATTGATCTGGGGGACGGCTTTGAGCGCATCGACGACCGCCTTTACGAAGAATGACATGAAGCCGAGCTTCACGCCGTGCTTGGCGACGAAGTCCTCCTGGACCTGCTTGCGCAGATCCATGACGGCGGACATGTCGCATTCGTTGAAGGTCGTCAGGATAGCGGCGTTCTGCTGGGCGGAGACGAGCTGGGCGGCGATCTTCCGGCGCAATGGCGTCATCTTCTTGCGCGTCGTGCGCCGGTCGCCGTCGCCCGCATCAGCTTGGCTGCCCGCCTTTTCTCGGCGGATTCCTTCGGCACCACGCTGAGTTCCGGCTTTGCCTTCCTTGCATCAGCGGCGTCCGATCCCATTTTCTCCGGCTGATCGCCTTCGCTTTTTTCGCGGCTTCCTTTTCGCACGAACTTCTTGTTGGGCGGCTTTTTTCTTCGGTTTCGGCTCCGGCTCTGGCTTTTCTTCTTGGTCGGATTTCGGTTCAGTTCTTTTTCTCCTTCTCGTCCTTCGGCTTCTCCGATGGGCTGCCGGAGCCTTCTTCGATGGTGCCGATACAGCGGCTCCGATCACGACTTCCTCGCCCTCGGCGACTTTTACGTGGAGGACGCCGGATTCATCGGCGGTCAGCTCCGGTCGGGAACCTTGTCGGTTTCACCGAGGGTGTGATGGGTCACCCTTCGCGACCGCATCGCCATCAGACTTGTGCCACTGAGCGATGACGGCGCTGGAGATGGATTCGCCAACGGACGGTTTTTGACTTCAAAAGACATGGTTCAATCTGACACGGAAATGGGGCGGTAAGCAGGCATCTACACGCTGAAGGCATCTTCGACCGGGTTGCCTGCTCGCGGACGTGGATCGCCTTGAAGCACGGCGGACGGGCTGGTAGAGCGGTCGCAGCCAAGCGTATGATCCTGGGGAGCGGGCATGAGTTTTTCGGGCAAGAGGCCCAGATGAAGCTCCACGCGCCCATGTTGAGCGGTTCCTCCTGGCACCAGACCCACTTTTTGTTAGCGCGCGGGTAGCGAGCGACGATCTCTTTGACGCGCTCGTCGTGGAATGGGTAGATCTGTTCGACGCGGATGATGGCGGCGTTTTTGATCTCGTGCTTCTTCCGGTATTCGTCGGTCCGTAGACTTTGCCGGAGCAGAAGATGAGGCGGGTGAACGCGGCTCGGGTCGGCGATCAGGCCCGGGTCGTCGGATCTCCTGAAAGCACGTTTCCTCCGCCAGGTCCGCCTCGTGCGAGACGGCGGTAGGGTGGCGGAGCAGGCTCTTGGGCGTCATGATGATGAGCGGCTGCGGAACAGGCGCTTGAGCTGGCGGCGCAGGGCGTGGAAATGCTGCGGATGGCGTGGTCAGGTTGCAGACCTGCATGTTGCACTCCGCGCAGAGCTGGAGGAAGCGCGCTCTGAGCCGCGCGCTGGAGTGCTCTGAGCACCCTGCCCCTCGTAGCCGTGCGGCAGCAACAGGGTGATCCGCTCGGCTTGCCCCACTTTGATTCCGCCGAGCTGATGAACTGGTCGATGATGACCTGCGCGCCGTTGGCGAGTCACGAACTGCGCCTCCACAGCGTGAGCTGCTCCGGCAAGCCAGCGAATAGCCGTAGTCGAAGCCGAGTGCGGTAGCCTCGGAGAGCAGCGAGTTGAAGACCGCGAACCGCCCCTGGTCCTCGCTAGAGATGGTGAGCGGGATGTGGCGCTCGCGGTTGCGCGGGTCGTAGAGCACGGCGTGGCGCTGGCTGAACGTGCGCGGCGGCGATCCTGGTAGGAAAGCCAGCCAGGGTATTCTTCGAGCGCAGCGAGGCGAAGGCAGAGCGTTCCTCCTGCACGCCCAGTCGAACGAGCCGCCCTCGGCGCTCGCTTTGCGCCGCCGGTCGATGACCGAACCGCTTGAGCTTGTCGTTGAGCTCGAAGCCGTCCGGGATGGCGGTGAGCCCAGCACCGAGATCGCGGAGCCGATCCACCGCGATGCCAGTCTCGAACGGACCGTGGGTGAACGACGGCTGATAGACCGAGGTCGATCCGGCAGGCTGCATCATTGTGGTGCTCGTCGCCGGTTTCCTGCAGGAAGTATCCAGCTCGGCGTGCTCGCTTTCCGAGCGCTGCTGGAAGCGCTCGAAGAATCCATCGGCGTCGTCTTGGCTGAGCCAGCCTTCCCCGACCGCGCAGTCGCGGAACAGGGGCGGCGGTGGACGGATGCGCGTTGATGCTGCGGTAGGTCTCCGGCTGGGTGAAGGCGGGCTCGTCCCTTCGTTGTGCCCGTGTCTTAAGGCGCGATAGCAGAACGATGTCGATCACGATGTCCCGCCCGTAGCGCTGGCGGAATTCCAGGCGAGCCGCGCGGCGGCGTAGGCGACCTCGCCCGGCTCAATGCCGTTCACGTGAAAGACGGGAGCACCAGTCATCTTCGCCACGTCGGTGCAGTAGGCGGACGAGCGCGCGTCCTCCGGCATGGTGGTGGTCGATCTGGTTGTTGACCACGATGTGGATGGTCCCGCCGGTCCGGTAGCCTTGGAGCTGGGAGGTTGAGCACCTCCGCCACGATCCCCTGCCCGGCAGAAGGCGGCGTCCCGTGAATCAGGATCGGCAAGACGCGGCGGCGCTCCCGGTCGTCCCCGATGATCCGCTGCCGCGCGCGCCATGCCCTCGACCACCGGGTTGACCGCCTCCAGGGTGGCTCGAGGTTGGCGGCGGTTTGATCAAAACGTTCGCGCCGCTCGGGTCCTGCTCGGTTTCAAAGCCAGTGGTATTTCACATCGCCGTCCACGACGGCGAGATCCGGCACGAAATTTTCGAGAATTCATTGAGCAACACTTTGAGCGGCTTCCGCAGGAGAATTGGCGAGCACATTGAGCCGCCACGCGGTGCGCCATCCCCATGACGATCTCCGAGACGCCGTCAATGGGCAGCAAGTGCAGCACCGCATTGAGCGCCACCATCAGCGATTCGCCGCCTTCCAGCGAAAACCTCTTCTGCCCGACATATTTCGTGTGCAGGAATCGCTCGAACGACTCCGCCTCGACCAGCCAGCCGAGCAGGTGCGACGCCTCGGCATGGTCCGGCGCCGCGCCCACCGCCCGGGTCTCGATCCGGTCCCGCAGCCAGTTGCGCACCTCCGGATTGTGGATGTGCATGATCTCAAAGCCGGTCCGCCCGCAGTAGATCGCCCGCAGCTTCGCGATCATCTCGCGCAGCGGCATCGGCTTCGCGTCCATGAAAAACCGGGACGCCACCTCGCGGTCGAGGTCGCTTTCGGTCAAGCCGAGCGCCTCGAGCGAAAGATCCGGATTCTTCGGCGGAGCCTCGCTCAGCGGGTCGGTGTGCGCCTCGGTGTGCCCGATCGACCGATACATCCGGATCAGGGTGACGATCTTGGCGCGGAAGGCGAGTTCCTCCTCCGGCGTCTCCCCGGATGACGCAACCCGCTCAGCGCCAGCACCCTTCGCGCCCTTCGCGCCTTTCGGCGGCTGCGCGTTGCCTAGCTCAAAGCCCTCGAAAAAGGCACTCCAGGTCGGTTCCACAGATCGGGGATCCTCGCGCCATTCGGCGTATTTTTCATCGAGGAGGTCGGAATTGGCTCGGGCGGGCAGCGATGGGTTCATCGGCGATAGGTCACGTGCTAGGATTGCGCCCAGCATAATCGCGCGATCCTCGCATCCGCTAGCCATTTGTTCCCGAAGCGCGGCAATGGCCGTCGCCGGGAGCACGAAGACTGATGGTGATCGAGGCTGTCGAGGTAGGGTGGGACTAGATGCCGATCACGCTGACCATCCCTGATGAGGTTCTCGATGCCTTTCCGGAAACGGGCGCTCCCCCCGAACGCCTCGCTCTGGAGGTATATTATTAGAGAAATCTCTGCCGTGAGGGGAAATTTCGGCGGGAAAGGTTGGTGAACTTCTGGGGATCGCCGGTTTGAGTGGATCGCCTCCTAGGTTCCCACAGACACCTCAAATCGCCGGATGATGGTCACCGGGGCCCGTGAGCCGGCTTTAAGACCAACTGGTTTTGGGATCGTAGTCGACGAGTTGGGATTTTAATAGTGATCGAGCGGCGAATTCCCAAGAGACCGTGAACCAAGCCATAGGCGGCCCCCGCACCTCTCTCGCATCAACTTCTTACCGAGAAAGTCCGTAACTTTCGCGCCGTAACTTGTTTTATCTGAACCCAAACCGATTTTCCTCGCCCTAAATTGCCATGATGAAGAACTTCCTTATCCACGGTGGCTGGCTCGCCGTCGCCGCCATCGCCTTCGCCTTTGGTCGCTCGCAAAAGGCGGAGCCGACAGGGATCCGCCAACGAGACGGTCGTGGCGGCACCCTCGATCCTCGCGCCGCAGCAACGGAGATGTAGGCGAGGCACCAGGGAGCGGGGCTACCGGCGCAGGGGGCGCGGATTCCCGGATCGCGGCAGGCGCGGCGCGCAGGGTCGAGCCTGCATCCGTCCGAGATCTCGGGGTGGTGCGGGAGGCGCTCAACGACCCGAATCCGCTCAAGCGTAACCTGGCGTTTTCCAAGCTGCTGGAAAGGGCTGACGTCGGAGGAGAATGCCGAGGACATCCACAAGGCGCTGGAGGATCAGGCGCGCGGGTACAGGACCGAGTGGCGGCTCTTCCGCTATGCGTGGGGCGCGAAGGACCCGGAGGCGATCGCCTTTGCCGAATCCCTGGAGGGTCGCGGGCGGATGGGCGATGGGCGAGACGATCTCCGGCTGGGCGAGCGCCTCGGCAGCCAATGCCTCGGCGTACTTACGCCTATGTCGCAGATACTCGAACTCGAGGACGAGCGGCAGCGCCCAAGGGCTAATCTACTCGCTGGTCGGCAGCAGCAGCGGTTACGATATCGGCTACGCGACCAGCACGTCTTTCAGCTCGCCGAGGCGGGCGACGAGCGAAGCCGCAGAAGCCGCTACATGGACACGGTGACCCGCGAAGCTCCGCTTTGCCGGATACCAGGACGCCGCCGTCTGGGCGGCCGCCTTGCCCGACGGCGACCTGAAAGGCTCGGCGCTCGACACGGTGGCCGGCGATTATGTCCACCGCGGCGACCCGGCGCAGGCTGCCGCCGCCTGGGCGGGCAATTCGCGACCGCCGACCACGGCGTGCGTGATCGAGGAAGTCGGCGACGAATGGGCGGGCGATCCGGAAGCCTCGGTCGCCTGGCTCAATACGCTGCCGGACGGGCGCGGGAAGGCGGAAGGCACCTATTCGGCGTTCCGCGAGTGGACCCAGCGCGATGCGGTCGCCGCCAGCGAATACCTCGCCGCGATGCCCGATTCGGCGAGCAAAGACTATGCAGTCAGCGGGTTCGCCCAGACGCTCGCCCGCCAAGATCCGGAAAGCGCGGTCGCCTGGTAAAGCACGATCAACGAGGAGGACCGGCGCGTCCGCACGCTGACCGCACCGCCCAAGTGGTTCCGCCGCGATGCCGAAGCCGCCAAAGAATGGCTTGCGACCTCCGGCCTTGCCCGCCGAAACCCAGAAAGAAATCACCGCACCGCGAACAACGCCGCGATTGGCGCGGCGGACGCGGGTAGCGTGAAGCCAAAGACATTGGCAGAAATCGGCTGTAAAGACCCGCGACCAGATTGCGCGGCACCGTCCTATTCCGCTCTACCCGACCCGGCGCAGCCGAAGCTATAAACCACGGCTCAGCGTGCCTCCCGCGCTTCCTTCGCCTCTTGGCAATCGACGCACAGGCTCGCCGACGGCTTGGCGCGAAGGCGCTTCTTCGGGATGCGACCGCTGCATTCCGCGCAGGTCCCGTAGGTGCCATCTTCGATCCGGGTGAGGGCGAGATCGATCTTTTCGAGCAAGTTCGCCTCGCTATCGCCGATCAATCCCTCGACTTCGTTGGCCAATCGAGCCGCCGCTTCGTCCGCGACGTCGGGCACGTTTTTCCGCCCCACCCTCATCCCGGAGTGGTTCGAGAGCGCGCCCGATACCTCGGCGCGCTGGGCGTTGAGCAAGTTGCGGAATTCGTCAAAATCTTCCTTTTTCATAAGCGGTTTTGGCGCGTGTTCTCGCGCGGGGTAGGGTTTTTTGAAAAACGCTGGGGCGCAAGTCCAACCTTGGCGATTTCTGGGAGCGCCGCTCGGCACGCCTTGCGATCTGCCCGCCGATTCTTGCCGGTTGTCGCTTGGTCCCCGATCTCGTAAACTGCCGGATGCGCCCACCCTCCGCCCTCGCCCTTGCCCTCGCTGCGTTCGCCGCCCTGCTGTGCCTCACCGGATCCTCGTGCCAGTCGCTCCGGTCCAAGGGCGGGAGCGAAGCCGGGAAGCTCCCGAACCTAACGCTTTCGCCGCCGCCCGATACCATGCACAAATGGGTCGCGATCCCGGCGAGCGGCGGGCAGCACTATGTCACCGCCGTGGAGCAGATGGACGATTGGGTCATGCTCTCGGCGGTCGTCGAACGCCAGCCCGCTCCGCTCGCCAACAACCAAGATGTGGTCGCTTCCCTCAGCTCGGATGGGATTTATAAAAACCTGCGGCAAGACGCGATCTTCAGCCACGCCATCGTCCGGTTCGACATGTCGCGGCTCGATCAAAGCGGCGGCTCGGAGCCGGTCCGGCAGGCGCTCAACCTGCCCCAGCGCCGCACCGATGTTTACTACCGGCGCACCCGCGGTATCGCCTTCATCCACCCGAAGGACCCGAACTTCCGCGTGATGCTCGCCTGCACCCGGACCAGCCCGCATGGTCTGATCGGCAGCCACTTCGACGGCATCGCCCTCGCCTGGTTCGAGCAGTTCTTCCTCGAAAATAGCGGGCGAGACTACGACGGGCTCCTCGGCGATGAAGGATAGCGAAAACCCTGCGCCCGCGCCCGAGCCGAGCCTCCCACGTCCGGATCCGGAGGTCCTGCGCGCCAACGTCCGCCGGATCGCCGAAGCGCTCGGATTCGGCGATTGCCGGGTCGCCCGCGCCGCCGAGGCGCGCCACGCGGCGGAATTCGACCGCTGGGTGGCCGACGGCTGTTTCGGCGATATGGCGTGGATGGCGAAGTCGCCCGATCGGCGCCGCGACCCGCGCCTCGCCGTGCCCGGCGCCCGCTCGGTCATCGTGCTGGCGCTGAATTACGCTCGAGGTCCCAGCCCGCGCCAGACCCCAGTAGGATCGCCCGCTACGCCTGGGGCGACGATTACCACTGATCTGATCGAAGAACGCCTCGCCGAGCTGTTCGACTATCTGGAAAGCGTCGGCGGGCGCGGGCGATACTACGTCGACACCGGACCGGTCCTCGAGCGCGACTTCGCCTCGGAAGCCGGCCTCGGCTGGGGCGGCAAATCAACCGTCCAGATCCACCCGAAGCTCGGCACCTGGTTTTTCCTCGGCGAGATCATCACCGACCCCTCGCCATCGCGCCCGACGCGCCGCTCCCCGACCGCTGCGGCAAGTGCACCCGCTGCCTCGACGCCTGCCCGACCCAAGCGATCACCGCACCCCACCGGCTCGATGCCCGGCGCTGCCTCTCCTACCTCACCATCGAGCACAAAGGCCCGATCCCCGAAGAATTCCGCCGCGCCCTCGGCGACAGGATCTACGGCTGCGACGACTGCCTCGACGCCTGCCCGTGGAACCGGTTCGCCCAAATCTCACGCGAATCCGCCTTTGCCCTCCGCGAACGCGCCGCCAGCCTCCCGCTCCGCGATTTCCTCGCCCTCACCGACGACGGCTTCCGCGATCTCTTCCAGAAGTCCCCGATCAAACGCCTCAAACGCCCGCGCTTTCTCCGCAACGTCTGCATCGCCCTCGGCAACGCCGGCACCCCAGACGATCTCCCCGCCCTCCAATCCGCCGCCCAATCCGATGACCACCTCATCGCCGAACACGCCCGCTGGGCCATCGCCGAAATCAACACCCGCTTTTCCCTCCAAAACTGTGAACAACCCTGCGAAGAACCCACCCTAACAGCGGTGTTTCTCAGCGGCGAGAATCAGGCGCGCGATTGTTCGCGCGCCGAGAGGTTTCGGCACAACGATCTCCCCATGGCGAAGGGCGTGGAACCCCTGATCCTATCGCAAGGAACCGAGTTGTTGCAGTTGTTCGTCGCATTAATAGAAAGGTGTTTCAGGGACTAAAAACTTCTCCCTCCCCGGGCGCGGCAGACTATACGACAACCTCCGGCTCGACCGGCGGGCGGATGCGAATCTCGCCCCCGGATGGCGGGAAGCTTTGACGCCCGGCAAAATCCACCTATAGCACAGGCGCGGCGGACAAGAGAGTCCCCGCGTCCTCAATCAGCCCACCCAATCAATCCCACCACCCCATACCGATCAAAGCCATGCTTTCCGTAGGAGACAAAGCCCCCGACTTTTCCCTGAGCTGCAAGAATGCCGACGGCATCAAGCAGGTCAAACTTAGCGACAACCTCGGCAAAACGAACACCCTCCTCCTCTTCGTCCCGATGGCCTTCACCGGCGTCTGCACCGAGGAATTCTGCGCCATATTGAGTCTCGACGCCTACAAAACGCTGGGTGCCGACGTCATCGGCATCTCCGGCGACAACCCGTTCGCCCAAGAAGCCTGGGCAACAAAGAAGGCATCACCATCACGCTGGCCAGCGACTACGAACACGCCACCGCCCAAGTATGGGATCGCCTATGACGCGTTCCTCCCCGGCAGCTCGAGGGCTCGGCATGGGCGGCGTCGCCAAGCGCTCCGCCTTCATCGTCGATAAAGAAGGCACCATCCAATACGCCGAATCGAGCGACGATCCGAAGCAGCTCCCAGACTCGAAGCGATCAAAGCAAAGCTCGGCGAGCTGGTCTAGCGCCCAGCTAGCCCGATAGACGCAAACCTTTCTAAGCCCCGGCGGGATCGATTTCCGCCGGGGCTTTTCGTTTCGAGTAAATCAAAACGGCGAGCCACCCGAAGGCGATGATGCCGGAGAAGTCGGCGGCGAGGTCGGATTGGAAAGTGATCTCGCGCCTAAGTTTGGCGATCCAGTTAGTCCTCCCAGTCGGGATATTGGACTGGGGGGGTGCCTTCTAGGGCGAGCAGGCGCGCCCCGCGCTTCTTTGCGGCGGATTTTTCCACCTTTTCGCAGGTGATGAGGAATTCCCAGCCGTCTTCATAGTCGAAAAATGCCATCCGCCTTGCCCACGGCGAGAACACATCGGCTACCGCCGCTACCTCGCTCTGAGGCTAGCCTCTCAGGATCACCCATTTCGGCAAATGCGGTGTAGGCGACCGTGCTTTTGTAGTGGTCTTTCGTGTTGTCGGCGAATCGAAGGCGTGATCCGAAGTCAAACCCGATCGCTTCACGACTAAGATGGCGGCAAGCTCATATAGGGTGTGGCGTGAGCGACCTCGATGGTGGCTTGGCAATCGCTGCAGGGCAGCGGGCAGCGCTCGGGGCGCGTGCGCAGGAATTGAAGGTGTGTTTTGTCATTGGTGGAGAGCAGCTAAAGCGATTGGAACGGCTCGAGGAGCGGTTCGGCGCTTTCGACGGGTCCGACCACGGCGGCTCCACCAGCCGTTCGATTTGTTCGTGGCGCGGGCGGCGGCTTGGACGTCGGCGGCGGTGACGGCGGCGAGGTTGGCCCGCGATTCATCGGGGTCGACGACTTTGCCGTAGCCGATGAGCGATTCGCCGACCCCATCATCTGGCTGGTCGTGCGTTCGAGCGCGAGCCTGCCTGGTAGAGAGCGTGTAGGTCTTGGCGTCGGCGGGTCGCGTTTGCCGGGCAGCCGGTCCATGGCGCGGGTCAGCTCGGCGGCGATCAGGGCGGCGGCTTTGCGCGCGTTCTCCGGGTCCATGCCGGCGTAGGCGTGGAGCATCCCGGTGTCGGCGATCGCCATGGCTTCGCTGGAGGCGTGGTAGCAGAGGCCGCGCCGCTCGCGCAGGCTCTGCCAGAGGCGCGACGACATGTTTTCGCCGAGGATTACGTTGAACGAATTTCAGGGCGTAGCGCGCCGGGTCCTGCCGCCCCGGGGTGAGGAACCCGACGGCGAAGTGGACTTGCTCGCTGTCGCGGAGGTCGGCGCATAGCCTCGGTCCAGTCAGGTTTTGCGGGTCAAAGCGGCGTCGGCGCGGGCGCGATCCGGCGGGGAGGTCGGCGAGCAGGGGCGCGAGCGTGTCGACGGCTTATACGCATGCGTGATGCCATGCAGTGCTGCGGCGACAGTATTCTTCCGCAGTAGGCTCCGGCGGCGAAGGCGCGGAGATCGTCGCAGGCGATGGCAGCGAGCGACTGTTCGGTGCCAGTGATCGGGCGGTAGAGGCGCGTGATTCAATGCATCGCTGGGAGAGCAGATCTTCGACGTGCTGGCCGGGGTTTTCGCGATACATGGCGATTTCTTCGACGATGACTTCGCGCTCGCGGCGGACTTCCTTCGCGGGGAAGGCGGAGGCGGCATACATGTCCATGAGGACATCGGCGAGGCGCGGCAGCCGGTCGGCGGTCGCCTTGGCGTAGTAGCAGGTGTGGTCCTCGGAGGTGAAGGCGTTGATCGATCCGCCGACCCCTTCGATGTCGAGGCTGATCTTGCGCGCCGTGCGCCGCGCGGTCCCCTTGAAGAGCATGTGCTCGGCAAAATGCGCGATCCCATTCAGCCGCGCGGATTCATCCCGCGACCCGACTTCCGCCCAGATCCCGAGGCTCACGCTCTCCATGTGCGGCATCTCCGCCGTGGCAATGCGCGCGCCGTTGGCGAGCTTGGTGACTTGGTATTTCGGGGGCATTCGGCGGTTCTACTCGGATCTCTGCGCGCTCGCCTGTCCGTCTCCGGCTGGTTTCGTCGTGTCGCCCAGATAGCGTTCGAGAGCGATCGCGGCGACCTCTGAAAGCGAGAGTCCGTGCTGGGCGGCGAAGCGCTCGGCGCGAGCGAGGAGTTCGTCGGGCAGTTCGGTTTCGATCTCGATCATTCGGATGGGCGATTTTGGTGTTTTTAAATCACGCGGTCGTTCCCGCCATCGACCGGGACCTGTGCGCCGGTGGTTTTGGCGAAGGCGGGACCGGCCATGGCGACGACCATGTTGCCGACATCGGCGGATTTGATCTCGGTCTTCATCAGGTTGCGCGTCTTGTATTCATCCACCGTCATCCCATACCGGTCGGCGGAGCGCTGGAGGACCTCCGGCGTCCACAGCTCGGTGTCGAAGACCGCGTCGGGGTGCACGATATTGACGCGCACGCCTTCCTTGGCCAGCTCGAGCGCGGCGACGCGGACGAGCTGGGTGATCGCGGCTTTGGCGCACGAATACGATCCGGCACCGGCACCGGGCGCGGCGACGTTGCGCGACCCGATGTAGATCGCGGTCGGGTCAACGCCGTGGCGGAGGTAGGGCACGCAGTATTTGAGCAGCATCATGTGGCTGGTCAGGTTGACGTCCAGGCTGCGCTGCCAATTCGCCATCTCCATGTCTTCGAAGTTCGCCCCGGCGGTGAAGATCCCCGCATTGCTGACGAGGATGTCGATGCCTCCCCACATCTGGACGACCTCATCGACGCGCGCCTTGACCTCATCGTAGTGCGTCAGGTTGATCGCCACGCCGTGCTTGCGGTCGCCGCTCCACGAATCGGGCGTGTCCGGCTTGAGGTCGAAGACCGCGACGCAGGCTCCGGCGTCGTGCAACGCCTGGGCGCAGGCGCGCCCGATGCCCGCCGAGGCTCCGGTGACTAGCGCGATCTTGCCCTGCAGCGGCGGCGCTCCCCCACCCTTGCGCAGCTTGGCCTGCTCCAGCTCCCAGTATTCGATCTCGAAAAGCGGCTTCTCGCCGAGCGCGGTCCAGCCGCCGAGCGCTTCGGCCATCTGGATCGTTTTGACGGTGTGGGCGGCGATGTCCGCGACGATGCCGGCGTCCTTCAGGCTGGCGCCGAAGCTGACCGTGCCCTTGCCCGGCCAGATCGCCCAGCGCGGCGCTTGGTCGAGCATCTGCTTGGATCCGTCGTTGTTGCGCTCGAAATACGCGGCGTAGTCGGCGGCGTAGTCCGCGACCGCGTCGCCGCCTTCCAAGACAGCCGGTAGCCGTTTGGTCCGGATTGTGTGGTCGGGTGTGAGCGGTCCGCGCGTGCCCAGGTCGGCGGCATCCGGGCGGGCGGCGAACCCGGCGGCTTCGGCGCCGCGGTCCCAGAGCGCGAGGGTGGCACCGCCACGCAGGTCGCAGACTGCTTTGCGCGTCTTCGCCAAGGCGACGGCGTCCTCTGGCTGCGGCGTGTATTCGGCGGTCGCCACGCCTTGGGCGGCGCCCTTCGCCGCGAGGTGATCCTCCGCCTCGGTCACCAATTTGATCATCCGCTCGTAGCTCGCCTTGGCGTCATCGGCGAAGGTGAAAATCCCGTGGTTCATCAGGATGATGCCTTCCAGCTTGGAGAAATCGCCGCCCGCCGCCGCGTCCGCCATCGCTTTGGCCAAGGCGAAGCCCGGCATCACATAGTCGATCACCAAGACGCGGTCGCCATAAACCTCGCGGATGACCTCGGCTCCATTCGGCTGGTTGGTCAAGGCGACCACCGCATCCGCGTGCGTGTGGTCCACATACTTGGGCGGCAATACCGCGTGCGGGATCGCCTCGATCGACGGCGTCGGCGCATCGGGGTCGAGCATCGCGGCGCGCAGCTCGCGCACCATGTCGGCGTCGCCCAACGCATCGAATTTCGCCAGGCGCAGCGCCGCCTCCATGCGGACCGGGGCGAAGCCGGCGGGCTGGATGGTGGCGAGGTCCCAGCCGCTGCCCTTGATGTAAAGCACCTCGACCTCGTCGCCGTAGAAATCCTTCGCCGACGCCTTCACCGACGTATTGCCCCCGCCGTGCAAGACGAGATCTGGGTCCGCGCCGAGCAGGCGCGAGGTGTAGGCGCGCAGGGCGGCAGGGTCGTTCAAGAATGGGGAGGCGTCAGCGTCGTTCCAAAGGCTTTTCATAGGGCGAGCATGAAAGCGGGAATTTGGCGGCTCGCCAGCGGTGGTTTTGCGCGATCAGCCAGAGACCCCTTGGACCATGACCTTGCGGCGGTCAGCGGTGGTGTAGATGGTTACCGCGTCGATATGGTGATCTTCGATTTTGAGTAAATGAAGCAATGCGCCCATGGCTCGTTGATTGGCTTAATCGGAAAACTCGGATCTCTCTTGCGAAGACGGTCCGCCAACGGTTCTCGTTCGTCCGGTGGATCGGCTTCTTCGAATTCGTGCCGGGTTAAAAGCTTGGGGAAATCCGTTGGTTCTATTTCAAATGCCACGATGAATCTGGAGTTTCCAAATCCGCTGGTATGCCATACCTGAAATTGATCGAGGCTCTCTGGAACGTCGTCAGAGACAAAGCGCCGGTAGTAATCGGTGGTTGAGGTGGGCTGAAGGGAAGTTACGAACATCAGAATGGTCAGCGGCACATGGGCAAACCAGGCGACGGCAGTGCGATAGCGAATCCGATCTCCGCAGCATTTTTCGATAATCCAGCGGATTAGAAATCCGGTGGCGATCAGCAGTGGGAAAAAGAAGACCGCGCCAAAGATTCCGAAGATCAGCGCAAATGCTTTGCCTTCTTCGAACGAGCTGCCAGCGCTCATCGCGAGGTTGTAGAACAACGCTCCGGCGAACGGCGGAAAGGTCAGCAGAAAGCAGGCGGCGTGTTTGAACCGGGAGGAGCGCCTGAAGGTGTTCGGTTCGGCTGGCGGGTCAGCGTTCATCCTCCTGAAGCGCCGCTACCTTCAAATATGTACCGCGTGCCCGAATGCCTGCGAGGTCGCCTCGTGGACGGCTTCGCTGAGCGTCGGGTGGGCGTGGATCGTGGCTTCGATTTCTTCGTGGGTCGCTTCCAGCGTAATGGCCAAGCCGAGTTCGGCGATCATCTCGGTGGCCTCGGACCCGATGATGTGGGCGCCAAGGATCTCGCCGTGCGGTTCGCCGAAGATCAGTTTCACAAAGCCGTCGTGCTCGCCGACCGCCAACGCTTTGCCGCTGGCCTGAAACGGGAATTTGCCGACCTTGTATTCGAGTCCCTTTTCCTTGGCGGCGCGCTCGGTCAAGCCGACGCTGGCGACCTGCGGCTGGCAATACGTGCAGCCGGGGAAGACGCCGACCTTCTTCGGAGCCGTGCCCTCGAAGATGCCCTCCACCGCTTGGATCGCCTCATAGCTCGCGACGTGGGCGAGCCACGGCGGCCCGATGATGTCGCCGGCGGCATAGACGTTTTCCATGCTGGTCTCGTAGCGGTCGCCGACCTCGATGTAGCCGCGGTCGGTGAGTTTCAGCTCCGCGCCGGGCGGCAGCAGCGGCTTCACCCCGATGGCGACGAGCGCGATCTCGGCGGTCAGCGTTTCATTGGCGGCTCCCTCGACCGTGATCTCGACGCCGCCCTCGGTCGCCTTCGCTTCGGTCACCTTGGTTTTGGTCAAGGCGCGGATGCCCTGTTTTTTGAATGCTTTGCCCAGCGCCTGGCTGACCTCGGTGTCCTCGACCGGCAGCAGCTCATCCATCATCTCGACGATCGTCACCTTAGTGCCGAACGCATTGAAGAAATACGCAAATTCGACGCCGATCGCGCCGGCGCCGATGATGATGATGTCCTTCGGCTGCTTCTCTAAAATCATCGCCTCATGGCTGCCGATCACCGTCTTGCCATTGAATTCAAACGACGGCATCGGGCGGCTGACGCACCCGGTCGCCACCAGGATGTTGGCCCCGGCGATCTCCGATTTGTTGCCGTCCTTGTCTTCGACCTCGACCTTGCCGCCGCCGAGCAGCGAGCCCTTCCCGCGCAGGTAGTCGATCTTGTTCTTCTTGAAGAGAAACTCGATCCCGCCGGCGAGCCGGTTCGAGACGCTGCGGCTGCGCCCGATGACCTTCTCCCAATCGAACGATAGATTGTCGAACGAAAACCCAAATTCGCCCGCCTTGTGCGAGAGCAGGTGGAAAAGCTCGGCGTTGCGCAGCAGCGACTTCGTCGGGATGCAGCCCCAGTTCAAACAGGTCCCGCCCGCCCGATCCATCTCGACGCAGGCCACCTTCTTGCCCAGTTGCGCGGCGCGGATGGCGCCCACATAGCCGGCAGGTCCGCCGCCGATCACGATTAGGTCGTAGTTGCTCATGGGATTGGGAAGGTCAGATGGTGGGTGGATAAGGATGGTCAGTTACGTTCGCCGCCACTATGCGGGGGCAAGACATCCCGCAAGGCGCGCCGGGGCTTCGGCTGCGCTCTTTGGTTTGAATGCTGGTCTTAACCCAGGCGCTTCGACAGCTTTAAGGCGTAAAGCAGCGGACCAAGACAGACGACCCCAAACGAGCAATCGATCAGTTGCCAGCCGAACGGAATTCCGCGGATCGGACCGCAGATGAGCGCCAATGGAATGACGAGCAAGCAGGCGGCGATCCCGACTTTGAGAACGCCGCGATAGCGCGCCGGATCCCGGTAGGGCAAGATGAAGAACATGGCGATGACGAGATGCCCGAAGGCGAGCCAATCGGTGCCGTAGCCGATAAACGGATAGTTGGCGTAGGTCACCTCCAGCCCCTCTCGAACCCTCAGGATCCAGTGGGTGAGACCCGTGTGACTCGCCCGGAGATAAATCGTCCCCGTAAGAAGGCGCGCGAGGAAATCCACCTCTGCCAACAGGGGAAACGCGGTCGCCCCGCTCACGACTAAGCCGAAAATGATGAAGGCGACGGTGAGGCGAAATTTGGTGAGGCGTGGCATTTCACTCGGCTTTATAGATGGCGCTCAAAATCCATACGCTCATGGAGAATCCGAATGATGTCGATGCCTTGACCTTCTATTTTGTAGAAGATCACGTGATGCCCGGCACGCAATTTCCGATAGCCTTTCTGACCAAGTCACAGGCACGACCGGCTGTTGGATCCGTGGCAAGTTTTAGGAATGCGGTATTCAATGGCGGATATAAGCGCTCGGCTTGCTCATGTCCCCATGTGGTGACGGTGTATTCCCAAATAGATTCAAAGTCTTCCGTCGCCTTCGGTCTGAGCTAAATTCTGGCATTAACGAGAAGTCCGCGCTGTTCTGATAAAGGTCTCGACATCGAAAGCTCCGATTGCGCTTTCGCTTTCGCCTGCGATCAAGGCGGCGCGAAGGCTGTTTAATTTCTCATTCGAGTCATTGAGGAGCTTAATCCCCGCGCCGATAACCTCATCGACGGATTGAAAATCGGCGGTTTCCGACTTGCCGGTTAACTGATTCGGCAATTTCGGCGCTGATTTCGATGGTGGTTGTGTTTGCCGCTGGCAATCCGGTTTTTCGAGCAGAGGAACTATCGCGGGTGACGCGGATGTCCGTCCTCGCCGCGGTCTGTCCGGCACACTAAACCAGCATCAACGTCGGGTTCTCGATCAGCTTGCGGAACTCGGCGAGGAAGGTGGCCCCGACGGCTCCGTCCACGACGCGGTGGTCGCAGCTCATGCCGACGCCCATGCGCTGGCCGGCGACGACTTCGCCGCTGGCATTGACGACCGGTTTGGCGTTGATCGCGCCGATCGAGAGAATGGCGGCTCGCGGCGGATTGATGATCGCGTCGAAGGTCTCGATGCCGTAGGCTCCTAGGGTTCGAGACCGTGATTGTGCCGCCCTGCATTTCGTCGGGCTTGAGTTTTTTATCGCGGGCGCGGGCGGCGAGGTCTTTGACGGCGAGGCTGAGTTCTTTGAGCGTCTTGTTCCCGGCGTCGCGGATGACCGGGGTGACCAAGCCGTCGTCGATGGCGACGGCGACGGCGAGGTGGATCGATCCGAATGGATGATCGCGTCGCCGTCGAAGGCGGCATTGGCGGCGGGCACCGCTTTGCACGCCCCGACGATGGCGCGGAGGATGAAATCGTTGACGGTATATTTGTTCCCGTTCTCCCCGGCGGCGGCGTTGATTTGCTTGCGGATCGCCATGAGCGGTCCGGCGTCCACCTCGATGTTCAGGTAGAAATGCGGGATCTGCTGTTTGCTGGCGAGCAGGCGCTCGGCGATGACGCGCCGCATGTTGGAAAGCGGGAGTCGCTGGTCGCCCTCATGCACGGTGGCGCGGATCGCGGGTTGGGCAGGCGCGGCGGCTCCCGAGCCGGAGCGGACTTCGCGGCGGTTTCGCCGATCCCGCTTGGCGGCGAGGACATCTTTTTTCACGATGCGCCCGCCGGGTCGGTCCCCTTGATTTTCGATAGCTTGACGCCGCGTTCTTTCGCGATCTTGCGGGCGAGCGGCGATGCTTTGATGCGCCCGCCTTCGCCTTCGTGCCGCCTTCAGCGCCGTTCTCGTCTTCGTCGTCGTCCTCCCCGGTTTCCGATTCGGAATCGTCGCCGGATGCGTCCGCTGCGGGATCATCGTCGGCGTCTTCGTCATCGGACTTCGCCGCTGGGGCATCGGGTTGGTCCGGGTTGTCTGCGTTGTCGGGCGGGTCTTCGCCATCTTCCAAGATCAAGGCGAGCTTGTAGCCGATCGGGACTTGTTTGCCCTCCTCGATGTAAAGGCGGTGGACTTTGCCCTCCTCGAACGATTCCATCTCCATGGTCGCCTTGTCGGTTTCGATCTCCGCCACGATGTCGCCCATCTCGACGGTGTCGCCTTCTTTGATCTTCCATTTCACCAAGGTGCCCGCCTCCATGGTGTCGGCGAGCTTGGGCATTGTGATGTAGGCGGGCATGGGGAAAAGTCGTGTTCGTCGGCGCGGTGGCGCGCGGGTAATTTGGCGGAGGGTTAGGCGATGGAAAGCACCTTCTTCACCACAGCTTCGGGCTGCGGGATTTGTTTCTTTTCGAGCGGCGGGCTGTAGATCGCGGGTGCGTCGATGGTATTCACGCGCAGGACGGGCGCATCCAGGTAATCGAACGCCTTCTCCTGGATCATCGCGGCGATCTGGGCGCTGACCCCGCAGAACGGTTTGTTTTCGTCCACCAGCACGGCGCGATTGGTCTTGCGCACCGAGTTCAATATCGCCTCTTCGTCGAGCGGCCGGATCGAGCGGAGGTCGATGACTTCGGCGTTGATCTTGTGCTCGCTCTGGAGGATTTCGGCGGCTTTCAGGGCGACGAGCGCGGAGCGGCCGTGGGCGATCAGCGAGATGTCGCTGCCCTCGCGCTTCACGTCCGCTTTGCCCAGCGGGATGAGGTATTCCTCCTCCGGCACCTCCCACTTCTCGCCGTAGAGCAGCGTGTTCTCCATGAAGTAAACCGGATCGTTGTCGCGGATCGCGGTCTTCATGAGTCCCTTGGCGTCGTAGGCGGTGGCGGGGCAGACGACCTTCAGCCCTGGCTGGTTTGCAAAAAGATTTTCCGGCGTGTGCGAGTGGGTCGCCCCGACATTCGTGCCGCCATTCGCCGGGCCGCGCACGACGATCGGGACGTTGAGCAGCCCGCCCGACATGTAGCGGCAGG
The DNA here is from genome assembly GCA_041395145.1 of Verrucomicrobiales bacterium. GTDB lineage: Bacteria > Verrucomicrobiota > Verrucomicrobiia > Verrucomicrobiales > DEV007 > JAWLBD01. The sequence goes on along the minus strand of JAWLBD010000001.1, from coordinate 173,105 downwards.
TCGCGGCGTTGTTCACCATCTGGTCGAACGCGACATAGGCGAAGCTCCAAAACATCAGCTCCATGACCGGGCGCAGCCCGAGCATCGACGCCCCGATCCCCATGCCGATGAATCCGGCCTCGCTGATCGGCGTATCGACGACCCGCTTGTCGCCATATTTTTTCCAAAGCCCGCGGGTCACTTTGTAGGCGCCGTCATACTGGGCGACCTCTTCGCCCATGAGGAAGACGTTTTCGTCGCGCTCGATCTCCTCGGCGAGGGCTTCGTTGAGGGCGGTGCGGTATTCGATGGTGCGCATGTCAGGGTGGAAAGGGAGTCGTGAAATTGGGTTACGCGAACGAAGCCGGGATCGGTGCGGCGGCCAGGTTCGGCGGCGGATGGCGCGCGCTAGTTGAAGAAGTGGGTTCCCGTCTTGCTGCTTCGGTTTCGTTGTCCACCTCCCAGTAGACCCCTTTGGTGATGTCCTCCACTTCTGGGAAGGGCGATTCTTCGGCGAACTTGGCGGACGCTTCCGCTTCTTTGCGCGCCTCCTTATCCATCGCGTCGGCGGTCTCGTCATCGAGGACGCCTTCTTCGATCAACCAGGTGCGCCAGATCCGGATCGGGTCGTGGTTCTGCTTGTAGCGTTCGATCTCCTCTTCGGTCCGGTATTCTTTCGCTTTGGCATCGGCGACCGAGTGCCCGTAGTAGCGGTAGGTGTCGATCTCGACGACGCTCGGGCGGCTCTCGTTGTGCGCGCGTTCGATGGCACCATGCACTTTGGCGCGGATTTTCGTAGAGGTCCTCGCCGTTGATCAACTCCCAGTCAATCCCATAGCTGGTCGCCCTTTCGGCTAGGCTCCCGGTGAAGGCGGAGGAGCGCTTCTGGCTCGTCCCCATCGAGTAACCATTGTTCTCGATGATAAAAATCACCGGCAGCTCAAAAAGCCCGGCAAGGTTGAGCGATTCGTGATAGGCGCCTTGGTTGACCGCTCCATCGCCGAGAAAGCACATGCATGATCCTTGTAACCCTTTGTATTTCAGTGCGTAAGCAATACCGGTGCCCAGCGGGGTTTGCCCGGCGACGATCCCGTGACCGCCCCAGTAGTTCTTGTCAGGCGCAAAGAAGTGCATCGAGCCGCCCTTGCCCTTCGAGCATCCGGTCGCCTTGCCGTAGAGGCTCCGCCATGCATTCATCCATCGACATTCCCACCGTCAAGGCGTGACCGTGATCGCGGTAGGCGGTGATCATATGATCATGCTCTCCCATCAGCGATCCGCACCCGACCGCAACGCTTTCCTGCCCGGTATAGAGGTGCAAAAAGCCGCCCATCTTGCCCTGGTTATAATACTTCAGCGAGGTTTGCTCAAAGCGCCGGATCCGGACATCTGCCTGAGCAGCTCGACCTTTTGGTCACCAGTGAGCGCGGCATTGATTTCGGCGTTGGCGAATTCGCTACGCTTGGGCTTCGCGTCTGCGGAGGCATTTTCTTTCGGCATTTTAAACGTGTGTCGGGTAGCGTTGGCGATCAATGGTTCGCGGGGAGAGATTCAACCTCTTCAGGTTCGCGGCTTCGGGTGGCGTTGTTCGCTAGAGCGGGGGCGATGCGCCAGGTAGAGTATGAGAAGTAAAAAAGGGCGCTGAAGCAGAGGTCGGCGATGGCGGCGTTGCGGTAGAAAGTGATCGTTGGTGGAAATTCGGGTCGTCCAACGATGACGCATTGAAGCCATCCAGCGAAGGATTTCGGATACGCGCTATCAAATAGCCAGGAACCTGTATTGGTAGCGATGAAGAATAATAGGGAGGCGGCAAGCGTCAGACCGAGAAGGGCAGGCAGGCGGCGGCGGATAATGCGGGGTCTGAGCTTCTGGGATGCAAGAAAGATCGCGCCAAGGGCGATGAGGGAAATCGCTGTGTAGGGTGTGATCGGGGCGAATCCATGGTAAAGATTCAGGGCGATGTCGGTGAAGATAAAGATTCCGAAGGCAAGGATGACCCCGATTCGGGATGGGAGGTAAACTGCGGCGCAGAGGAATAATGCCGTAAGGGGGACGAAATTCGCAATTCCTTCAACAAAAGTTCCGGCTGTAAAAGTTGGGGCAAGGCGGAGGGTGAGAAGGGAAAAGAATAGCGCGGCGACAGAGAGTGGACGGGGCATGGAATGGGCAGGTGGGTGAACATCACATTGTAGCCGCGCTGGCTGGTGAATCAAACAGGGAGAAGGGGGATTGGTAAATTTGCACTTTGGAAATACGGTTCTGGCAGCTCGTTGGAACCGATAGTATCATTTTGTCTATGGTGGATGATGAATCTCTCATTAGCGCGGCAATCGAGGCTCGCCAACATGCGTACTGCCCCTATTCGGGCTTTGCGGTTGGAGCCGCTTTGGTTTCGCGGGACGGGGTCGTCTTTCGGGGATGCAACGTCGAAAATCTTTCCTTTGGGCTTACGGTTTGTGCGGAGCGGTCGGCGGTCTTTAATGCGATCACTCAAGGGCATCGTAAGTTTTTGCGAATCGCAATCGTTGCGGATACGGAGGTTCCGATTAGCCCCTGCGGTGCCTGTCGGCAAGTTCTTGCGGAGTTTTCGGACTTGCGGGTGATTCTCGCAACATTGACGGGTCGGCGGGAAATCTTTTCGCTTGGGGAATTGCTTCCGAGAGCGAAAGAGGGCATTTTGGACCTGCCTTGATAGGCGGATGTTCCACGTGGAACATGTCTGTTGGGCGCCTCTCCGTTATGAGCGATTCCTTGTTTACCTTTCCAAAGCCCTACGATGTCATAGTTGTCGGAGCGGGTCATGCTGGGATTGAGGCAGCTCTCGCCGCTGCGCGGCTTGGCGCATCGGTAGCCATCCTTACCCAGAACCTAGATACAGTAGGGCAGATGTCGTGCAATCCGGCAATTGGAGGGTTGGGGAAGGGACACATGGTTCGGGAGATCGACGCTCTCGGTGGGGCGATGGCGCTCAATACGGATGCGACCGCAATTCAGTTCCGAATGCTTAACGCGAGGAAGGGACCGTCGGTACGGGCTCCCCGCGCGCAGTGCGATAAAAAGGCCTACCAATTTCGGATGAAGTGGATACTCGAATCGACTCCCAATATCGACCTCCACCAGGGTAATGTGTCTGGGATCGAGGCTGGCGCTGATGGTGTTTCCGGTTTGGCGACGAGTATGGGTCTGCGGTTCAAGGCGGGGGCGATCATCATCTCCGCCGGGACGTTCATGCGGGGTTTGATGCACGTAGGACTCAAAAGTCAATCTGGAGGGCGCATGGGCGACGGGATCTCGACAGTCTCCGATTCTCTTCGTGAACTCGGCTTTGAGGTCGAGCGGTTAAAAACAGGGACGCCGTGCCGCCTGAATGGGCGTAGCATCGATTTTGGTCGGTGCGAGCGGCAGGTTGGAGATGATCCTCCGCCTCGGTTTTCTTTCCTCGCGGAGGCGCTGGTCGGGCGGCATGATGAAGTGTTTACCTACAATCGATGGGGTGCCACGGGGTTCCACGTGGAACAATTGCCCTGCTGGATCAGCTACACCAACCCGAAAACACACGAAATCATCCGGGGCAATCTCGACAAGTCGCCGATGTATGCCGGAATCATCGAGGGGGTCGGTCCGCGCTACTGCCCTTCGATCGAAGACAAGGTGGTCCGGTTTGCCGACAAAGACCGCCACCAGGTGTTTCTCGAGCCGGAGGGACGCCAAACGAACGAATACTACATCAATGGCGTTTCGACCTCGTTGCCTTACGAGGTCCAGCTTGATTTTATCCGGTCCATCGCCGGGCTGGAGAATGCGGAGATCATCCGCCCCGGATATGCGGTAGAATACGACTACTGCCCGCCGACGCAGCTCCTCCCGACTCTAGAGACGAAGCGAGTGCCGGGGCTGTATTTTGCCGGTCAGATCAACGGTACCTCAGGATATGAGGAGGCCGCTGCGCAGGGGCTGGTCGCCGGTGCCAACGCGGCACTTAAACTCCTCGGCAAGCCGCCCTTTATTCTTTCGCGATCCGATGCCTACATCGGCGTGATGATCGATGACCTAGTGACAAAGGGGACGACGGAACCCTACCGGATGTTCACCAGCCGAGCCGAATACCGACTTCTGCTTAGGCAAGACAATGCCGATTTACGATTGACCCCAAACGCTGCTGAGGCGGGGCTTGCGCAATCGGAGCGAATCCGTCAGACCACCGAAAAACAGCGGTTCTTGTCCGAACTTCTCGATCATTGTGCGACCGCTGCTTTCCAAGGCGCGAAGATCCAAAAGTGGCTCAGGCGCCCTGAGGCGACATTTCAAAAGCTGCCGTCCGAACTCCGTGCGGGATTCTCCGATGAACTTTGGGACCTAGCCGAAACCGATCTCAAGTACGAGGGCTATATCCAGCGCGAACTCGATTTAATCGAACGGACGAAACGGAGCGAACGGGTTCAAATCCCCAGCTCATTAGATTACGAATTGATCTCGGGTCTAAAGAGTGAGGCCAGGCATCGCCTCGCCCAGGTCAGACCGCAGACATTAGGACAAGCCTCTCGTATTCAAGGAGTTACCCCGGCTGATATCGCGTTGCTAGCGGTATGGTTGAAGCGTCACGATCAGATGGTAAAAAAAAAGTGAGATAATCTGCACTTTTTTTGCATAAAACTCGTGCTGGGGCGTTATGCCCTTGTCAACTGTAGGCGTTTTGACCTTGGGGGCGACATGGGGGTGTTGCAAACAAGGTCTGCCGAAAATGGGTATTGAGACTGACCTAAGGTTGGCACCGTTTGTGGAACGAGGACCCGAGGGGGTTACGATCTGCCGCGATGGGTGACGGATTGGAGGGTATGATGAACGGTGCCAACCTAGGTCTATAGGGGCGGTGAAGGCCGTGCGGCCAGAAATCAGAGCGCTCCGACCTACTTGAGATCCGCCGCCTTGATTTCGCGGTATTCGATGGTCATTTCCTTTCCGCCATGGAGTTGGATGCCTAGCCTTCCCTTCGGAACAGCGGTCTCAGAGGTGTAGGTCATCACTTCTTTTCCGTTCAGCCAAACCTTGTAGGTCTTCCCCTGTGCAACGATCCTCATCGAATTCCATTCCTTGGTCTTGAGCAACTCTTTGACGCCTTCTGCTTCCACCGGATATCCTGGACCAGCGATAAAGGGCGAGGCGGTCATGTCGCGCTTGAGCGATCCGGAGATTCCGATCTGGATCTGTTCCTTTTCGGTCCTGACAAAAATCCCAGAGTCCACGGTCCCCTCCCCCATCTTGAACTCAAATTCCATGACGAAGTCGGTGTATTCCTTCTCCGTCCACAGCGTCTGCCCCTTCTTGTTTGGACCGCTCTGAACCTTGAGGATGCCTCCCTCTGCCGAAAACCAAATATTATCCTTCGGCACTTCCCATCCGGTAAAGTCGCTTCCGTTGAAAATTGGCTCGGTCTTTGGCAGCTCCTCGGCCTGGGAGATGGGTCCGAAAAAGGCGGCGACGAAAAGGGCGGTGGTGGTGGCGGCGATCAGTTTCATAAGCCGGATCGTAGCGATGGATCGCCGCCTTGGAAATCGCAAAATGTGCCGGTCCCAAAAGTGATGCGGCGCCCCCCGCTGGATGCGAGGGACGCCGCGATCGATTGGCTGTATGGGAAATCTGGGGGAAAGGGAAATCGTCAGGTTTGGATCTCAGCTTGCGGTGGGCGAATCGCTGCTAGTTTCTCCCAACCGGCGGTCGCAGACGCAGACCTTTCTTCCCATCAGCCGGAAAATGCTGCCGTTACGGATGGAGGCTCGGGAACAAATAGGCGATTCCTTCGACCGCCGGATCAGCCTCAGAGGCATCGGCATTCGGGCGCTCGCCCGGCTGGGCTTGCGCCTCCCGCAGCTCGTCCAGCGACTGACCCAGTGCGGAGACTTCGCGCTCCAAGGCGGACATTTGCGCTTCGAGAGTCCGGTTGTCGCTTTCAAGGCGGGCCACGTTCTCGGTCAGCATTTCATTGGTGCTGGCGAGAACTTGGTTTTCCGCGTCCTTGGCGGAGATGGCGTCCTGCATGGCGGTCACCGATTCCGCCAGCTTCCCGTTCTCGCTCTTGAGTGCCATCATCGCGGCGGCAATTTCGGGATCGTTGGCCTCGGTGAGTTGCGCCCGCGCCGTATCGAGTTCCCGCTGGACGCTGACTTTCTCCTGCTGGAGCCGGTCGCGGTCCCCCATTGCGGTTGCGGCAGACGACTTAGCCTCAGCGACTTGTGCATTGAGCTGTTTGTTCGTCTGCTCTGCGCCACGCAGCATTTCTTCAAGCGCCGCGTTCGCGTTCTGGAGGCTGGCGAGCTTCTCCTGGTTCTTTTTCTCCGCGCCGGCGAAGTTCCGGATCTCGGCTTCAAGCTGGCTGATGCTCTCGACTAGGGACTTGTTGTTGTTGCGCATGATCTGCTTTTCCGCTTCGACGGCGGCAAAGCCCTCGCGCATCCAAGTCGCCTCGGCGGCGAGCGAATCCCGCTCGGAGATCGCCTCGATGATCTCATTCTCTGCGGCTTTGACCCGGTCCTCGGCTGCCACCCGCTTCTCGTTGGCGGAGGCGAGCTCAGAAGTCAGGCGCGCTTTTTCTGCCGAAAGACGAGAGCCGTCCGCCCGCGCCGATTCCAACTCCTTGCCAAGCGTAGCGGTCCGCTCACCCATGTCGGTGACCTGCTTCTTCAAATCAGCGTTGGCTCCCGCGAGTTTCGCATTCTGTTCGCTCGATGCAACTAGCTCGCCCTGAAGCCCTTCGGTCGTCTTCATTAGGCTGGCGATCTGCTTCCCTTGCTCGTCGGCCTGTTTGGTCAACGCGGTAAGCTTCTGTCCGAGATCGCTATTGAGATTGGTGAGGTTCGAGATCTCACCTTTGAGTTGCTTCTCTGCGGCAGCGAAAACCTCCGATTGTTCCTTAATCTTCGCTGTCATCGTGGTGATCTGCCGGTCCATTGCCTGAACCGTCTCTGATAATCGCCGATTCGAGTCCTCAGATTGCGCGAGCGATTCGTTGGTCGCGTCCAAATCGCCACGCAGGGCAATCCGGGCCGCAGTCTCTTCCTTAAGGTCGATCTGCAGCCCATCGCGCTCCTCCGATAGCGTTCGCTCCGTCGCTTTCAGTTCTTCAATCTGCGATCGCGATATTCCTAGCGCCAATAATAAGAGGGCGATGGCGATCAATCCGGCCCATGTCCCTGCCGTAAATCCTTCTCGCGTCTTTTCCTGGTCCGTGGTGTCGGGGTTGGGAGATGTTTTCATGGTGTCGTTCTGCTTGAGGTTCATTTTGTAGATTTTGTAGTCGCTAGCAGAGACCGGATTTCTTACAGCAGCCAATCGATCTCGTAGCTGTGAGAAATTTAAGAAAAATTAGATATTAGGCAAGCGAAAACGACGTTTTCTGAAGAAAAAAGTTGACAAAATTTCTCACAAAATTTTGTAAGTGTTATACCGTAGGGTCTAACCAACTGACTCTCTGACGTTTAGACGTGCATTCTCATTATAGAATGGGCGGAAAATGCGGATCGCTCTTGCGTTTCGGGTAGGGGAAATTATAGTCGCCGCCCTTCACCTGCCATCTTGGCGGGTGTTCCTACCTCAAAATCAACTACTAACCCAATTCTCCGACCGCGGATCGGCACGATATTGCCGAGCGAGGAAATCCCCGTGCGCGGCGGCAGAAAACGCAGAACATGTCCGAATTGCTTAAAGAACTAGTCGAAGCTGGCGTTCACTTTGGTCACCAGCGCCGAAAATGGAATCCGAGGATGAAGCCCTTCATTCTGGAAGAGCGCCACCAGATCCACCTGATCAACCTCGAGGAAACGGCGAAGCAGATCAATGCGCCGCCGAATTCCTCAGCGACCTAGCCCGGAGGGAAAGAAGATTCTCTTCGTTGGCTGCAAGCGCCAGGCGCAGGAATCCGTGAAACAAGCCGCCGAAGCCTGCGGTCAATTTTACGTCAACAACCGCTGGCTGGGCGGAACCCTGACCAACATGTCGACGATCCGCAAAAGCGTCGGCCGCCTCGAATATCTCGAAGGCATCGAAAAGACGCCGGAATTTAAATCGATGAGCAAGAAAGAGCTCGCCGCCCTGACCCGCGAGCGAAACAAGCTCCTCCGCAACCTTTCGGGGATCCGCGATATGGAGAAGAAGCCCGATGCGGTTGTCATCGTGGACTCCGCCCGCGAATCCATCGCCGTGGCAGAGGCGAAGCGGCTTAAGATCCCGATCGTCGCCTTGGTGGACACGAACGCCGATCCTGCGCTCGTCGATTACCCGATCGCCGCCAACGATGACGCGATCCGCTCGATCCGCATCATCCTCCAAAACCTAATCGACCCGATCATCGCTGCCCGCGAATCTGGTCGCAAGGGAGCCAAAAGGTAATAAATCATTGACATTCAAATCCTTATCGAAATAGAAAGATGGCAGAAGTAACCGTAGAAAAGATCAAACAGCTCCGCGAAAAGACCAATGCGGGGATGATGGACTGCAAAGCCGCTCTCGTCGAGGCGAACGGAAACATGGAGGAAGCCGAAACCGTCCTCCGCAAAAAGGGCATCGCGAAGGCCGAGAAAAAGGCGTCCCGCGCCGCCAAGGAGGGCGTCATCGCCTCCTACATCCACATGGAAGGGCGCGTCGGCGTTTTGGTCGAGGTCAACTGCGAAACCGATTTCGTCGCGAAGAACGAGAATTTCCGCGCCTTTGTGAAGGATATCACCCTCCACATCGCCGCCTACAGTCCGGTCTGCGTTTCCCGCGAGGAAGTCGCTGCGGAGCTGGTGGAGAAAGAGAAGGAAATCTACCGCGACCAAGTCAAGGACAAGCCTGAGCAGGTCCAGGAGAAGATCATCGCCGGGAAGCTGGACAAGTTCTTCTCGTCGGTCGTCCTTCTCGAGCAGGGTTTCGTCAAAGACCCCGACAAAACGGTCGGCGACGTCGTGAAGGAGAAAGTCGCCGAACTGGGCGAGAACCTCCAGATCCGCCGCTTCACCCGCTATGCCGTCGGCGAAGACCTCGGCGATGCGGCTGACGAAGAGGAAGGCGAAGAATAGCCCAGCTCCTATTATAATAGCGAGATTTTGCAAAGCGCCCCGGCAGAGCCTGCCGGGGCGCTTCGCATTTCGGTGAGAACGCCCAAACAATCCGCCTCTGGTGGAGGAGCGCCGCGCGGCGAATCGCATTGCGTGCCGCCTTCCCGGCAGTTCTGAGTTCTCACGAACTCAGCTACCCCGCCGCCGCTCCCTCCCGCGGTTGGAGCCGGAAGACGCTGCGCGGCGAATCGCATTGCGTGCCGCCTTCCCAGCAGTTCTGAGTTCTCACGAACTCAGCTACCCCGCCGCCGCCCTCGCCTGTGGTCGGCGCCGCACAAATTTGAGGTCACAGGACCACCGGATCGGAGCGGAAGAACGCCTTGCCGCCTGCCCGAAGGGCGATCTAGACTAGCAAGAACCCGAAACTCCCATCGATCATGAATCGCCTGCTGCTCCTTTTCGCCCATTTCCTCGCCATCCTACCGATCGTCCGCTGAAAAACCGAACATCGTCTTCGTCATCACCGACGACCAGGGCTACGGCGATCTCGGATGCACAGGCAATCCGGTGATCAAAACGCCGAACCTCGACGCGCTCGCGGCGGAGTCGGTTTCATTCGAAGATTACCATGTGGCACCGACCTGCTCGCCGACCCGGAGCGCATTGCTGACCGGGCATTGGACGAATCGGACTGGCGTGTGGCACACGATCGCCGGGCGCTCGATGCTGCGCGAAAACGAAATCACCGCCGGGCAGCTCCTCAAAGACAACGGCTATCGCACCGGCATGTTCGGGAAATGGCATCTGGGGGACAATTATCCATACCGCCCGGAGGATCGCGGGTTTGACGAAGTTTACCGCCACGGCGGCGGCGGGGTGGGGCAGACGCCCGATGTGTGGGACAACGCCTATTTCGACGGCGGGTACTTCCACAATGGCAAAATCGAACCGGCAAACGGGTTCTGCACCGACGTGTTCTTTGAGAAGGCGAACGACTTCATCCGCCAGAGCGCAGAAAAGAAGCAACCGTTCTTCGCCTACATCGCGACCAATGCGCCGCACGGACCGCTGCATGCCCCGCAGAAATATCTCGACCTCTACAAAGGGCAAAGCGACGCCATCGCCGCATTCTTCGGCATGATCACCAATATCGACGACAACGTCGCCAAGACCCGCGCGTTGCTCAAAGAACTGGGCATCTACGAAAACACGATCTTCATCTTCACGACCGACAACGGAACAGCCAGCGGTCACCCGGTCTTCAATGCGGGCATGCGGGGCAACAAAGGATCGCCCTACGACGGCGGTCACCGCGTCCCGCTTTTCGCACACTGACTAAGCAGCCGGGATGAACCAGAAACGCACCGTCAAAGATATCGCGCACGCCGTTGATATCGTCCCGACCTTGCTCGACGTGACCGGATCAAAGGCACCTGAGGATTGAAGTTCGACGGCACCCTGCTCAAGCCGCTGCTCGATCCCAAGACCGACGCGCACTGGCAGGACCGGATGTTGATCACCGATTCGCAGCGGGTCCGCGATCCGGTCAAGTGGCGCCAGAGCGCGGTCAGTCCCAGGGCTGGCGGCTGATCAACGGCAAAGAACTCTATGACATGGGCGCGGACCCTACCAGCGCAACGATGGGTACTAACGCGCATCCGACCAAGTCGCCAAGATGCGCGCCTTCATGAGGCGTGGTGGGAGGAGCTGGAACCGACCTTCTCCCAGACGACGGAAATCGTGCTGGGAAATCCCGATCATCCGCGGGTTTCGCTGACCTCCCACGACTGGATCGGCGATTCAGGCACGCCTTGGAACCACCGCCACATCCGCGACGGTTACGGGTCGGAACCGCCGAAAAACCGGGCGCAATCGCGTAAGCATCGCTCGTTCTGGGCCGTCAAAGTCGAGACCCCCGGCACCTACGAATTCGAGTTGCGCCGCCACTTCTACCGAGGCGGATAAACCGATCGCCGCCGCGCTCCCGCCGGGGGAAAGCGTCCCTGGAGCCAGCATGGCATTCCGCGCCGCGCCCGGCAAAGCGATCGCCGCCACCCGCGCCACGCTCCGCATCGACGGCCGGGACCTCGAATCCAAGCCGGTCGGAGCCGGGGATTCCGCCATCACGTTCACCGCAGAATTGAAAGCCGGCTCCCACCAGCTCGCGCCGGTCTTCCATTTCGACGGCGGCGAAGTTGGGGCATACTATGTGATTGCGACGAAGAAGTGAATCCGGGTGGCGCAAGTCCCCCGAGACTCCAGACCCAAAGCGGCGAAGTATCCGTAGGTCCCAGCCCCGCATTCCCAGTTTTCCCCGCCGAAACTGCGGCTATGCTCGCGGCATGAATCGCTTCTGCCTTGATTCCCGCTATCGCCGCGCGGTGTTTGCCGCGCTTTGCGCATTGGTTGTATTGGTCGCCCGACCGGGGGCGGCGTGGGCGCAGGAGGGCGCTGGGGGTGGCGACGCGGCGATGTCGGCGGCGGACTTTGACAAGCAATCGCTCGCGCTGCGGACGGCATTGCACTACGACCCGATGCTGGAGGCGCCGCTGCGCACCTTGTTGCAGCACTATGCGAAGGCGAACCGGACCGACGAATTGGTGTCGCTCTACCGGGCGCATGTCGCCCAGTATCCGCAGGATGCCGGGGCGCGCGCCGTTTTGATCCGGATGCTGCGGGACCTGCGCAAGCCGGAGGCGAGCGAGGCGGCGATGGCGGCGGTCCAGGCGCTGCCGCAGGACCCGCTCGTCGCCTATCTGGCGTTCGAAGATTATGAGGCGCGCAGCGACCCGCGGGCGCTCGACGAATTGTCCCGCGCGATCTCGCTGCAGCCCCAGCCCGCGCGGCGCCGCGCCTGGGTGGAAAAGCTGGTGCCCAAAGCGATCGAGGAAGGGCGGCAGGATCTCGCCGAAAAGCATCTGCGCGAACTGGCCGAGGATGCCGCGGCGACCCCGAGGTGCTCGTCAGCCTCGCCCGGCAGATGACGAAATACCGGCTGCCGAAGCTCGCGCTGGAGACGCTGAAGCGCGCGGCGGCGCTGAACAAATCGCCGGAGGTCGCCGTCGAGATCGAGCTGGAATCGGCGGATGCGGAAGCTGCTGCCGGGGAGGCGGCGGCGGCGTCCGGGCGGCTCGATGCCTTGCTGGGCAAGGTCGCGCCGGATTATTGGCGGCGGCCCGAGATCGTGGTCAAGCGCGTCGCCTTGATCGACTCGGACGCCGAGCGCGAAGCGATGCTGCAGAAGGCGCGCCGCCTATGCCGAGAACCTGGACCGGCGAAGTGCCGCGCTCGACCTTGCCGAGCTGCTCTCCGCCTGCGGGGCTGCGGCGGAGGCGCTCGACACGTTGCGCAGGTACCTCGAAAAGATTCCGCACTCCGCGCGCATCGCGGAGCGCACGCTCGCCTTGCTCGACCGGCTCGGCGATTCGCATCGCGCGGAGGAATATCTGCGCGCCCGGCTCGAGGTATCGCCGGGATCGCCGGATCTCGTTTATCGTTTGGTCAAAGCGCTCTACGCGACGGGCAAGAAGGATGAGGCCAAGGCGGAGTTTGAGAAATTCGCCGCCGGGCTGAGCACCGCGGACAAGCTCAACCGGCTGCTCGAACTCGCCCGCCACCTGCGGCGGATGAGCCAGCCTGCCGACGCGGCGGAACTTTTCGAGCAGGCCGTGGCGCTCGCGCCGGAGCGGCTCGATGTGCGCCGGGAGTTGGCCGAGGTGCTCGTCGCGCTGGGCGACCGGCCGGCGGCGCGCAAGCTATTCAAGGACGGCGAAGCGGCGGAGGGCGCGGCGGAGAACTTCCTCGACATGGCGCAGTTCATGGTCGCGCAGGGATTGCTGGCGGAAGCGCGGGCGGCGGCGGAGAAGCGGCTCGCCGAATCGCCGGGGAACTTCGACCTCCGCCTGCTGCTCATCGAAATCTACGGCAAGATCGGGGCGCAGCGGTCGGGCGAAGAGGCGATCACCGGCGCGCGCGCGCTGGCCGACACGCCGGCGCGTTACAGCCGCTGGCTCGATACCGCCGCGATGTTTCACGAGCTGTTCGACACGGCGGAGCCATTTTTCGACGCCGAGCACCTCCGGCTGATGGGTGCGGACCCCGAGTGGACGCCGGAGCTGGCCGAGAAATTCCTCGCCTTTTGCAGCGCGGCGGACCGCGGCGACCTGCGCGAAAAAGTCGCCGACTACCTGCGCGAACAAATCGGTTCGCCAACGCTGCCGGAGGACCTGCGCCCGGTTTTGCGCCGCCTCCTCGTCGAGTCGCTGGGCAGCTCGCCGGAGCACGCCGCCGAGATCCAGAGCCAGCTCCAGATCCTCGCGCAGGAGGACAAGGAAAAGGGCGACGCCTACAAGCTGCGGCTCGCGCTCACCATGCATCAGCCGGAATCCGGCCGCACCGATCAGGCGCGCGCATTGTTGGAGGAAGCCGATCCGTCCCGCGTGGAGGACGCCGAGTTGCTCGGCGGCATGCACCTGATCTACCTAGACTACGGGATGCCGGAGAAGGCGCTCGCCGCGCTCGCCCGCCAGGTCGAGCTGGAGCCTGAGAACAAAGCCGCGTGGGCGGATTGGATCACCTTGCTCGCCGCGCTCGGGGACGAGGAAAACCTGCGCACCGCTTTGCGCCGCCTGACCGCCGGCGCCGGCAAGCTCGAACTGAGCGAGGATACGCACGAATTGATCCGAGGGCATCTGGTCGATTCCTACTGGCGGTCGATCGCCCGGCTCATCGCGGATGGCGGCGACGGCACGCAGGCGGAGGCGCTGGCGATGCTCGATGCGGTCGAGCGCGCCAAACAGCTCGGCGAAGAACGGCTCTGGGTGCTCTGGACCCGCGCCTTCCTCTACAGCGGGCTCGGGCAAAACGCCGCGCGGGACGAGGCGCTCGCCGAATTGACCGCCGCCGCGAATGTGCTCTCGCCCCGCCTCGATCCAGATGCCGCAGCAACAGCAACAGCGCCGCCGACGGTGCCGGTGCCGGACGCGGGTCCTGATGCTGCCGAGGCGGGAGCGGTTGCCGGTCCCGCCGCGACGGCGGGGGGCGATCCATCTGCCGGCCAGCCGGTCAAGATCCGGTTCCCCGACGGGCTGGCGCTTTCGCTGGACGCCGCCGCGCAGGTGCTCACCGATCCGCCGGTCGCGCCGCCCCACGCGGATGCCGACAACGGACCGATGGCTCCGCTGGGCGTGCGCTGGGCGTTCGAGGTCGCGTCCGGCGCGGCGATCGCCCAGGTGTTGCCGCTGGGCGGCGGCGAGCGCGTTTTCATCCTCGATATCCAGGGCAACGCCTCGGTGCTCGATGCCGCCTCCGGGAAAGTCCTCTGGGAAGACCAGGTCACCAAGCCGATACCCACCGGGCGTCGCCGGACCAGCGGCGGCCGTTCGATCCGGACCGTCGGCGGCGTCCGCCAGATCATGCACACCGGCGGGGCGAGCCAGGGCTACCGGCTGCCCGCCCAGGCGGCGGCGACCGGGGATGGCTCCACGATCATCGTGCCGACCTACGCCGGGACGTTGCGCGCGTTTTCGGCGGCGGAAGGCGATCTACTATGGGAATCGGAGATCGCCCCGCCCGAGGCGCTGCCCGCCGACCGCGTGCGGGGTCAGCTCGGCGGATTGATGCCCAGCGTCTTTGCGGAGGGCGGCCGCGCCATCGCCTACGAACCCGCCTCCGGCGTGGCCTGCGCGTTCGAGGGCAAAACCGGGAAGCTCGTCTGGAGCGCCACGGTGGTCGAGGAAGGCAGCGCCGCCGGGATGAACCTGCACGCCTTGAATACTGGCGCGAGCCTGAGCGGCGGCTACCTGCTCGTCTATGGGCGCAAGGCGGCGATCCTCCGCGCGGACGACGGCAGGCTGGTCTGGGAATTCGCGCCCACCTCGGCGCGGCGCTTTCCGCTCGATATCAAAACGGTCGATGACCTCGTCGATCAGGGCGATTGGTGGGGGATGCCGGTGCTTGGCGGCAGCGGCGCTGCCTCCACCCCGTGGTCGGGGCTGAACGCCGGCTCCTATTCCTCGCCCTTCGGTCGCCCGCAGTCGATGGCGCACCTCGGCGGCAACACGAGCTACCGGACGAGCAATGCCCGGCAATTCGTCGGCCAGCCCGGCGCGCTGCTCGCCCCGGCCGCGCTCTGGGCGCAGGATGCCACCGCCGGAAATTTCTCCCGCGCGGAACTCCGCGGGCGCCGCCTTCTCCTCATGGGGAACGGCTCCGCGCCGGTCCAATCGCTCTCGCTCGACTTCCCGCTCGCCGCCCGCCCGATCGGCGTCTATGGCATCTTCGCGGGATGGGCGGGAGGCAAGTTCGTCACCGTGCAGAACCGGCAGTCCTCGATCTTCAATGCGTCGACCGGCGCGGGCAACACCGTCGAGCTCGATCCGATCGCCTCGCCGGAAAAACGCAGCGACGGCGCGGTCGCCCCGGTCGGGTTGCTCCAAGCGACCGTCGCGGGCGCGCGGGTTTATTATTCCGGGCCGCGCGGCATCCTCTGCGTCAATGCCCATACCGGGAGCGAAATTTTCCGGTCGCCGTGGCCGGAGGCCGCCGTGGAATTCGCCGGTGACTCCGATTGGGTCGGCGGCGGATCGGAGGAGCGACCGGGCGATGAGACCGCCACCCCCGGCGGGCAAACGCCGGTTCAAGCGATCAGCCGGAGCGGCGGCCAACAGGGCGGCAGCGGGTTGAGCACCAATTGGTATGGCTACACCAACAATGACTACGCCGGCCCCTGCCAACCACTCCTCAACACCGCCGCCAACGGGATCCTCTACGCCATCGCCACGCCCGGCAGGCTCATCGCCCTCGGCGCGGAGGACGGAGGGGGAGAGTAAAGCGAGGCGCCTGTTCGCGGGTCACAGCGCGATCCCGGGGCGTTGCCCTAGCGAGGCTACGATGGGGTGCCCTTTCAGGGTCGCTTGGCGTCCCGCCTTGCGTCGTCGGCGATTCGGACCATAGCTCAGGCCGCGTGGACATTGCCCTCACCAACTTGACCAAGCGCTACGGCGACCATGCCGCGCTTGATGCGCTTTCGCTCTCGGTTTCCGGGGCGCGCGTCCTTGCCTTGATCGGACCGTCGGGCGGCGGGAAATCGACGCTGCTGCGGGTGCTGGGCGGATTGGAGGCGGCGGATGCGGGCGAGGCGGCGGTCAATGGCGAGCCGCTGCCCGGCGGCGAAGATGGGCTGCTCGCGCACCGGCGGCGCAACGGCTTTCTGTTCCAGAGTTTCAACCTCTTCCCGCATCTGCTCGCGACCGAAAACATCGCCCTCCCGCTGGAGAAAGTCCACGGCTGGGCAAGGCGGATGCCGCCGCGCGGGCGGCGGAGTTGCTCGCCCGATTCGGGTTGGCGGACCACGGCGGGAAGAAGCCCGCGCAGCTCTCCGGCGGCCAGCAGCAGCGCGTCGCCCTCGCCCGCGCGATGGCGCATTCGCCCCAGATCTTATTCCTCGACGAACCGACCTCGGCGCTCGATCCCGAGATGACCGCCGAAGTTCTCGATGTGATCAAGGAACTCGCCGAGACCGGCCAGGAGATCTTGTTATCAACGCACGAGATGGGCTTTGCCCGCGCCGTCGCCGACCAGGTCGCGTTCTTGGCGGCGGGTCAGGTGCTCGAATGCCGCGAGGCGGAAGGCGTGCTCGGCGCGCCGCAGTCGGACGAGGCGAAGCGCTTTCTCGCCCGCGTGATGCGTTATTGATGCGGCTACAGGCTGAGGTGCCCGAGCGCGAGCAGCCCGTAAAACGTGTATTCGAGATCGAGCGTGTCGTCGTCCCAGTTGCCGTGAAACCCGCCGTCGGCGCTCCACAGCGTGTCGATGAAATCGAGGCAGCGTTCTTTCATCGGCGCGATGTCTGCCTGCAAGCCATCGAGCGCGTGCAGCGCCACGGCGGTGCTCAGCAGGTCGGGCAGCGGCGCGCCGGGGAATGGGACGAAGCCGCCGCTCGTGCCGTGGAAGCAGCTTTGCAGAAAGCCGGGCGTCTCCGGCGGCACCGGGAGCATGAGATTGCGGCTGAGCGTGACGGCCGCCGCCGTGGCGGGCGCGTTGGTGATCGGGAAATCCCGGTCGTTCGCCCAGCCGCCGTTCGGCTGCGCCAAGCCGCCGAGGCACGCCGCGATCCCCGCATTGTCCGGCGGCTCCCGCCCGTGGTCCGCATACGCCCCGTAGGCGAGCAGGCACGCGTATGCCGATCCCGATGCCGCGCCCGCCGCCTGGTTGTAGCCGCCGTCGCCGCTGCGATAACCTTCCAGCCGCGCGAAGAGATCGCCGCCAGGCTTCGGAGCCGGCACCGCCGACATCAGCCGGATCAGGCAGCACAGGTGGACAAAGTCGAGCGCCGCCGGATCCTGCGCCGCGAGAAATCCGGGCAGCGCCTCGGGCAGATCCCGCTGTAGCGCGGTCAGGATATCGACGCCGAATGAGGTGTAATAAAGATCCGGCTGACCATCGCGATCCCAGAACCCGCCGCACGGATCGAGCTTGGAATGCGCAAAGCGCGCGATCTGAGCGCTCGCGTCCTCGCCCAGCACGGCGGGGGCAAGGCGGGAGACTTGGAGCATTTCAAGGCGCAGCGACATGGGTCACCGTAGCATCGGCATCCCGCCGATCATCCCGATTCGAAAAGTGGCGGCGCATTTCTTGGGGGCGGGCTTTGGCGGCGGCAAGGTAGCCTCGGCATCCTGCCGATCATCAAATCCCAACGGCGAAGCCACTGATCAGTTCTTCGGCGCGCGGGCAAGTCAGAGCCGCGTGAGCCGCGAGACGTGAGGCGCGCGACGATGTCGGCGATCCAAGGACCAAACTGGCGCGCAAAGATCGGCGTCTTGCCCCACGTATCTCCAACGATGCAACAACCTCTCATCGGCTCCATTTTCCTCGCAGTCGCTTTGATGGCGGTCGGCTCCCCTTTGAACACAAGTGCTGATCCCCCAAATGACAATCAGGATCGAGGAATGGAGCAGCGCGAGAATGAAGTTGATGCGGGTGTTCGGTCTCGCATCGGGCGGAAGGACTTGGCTACTTCACCCGATGGCAACGTTCAAATCTTCGCTGTCCCCGAAGGAACCATTCTCTCTGAAGGTCTGGAGCAAGCCGATGAGAGGAAAGCTACGGGTTTGGAGATCTTTCTTATCGACAAGCGAAATCGCCCAAGGCTAATGCAGGATTTGAATCTCGATCAAGCGCCGAGTTCGAAAGTTTCGGTCCGCTGGGGAGACGACAGCACTTATTTTAGTATCCTATTTGGAGAGGAGAAGGTTTGGACGGAGAAATTCTTGGTCCTCAGGCGGGACGGTCGAACGGGAGTCTGGCTGTTTGAAGAGCCACGCCTTCCAAACTTAATCCGGGAGATCCAATCGTGGACAAATGAGAAGCCAGCGGCACTGGTCCCGCCAGAACCGATTGAGGTTGGAGATGAGCAGTGGCTCACTGTTTCAAACGGCTGGGTTGCTGGTCTGCCGTCTAGTGTTGAGATCGGCGTCGAAATTCAGTTCGATGTCGATTTATATCTCTCCAACGGAAACGGAGGGCGGCTGGAAAAGTGGCATGCGTACCGGTTTAGGTATGCGACCCCAGATTGGAGCCGGTTTAAACTACTCCGGATAGTCCGGCTCGATCCCGCTGTCGGCGGTGATAGCGAAAAATCTGTGACATTGTTTGAGAAATAGGAATCATCGATTCCCGAACCTGCTCGCAAAGATCGGCGCCTTGCCCCACGTATCTCCAACGATGCCCCGAAGTCTTGCAGCCATCTTTTTTTTGCTGTTCGCCGCCGCCGCGTTTGCGGAGGGTGATCCGGTATCGTTTCGGCAGGATGTGATGCCGCTGCTTTCGATGGGCGGGTGCAATGGCGGCGGCTGCCATGGGAACCGGGACGGCAAGGGCGGGTTCAAGCTCTCGCTGTGGGGCGAATCGCCGAAGGCGGATTTTGAGGCGATGCGCGGGAGCGAGCGGCGGTTGTCGCTGAGCGATCCGGCGCAGAGTTTGTTTTTGCGGAAGGCGACCGGGCAAGTCGAGCACGAGGGCGGGGAGCGATTTGCGGCGGGCTCGGCGGAGTATCGGGTGCTGCGCGATTGGATCGCGCAGGGGGCGAACGACGATCCGGAGTCGCCGAAGCTGAAGTCGCTCGCCGTGGCGGTCGCCGGGGAAGCGGCATCCGACGGCTCGGCGCTGCATGTGTTTTCGCTGCCGCAGGATTCGATCCAGCTACGCGCCGAGGCGGAATTCGAGGGCGGGGCGAAGCGCGATGTCACCTATTGGGCGGTTTACCAGAGCAGCAACTTGGCGGCGGAGGATGCGGGCGGCGGGCTGATCCGATTTACCCAGCCCGGCGAAACCACCGTCATGGTCCGCTACCTCGATGCCCGCGTGCCGATCCGCCTTGCCTGCGTGCCGCCGCGCCCGGATTTCCAATGGTCGGCTCCGCCCGCCGCCAACGCCGTGGACGAACATGTCTTCGCGAAGCTCCAGCGGCTCCGCCTCAATCCGTCCGCGCTCTGCACCGACACCGAATTCTGCCGCCGCGCCTACCTCGACATCATCGGGCAGCCGCCGCGCGCGGAGGAGGCGCGCGCGTTCGCCGCCGACCCCGATCCTAACAAACGCACCAATCTGATCGAGGCGCTGGTGGAGCGCGATGAGTTCGCCTTCCACTGGGCGCTGAAGTGGGCGGACCTGCTCCGCGTCGAGCAAAAGACGCTGGATAGCAAAGGCGTCGCCGCCTTCCACGGCTGGATCCGGCAAAGCATCGCCGAGGGCAAGCCGCTCGACCAATTCTGCCGCGAGATCGTCACCGCGAGCGGCAGCACCTACGAAAACCCACCGTCGAATTTCTACCGCGCGCTGCGGGAGCCGGCGCTGCGCTCCGAGGCGGTCGCCCAAGTCTTTCTCGGCACCCGGATCAATTGTGCCAAGTGCCATAATCATCCGTTCGAGCGCTGGACGCAGGATGACTACTACCGGTTCGCCGCGCTGTTCGACGCCATCGACTACGAGATCGTGGAGAACAAGCGGAAGGACAAATTCGACAAGCACCAGTTCATCGGCGAGCAGCGCGTCAAGTTCGATGCGAAGCGCGAGCTGAAGGACCCGCGGACGAAATCGGAGCCGGACGCCGGGTTGCTCGAGCCGGAGGCTCCCGCCGTGGTGTGGGAAAACGACCGGTTCGCGCAGGCGGCGGACTGGATGTTCTCGCCGGACCACCCGCGCTTTGCCCGCGTGCAGGCGAACCGGATCTGGGCGCACCTGCTCGGGCGCGGCATCGTCGATCCGCCCGATGACTTCCGCGCGACCAACCCGCCTTCCAACCCAGCGTTGCTCGACGCCCTGACGGCGGAATTCGCCGGTAGCGGTTTCGACCTGAGGCATCTCATCCGGCTCATCTGCCAATCCGCGACCTACCAGCTCTCGGCGGCGCCGAACGACTCGAATGCCGGCCCGCTGGGCGAGGGCAATTTCGCCCGCGCGGCGGTCGGGCGGATCAGCGCCGAAGCATTGCTCGACGCGACTTACGCGGCGCTCGGCACCAAGCCGGATTTCGCCGAAGACGGGATCGAGCGCGCGCTCCACCTCGCCGGGGCGACGCCGACGTCGCGCCACGTGAAGCCGACCGAATGCGACCGGTTCCTCGCGCTGTTCGGCAAGCCGCCGCGCCTCATGAACTCGGACACCGAGCGGAGCAACGCCACGTCGCTCGCCCAAGTCTTCGCGCTGACCAGCGGGCGGATGCTCCACGACTTGCTGCGGGACAAGGGCAACGCCTTGGGTGAAATGTTAGGGTCAGGGAAGCCGGACGGCGAGCTGATCGACGACCTCTGCTGGCGGATCCTCAGCCGCCCGCCCAGCGAGGCGGAGCGCGCCAAGTTCGGCGATTATCTCCTCGCCGCACCCGACCGCCGCGCCGCGCTCGAGGACATCGCCTGGGCGCTGCTCAACGCGAAGGAATTTATGTTCCGGCGGTAGCCCCCAAGAATTCCATGAAGAATAATATTTGGAAAGAAAGCGACGACCGACTCTATGCGGCGGCGGTCAAAGCCATTGCAAAATTCGCGAAGACAAATCCCTCCGTTCAACTGCGCTGCTTTCTATTCGATTGCGATGCTGTTCGATCCGGGAATATCGAAATCAGTTTTGATTCTGCGGAGAGCAACGCACGGGCGGTAAAGCAACTCGAAGCGATGGCGATCGAATTTCGCGCGTCCAACCTGGTCGGTGATCGTTCGTGGACGGGGGCACGACACCAGCTTACGAGCCCCTCGGTATCTCCGATAAACATAGGCAGCGGCGATTTTGATTTTCCAGGATTCTCCAATGTCGCGTTTCCCGCTTGGAGGCGGCTGGCGGAATCGGGGGACTATCCCACCTCGTTGCATTATGAAGATGACTATCTCGATTCCAACGCTCGGCTCGTGATGTGGCGCACTGCGGAGAGATTGATCGCGGAGAACGCGTTTGGCTCACTGAATTTGGCGTCGCCCTTCGCGGTCGGTTACAGCCTGCATGATGAGGAGGCAGCGATCCTGCGATTGCTCAATTGGTAGGGACGGGTGGACCGCGCGCCGCATTGATATCCGCTACGCCTTGGCCGCCGTCGCCCAGCGTTCGACGGCCTGCTGGTATTCGGTCAGGGCTTCGCCGGCTCCGGTGGCGCAGAACCCGAGGTGTTGGATCAAGCCGGACGAGATGCGGTAGAGCCACGCGTGGACGTGGATCGGCTGCCCGCGGTCCCAGGCGCGCTGGACGGCCTCGGAGCGGCAGACGTTGGCGGCTTGCTCGATGGCGTTGAACCCATCCAGAGAACGCTCGCGCTCCTCCTCGGACTTCGCTTTGGCCAAAACCTCGCGATGCAGGCGGGCGGCGCTTTGCACGTGGCTGAGCCAGCCGCCGAGCGGGCCGCTGGGGATATCCGCCAGGTCTTTGAGCGCGGTCTGCACGCCGCCGCACGACTCGTGCCCGCAGACGATGATGTGCTTCACGCGGAGGCCATCGACGGCGAATTGGAGGACGGCCTGGGCGCTCGGGTCGCCCGGCGCGACGACGTTGGCGATATTGCGGTGGACGAAAAGCTGCCCCGGTTCCAGCCCGGTGATGATCTCCGCCGGCACCCGGCTGTCCGCGCAGCCGATCCAGAGCATCTCCGGGCGCTGGCCTTCGACGAGCCGGTTAAAATACTCCGCATCGTGGGAGCGGGTGTTTTCCGCCCAGCGGGCGTTGTTGTCGAAGATGTGAGAGAGCGATTTCATTTTGGGGTTTCGGGGGGAGCGCTTGGCGATTCACCTAGCCCGAGAATGGGCTGCGCCAAATGGAAACTAGCGCCATGCCGGATCGCCCGGCGGTCGCCGGGAGGAGAAAAGCATTGGCGTGCGGCGGCGTTTCCGTGCATCGGTAACGCCCTTTTTTTAACAAACCCATCTATGGCAAAACAGCAGCAGAACGCGATCAGCCCGAGCCGGGGCGAAGACTTTCCCGAATGGTATCAACAGGTCGTCCGCGCCGCCGATCTGGCGGAGAATTCCGAGGTGCGCGGCTGCATGGTGATCAAGCCGTGGGGCTTCGGCTTGTGGGAGCAGATCCAGGGCAGCCTCGACCGCATGTTCAAGCGCACCGGGCACAAGAACGCCTACTTCCCGCTGCTCATCCCGCTCAGCTATCTGGAAAAGGAAGCCGCTCACGTCGAGGGATTCGCCACCGAGTGCGCGGTCGTCACCCACCACCGGCTGGAGGCGCAGCGCGGCGAGGACGGCGTGACCCGCATGGTGCCGTCCGGCGAACTCGCGGAACCCTATGTCATCCGCCCGACCTCCGAGACGATCATCGGCGCCGCCTTCGCCCGCTGGGTGCAGAGCTACCGCGACCTGCCGCTGCTCATCAACCAATGGGCCAACGTGATGCGCTGGGAGATGCGGCCGCGCCTGTTCCTGCGCACGGCGGAGTTCCTCTGGCAGGAAGGCCACACCGCGCACGAGACCGCCGACGAGGCGATGGCGGAGACCGAACTCATCCTCGGGCTGTATGAAAAGTTCGCCCGCGACTACCTCGCGATCCCGGTCATCACCGGCGAGAAGACCGAGCGCGAGCGCTTTCCCGGCGCGGACAAGACGCTGTGCATCGAGGCGATGGTCCAGGACCGCAAAGCGATCCAGGCGGGCACCTCGCACTTCCTCGGCCAGAATTTTTCCAAGGCGGCGAACATCGCGTTCGCCGGCCGGGAGGGCGGGCAGGAATTTGCGTGGACGACGAGCTGGGGCGTGAGCACGCGGCTCATCGGCACGCTGATCATGGCGCATGGCGACGACGACGGGGTGATCCTGCCGCCGCGCATCGCGCCCACCCAGATCGTGATCTTGCCGGTCGCGCCGAAGCCGGAGAGCCGGGACGAGGTCTTTGCCGCCTGCGATGCGCTGGCCGAGACGCTGAGCGGCCACCATACCTTCGGCGGGCAGCCGCTCCGCGTCGAGGTGGACAAGCGCGACCTCGGCGGCGGGCAGAAGAGCTGGGAGTGGATCAAGCGCGGTGTGCCGATCCGGATCGAGCTCGGGCCGCGCGACATCGAGAAGCGCTCGGTCGCCGTCAGCCGCCGCGACCGCGGGCCGAAGGAAAAGGAATTCATCCCCAAAGAGGACTTCCTCAAAGGCGTCGAAGACATGCTCCAAGACGTGCAGAACAGCCTGCTCGCCCGCGCGACCGCCTTCCGCGACGAACACACCAGGGAAATCAACTCGCTGGAGGAATTTGAGGC
Source organism: Verrucomicrobiales bacterium (assembly GCA_041395145.1). Lineage (GTDB taxonomy): Bacteria > Verrucomicrobiota > Verrucomicrobiia > Verrucomicrobiales > DEV007 > JAWLBD01. The sequence goes on along the minus strand of JAWLBD010000001.1, from coordinate 149,366 downwards.
GTTCTTCACCCCGGAGAATGCGGACAAGCCGGAGATCCACGGCGGGTTCGCCATGGCGCACTGGGCGGGCACGTCCGAGGACGAGGAACGCCTCCAAAAGGACTACAAGGTCACCATCCGCTGCATCCCGTTCGGCGAAGGCGATCCCGGCACCTGCTTCCTGACCGGCAAGCCCAGCCCGAAGCGCGTGGTCTTTGCCAAGAGCTATTGATCGGGCGGCTTGACCGGCATCGCCGCCGGGCGGAGGTTTCGCCGGATGAACCCGCTCCGAGAATTTGCCCCGCAGACCGCGCTGAAGCGCCATGCGAAACGCCGCGATCATCGGCGGCACGCTGGCGGTTTCGGCGATGCTCAAGACGCACGAAATCTCGGGTGCCGCGCTACGCCCTCCGGTCCGGCATCCTCGCCACCGCCGCCTTGCTCGGGAATGGGGATTTCTCTTGCTCGCGATCCCCGGCTCCTGGGCGCTCGCCACCGCCGCAGCGGAGCGCCGGGGTTCGGATTGGTCAAAACGGTGGACGATTCTGAGTGGATCGAGGTGCTGCTCGTTGCCCTCTTGATCTTCTTCGCCTTCGTAGCAGTGGATCGGCGTTACGGCAAGGATCTCACGACAACTTGTTGATCATGAGAGAATAATGGGTGTATACACCGCAATCGGACGCGTTCGTTCTATACCGCAATTGGACGCTCTGCTTATGCGCAATTGGACGCCGTAGTGGGCGGTCCATGTCCGAAGATCGCTTTATCAAGCGGGGGATCGAACCCGCGATCCACGAGGCGCTGGATCTCCACCGCCTCGCCGATCAAGCTGGGGAAGACCTTCCAAGGCGGGATCGTCTTCTACGATTCCGAGTCGGTCCTTTCGCTCATGCGAAGCAGCGGTATGCTCGCGGTCCCGATCTCGAAGTTCTGGACGGTTTAATTAAGATCTTGCTGTCCCAATGTCCTGCCAGCCATGCCCAAGATGCCGACAAGTTTCGATCACATGGTCGATCGATCCTGAAGAATCGCCGTGGACCTCTTGGCAGTGCGCTGCTTTGAATACAGATTGGATGAGGATGAAGGTCGCGAGAGCGATTGCCCGAAAATGCGCTTCGCCACGCGCCTATCTGCTCGTGAAAAACAAGAACGGAACCTACCGATGGTGCATCGCGTGCGGGGCATTTGACCCGCCGATGAGACATCTGGAGTGTGAGCTGGCGGTGAGGCGAGCCCAAACAAGGGTCCCGCGCCGAACGCGGGACCCTTCGGGAAGTCGCTGGGGTGGGGGCTTACGCCCAGCCGTGGGCGTTGCGTCGATCATCGCCTTGAGGATCGTGTTCCAGGTCTCCTGGGTTTCGAGGACCGAATTGGGGAACATGCAGCCGTCCCAGCAGATGTGCTGGATGCCGCGGGCGGCACAGTCTTTTAGCCAGTAACCGGAGCACTTCGCGATGTCGAGCTTGCCGTTCGGATCGTCCGCCTGGCAGTGGCGGCCGGTCTTGTCGTGGGAGCCGGAGCCGTGGACCGAGCCGTCGTTCTGGGCGACGTGGAAGTCGATCGTCCACGGGCGGAGCTTGTCGGTCATCTCGGCGTAGGCGCTCCAGAATTCGTCGTCCGAGTAGCCTTCTTTGAGGAGGGCGGCGTCGGGCGCGTTGTAGCCGAGCAGGTAGAGGTAGGTGTGGGCGAGGTCCGCCTGGAAGCCGACGACCTCCGGCATGCCGACCGCTTCGAGCGTGTCGAGCATCGCCTTCCACGAATGCATGCCGCCCCAGCAGATCTCGCCCTCGGCGGCGAGCCGCTCGCCGTGGTCTTGCGCCACGATGGCGGCTTCGCGGAATGTCTCGGCGATCTTCTGGGTGTTGCCGGCCGGGTCCTTCGCCCAGTTCTCCGGGTTATCGGCGGCGTCGATCCGGATCACGCCGTATTTGCGCACGCCGTGCTCGCGCAGGATGCCGCCGATCCGGCACGCCTTCTTGACCGCATCGACGAACTTGGCGCGGTCATCGGCACCGCCCATCGCGGTGCTGCCCACCGTGCCCGGCCAAACCGGGGCGACCAGCGAGCCGACGTTCAGCCCCAGGCCGGCGATTTTGTCCGCCATCGCGCGGATCGCGTCGTCGCTGGCATCGGGGTCGGTGTGCGGGTGGAAGAGGAAGAGGTCCACGCCTTCGAACTTCTGCCCGTCCACCTCCGCATTGGCGGTGAGTTCGAGCATCCGGTCCAGTTCGATCGGCGGTTCGGAATCGGGTCCCTTGCCGACGAGGCCGGGCCACATTGCGTTGTGAAGTTTGGGCAGGGTATTCGCCATGGTCTTGCTGGTTATTGGGTTTAAATGGGAGGGTTTGTGTAGGCAAAGGCGCGCGGCTTGGCAAGGCGTTGTTTAGAGGCGGGGCCGGCACCGCAGCCCGCTGACGATTTGGAAAACCGCCCATGCGATCAAGTGGAGGATGGCACCGTAAACCAACGCCCTCACGATTCTCGACCGCAACTCGGCGCGATAGGTCTGTTCGAAATAGTAGTCGTCCGGTAGGCTCCCCGACCAACTGTTGAAATCGTCGGGGTCGTCGCCGCCGGAGTTTGAGATCCCGTCTTCGCCCGTAGAATAGAGTCCCGCCGGGCGATGCTTCCCGATGACTAGACTGAATGCCAAAGGGCTTGCTCTATCGCATCGACTTCCCTGATTCCGAACGCCCGCATGACTCTCTCGCGGTCCGCTGGAGCCAAGAATCGAGCCGGTGGTCGCCCTCCAGAATCCCATCCAGCGGCGGATACGGATTCGCACGCTGCACGGCGCGAGTTTGACAAGGCGGAAACTCGGATTCTGACCTCCAACGGTAGCTTACAAACGTGCCGACTCCCACCACGCGATGCCGATCAAGCGCGAGGAAGGCAAAGTTTAGATAGAACAAGGAATGAGCGAATAGGCGGCGCATCGGATGGCTTGGCGGCGTTGTCCCTTTTTAGACATACCGCCTTGGAAAAAATCATTTTAAAAAGTTTTCGGAACTCTGGCATGAGTTGGCACGGGCGTTGCTTTGACCGGGATCGCGCCAGCGGGTGACAGCCGCCGGTCGAAATCTCACCTGAACTACGAAAACCCGAATACCCATGTTAATATCCACCCCACCTCTACGCCGGACGCTGGCAACACTCGGGCTTGCCTGCGGAATGTTTCTGCCTTCGGCGCGAAAAGGACTCTTTACGCCCAAGACGCGCCGACGCCCGAAACCGCGGCTGCTGCCGAAACCGCTGCCGAACCGGCGGCGGATGAAGCCCCAGCCGAAGAGCCGTCCGAAGCGGCTGTCGCCAACTGGACCGTGAGCAACCTCTGGATCATGTTGGCTCCGCGATGCTGGTCTTCATCATGCACCTCGGCTTTGCGACCCTAGAGTCCGGGCTGACCCAGCACAAGAACACGGTCAACATTCTCTTTAAGAACGTGTTCATCATCTGCTCCGGCTTGTTGCTCTACTACCTGTGGGGATTCAATGCGCACTATCCCGGCACCTGGTGGGATGGCGATGCTGGAGCCGTGGCTGGAGATGCGGCGTGGAATGGTTTCTTCGCCTTTGGTTCACCCGCCGGCGATGCAGATCAAACGATCGCCTACGGACGGTGCCTACACTTATTGGACCGACTTCCTCTTCCAAGGCATGTTCGCGGCGACGGCGGCGACGATTGTCTCGGGCGCTGTTGCCGAGCGCGTCAAGCTCTCCTCGTTCATGATCTTTGCCGTCCTGTTGGTCGGGATCGCTTACCCGCTGGCGGGCAGCTGGCACTGGGGCACCGGCTATCTTGCAAAATCGGCTTCACCGATTTCGCCGGTTCCACCGTCGTCCACGCCTTCGGCGGATTCGCCGCGCTCGCCTGCGTCTTGGTTCTCGGACCGCGCAAAGGCAAATACACGAAAGACGGCATCAAGCCGATCCTCGGCCACTCGATGCCGCTCGCCGCGATCGGCGTTTTTCTCCTGTGGTTCGGCTGGTTCGGATTCAATGGCGGCTCCGTCCTGAGCGCCGATCCGGATGGCGTTTCGCTCGTCTTGGTCACCACGTCGCTGGCCGCTGCCGCCGGCGGAATCGGAGCGATCGTCGCCTCCTGGATCTTCCTCAAGAAGCCTGACCTCTCGATGGCGCTCAACGGGATCCTCGCCGGTCTCGTCGGCATCACCGCCGGTCCGGATATGATCCCGCCGCCGCTCGCCTGCCTGGTCGGTGCCCTCGCCGGGATCATCGTCATGTTCTCGATCCTCCTCCTCGACAAGCTGAAGATCGACGACCCGGTCGGCGCGGTCTCCGTGCACGGCGTCTGCGGGATCTGGGGCACCCTGTGCTGCGCGTTCTTCGGCACTGCTTCGCTCACGGCGCAGCTCACCGGGATCGCCATGGTCTGCGGGTTCTCGTTCGTCTTCTCCTTCGCCGTCTTCTTCGTCCTGAAGATGATCATGGGCGTCCGCGTCAGCGAAGAGGAAGAAGTCTCCGGTCTCGATATCGAAGAGCACGGCGCGCCTGCCTACGCCGGCTTGACCAACTCCTAGGTCCTCATCGCCGACCCAAACACTTAGCTGATTCTCCAGCGCAGAGGTTCGGGGTTTGCCACACAAAACCGAACCAACCGCGGGGGGTGCCGAAAGGTGCCCCCCGCACTTTTTTGGGGGGAGGCGATTTTTAGCGCAAAGCCGAGAGGGTTGGCGTGCGCACTCCGTGCGCGCCAAGGGAGCGGGCTGATCTTCCCCGATGCTACACGCTGTGGGGAACGGCGGCTTCGCCGATTGATCGGATGATCGGCAGGATGCCGATGCTACGTTGGATTGCGGCACCCTGTAGAGACGGCACTCTTGCCGTCTTGGACCTGCGGTATCGCCATCATTTTCGGTCCTCCCAGACGTTACACGCGGTGGGGAACGGCGGCTTCGCCGTTCGGTCGGATGATCGGCGATGCTACTTTACCTAGCGCGCCTACAGCCCGCCCCATTCTGCCAGCGGCGTGAACCTGGCAGGATCGAAGCCGATGCCGCAGCCGAAGGGCGCGGCGTGGACGGAGCGGAGGTCGAGCTTGCCGCCTTCGATGCGGAGGGCGGCGGTGCCGCCGCGCGCGGCGTAGAGGTCCGGATGCTCGCTGCAAACCGCGGCTTGCAGATCGTCCGGATACATCGATAGCCCGCGAAAATAATGGTGGCCGTTGCGCTCGATGTGCGCGATCCCGAGCGCGGCGGCGACCGCGAGGTCTTGGAGCAAGGCGACCGGACCGACGTTGGCGAGGTCTTCGCCGCTGAGAGGGGGATGCACCCACGCCATCCCGATCCCGAGGTTTCCGAGACGCTGACTAATCTTCGCCGACATCCCCCTTTTCGCGCGGCGTTTGGCGAGCAGCGCGGCGTTGGCGATGCCTTTGACGATGCCTTTGCAATTCTTGTGGCTGCAGCCGGAATAGCCCAGCTCCAGCGCGCGCGGCAGGCTGCTGAGATCCGCATCCGATTCGTCGATGATGACCGGCGGAGCGTAGCTCCAGCCCTGAAAACCAGCGGCGACGTCATCCGCCAGCGCGGCGCTCCGGTGCAGCGGCTGCTCGACCAAAATCGTCCGCTCGACCAGTGGCGCGATCCGCCCATCGGCGCGGCATTCTGCCCAGAAGTCGGCGAAATCCGCAAGCGAGGCGAACTGCTCGTTGCCGTCGAAGGTCACCCAGAACTCGCCTCCGGTTTCGCGGATCAGCACATCGGCCAACCACCGGAGGCGCGGAAAGTCGCGCGCGCGGTCGCCGCAGACTTTGACCTTGAAGTGGGTCAGCCCGTATTCGCGGATGTTTTCGTCCAGCGCGTAGGGCAGCCCGTCGTCGAGCTGGTCGCCCGGCGCGATGTCTCGGGCTTCGAGCGGATCGCCGAGCCCGACCGTGTGGCGGGCGATGACGGAGGCGAGCGGCTGAGGCGCGAGCGCGTCCGCCGGAGCCATGCCGCGCAGCTCGGGATGGATCGCGGCGAGGTCGATGCCGAGCGCATTGGCGCGGAGCAAGGCGTGCGCCGGATGCCCGAGCGCCTTCGCCATCGCGTCGAGCAAAGCGCGCTCGATGAGGCTGACGCCAAGGTTCGCGAGCAGACCCGGTTGCCCCGCCTGCTTCGCCCAATCCGCCTGACCCGCGTAAAGCCGCTGCCACAGGGCGAAGAAGCTCGGGCATTCGCCGAGCGATCCGGCGACCGCCGCCGCGTTTTGGATCGAGGCGAGCATGTTTGGCAGGTCGTCGTCTTCGAAGGCGGTGCCCGGATTTTTGGTGAACCACTTTGGGGGCAAGCCGTCGGACGAGATGCCGGTCGCCCGCCGCCCGCCGATCTCCGCGTCGGCGGAGACGAAGAGATGGGGCAGCGCCGTCATGCTGGCGATGCAGTATTGGAACGGAAACCGCGTCCGCATGTTGAGGACGTGAAAGCGGACGGCGGCGACGCGGGCGGTAGGGGCTTCAGACATGGCGGGCGATGTCGGGGGGATTGTGCCCGACCGACCCGTCCGCTATCTGCTGAGCGCGCCGTAGCAAGGCGCGACCGCTCCCAAGCGGCGGCCGGCGTGAATTGCTCGCGCGCCGGCGGATTGGGCTGTAGATCGGGCGATGCCCCGTTTTGCCGATCTCTGCCGAAGCGCCGGTCTCCTTTGTGCGGCCGCCTTTTCCCTGGCTGCCGAGGCGGATGCCGCGCCGCCGCCGAACATCGTCCTGCTGATCGCCGACGATCTGGGCTACGGCGAGCTGGGCTGCCAGGGCAACCCGCAGATCCCGACGCCGCACATCGATTCGCTCGCGGCGGACGGGGTGCGCTTCACCAGCGGCTACGTCACCGCCGCGTATTGCAGCGCGAGCCGCGCCGGCTTGATGACCGGAAAATTCCAGGCGCGGTTCGGCTACGAATTCAACCCGATCGGCGCGCAGAACGATGAGCCGGAGGCGGGGCTGCCGGTCTCGCAGCGCACGATCGCCCAGCACCTGCGCGGCGCGGGTTACGCGACCGCCTTGATCGGCAAATGGCACCTCGGCGGCGCGCCGAAGTTCCATCCGCTCCGCCGCGGCTTTGGCGAATTCTTCGGCTTCCTGCACGAGGGGCACTTCTACCTGCCGCCGCCCTATCGCGGCGCGACGACGCTATTGCGGCGCAAGGCGCTGCCCGGCGGCGCGTCCGGGCGCTGGATCTCGCCTGGCGGAGACCTGATCCTTGGCGATCACATGGGGCACGACGAACCGCCTTACGACGCCAACAATCCGATCCTGCGCGGCGGGCAGCCGGTCGAGGAATCCGAATACCTGACCGATGCGTTGACGCGGGAGGCGACCGATTTTATCGGGCGCTCGGCGGCGGCGAAGCGCCCGTTTTTCCTGTGCCTCGCCTACAATGCGGTGCATAGCCCGATGCAGGGAGCGGACGAATACATGGCGCGCTTCGCGGGCATCGATGACATCCAGCGCCGGATCTTCGCCGCCATGCTGGCGAACCTCGACGACAGCGTGGGCGCGGTTTTGGAGGCGGTGCGCCAAGGCGGGGTGGCGGGCGACACGCTGGTCGTTTTTCTCAGCGACAACGGCGGACCGACGAAGGAATTGACCTCCAGCAACGCGCCGCTGCGGGGCGGAAAGGGCACGCTTTACGAGGGCGGCGTCCGCATCCCGTTCTTGCTCCGCTGGCCCGCCGCACTGCCCGCCGGGGACAAAGCGAGGACTTTCGGCGCGCCGGTGATCTCGACCGATTTGTTCGCGACGTTTGCCGCCGCCGCCGCCGGGGTGCCGGTCCCGGAGAATCTCGACGGCATCGATTTGCTGCCGCTGCTGAAAGGCGACGCCGAGCCGCCGGAGCGCCCGTTCTTCTGGCGGACCGGTACCAAAGCCGCGCTCCGCTTCGGCGACGCGAAGATCGTCGGCGACCTCGCCCGCCCCGAGCCGCTGCGCTGGGAGCTTTTCGACCTTGCCTCCGACGCCGAGGAGCAACAAAACCTCGCCGCCTCGCAAACCGACCGCCTCAACCAGATGGTCGCGCGCTGGGAGGCGATGAACGCCGAGATGATTGAGCCGGTTTGGAAACCTGGTTTAAGAAAGTAGATGCGCCACTCATGTCGCATTTCGGGAGAGCGCCTCGAAAACAAATTATTCCACGCGGATCGAGGGCAAGCCGATGCCGCAGGTCAGACGGCAAAGTGCCGTCTCTACAGGGTTGCCGCCCGCTTTGAGCGAAAACGCGCTCTCCCAGTATCGATCTGCCCCCCTTGCAAAGTGCAAATCTTCGCGGAGCGTTCGCGCCTTGAGGAGCTTCCGCTTACGTAGAGCGGCGGTCCTCCCACCCTATGAAAAAAGCCCCGATCTCCTTATTTGGAGTGGCAATTGGGATCTTGACCATCGCTGGGTCGAGCGGGATCGCTTCGACAACGTGGTCGCCAGCGGCGATTCAGCCGGGCATCGCGCCGTTTACGTGCGTGTCGTCGTTCAACCAGCCGGGCGACCCGGTGTTTGCGATGGTCGATCTGCGCGATCCGGTCGGGTGCGGTGCGCCGCCGATCCCGGCGTCGTGGACGGCGGCGGCGGGTCCGCCCCGCGAATACATGCACCTGACGTGGACGAAGGCGAACCTCGGCGAGGTCTTCGGCGTCGATGTTGACTCCGGGTCGACGAGCCATGTTTTTGTCTCGGCGATGGGACCGAAGCCGATCGTGGCGGGGTGGACGTTTCCGTCGCGGCGTGGGTGCCGGTCTCCGGCGGGACGGGCGGCGATGTTTTTCGGATCGACGGCGTGACCGGCGCGGTCTCGCTGCTGGCGACGCTGCCGAACCACACGATGGCGCTGACCGGATCGTGCAATTATTGCCTGCAAGACGTGTCGTTCACCGGGCTGGGCAACCTTTCGTATTCGCAGCGGCACAATAAAGTCTATGTGACCAACCTGGACGACGGGAAGATCTACGGGATCGACGCGACCACCGGCGCGACGCTTTGCACGTTCGACCACGGCTTGATGAAGCCGGGCATCCCGCAGCCGGACAATGCGACGCTGGTTTACACGCAGAAGAACCGGATGGTGTTCGGGATCGAGTGGCATCCGTTTGCGGACCGGGTCTATTACGCCGTGCGCAACGCCTTGGACCAAGACGAGGTCTGGTCGGTCGGGCTGGATGCGAACGGCTGTATCGTCAATGCGACGCCGTGCCTGGAGTGGGTGAGCCAGCCCTACACGGCGCTGTGCGTATAGCCTGTAGCGGATATCCAATTTTCGCCGGATGGCACGCGGATGCTGGTCGGGCACCTGACGGTGGCGTTCGAGGACCATAACGTGGCGAACGTGAATCCGCCGATCGCCGGGATGCCGCCGGTCCAGAAGGTGCCGCTGCGCAGCGCGCACAATGCGATCGTCGCCGAGTGCACGCGCCCGTTTTCGACCGGATGCGGCGGCTGGAACTATGTCGATTACTACCGGACCGGGGTGATTTTCAACGAGCTCGCCCGAACCACATCGGCTGCGACTATGGGTTCGGCGACCTGACCGCCGCGCCGCAGACGGATTCGGTGGTGATGACCGCCGAGGTGCTCGCGCCGGGCGGCTATGGGATTTCGATCAACCCGCTGGGCGACTACCAGCGGACCGTCGCCCCGGCGGCGAACTTCGATATTTCGATGTCGTTTGTGAAGACCCAGTTTTGCGACATCGACGTCTTGCACCTGCCCGCCTGCATGCGGCTGGGCGTCGCGCCGAACAGCATCAAGTGCCCGACCTCGCCCGGCGGACCGTTCACGCTGGACTTGCAGGTCACCAATCTGATGCCCGCCCCGGTCGTCGTTTTGAACCTGTTCGCCTGCCAGCCGTCGCAGCTCCCGCCCGGCGCGGTCACGGTGACGCCCGGTCCGGTGGCGCTGCCCGGCGGGATCTTGCTGCCCGGCGCGACCGTGACGGTGCCGGTCACGCTGCCGGGCATCCCGATCACCGGCGGCAAGGTCTGCTTCTGCGCGAGCCTCGCCACCGAGGAACCCGGCGTGCCGCCCTGCGAAGACATCCTCTGCGTGGACCTGCCGAATTGCTTCGTGCCCTGCATGAGCCTCTGGGAATCGAACGTCCTCTGCGCGCCGGACCCGAACAACCCCGGCGGCAGCCTCTACACGGCGGTGGTCAATGTGATGAACCTGACCAACACGCCGGGCAACGTGGTGTGCTTCCAGCCGTGCCCGCCCAGCCAGCTTCCCGCCGGCGCGATCAATGCGGTGCCGCAGCCGGCGGTGGTGACGCTCGGCGGTCCGCTGCTCAACGGCCAGACCGCCGCGATCCCGATTTCGCTGCCCGGCGTTCCGACGTCCCAAGGCGGCCTCGCTTGCTTCGACGTGGTTTTGAAGACGGCGGTCGAGGGCCAGGAAATCTGCCGGGAGAAGCTGTGCATCCCGCTGCCCCGCTGCACCGAGCCGTGCATGGCGCTGCAGGCGACCAACGTCCAGTGCCCGCCGACCCAGGCGGGCAGCTACACGCTCCAGCTCCAGATCACCAACCAATCCGGGCTGCCCGCGAACGCCTACAGCCTGAGCGCCTGCCCCGGCAACCAATTGCCCGCCGGATCGATCACCGTGCCGCCGCAGCCGGGGTCGCTCCAAGTCTTTGGCTCGCCGCTGCTGCCCAGCGCGAGCACGACGGTGCCGGTCGCGCTGCCCGGCGCTCCCTTCACCGGGGCGAACGTCTGCTTCGTCGTCACGCTTTTCAACTCCGGCCCCGGCGGCGGAGGCGGCGCGGGCGGTCGGGCGACCCCGAACAACTGACCGTGATCTGCGAGGGCAAGATCTGCGTGCCGCTGCCGCCCTGCACATTCGCGCCCTGCATGGAGATGATCGCCGGCGCGCCGTCCTGCCCGAGCGCCCCGGGCGGAGCCTACACCGTGCCGGTCACGATCACGAACCTCGGCGCGGCGACCGCCTACCAGGTCGCGTTCTTCGCCTGCAACCCGAACCAGCTCCCGGCGGGTGCCATCACGCTCCAGCCCCAGCCCGGCGGGTTGATCGCGCTTTCCCCGCCGCTGGCGCAGAACCAATCGACGACCATCCCGGTGACGCTCTCCGCGCCGAGCACCGGCGGGCTGGTCTGCTTCTGCGCCGCGCTCTTCGGCGAGATGGAGGGCGACCTTCTTTGCAAGGGCATGGTCTGCGTCGATCTGCCGCGCTGCGAATGCGCCCTCGTCACCAAAACCGATGTCGTCTGCCTGCCGACCGGCCAATACCAGCTCACCTTCACGGTGCAGAACAACACGGCGCTCAGCGGCACCCCGTATAATTTCGATCTCGGCACGTTTTCGCCCTGGTCCGGCTTTTCGCCCGCCGTCATGCCGTCCAACGGCGGCTCGGGTCCGATCCTGCCCGGCGGGACCGGCACCTTTGCCGCGACCTACTCGGGTCCGCCCGACCCGAAGTGCGTCACGATCATCTTTAGCAATGCCGCGCGGAGCCGCTGCTGCCCGGTCAAGGTCTGCTTCGACCTGCCCGAGTGCGAACCCGCGCCGCCGGACGCCTGCGACCTCCTGCCCGCCTACACCTGCGAGAACGGCTCCGCCAACGTGACGTTCTACCTGATCAACAACAGCGGGACGCCGCAGCAATTCACCTGGTCGCTCGCGCCCGCCAACGTGCTCGGCTGCACCGGGACGCTGCCGTTCTCGGCATTCACGCCCGGCTCCGGCATCACCGCGACGGTCGGCCCGAACAGCGCCTTCGGCGTAACGGTCAACGTTAGCGGAGCCTCGCTGCTGCCGGGGCAATGCGCGGGATTCCAGGTGTGCTTCGCGCCCGCCAACAACCCGGCGGCGATCCCGGTTTGCTGCACCAGCGTGCTGCGCTGCCCGGTCGCGACGGATCCGTGCATCGTCATCGGCAACCCCGGCGTCATCTCCCCGGGGCGCCGCATCGGCATTCCAATCATCATCAAAAATCCGTCCAACGCCGAAACGCTCATCGAGATGGTGCCCGCCTCGACCGACGGCTCGCTCGAATTCTTCCGGCGCGCCGCCCCGCCGGCAGATCCGCTCGCCGAGCTGCTCCCGACCGGGCTGAGCGACGCCGCCGAGCCGGAGCGGATCACGGGCGAGTTCCCGCTCGCCTTCCTCGTCCAGCCGGTGGATCGGTGGAGACCACCCTCTTTACCGAAGTGGCGGACGCCGCCCGGATCATCAAGCCGACCGGCGGCATCGTCGTCACCGCCCTGCGTGCTCGATCCGTCGAAGGATCACCTCGGCACCGCCTTTGTCCTGCTCGACACCGGGACCAAGCCGCCGCCGGCGCCTGCCGCGCTGGGAGCGGACCCGGCGTGGGCGCTCGTCACCGGCGTCGGCAAGGCGTTCGCCGCCGACGGGTCGGGAGCCTCCACCGTCACGCTGAGCCTCGACCCTGGGTTTGCGCAGCAGGTTCCGCTCGCCCTCGAATCCGGGCATGACCTCGTGCCCGACCCCTCCGGCGTCGGCGCGCCCAGCCTGTTTGCCTACGGTCTCTGGCCGTTCGGCGAAGGCATGGTGCTCCAGCCCGACGGGACGTTTATCCTGCCTGCCGGGGCCGCCGAGGTCAGTATCCCGGTCGATCCGGCGCTCGGGCGCGAGTTCTACCGCCTCCGCTTTCTTCCGGCGGCGGACGGCTTCAGCCTCCCGATGCTCACCCGCTAGCCGATCTCGGGCGGCGTCGCATTGCGCTTGCCACCGACCGCCTCGGTCCGCTACGCTTCCCGCCATGCTCGCCCGCTTCGCCCGCCACGTCTTCCTCGTCACCGCCATCAGCGTCGGTCTGATGATCGCCGTCGGCTTCATCGTCTCGAATGTCGATGCCTACGAGAGCTTTTTCGCCCTCGTCTTCATCGCCGGCACGGCAGGCGGGATCGCCAACAATTTCCGCCACACCCGCAAAGTCGAGGGAACCGCAGAACCGGACGAGAGCGAAGCGCGGCTCGTCATCTACCAAATCTACCTCTCGCCCCTCGTCGGCGGCGTCTTCGGGGTCGCCTGTTACGGGATCTTCGCCGCCGGTCTGCTCCAAGGCGACGCCTTCCCCGCATTCGACGGCTCCTCCGAATTTAAGGGCGCCGCCAGTTTCGCCGACGCCATGGTGCCGGTCACCAACGCCGACGGTGCCAAGGCGCTCCTCTGGGCTTTCATCGCCGGCTTCGCCGAATGGTTCGTCCCCAATTTCATCGACCGCTTCGCCAAGGGCGCGGCCGACCCCGGCAGAAACCGCGTGGCGAAGCCCGCCGAGGACGGCGGCGAAGGCTGAGCGACTCCCCAAGAATTCAAAAATTTTTTTGACAGGTAGGGGATGGGCATTAAGTTCCGCGACGCTTTTTCCGCCACGGAAGTTGGAACCATGCCGCCCACCCCATTTATCCCATTGAGGATCAATGGATTAGGGCGGTCCACTATTTTCGGGGCGGTTTTGGCGTCTCTGGCATCTTAACCAAGTGCCCGAGGTGAATTCGCTCTTGTAGCTCAGGGGTAGAGCACTTCCTTGGTAAGGAAGAGGTCATGGGTTCAAATCCCATCAAGAGCTCCATTTCCTATCCATCCTCCCACAAAGAGAAACCTGAAGTAATCCAAGATTGAAACCTGGCTCCCGCGAGGGCGGCCGAACATCCTAACCAAAATGGCCAAAGAACAGTTCCAAAGGGACAAGCCGCACGTTAACATCGGTACCATCGGTCACGTTGACCACGGCAAAACCACCCTCACGGCAGCAATCACCATGACCCTCGCCGAAAAGGGTCTCGCCGAGAAAAAAGGCTACGACGAAATCGACGCCGCGCCGGAAGAGAAAGCCCGCGGGATCACGATTTCCACCGCGCACGTCGAATACCAGACCGAAAACCGGCACTACGCGCACGTCGACTGCCCCGGTCACGCCGACTACGTCAAAAACATGATCACCGGTGCCGCCCAGATGGACGGCGCTATCCTCGTCGTCTCCGCCGCTGACGGCCCGATGCCCCAGACCCGTGAGCACATCCTGCTCGCCCGCCAGGTCGGCGTTCCGGCGATCGTCGTTTTCCTCAACAAGGTCGACCAAGTCGATGATGAGGAACTCCTCGACCTCGTCGAGATGGAGATCCGCGACCTGCTCAGCCAATACGAATTCCCCGGCGACGACATCCCGATCGTCAAGGGTTCCGCGCTGAAAGCCGTCGAAGGCGACGCCACCCACCAGGAAAACATCATGAAGCTGATGGCTGCGGTGGACGAATACATCCCGATCCCCGAGCGCCCGGTCGACCAGCCGTTCCTCATGCCGATCGAAGACGTGTTCGGCATCGAAGGTCGCGGCACCGTCGCCACCGGCCGGATCGAGCGCGGCATCGTCAAGAAGATGGAGGAAGTCGAGATCGTCGGCATCCGCGACACCCAGAAGACCACCGTCACCGACATCGAAATGTTCCGCAAGCTGCTCGACGAAGGTCGCGCGGGTGACAACGTCGGCCTCCTCGTCCGCGGCATCAAAAAAGACCAGATCGAGCGCGGTCAGGTCATCGCGAAGCCGGGCACCATCAAGCCGCACAAGCACTTCAAGGCAGAGGTTTACGTCCTGTCGAAAGATGAAGGCGGCCGCCACACCCCGTTCTTCTCGAACTACCGCCCGCAGTTCTACTTCCGCACCACGGACGTGACTGGCTCCATCAAGCTGCCGGAAGGCGTCGAGATGGTGATGCCCGGCGACAACGTCAACATCGAAATCGAGCTGATCACCCCCATCGCCATGGACAAGGGTATCCGCTTCGCCATCCGCGAAGGCGGCCGCACCGTCGGTGCTGGCGTCGTCCACGAAATCCTCGACTAATCACCGGGGATCTTTGAAATGATATCGGCGCGGACCGCCGGTCACCCGGCGGTCCGCGCTTTTTCAGGTTTCTCACAGCCGATAAGCAGGCGCTGCGCGCGCCCTGCTTTTCGCGTCTCCTGAATGTTTCGCTTGATTTTGTTAGAATCCTGACAGCATCAGCCTCCCAAAAATTTTATAGGGCAGTAGCTCAATTGGTAGAGTAGCGGTCTCCAAAACCGTTGGTTGTGGGTTCGAGTCCCGCCTGCCCTGCTTCTAATTTCTTCAGAAACAGCGAATTGCAAATTCCCGCGCCGCCGTCAAGCCCATGCCAAACATCTCCAAATACCTCACGGAAGTAAAGGTCGAGCTGCAAAAAGCGACCTGGCCTTGGGATCCCAAGGAGAAAGGTTTTAAGAAATTTCGCGAATTGACCGACTCGACCGTCGTGGTTCTTGTCGCGATGCTCCTCCTCGGTGCCTTCGTTGCGTTCTGGGATCTCATCCTTAATGCCGTCAGCCGGGCGCTAACGTTTTAGCCGCCCTCGCCATCTTCGAAGGTGCCGCTTCCCGAGCGCCTAGCCCGCTTTCACCAACCCCGCCAACGCATCCCATGCCGTTTATCCCCCCACCGAAGGACCAGTGGTACGTGGTCCATGTCCTCTCCGGACAAGAACAAAAGGTTCGGGATAATATCACCCGACGCATCGAAGCCGAAGAGATGGGCGACCTTGTTTTCAAGGTGCTCGTCCCGACCGAGCGCGTCTCCGAAGTCAAGGCGGGAAAAAAGACCGAGTCGAAGAAAAAGTTCTTCCCCGGCTACATCATCGTCAATATGCACTTGCTCGATGAGGACAACAAACTCGTCGACAAGACGTGGTATTTCATCCGCGAGACGCCAGGCGTCATCAACTTCGCCGGGACCCGCGATTTGAAATACAGCATGGCGCGCACCAACCCGATCCCGATGCCCCGCAAAGAGGTCGAGAGCCTGCTCGCCCAGATCAAAGAAGGCGAAGACTCTGCCGCGCCCAAAATCATGTTCGAGGTCGGCGAGACCGTGCGGGTGGCCGACGGTCCGTTCGAAGGTCAGAACGGCGAGATCGAAGAAATCGATCTCGAGCGCGGCACGATCCGAGTCTCCGTTGACATCTTCGGCCGGAAGAACCCGGTCGACCTCGAATACTGGCAGGTGGAGAAGGAATAGCCATCTCGCAAACCGCCTCCCCATTTTCATACCAACCCGTTTATCTGCTCCCCCTAACCCGCCCATCTCATGGCTAAGGAAGTCGTCAAAGTCATCAAGCTCCAGATCACCGCCGGACAAGCGAACCCGGCTCCTCCAGTCGGTCCCGCCCTCGGTTCCGCCGGGGTGAACATCATGGAGTTCTGCAAACAATTCAACGCCGCCACGCAAAAGCAGATCGGCAACCTGCTGCCGACCGTGATCTCTGTCTATAAGGACAAGAGCTTCACCTTTATCACCAAGCAGCCGCCGGCCGCCGTGCTTTTGAAGAAAGCGGCGGGCCTTGCCTCTGGCTCCGGTGAACCGAACAAAAAGAAAGTCGGCAAGATCACCCAAGCGCAGCTAATGGAGGTCGTGAAGCAGAAGATCGAGGACATGAACACCGAAGATCACGAGGCCGCCGCGCGCGTCCTCGCCGGGACCGCCCGCCAGATGGGTCTCGAGATCGAAGCCTAATTTTTCCATCCCGGCGGCATCGGCCGCCCATCCAAAAACCACTGAACCGCAGGAGGAACGCCCAGCGCTCCGATCGAACTGCCCCTACGAAAATGCCGAAAAAGCGAAGCAAACGATACCAGGCAGCCGAAAAATTGGTCGATCTGACCAAGACCTATTCGCTGACCGACGCCGCCGAACTTCTCAAAAAGTTACCCGCTCCGAAGTTCGACCAGACCGTGACGATCACTTTCAAAATGGGGGTGGATCCCCGCAAATCCGACCAGATGGTCCGGGGCACCTGCCCGCTGCCGCACGGAAGCGGCAAGCAGGTCCGCGTCCTCGTCTTCGCACAGGGCGAAGCCGCCAAAGCCGCCGAGGCGGCGGGTGCGGAATTCGTCGGGTATCAGGACATGATCGAAAAGATCCAGGGCGGCTTCCAAGACTTCGACGTCGCGGTCGCCACGCCGGACGCGATGGTGGAGGTCCGCAAACTGGGCCGCTTCCTCGGTCCCCGCGGATTGATGCCGAACCCGAAGACCGGCACCGTGACCGATGACACCGCTTCCGCCGTCAACGCGGTCAAAGCGGGGCGCGTCGATTTCAAGCTCGACCGCAACGGGAACATCTCGGTCGTCGTCGGCAAGGCATCATTCTCCGCCGACAAATTGGCGGACAACGCGAAAGCGGTGGTTGACGCCGTCCAGCGCGCCAAGCCGCCCGCCGCCAAAGGCAACTACATCCAGGGCGCGACCCTCGCCGCCACCATGGTGCCCGGCGTGCCGCTCGAAGCCGCCCTTTACGCGATCAACTAAGCCCAAGAAGATCCACGATCTTACGACCGAACGACCCACGCACGAAGAAGTTATGAATCCCGACAAAAAGATCATCCTCGACCAGCTCCTCGCGCAGGTGAACGCCTCGCCGTTCCTGCTGGTGGTCGACTACCACGGGCTGACCGTCTCGCAATTCTCCGAGCTGCGCAAGCGTCTCCGCGCCACCGGCGCACTCTGCTACGTCACCAAGAACGCCTACACCAAAAAGGTGATCGACGAAGTCGGTCTGCCCGAGGAACTCAAAGCCGAACTCAAGGGGCAGACCGCCATCGTGACCGGCGAGTCAGACGTCTGCGCGGCAGCGAAAGCCCTCAAGACGTTCGCCGACGAATTCAAGAAGCCCGAAACGCTCTGCGGGGCGCTCGACGGCAAATTCTTGTCGCCCGACGAAGTCAAAGGACTCGCCGCGCTTCCGCCGAAGGAAGTTCTGCTCGCCAAACTGCTCGGCACGCTCCAAGCGCCGGCCAGCCAGCTCGTCCGCACCCTCAACGAACCCGGTGCCTCGCTCGCCCGCGTGCTCGCCGCGCTGGAGGCGAAAGGAGGCAACTAACTCCGATCAAAATTTGAACAGAGGGCGGTCGCCCCAAAGCGCCGCCTGATCCATCCCGAAATAAAAGACAAACAACCAACCAGGTTCCTCGCCGGAGCGGCGGCCAGTCGCTCTGAAATGCCCCGAAGCCCGGGAAACGGCGATACCTAAGGAGGCTATCATGGCAGACCTAAACAAAATCGTAGAAGAACTGAGCGGTCTCACCGTCCTCGAAGTCGCGGACCTCGTGAAGCAGCTCGAAGAAAAATGGGGCGTCAGCGCCGCAGTCCAAGTCGCCACAGGTGGCGGTGGCGGTGGCGGTGAAGCCGCAGCCCCGGTCGAAGAGAAGACCGAATTCGACGTTGTTCTCGCAGACATCGGCGGCAACAAGATTGCCGTCATTAAGGAAGTCCGCGGCGCTGTCGCCGGTCTTGGACTCGCCGATGCGAAGAAACTGGTCGAAGAGGCTCCCTCGAAGATCAAAGAAGCCGTCAGCAAAGAAGAGGCTGAAGAGATCAAGAAGAAGCTCGAAGCCGCCGGCGCCAAAGTCGAAATCAAGTAAGTGCCTACACGATTCTCGGCAGATATTTTCGCCATTGCCCAGCCCGCCGCGGAAAAATTCCCCGCGGCGGGCTGCGGCATCTTTTTGTCTGCCGGGGTGGGGGAGCCAAGCGCTGCCCATCCCGCCCAGAGTTCGCGCCCTAGCCAATCGGCTGGGGGCGCGAACTCTGGGGATTGCTAACCAATTGTTAGCTAATGCCCTAGAACTTGGCAACGGTCGCCCTGCGACCGTTTGCGCGCCGCCCATTATCCGCCCTCCGACCTAATCTTCGCCGCCGCCCTAAACGATTACGCCTACGCTTATGAGTGCTACCGCCAAGCAATCCGACCGCCTCTATTTCGGAAAGATCCAGGAGACGATCGACCCGCCCAACCTGATCGAGGTCCAGCTCCAGTCCTACGACGAATTCCTCCAGACCGGCGTCCCGCCGAGCAAGCGCAAGGAAGTCGGGCTCCAGGCCGTTTTCAAAGAGGTTTTCCCGATCACCAGCTACGACGACAAAGTCACGCTGGACTTCCACACCTACGAGATCGGCGACCCGAAGCTGACCGCCCACCAGGCGCAGCGGGATGGCGAGACGTTCTCTGCCCCGCTCTACGTCACGTTCCAGCTTACCGATGAGGAGGGCACCAAAGAAGAGCGCGTTTACATGGGCGAACTGCCGCTCATGACCGAGCGCGGCACGTTTGTGATCAACGGCGCGGAGCGCGTCGTCGTCTCCCAGTTGCACCGTTCGCCGGGCATCTGCTTCGAGAAAAACTATCACCTCAACGGCAAAGAGCTGTTCGGCTTCCGCCTGATCCCGGACCGCGGTTCGTGGATGGAGGTCCAGTTCGACACCAACGATCTGCTCTATGTCTACCTCGACCGCCGCCGCCGCCGCCGGAAGTTCCTGGCGACCACGTTCCTGCGCGCCATCGGCTACAGCACCGACGAACAGATCATCAAAGAGTTCTACCAGGTCGAGAAGCTGAAGCTCTCCGAGAAGCTGGACGAAGAAGAACTCGCCACCAAGGTCGTCTTCAAAGACATCCTGGATGACGAATTGGTCGTCGCCAAAGCCTACGAGCCGCTCACGCTCGGGATCGTGCGCCAGCTGATGACCCTCGGGCACAAGACCATCGAGGTGGTCGACACCCGCGCCGACGACACCTTGATCAAATCGCTGAAAAAAGATCCGGCGCGCGATGAAGAGGAAGCGCTCAAGGACATCTACCGTAAACTGCGCCCCGGCGACCCTCCGACCGTCCCGAACGCGCGAGCCTTGCTCAAGCGCCTGTTCTTTGACCCGAAGCGCTACGACCTGACCCGCGTCGGCCGCTACAAGCTCAACCAGAAGCTCGGGCTGAACCTGCCGGAATCCGAGCGCATCATGCTGCCGGAGGACTTCCTCGCCTCGGTCAAATACCTGCTCAAGCTGAAGCGCGGCGAAGGCATCCTCGACGACATCGATCACCTCGGCAGCCGCCGCGTGCGCGCCGTGGGCGAATTGCTCGCCAACCAGTGCCGGGTCGGGCTTTCCCGCACCGAACGCCTGGTGAAAGAGCGCATGACTCTCTTTGATGTCGGTCTCGACCACATGATGCCGGCGAAGCTGGTCAACCCGAAGGCGCTGAGCGCTGTGGTCCGCGATTTCTTCGGGCGTTCGCAGCTCTCCCAATTCATGGACCAGACCAACCCGCTGGCCGAGCTGACCCACAAGCGCCGCCTCTCCGCGCTCGGACCCGGCGGCCTGAACCGCGACCGCGCCGGCTTCGAAGTGCGGGACGTCCACCAGTCCCACTACGGCCGGATCTGCCCGATCGAGACGCCGGAAGGTCCGAACATCGGTCTGATCAACTCGATGAGTTCGTTCTCGCGGATCAACGACTTCGGCTTCATCGAAACGCCGTATCGCGTCTTGGATAAAGGCAAGGTCACGACCCGCGTCGATTACCTGACTGCAGACCAGGAGGAGGGCCACAAGATCGCCCAGGCCAACAACCCGTTCGACGAGAAGGGCAAGTTCCTCCACGAGATGATCACCGTCCGCTACCGCGGCGATTTCATCGAAGTCGACCCGACCGACGCGACCTACATGGACGTGTCGCCGAAGCAGCTTGTTTCGGTCGCGGCGAGCATGATTCCGTTCCTCGAGCACGATGATGCCAACCGCGCGCTGATGGGATCGAACATGCAGCGCCAGGGCGTCCCGCTCCTCGTCACCGATGCGCCGCTCGTCGGCACCGGGATGGAGGGCAAGGCGGCGCGCGACTCGAAGGCGGTCGTCATCGCCGAAGCCGACGGTATCGTGGCGGCGGCCAACGCCGAGGTCATCATCACGACCAAGGACGGCAAGCTCCCGATCAAGGAAGAGCGATTCCTCTCCGACTACACGCAGGTAAAAAACGCGCCCGACAAAGGGATCGTCGTTTACCAGCTCCGCAAGTTCATGCGCTCCAACGCCGGGACCTGCATCAACCAGAAGCCGCTCATCAAGCGCGGCGACAAGGTGAAGGTTGGCGACCTGCTGGCCGACGGACCTTGCACGGAGAAAGGCGAACTCGCCCTCGGCCGCAACGTGCTCGTCGCCTTCATGCCGTGGAACGGCTACAACTTCGAGGACGCCATCACCATCTCCGAGCGCGTCGTCAAAGAAGACATCTACACCTCGATCCACATCGAGCAATTCGAAGTCGGCGCCCGCGACACCAAGCTCGGACCGGAAGAGATCACCCGCGACATCCCAAACGTCGGCGAAGAAGCGCTGCGCAACCTCGATGCCGACGGCGTCATCCGGGTCGGTGCGGAGGTCAAGCCTGGCGACATTTTGGTCGGCAAGATCACGCCGAAGAGCGAAACAGAACTCGCCCCAGAGGAACGCCTCCTGCGCGCGATCTTCGGCGAGAAAGCCGCCGATGTGAAAGACACGTCGCTGCGCGTCCCGTCCGGCTGCACCGGCATCGTGATGGACGTCCGCGTTTCCTCCCGCAAGGAGATGAACAAGGACAAGATCTCCGCCACCGAGGCGAAGAAGATGCGCAAGCAGATCGACGAAGACTATCGGCAGAAGCGCTCGGACTTGGTCAACCAACTGACCGAGAAGCTCTCTGACGTGATGCTTCGGCGACAAGATCCCGCTGGATGTCGTCGATTCCGAGACTGGCGAGATCATCATCCCGGCGAACAAGAAGATCACCAAGACGCTGCTCAACCAGCTCGCCGAAGCCTACGACCGCATCGACATTGACCCGAGCCCGGTGCGCGAAAAGATCATGGACGTGGTCGGCCAGTTCGAGCAAAAGTTCGCCGACGTGCAGGACGAATACGAGCGCCAGCTCGACCGCATCGAAGCGGGCGACGAGGTCGATCCCGGGATCATCAAGCAGGTCAAAGTGTTCGTCGCCTCGAAGCGGAAGCTGAGCGTCGGGGACAAGATGGCCGGCCGCCACGGGAACAAAGGGGTCGTCGCCAAGATCGTCCCCGAGGAAGACATGCCGTTCCTGTCGGATGGCACCCCGGTGGATATCTGCCTCAACCCGCTGGGCGTCCCGAGCCGGATGAACGTCGGTCAGGTTTTGGAAACGCACCTCGGCGTCGCCGCCCGCGCGCTCGGGTTCAAGGTCGCTACCCCGGTCTTCGACGGCATCCCCGAATCGAAGATCATGGGCTACCTCAAAGAGGCGAAGGCTAAAGAAAACTACGACTGGATCGGGCTGAACGGTAAATCCACGCTCTACGACGGGCGCACCGGCGACGCCTTCCACCAAGATGTCGTGGTCGGTGTGATCTACATGATGAAGCTCGGCCACCTTGTCGCGGATAAGATTCACGCCCGCGCGGTCGGCCCCTACTCGCTCGTCACCCAGCAGCCGCTGGGCGGCAAGGCGCAATACGGAGGCCAGCGCTTCGGGGAGATGGAGGTCTGGGCGCTCGAAGCCTACGGCGCCGCCTACACGCTGCAGGAATTGCTCACCGTGAAGTCCGACGACGTCCAAGGCCGCACCCGGATCTACGAGGCGATCGTCAAAGGCGACAACACGCTGGAGGCCGGCACGCCGGAGTCGTTCAACGTTTTGATCAAAGAGATGCAGAGCCTCGGGCTCGATGTGAAAGCCGGGTCGGCGGACGACTTCCGCCCCGACTTCTCCTTCGCCACCGGAGCCTAAACCCTTTCCCGAAACCCACCACCCGCACCAAGCTTCAACGCACCCTTCGATATGAGCATTGACACCAACATTCGGGAACTCTTCAGCAACGAGAACCGCAGCCAGAACTTCGACCAGGTCACGATCTCGGTGGCCTCGCCGGACGCGATCCGCTCGTGGAGCTGGGGGGAAGTGAAAAACCCAGAGACGATCAACTACCGGACGTTCAAGCCGGAAAAGGGCGGCTTGTTCTGCGAGCGCATCTTCGGGCCGACCAAGGACTGGGAATGCACCTGCGGAAAATACAAGCGCATCAAACACAAGGGCGTCATCTGCGACCGCTGCGGCGTCGAGGTCACGCTCTCCCGCGTGCGCCGCGAGCGCATGGGTCACATCGAGCTGGCGGTGCCGGTCTCGCACATCTGGTTCTACAAGTGCATGCCGTCGCGCCTCGGTCTCATGCTCGACATGACCGCCCGGCAGCTCGAGCGCGTGATCTACTACGAGGATTACATCGTCACCGATCCCGGCTCGACGCCGCTGGAGAAAGGCCAGCTCCTGACCGAGATCGAATACCACGAGGCCGAGGAAGAATATGGCGACACGTTCCGCGCCGGCATGGGTGCGGAGGCGGTCCAGGAATTGCTCTCGCAGATCAACCTCGCCGAACTCGTCACCGAGCTGGAAGAAGCGATGACGAAGACGCGCTCGAAGCAGACCCGGAAGAAGCTGGCCAAGCGGCTCAAGCTCGCCCAGGGCTTCGCCTCGTCCCGCAGCCGCCCGGATTGGATGGTGCTGGAGGTGCTGCCGGTCATCCCGCCGGACCTGCGCCCGCTCGTCCCGCTGGAGGGCGGCCGCTTCGCAACCTCCGACCTCAACGACCTCTACCGCCGCGTCATCAACCGGAACAACCGCCTCAAAAACCTGCTCCAACTCAAGACGCCGGACGTCATCATCCGGAACGAAAAGCGCATGCTGCAGGAGGCGGTCGACGCCCTGTTCGACAACGGCCGCCACGGTCGCGCGGTGACCGGCGCGGGCAACCGCGCGCTCAAGTCGCTCTCCGACATGCTCAAGGGCAAGGGCGGGCGCTTCCGCCAAAACCTGCTCGGCAAGCGCGTCGATTACTCCTACCGTTCGGTCATCGTCATCGGTCCGGAATTGAAGCTCAACCAATGCGGTCTGCCGAAGAAGATGGCGCTCGTTTTGTTCGAGCCGTTCATCATCCGCCGCCTGAAGGACATGGGCTACGTCCACACCGTCCGCAGCGCGAAGAAGATGATCGAGCGCCGCACGCCGGAGGTCTGGGACATCCTGGAAGAAGTCACCAAAGGTCACCCGGTCCTGCTCAACCGCGCGCCGACACTCCACCGCCTGTCGATCCAGGCGTTCGAGCCAGTCCTCATCGAAGGCGAGGCGATCCGCGTCCACCCGCTGGTCTGCACCGCCTACAACGCGGACTTCGACGGCGACCAGATGGCGGTCCACGTCCCGCTTTCGGTCGAGGCGCAGATGGAGGCGCGCCTGCTCATGCTCGCGCCGAACAACATCTTCTCGCCCTCGTCCGGCAAGCCGATCACCACGCCATCGCAGGACATTACGCTGGGCTGCTACTTCCTCACCCACACCCGCGCGCTCAAGCCCGGCGAGACCAACGAGGGCAAGCACCTCCCGCTCTTCGCCGACACCACCGAGGTCGAATTCGCCATCGCGTCCCGCGGCATCGGCATCCACGAATGGATCCGCCTCCGCAACCCGGACTTCGGCAAGAAAACGATCTTCGGCGATAGCGAAAAACGCATCATCGAGACCACCCCCGGCCGCGTCCGCTTCAACGAAATCTGGCCCGAGGGTCTCGGCTTCGTCAATACGACGATCAAGAAGAAGGAACTCTCGAACGTCATCTGGCGCTGCTACCAGGTCGCTGGCCAGCAGGGGACCGTCGAGGCGCTCGACCGCCTGAAGTCGCTCGGCTTCCGCGAGGCGACGCGCTCCGGCTGCTCGATCGGGATCACCGACATGGTCATCCCGGACGAGAAAAGCCAGGAATTGGACAAGGCGTTCAAAGAGATCGAAAAGGCGCACAAGCAGCGCCAGGCCGGCGTCATCACCGAAAAGGAACGCTACAACAAAGTCGTCGATATCTGGACGGCGGCGGGCGATGCCATCCAAAGCGCGCTCTTCCGCACCATCGAGCACAACGACGGCAAGGTGCAGGCTAACCCGCTTTACATGATGGTCGATTCCGGCGCGCGGGGTAACAAGCAGCAGATCCGCCAGCTCTCCGGCATGCGCGGTCTGATGGCCAAGCCCTCCGGCGAGATCATCGAACGCCCGATCACCTCAAACTTCCGGGAAGGTCTGTCGGTGCTGGAATACTTCATCTCCACCCACGGCGCGCGGAAAGGTCTAGCCGACACCGCGTTGAAGACGGCCGACTCCGGCTACATGACCCGGAAGCTCGTCGACGTCTCCCAAGACGTGATCGTCACGCAGGAAGACTGCGGCACCGTCAACGGCATCGTCGTCAAATCGATCTACGAGGGCGACGAGGAAGTCGTCTCGCTGGCGACCCGCATCTTCGGGCGCACTTCGCTCAACAAGATCACCGATCCCGTCACAGGCGACACCATCGTGGAGATCAACGACCTCGTTGACGAAAAGATGGCACTGACCGCGTGCAGGACCTCGGCGTCGAAGAGATGAAGATCCGCTCGGTGTTGACCTGCGAAAGCGAGCGCGGCTGCTGCGCCAAATGCTACGGTTTGCACCTCGGCAGCCAGCGCCCGGTCAAAGTCGGCGAGGCGGTCGGCATCATCGCCGCCCAGTCGATCGGCGAACCCGGCACCCAGCTCACGATGCGGACGTTCCACGTTGGCGGCGTCGCGACCTCGACGTTCCGCAACCCGGAGATCCGCCCGAAACAAAAGGCGATCATCCGCTACAACGACCTCCGCACGGTGCAGACGACCGACGGCAACTGGGTCGCCCTCAACAAAAACGGCACCATCAGCCTGCACGACGCAAAGGGCATGGAGCTGGAGTCCTACAAGATCGTCATCGGCTCGACCATCCATGTCGCCGACGGCGGCGAGATCAAAAAGGGCGACCTGCTCGTCAACTGGGACCCGTACAACGTCCCGATCATCACCGACAAAGCCGGTAAGATCGAATTCCGCGACATGATCAAAGGGATCACGATCGGCAAGGCGGTCGATTCGCAGGAGGGCGAGACCATGGTCGTCCTCGAGCACAAGGAAGACCTCCACCCGCAGGTCGTCATCGTCGATCCGAAGACCAAGGAAGTCCTCAGCTCGTTCTCGATCCCGACCGGTGCCCACCTTTCGGTCAAAGAAGGCGCGAAGGTCGAAGCCGGTGCCCAGCTCGCCCGCACGCCGCGGAAGGTGTCCAAGACCAAGGACATCACCGGCGGTCTGCCGCGCGTCGCCGAACTCTTCGAGGCCCGCAAGCCGAAGGAAGCCGCCGAGATCGCCAAGATCGAAGGCATCGTCGAGCGCGCCGGCATGGTGCGCGGCAAGACCCGCTTCATCGTCCGCGACCCGGAGACCGGCGAGGAGGAGGAACACCTCATCCCGCGCAGCGGCCACCTGCTCGTCCAGGACGGCGACCACGTTAAAAAAGGCGACAAGCTCACCGAAGGTGCCGTCGTCCCGCACGAACTTCTCGAGATCTGCGGCCCGCACGAACTGCAGGAACACCTCGTCAACGAGATCCAAGAGGTCTATCGCCTCCAGGGGGTTGAGATCAACGACAAGCACATCGAGATCATCATCCGCCAGATGCTCCGCAAGGTGAAGATCAGCGACCCGGGCGACACCGAGTTCCTCTGGGGCGACCAGGTCGAGAAAGTCGAGTTCGAGCGGACCAACCGCGAGATCATCGAGCAGGGCGGCAAGCCCGCCGAAGCGGAGCCAGTCCTCCTCGGCATCACCAAGGCGAGCCTCGAAACCGAATCGTTCATCTCCGCCGCCTCGTTCCAGGACACCACCCGCGTCCTCACCGAAGCCGCCACCCTCGGCAAGGTCGATACCCTGCGCGGCTTCAAAGAAAACGTCATCATGGGTCACCTCATCCCCGCCGGCACCGGATTCGAAAACGTCCGCGGCATCGGCGTCACCGAGGTCGAAATCGAAGACGAAGACGAAGACCTAGAGGTCGCCGAGGCGTAGCCTCGCTTAAACAGACAGAATTTCGCAAAGCCCCGCCCGCAGAAATGCGGCGCGGGGCTTTTTGCGTTCTTTCATAGGAAATTGAATTGTTGCGAATTTCGCCTAATGGAAATTACACAAATGCGTTTACTCTCTGATGCGCTACTACCACCTCTTTTTCGCAACAGCCCTTGCGGCTTCGGCTGGGTCTTCCAACACTCTGGCGACTGAGTTGACGGCAACGCGAGACGAACAGAATAACGGCGTGATCGAGTGGGAGACCGAACTTGGGTGGATCTACGAGTTGGAGCAAAGTGAGAATCTAGTCGACTGGGAACCCGCACCGATTTCGATCTACGGCTTCGGGCAAGGTGTGACCATCCAGATTTTTGACGCTCCGGAGAATCCCGGACCTCCTTCAGCCGCTCCCTCCCTTCCGTCTTACGATTTTGTCATTTCCCCCTTTTCAGATGGGAGGAGCCTCGTGAGCTGGATAGATCGGGAACTTGGGGCTACCTACCAGGCGCTCATTGATCAGGATTATTACAGCATTCCGATTCCACCGCTCTACAGCTTTGTCGCCCAGGAGAATGGCGAATACCTCTACAGCCTGATGTTCTTTATCTCGCCCAAGGTCTGGCAAGATCATTACCCAGTCTCCTTTGCCCCGAGCGAACTCCCCGCGTCGGCGGCTGAGCACCTCGAATTCCTCACCGGCCAATATGCCGCCATTGTTGCATCGTTGCCGCCGGAAGCGCCGCCCGCCACGCAGGGCGTTGCGGAGGGGATCGGGCATTTCTACCGCGTCCGCTACTTTGAACCCGATACCGATCTTGACGGGCTGAGCGACGCCTTGGAATTCTCCCCTCTCCACCGATCCATTCCATTGGGACACTGATGGGGATGGGATACCGGATGGCATTGAAGCTCAGATGGATTGGACCCAAAGCGTTCCCACAGACGGCTCGGTGGATTCTGATGGGATGGGATACCCGATCTGATTGATTGATGACTTTACCATCGAAGGCGAGCGGGTGAATTTTTATTACTACTGCGCCATGCCCGAGAATGCGACCCCGAACTATTCGGGGCAGGTATCGAACTATTCGACGAGCGACTGGATCTCCGACCAATTGAGCGAGGCGGCGGCTGGAAATCTCGCGGAGACCTACCCTTGGGGCGAACCGATCCAAGTCTGGCAAGATCCATCCGGCGACTACATTTCCTCGATCGACCTCGCCGGAACCGGGTCAGGCACGCTGAATAGCCTGTCTGACGGGACCCAAGAATATGGGTTCTCAAGCTAACCTACGACCGCGTGCGCCTCCGGGCGACCGCCAATCGCCCCAACCACCCGCCCTTTTTCCGGAACTACTTTCGGGCAAAACGGACTAGCCCCAGCGCCGATTATCAATTCGATTCACGGCAGAAAATCACCCTGCAACTGCTGGGAACCGACTCTCTGCCCGTCTATGCGTTCCCCGAGATCCCTCCAAAGGATGGCTACAGGGAGGCGCGCCTCGTCCCCGTTGAATTCGTCGAGACAAATCGCGCGCAGGGATTCGATCCGACCGTCTTTCCCACGGCGCAAAGCGTCCCGCTATTCCCCGGTGGCGGGCGGCGAGCGACGGCGTAGATCTTCACACCTCCCCGGACATCGCCCCTGACCTCACCATCGAATCGAGCGCCCCCGCGATCTTTAGCGTCTATAACCACGGCATTGCGCCCAGCGGCGATATCATCCCCCTCACCCTAAACCAGGGTTCCGCTTACGATGCCTTTCTCCGCGTAAAATTCGGTGCCGATGTCGTCGCGGAGCCTCGAAGTGAACGTGCTTGAAACGGTCGAAAAGACGATAAATTTTGGGTAATTGAACAGGCAGAAAATGCTGGCTCGGTAAGATCGCTTACGCCGTTAGGTGCGCCAACCGGCACGGCGATAGTGGCAAAACTGAATGAAATTATCGGTCGCCAAGCGAACGTCTTGTTCACCCTTCTTGACGATGAATTGCATTCGTGGGCAAATTACGATATCAACGGCGATGGGGGAATGAACCTCGAAGAGGCTAACAGGATGCGCTCAGATCACCGGGCAGGACGCGAACGGAAATAATATTTATAATGTTAGTAATCAAGCATTGATCTTTACTATGTAAAAGAAACTGGTGTCGATACGCAAGCGAGATCTGATGACCCTTGGGCTACGTCCCATTTTTCGGGGAATAGACCAGTCGGTGCTGTATATAGACGAGAGGCACCGCCAGAATACTCGGAGGAAGACACTCGAAACTCACCCATGAAGTTGGTCATGTGATTTTGCTCGATCACCGTCCAAATTGGGACCGCGAAAACCTGATGTATCCCGGGAATTTTCCGAAACTTTCCCAGCCCTTATTCGGAAGCAGGATTGGAAGGAGGTGGAGCGATGAGGCGTATCTTTCAGAGATTTGTGTTTTTCTTTTTCGCCTTGTGCGCTGGTGCGGCTGGTGATCCCAAGATGGACCGTCTCGACCACGGGAGGTGCTGATGGAACGAATCGCTTCAAGATCCTGGCGACGTAATTGGCAATGAAATATTTTAGAGGCGACAGGTCGCTCGAGGTGGTTGATCTTATTTTGGCCTACTTTTTGATGTAGATTTGTCGAACTCTGACGACCTGGAGATTGCAGGGCTGATGATAGCGATCAGTCGGATTATCGAAAATCCACCAACGATTTATACAAAATTTGAACCGCGCGGCAAACCCGATCTAGATCTCTGGATGTCGTGGTATGAGGTGAAGGGGAAAATTCGCGTTAGAGAAAGAGAGGCGAGCGATAACCTTAGGCATTGTTGGTAATAGAAATGAGCGTCTCTATCAGATCGACCTCGCGAGGTTGGAATGGTATAAAGGAGGTCACGCAGACGAGAACGGATGTATCCCTTTACAAGATGCTCGCTACAACGGAAAAGCCTAGCGGCTGGAGGAGCCGGAAGATCGCGAAGCATGCTTCGCGACAATCCAACTGGGTGGGCCGGATGGTGAGTGCGCCTTGCTTATCTGTGGTGGCGGTTTTTGTCTGGGTTTTGGTCCGCGCAAGGAAGAAACAAGGGTGAAGCTTTTTCTCTCAAAATATCTCGAAATGGAATTAAGAAATAATCCTTGCTGGGTCGCGTTATGACGTCGTCTTAAGCGCCGCGACGAAGCCCGTGAACTCTCGGTCAAAAGGAAGAGGCGCTGAACACCTTCAATCGGAAGATAAGCGTGACGTGGCGTTTCCGCGAATAGATATTTTCGGGACGAGCGTTCTGTCGAACTGGCAGAGTTGATGTTCGCTCGCCTGTTTCCTGAACGGACATAGAAACTGAGGACGGATTGAGGATTGCTCAGCACTGATGATCTCCATAAGCCGGATGATCGCCAATCCCCCTACCATCTACACGAAGGACTTCCCCAGAGGAGAGAAAGATTTGGCGCTTCGCTGTTTCGTGTGGAGATCAAACGAACATCAGTATGATGAGCGATTCATTGCGTTCAAGGATGAGTCGGCATACTCGCTAACGCTCACTTTCGGCACTTATTCCGGCTCACCCTTGACCTCCATTACTCACTCAGCGCAAGGGAGGTAGCTCGGTATTGGAATGCCAGCCCCGCCTGTGCCTGCCCTGTTGATCCGATCTCTCGCTGGAGCAGGCTTACCGCCGCCTGAATTCGCCTGTTTTGCCAGTCCGCTGCCGAGTCGGGCAGGTTTTTCCACACAAAACAGCGAAGACCCAAGAAAGATTTTGAGCTTTTGGAAATCGTGGTATGCGCGAAACAAAGGGAATATACGCATCGAAGAAATGGAACGTAGCCACGATCCAGAGGTTGCGGATAGGCGAAGGGAACGGCTTTATCAGATTGATATCGCGAGGATACAATGGTATAAAGGTGAAGTCTCTCTGGATGAGAACGGACGCATCCCTTACAAAATGCCGACAACGCAAAAACCGAAGCCAGACGAAGAGGCGGCGAACAGTGGGGCGGATGGTCCTCGCTACAATTCGACTGGGCTGGGGTGGCTGGTTGCAGCGCTTTGCCTTTCTGCTGCGGCAGTTCTTGTCGTGCGGCGCTTGATCCGCAAGCGGAAGGGCCGGTAGCAAAGGTTTCCGTTTTCAATCGGAACACAAAATATGAAGGGAGGGAAATTGAACGATGAAATCCAAAATAATATTCCTTATGGGACTCGGGGCGATTACTTTGACTCTAAATGCTCACGATAAATCTGAAGTCCTTGAGACACGGGAAGAGGCGTTGGCCCATTTGAAATCAAATGACCGGTCCGACGTCGCGGCAGCCCTTAAATTTCTCCGAAGAGAGAGGTCGGTCGAATTTGCAGAACTAATGTTTGAACGACTGTTTCTTGCGGATCTTGAAACGGATGACGGGTTGGAGATCGCTCAAGGGCTAATGATTACCATTAGCAGGATGATCGCCGATCCCCCGACTATTTATACGCACGACTTTCCAAAAGGAGCGAAGGATCTTGAACTATGGAAGGGATGGTATGCGCGAAACAAGGGAAAAATACGAATCGCAGAAAAGGGGCGCAGCGATAATCTTGAGATTGTGAATAAGCGAAATGAGCGTCTATATCAGATCGACATCGCGAGAATGAAATGGTATAAAGGTGAGGTCTCGCTGGATGAGAACGGATGCATCCCCTACAAGATGCCGGAAACGCAAAAGCCAGTGGCGCCAGACGAAATGCCAGAGGAAGGCGGGAACGAATCGGGAGCCGGGCAGCCGCTTTTCTTGTGGCTTGGCGGTTCGTTAATGGTCGGAGCCGGACTGATCGTTTGGCGTCTAATCCGGCGACGGCGAAGGGCGAATTCGTAAGTTGCCAGTTACCCCACCCGCCGCCAGCGCGCCACCGGCCACGGATCGCCGGGTCTGCCATCGATGATCGGGGTGGCTTCGGAGTAGAGCGCGACGGTCGGGCAGACGTGCCAGGGGACGCCGAGCAAGGCGTCGCCGACCTTGAATTCGGCGGCGTGGGGCGATTCGATGACGAGGTGTTCTTCGCTTTGGGAGAGGAACGCGGCGGCGGGCAGCGCGGGGAAGCGGACGCGCTTGGCGATCGGATTTTCTGCGGAGACCGCCTTGTGCCCGAGGTCGAGGCAGAGCCGGTGGGTCCCGGGCTTGCTCGCCACGCGGGTGAGGAGGAGCGCCGCCCACGCGAACCGAAGGTCGGGCAAGTTCTCGGCGTAGCCGGCGTCCCAGAGCACGCAGGTGCCAGGGCTGAGCGTCACGTTCTCCCGCCGGGCGTGGCAGGGAAAGGTCGGGGTGCCGCCGGCGATGATCTCCGGTTCGGGCAAGCCGGCGTCGCGCAGCCGGTCGCGCATCGCTTCGCCGTGGGCGAACGCCTCGTCGCTGAGCCGCGTCCGCTCGGCAAGGTCGCTTTGGTGCAGGTGACCGTCGTAGCAATGCAACCCGCGCGCGGCGATCCCGGGCAATCGGGTGAGCCGCGCGTAAAGCGCATCGGCGCCGCTGCCTGGCGCGATCCCGGTCCGCCCCATCCCGATGTCCAGGTCGAGCCACGCATTGACCGGCTGCGGAGCCTCGGCGAAGGCGGCGGACAAGGCGAGCGCCGCGCCTTCGTCATCGATCAGGCAGCCGAAGCGCGTGCCGGGGTACGAGTCGGCGAGTCCGCGCAGGAGGGCGATGTTCGGACCGGTGGGCTGGTAGGCATAGAGCACGTCGGCGGCTCCCGCCTTCGCCGCCATCTCGGCTTCCGCCAGCGTGGCGCACTTGAACTTTTCGATGCCGAGCCGGATCTGCATCGCCATGAGCGGGGCGAGCTTGTGCGTCTTGATATGCGGGCGGAGCCGCGCCGCGCCGCCCGCCATCGAGATCATGCGGCGGACGTTCGCCTCCGCGCGGTCGGGCAGGATGAGCAGCGCGGGCGATGGGATCGAGCCGGTCTCGATGGCGGGCAGGGGCGATGATGGAGTCATGCGCACCGCTATACCTGCTGCGGCGGGACGCGCCAGCCCGCGAAGGAGCACAGCGCGCCCCGCCGCGCCGCAGGGCGCCCGGAAAACGAATTTTCTCCGCACCAGCGCGACGGTGGATCGCGCGGTTTAATCCGTGCTATATTGCCGCCCATGAACCTCCGCCTTGCCCCCCTCATGGCGGCGCTGCTCTGCGCCTGCGCCACCCCCGCCTTCGCCGATCCGGTCATCTCGGAATTTCTCGCGGCCAACAGCGAGGTCCTCGCCGACGAGGACGGCGAGTATTCCGACTGGATCGAAATCCACAACCCCGGCTCCGCCGCGATCGACCTCGGCGGATACTATCTGAGCGACAATCCGAACGCGCCGGCCAAGTGGGCGTTTCCGTCGCCGACGCCGCTCGCGGCGGACGGCTATCTGATCGTGTTCGCCTCGGGCAAAGACCGCGCCCTCTCCGGATCGGAGCTGCACACGAACTTCCGCCTCAACAACGGCGGCGAATCGGTGCTCCTCGTCGCGCCCGACGGCACGGCGGTGGTCAGCGCCTTCGATCCGTATCCGCAGCAGCAGAGCGACCGCAGCTACGGCGTCGCCCAGCGCGTTATCACCGCGAGCTACCTCGACGAGGCGATCCCGCAGATCCTCGTGCCGGCGCAGGAATCCGACCTCGCCGCCGATTGGGCGAACCCGGGCTTCGCGGGCGGCGGGCTGTGGGTCGCCGGGGTCGCGCCGCCGGCTATCGGGTTCGATACGGCGGAGCCGCCGGTGACGCTCAAAAACGTCGCGCCGACCGGGACGGCGACGCAGACCTCGACCCATCAGGCGGGTCCGCCCGAGCGCGCCATCGACGGCGATTTGACCAACTTCTCGCACACGGCGTCGCCGAACCCTGGCGAATGGCGCCTCGACTTGCCGGGACCCGAGGAGATCCACCAGATCATTATCCACAACCGCGACAACTGCTGCCCCGAGCGGATGCGCGACATCAGCTTCGATATCTTGGATGAAGGCGGGACCGTCATATTTTCCTCGCAGCTATTGAACGCGGAGAACGCGCTTGGCTCGCCGCCTTTCATCGAGATCGATGTCTTCGCGGAGAACGGCGATGCCCCGGTGGCCGGCAAGTCGGTCATCGTGCGCCGCGCGCCGGACCTGGACCACTCCGGCGCGCCGGGGCAGACCTCGAACGACGACGCGTATGTGCTCGCGATGGGCGAATTCATCGTGATGGCGGAAGACATCGCCGCCGAGCCGCCCGACCCGCTGGTGATCCGCAATCTTGCCCCGGAGGGAACCGCATCGCAAAGCTCGACCAACGGAGCCTTCACCGCCGACCGCGCGATCGACGGAGAGGTCGGCAATTTCACGCATACGCTCGCCTCGGATCTCGACCCGACGTGGACGCTCGACCTGGGCAAGGTCTCGCTGATCAACGAACTCATCATCCGCAACCGCGGCGACGGCTGCTGCCCGAGCCGCCTGCGCGACATCACCGTCTCGATCCTCGATACCGACGGCACGACGGTGGTCTGGGAAAGCGAGCTGCTCAATCCGGAGAACGCCGACGGCGGACCGACCTTGATCGACCTCGAGCTCGATGGGCTGGCGGGCAGCGCGGTCGTCGGGCAGTTCGTCCGCATCCACCGCACGCCCGACCCGGATCTGTCCGGCGGCGCGGGCAACGAGGACGAGGGCTATGTGCTCTCGCTCGGCGAGGTGGAAGTCCTCGGCATCTCGGTCGATTCCTACGATCCCTTTATCACCACCGATCTCGAAGCGGCAGCCGCCGGCCAAAGCGCGTCCGCTTTCATGCGGATCCCCTTTCAGGTCGATGACCCGGGCGCGCTGGAGACGCTGGCGCTCGACATCCAATACGACGACGGATTCATCGCTTACCTAAACGGCACCGAGATCGCCGCGCGCAACGCGCCGGCTTCGCCCGCCTGGGATTCGGCGGCGGCGGCGGAGCGGCTCGACACCGATGCGGTGCGCGTGGAGCGCATCGATTTGACCGCCCAGCTCGCGCTGCTCACCGCCGGGGAAAATGTCCTCGCCTTCCATGCTCTGAACGCCAGCGCCAGTGACGACGATTTCTTGCTCCGCCCGCGCCTGACCTCGACGGCAGACGGCGGGCAGCTCAACGCCTACATGGAACCGCCCACGCCCGGCGCGCCGAACACATCAGGGTTTTTCATCGACCGGGTCGCGGACACGAAGTTCAGCCTGAACCGGGGCATCTACGACGATCCGATCGAGGTCGAGATCACGACGGCGACCGAGGGCGCGACGATCCGCTACACGGTGGATG
This sequence comes from Verrucomicrobiales bacterium, assembly GCA_041395145.1. Taxonomy (GTDB): domain Bacteria; phylum Verrucomicrobiota; class Verrucomicrobiia; order Verrucomicrobiales; family DEV007; genus JAWLBD01. The sequence continues at coordinate 114,426 of JAWLBD010000001.1, read as the reverse complement.
GCTCGAAGCCGTCGGAGACCAACGGCGCGATCTATGCCGGTCCGATCAGCCTCAGCCAAACGACCGTCCTGCGCGCCATCGCCTATCGCGAGGATTGGCGGTCAACGGATGTCGATACGCATACCTATCTCTTCCTCGCCGATGTCATCACCCAGGCGACGATGGACACCGGGATCACCCAAAGCGCCATCTACGGCCCGCAGATGCAGGACGCGCTGCGGTCGCTGCCCGCCGTCTCGCTCGTCTTCGCCGGGGACATCGACCGCACCGAGAAGGAAACGTCGGTCGAGTTGATCGGCTTTGAGAACGGCGACCTGCAGGTGAATGCCGGGATGGAGCGCTACGGCGCCTATGCGACGAACTTCGCCAAGCGCAACGTCCGCCTCAACTTCCGCGACCGGTGGGGACCGAAGAAGCTGAATTATCCGCTCTTCGACGGGCACGGGGGCGGCCGCGATCCGGTCACCGAATTCGATGCGCTCGACCTGCGCATGGGGTCGCATGACATGAAGCAGCGCGGCTTCTATCTATCGAATCGGTTTTGCGACGACACGATGATGCAGATGGGGCACGTCTCGCCGCACTACCGGTTTGTGCATCTCTATGTGAATTGGAATCTACTGGGGGCAATACCATCTGCGCGAGCGGTGGAATGCCGACATGCACGCCCAGTATCTCGGCGGCGAAAAGGACACTACGAGGCGATCGCCCCGAACCGCGGCGGCGTCCCGTGGTCGGTCGGCTTGCCGTATGATGGCGACGGCTCGGCGGCGAATATCCTGTCTTGCGCGGCAACTACCAGGCGCAGAAAGACTACCTCAACATGCTTACGTTCCTCGACTGGATGCTCATGTGGATGTCGGGCAACGCCGAATACGAACATCGCTCGGTCGGTCCGGTCGCCCCCGGCAGCGGCTTCATCCCGTATCTGAATGACGCCGACGGCTGGACCCGCGCCGTGCCACTGCACATGTCAACGACGGCACGGACCCGACGAATATCCCTCGGCGCGCTGCGGGCGGAGGCAGACCCGGATTTCCTCACCCTGCTCGCCGACCGCATCCACCGGCATTACTTTAACGACGGGCTGATGACGGCGGCGAAGGTCGCCGAACGGATCGCGGCGCGCGCCGACCAGGATCAATCTCCTCGATGATCGCCGAGGTCGCCCGCTGGGGCGGATCGGGCACCAACGATTCGTATGTATCGCCCGGGCCGATTGGGTGGCGAAGAAAGATACCTATCTTAGTTCGACTTTGCCGACGCTTCCTGCCACCATGATCGCGCGCTTCCAGACCGCCGGGCTTATCCCACCACGAGCGCGCCAGAGTTCAGCCAACACGGCGGCATCATCCCGGTGGATTACGCGCTCGCCATCACCGCGCGCCAGCCGGGGCGATCTACTACACGCTCGACGGCCTGACCCGCGCCTGCCCGGCGGCGCGCTCTGCCCACGCCATCGCCTACGCCGAGCGAGGTCACGCTGCCGGGTTCGGCATTGGTCAAAGCGCGGACCCAGAACGGCGGCGAATGGTCGGCGCTGACCGAGGCGTTCTTCCAGGCGGATGGCGTGCCGTCCGTCGCGCCGGGCGACCTCGCGATCTCGGAGATCCACTATAATCCTAGTGGGTCCGACGAGCTGGAATTCATCGAGCTGATGAACATCGCCGGGCCACGCGATCAACCTGCGCGGCGCCGCCTTCACAACGGGCATCCGCTTTACGTTCTCCCTGCCGACGCCGCCCTCGCCCCCTACCAGCGCGTCATCGTCCTCGTGAAAAACCTGGTCGAGGCGAATGCCGCCTACGGGCTTCGGCTTGCCGGTCGCCGGGGTTTACGAAGGCAATCTCGACAACGACGGCGACGAGCTCACGTTCGCCGATGCCTCGGCTCGCCGGTCCAAGACTTTGCCTACGACGACGCCTCACCCTTACCGACGCAGCCTGACGGCGGCGGAGCCAGCCTCGTCTCGTCAGCCCGCCTGAACCCAGACCACGGCGACGCCTTGAGCTGGCGCGCCAGCCTCGGCGGTCCCTCGCCCGGAACCGGCGACCTCGGCGCGGCAGAATTCGCCGATGATCCCGATGGCGACAGCGACGGCAACGCAAGCTGACCGATTTCCAAGCATCACGTCTTCGGTCCGGACTGACCCCAGCCCGTCACCACGCCTTCTGACGATAGCGCGGTCTCGGACCCGGAACCGCACTTCACTTTCAGCTTCCCGCCAACCTCGCCGCCACCGACGCCGAGATCTGGTTCGAGACCTCGCCCGACCTCCTCACCTGGACCCGAAACGACAGCGCCTTCGTCCTCTACGACCGCACCGATCTAGGGCAGCGGCATAGAAGGTCTCCACTTCCGCAGCGCCAACCCCATGCCACCCGGCAACTCCGATGTCTTTGTCCGGGCGGGCGTCCGGCGGCGGTAGGGAAGGTGGCACTCCTGCCGGGCAAAACGCGGGCGCCAGCGCGGGCCAGGGCGACCGGAAGCTGACCGGCGCGGCACCCAGCCTCTCCAACAGCGCAGCAGGCGGTCGGCTTAGAGCTTTGACGGACGCTGCTGACCCAGATCCTGCCCGGCTCCGCCCCGCCGTGAACCCCGATGACGCGTCGAGCGGCAAACAGCACTTTTTCGCGTCACTTTCCACCCCGATTCGTAATATTTTTCAATGTTGCCTTAACCTTCCTACGGCGCAATATCCTAACACGGGATGTTGCCCTATTCCGATATACTCGCCAAACCCAACATCAAAATGCCGCCCACTCCGCCTGTTTCGAAATCCGCGTTATTACAACATCGATGTTGCCTATTAAGAAATTGACTAAATCCAACACGCCTGTTAAATAACTTCTAGTTCGGTCCAAAAATTGAAATAAATGGAAGACGAAAATCAGCACTATCCCTTTACCCTCGAAAAATCGATGAGCCTTATTTTAAGGTGACACGATGATGTTTTGGGATTGGGACTGGATTACAAATAAATACGGAAGTGACACAATCGACGGGTATTATATGAATGGACACGCTGTCCTGGGCTGTTTCAGGATAGCGGCGCGATTTGACAATGGCATGGAGACTTACCCAGACTAATCAATTACACCTCAGAAGGAGATTATTGTGTCATCGATTTTGATGATCACGAGGGAAGCGCGAAAGAATTTTTCGAAATTTCGCAGCGGTTTATTACGGACCGCCAGCTTCCGCCCATATTATCAAAGTCGCATATGACAACGATTTCGCCGATTGAACTGAAAACCTAAGACCGAACAACGCATCACTTCCAATGACATACTCTCCAAAGTCGAGTAAGTCATGAGTGTGCTCAATCGTTCTGCCAAAATCAAAGAGAAGCCAATGGAGCGCTTTCGTTGCCTACCCAACAACGAGACCTGCACGATTGTAATTTCCCTGGCGTAGGCGTGTTAAGCGTGATCGCGTCTGCTGTTGCAAGAGAAGATCTAGGCGAAGGACCATCGCATGAGTGTGATCTCACGCTTGGAGGATTGGATAGTCTTGCCGGGGAGCACCAGAACTGGGGGAAACAAAAGTTGATTCCGGGCGACAAAATACTCATCGAAGTATTGGACGATGGGGAATTTGATCCTCCGGAAGATCGACAGGTGAGAGATCCGGAGCAGGAGGAGCGCATGAAGAAAGACTACATCAGACAAGTAACTGCGGAACTCGGATGGACAGTTGACGAGGGCTAGACTACCAGCAACAAATGCGGGCAGAACATTGCTGGATCCATGTAGCTGCGCCTGTCATGTTCCGTGCTGTCGCTTCGCTCCTTGCACTACCATCGCCAGACGCTACTGGGTCAACTTTATCGTTACCGCGAATACATCGGCAGATACCGGTAATAGACCTCTAGCGAGAGGACGGCGAAGGCGGTGGTGACGAGGCACGGCTTCGTTGGCGAAGGCTCCCTCGGGGTTCCAGCTTCCTTCTGCTCCCGCCGCTTTTGATCTGGCGTTCGAGGAGGGCGGGGTTTGGCGGCGGGTCAGCGAGCATCGGGTCACTCAGCCAGAAGAGAGCCTGCAACTCGCCGAATCTACATTATATGTGAATGTCGAGCGATCTACCTTTGTTAGGCACCGCCCAAAAACCGCAAGACAAGGGCATGACTGCCGGAGATCGTCACCCGGTCCGCTTAGTCGGGATCGACCGCTGAACCGACCGTAGGTTATTAATTATCTACGAAAAGGCGAGGGCGGGAATCGAACCCGCGAATAACGGTTTTGCAGACCGTCGCCTTACCACTTGGCTACCTCGCCGGGGATGTTGTAGGGACGTTACGCCATGGAGGGCGGGGTGTCAACGGGGATCGGATTAACAGCCTGTTGAAATAGCCCACTTTGGGCGGATCTCGGAAGAGGCGGGCGAAAATCGTACGAATCCGCCAACAGCACGGCAAATTGAGCCGAGGAAACGTCCGCATCCGTTCGCGGCGACCTGTATGGCCGACAGAGCCGCCGACAGAGCCGAAAAACACGCCCGCCCGGCCATCCGGTTGCCCGCCTGGCATTGCTTGACGGTGCCGTATCCGGTCAGGTGCCGCATCAGCAGCGAAAGATTGTGTGTGAAGGCCGCCGCAAGCTGCCTCTTGGTCAGATTCACCCGCCCGCGCAAGGTGGCCCGCCGCTGCTTCCCGTGGTCGAGCACATGGCAGAAGCTCCGTTCGAGATGCTCGCCGCGTTTGCGCAGCAGCGCCTTGCCGCTCTTGCTCTTGACCGCGCGCTTCGCTTTGGAAAGCACCCGCCTGACCGTGCCGTCCTGCTTGTCCTTGCGCCGCTTCGACTCGTGCGGATCGCCGATGACCACCCGCACCCGCTCGCCCTGCAGGCAGCAGACTTCCTCCACGCTGAAGTAGCCCTCGTCGGCCGTCAGGCTGGCGAGGACCTTCTCCTGCATGGGATCGTCGCAAACCCGCGCGAGCACCTCGCCGGCGGCCAGCACCCTCGCGGCGAGATCCTCCGTGTCGCCCTGGTCGCCGAGGCGCACCTCGGCGGCCACGATGGCTCCCGTATCGAGATCGGTGACATGCTCCGGCTTGTAGATCATGTCGCAGGCTCCGCGCTTGGTCATGCCCACCTTGGCGTCGGGGTCGTGCGGGTTGACCCACTCCTCGTTGCTGGTCTTGCGGCCCTCGCGTTTCTTGTCGAATCGGCGCACCGCCCTGGTGTCGCCGGGGTCGATGCCGGCCTCGGCGGCGAGGCGTTTCACATACTCCCAATACTGCTCCTCGGTGTTGCGGTGGACCAGCTCGCGCAGCGAGGCGTTGGCCTCGATCACGCTTGAGTCGATGCCAAGGTTGCGCCCCTTGAGCAGGCCGTGCCCCCGCAGCCCGGCGAGCACCAGCTCGAAGGCCGCCTGGAAAATCTCCGGACCGAGCCGCCCGCGGATGACGCTCAGGCTCGAATGGTCGGGCGTGGCCTCCTCCAGCCCGTAGCCGAGGAACGCGCGCATCGAGAGCGAGTCCGCGCAGCGCGCGGCGATGGCGCGTTCGCTCGGCAGGTTCTCGAAAAACCCGATCATGAGCATCTTGAAATAGACCGCCGGGTCGATGCCCGGGCGCCCGCCCCTGGCGGCATCCGCGTAGGCGGGGCGGCAGACCTCGCGCACACCCGCCGCGAATCCGATGGAATCGAGCGTCTCATCGAGCTTGCGATAGAAGGTGCTGGCGGTCGCCTGTGGCAGGCGGCGGGTCTCGACCCAGAACTCCTGCTGGATCTCGGCGGCGGCTTGGCGGGTCTCGAACATGTGGCGGGGGAATTCAAGCAGACCCACCGACGTTTTTCAACAGGCTGTTAATGGAGGGTGAGGGCGGCGACGGCGAGGGCGGCGATGCCTTCGCCTCGCCCGACGAAGCCCATTTTCTCGTTGGTGGTGGCTTTGATGCCGACCTGATCGGGGGCGATGCCGAGGGCGGCCTCCGATCCTCGCCTTCATGGCGGCGGCGTGGGGAGAACCTTGTAATTTTCGGCGATCAGGGTGCTGTCGATGTTCTCGATCACGGCGCTGCGTCCGGCGGCGAGGTCGGCGCTTTTTCGAGGATCTTGAGCGACGAGATTCCTCGATCGACGCTGTCGGTGGGCGGGAAATAGTGCCCGATATCGGGCAGCCCGAGCGCGCCGAGCACGGCATCGGCGATGGCGTGGCAGAGGACGTCGGCATCGGAATGGCCGGCGAGTCCGCGGGTGTGCGGGATCTGGACGCCGCCGAGGATCAGCGGGCGCCCATGGGCGAACGGGTGGACGTCGTAGCCGATGCCGGTGCGGGGTCTGGGGAAATTCGGGGTGCTCACGCCGGATGTGTGCGGCGGGAAGTCCCGGCGAGCAAGCCGGGATGTGTCCGATCTCGTCGGCTTTGCAACGACCGGCTGCGGGAAGGCGGCGCGCCTACAACAAGGCGGCGCGCCTACAACAAGGCGGCCGCCCCGAGCTTTACCGCTTTTTTTTCCACCGACTTCGCCTTCCAGTCATGGCCGTGTTCGCGGAGGAGCGTGGCGTAATTCTCCGAGACGATGGCGTAGGTCTCCGGGTCAGCGGCAGCGTGTTTTTCCAAGATGCCGAGCGCCTCGCGGTAATGCTTTTTCGCCTCCGCGTAGCGATTCATCTCGTGGTGGATGGCGGCGAGGTTGGAGAGCGCTTGGCCGACCTCCGGGTGTTCGGCGGGGAGGATGGCGCGGCGCATTTCGAGGGCGCGGCGATGCATGTCCTCGGCGCGCTCGGCATAGCCGGCGGCGTGGTAGAGACCGCCGAGGTTGTTGAGCACGGCGGCGGCGTCCTCCGAGTCCCCGCCGTAGGCGCGGCGGAATCCCTCCAGCGCGCTGAGGTATTCTTCCTCGGCAAGGTTGTAGTCCCCAGCGTTTTTGTGGAGCATCGCCAGGTTGTTGCGCAGGTTGGCGAGGTCGAGGTCCGGCGGCTCCGGCATCGCCTCGAACAAAGCGATCGCCTCGGCGTAGATCGGGATCGCTTTTTCCTCCAGCCCGCCAAAGTCATAGAGCGCGGCGAGGCGGCATTTTAAGTCGGCGATGGCGAGCGGCTCGGCGCAATCGACCTCCGCCTGCGACATCGCCTCGATGTAGAGCTTTTCGGCGGCGGCGAGTTCTCCGCGCTCGGCGTGGAGGTCGGCGCAGATGCCGAGGCATTCGGGCAGCGCGGAGGTGGAGCCGCGGGGATCGGCGGCCGCCTTGCGGGCGGTTTCCAGGGCCGTCTCTGCAAGGCGCAGGGCTTCCCCGGCGTTGCCTTCGGCGCGCATTTTCTGCGCGCGGTCGGCGAGGATGTGGGCGAGTTTGGCTTGTCCGCTAGCCATGGCGATTGGGTGAGTTAGGCGGGGTGGGGGAGGTCCGTGGTTATCATTGCATGAAGTGGGGCGATCCTTCAATCCTCTTCCATCACCCGTTCCGCCGCTTCCGCGACAAATGGATAAAGCAATTCGGCGAGACGCTCGCTACCGGAATCGGTCAAGACGGTCTCGTCATAGAAAAATTCGGTCGTCGCCGGGATCTTGCCGCGCAGGTCGATGAAGGGAAATCCATGGCCCGAGCAGATCCATTCGCCGCTTTGGTAATAGCGGGCGAGCTCGGAATCGACCCAATCCGGGTCCGGCCGCGCCCGCCCGGACTTCCCGCCACCCGCTTGGACATACCTGTGCAGGCGGGTGCCGAGGTCAGGGGTAATCTTCGGCTGCAAGGCGGTGACCTCGCCGACGGCGACCAACTTGATCCCGCGGAGCTGGCAGAGCTGGGCAATCGCGTCGAGGCACTGTCCGAATTCCTTCTCCGGATCGATATCGCGGACGATTTCGGCGGCGACCGGCAGGGACGGATAGCCTTCGCGCCGGGATGCGATCTCCCGGTCGTAGAAGTTCGTGCTGCCGACTTGCAGGGCGAAGGCGGCGGCGTCCTGCCGCTCCTGGGCGGCCGCGAGCCGCCGCACGATCTGCGAGTATGGGCGGCCGCGCTCCACCAAACTGCGGTCTGGCACCGGCAGCGATTGGGTCAGCTTCCGCTCGTCGAAGTAGTAGGAAAATCCGTGGCTGATGACATCTTCTAACCCGCAGTAGAGCACCACAATGTCGGGTTGCTCGGTTTGGTGGAAGGTGCGCAGCCACCGGAGCGAATCGATGATCGTCTTTTCCTGCTCACCCCAGGCGGCGCATTCTATCTGCCGGGAAGGGATATCGTCCGCGAGCCGCGCCCCGATGCGCCCCCACCACGTCTCCCCCGCATTCTGTAGCGGGGCGCGGGTGGATTCGGCACCGAGGAAGAGGACGCGGAGCCTCCGCGATGCCCCACTTGGATGCAGGTCGTCCGGCTCGGTCCACCCATCGCCAATGCGGAGTCCAGTGCTGTCGCGGGTGATGGCGACATCTTGCTGCACCCCGGCGATCGCGTGCCGGAGCACATAGGTCGTGCGCGGTCGCTCCGGGATCGGCGCGACCATCCAGAGCAACGCCTCACCGATGGCGGCTGCGACAACAGCGCCTAGCGCGGCGATCATGATGATCCAGACAGGCTTCAAAAGGGTGGTTGATGCAAATCGGAGATCCCGTTCCGCGACTCGAACATCGCAAAACTGAATCCCCAGTTCGTAATAATAATTCACACATACCACAATTTCAATAATTTTTACTTCTTGGCTGGATTGAGCGATTCCGCTCGCCATCGTGGGACGCCCTCCCCTAGACTTCGCCTCCGCCATGAACGTCCATCACCTCGAACTCTTTTACTACGTTGCGAAGCACCATGGCATCACGAACGCGGTGCGGAAGATGCCTTACGGGATCCAGCAGCCGGCGGTCAGCGGGCAGATTCTCCAATTGGAGAAGGAACTCGGCGTAAAATTGTTCAACCGCAGACCGTTCGCCTTAACTCCGGCGGGAGAAGAGCTGTTCGATTACGCGTCGCCGTTCTTTTCCCGGCTCCACGAGGTCGGCTCTCGGCTGCGCGGGGAGGAGGGTAGGCACCTCCGGCTGGCGGCGTCGGCGACCGTTTTGAACAACCATCTGCCGGCGGTATTGGAGGCGATGCGGAACCACTACCCGGACCTGCGGCTGACCTTGCGTGAGGCGAACCCGGCGAACATCGACTCGCTGCTAGCCAACCAGGAGGCGGATATCGCGATCTCCGCGCTGCCGCCCAAGGCGGCACCCGGCGTGCGCACGATCTCGCTGCTCCGGCTCCCCCTGATCTTGCTGGTCAGGGACGACCATCCGGCGACGACGTTCAAAAAGCTTTGCGATCTCTACCTTGCCGACCACGAGATCACCGAGCCGCTCATCGCGCTGCCGCCCAACGAAAACGTGACGAAGCTATTCGAGCGCGGCCTGATGAAGAAGGGGATTTACTGGCAGCCGCGGGTCGAGGTCGCCTCGCTCGATATCGTGCCGACCTACGCCGCCGCCGGCTTCGGGCTCGGCTTGACGCCGGACATCCCGTCGGTGCGGCTGCCCGAGGGCATCCGCAAGATCCCGCTGCCGGGCTTCCCGCCCCTCGTCGGCGGGCTGCTCTACACCGGCAAGCTCAAGCCGGTCGCCCACCACTTCGCGCAGTTCGCCATCGAGGCGGCCAAGAAGCTTGGGAAGGCGTCTGCGTAGCGGCTAGCGACCGCCTTTCTGGAAAAGCGAGAGGTCGATCGGTCCATTGCCGACGAGCGGGAGCCGCATGCTGCAAGGCGCCGATTGCATCAGCGACCTGCTTGCCGTTGAAGTAGGTCGGGATGCCGTCCTCGCGGATTAGGAAGATGATGACCGCCTTCGGGTTCTTCGCGACGAATTCGGCGAGTTGCTTCAACTCTGGCGACGAACGCACCTGCCCGGCGGGCACCTCGATGCGCTCCCCGTTCGGGCGAAAGATGACCGCCTTGTCCTTCGCCGCCTCGACGAAATACGAAATCTGATCGCTCCGCGCGCCCGACGGCTGGATCATCAGCGTCGGCTCAGGCGCATTTTCTTTCTTCTGCGTGATCCGCTCCTCTATCGTGTCCTGCTCGATGGCGATGCGCGTCTGCTTCGCCTTCAGGTCTTCGATCTGTTTTTTGAGCGCCTCGGCGTCGCTGGTGAGCCGGGCGCGCAGTTCCTCCGCCTGCGCGACGGCGTCCGCGCTCATATCGATGCTCCGCTCGACCGCCTCCAGCTCCGCCTTGGCAGAATCAACCTCGCGCTGCACGCGGAGCCGCTCGTCGAGTTCTTTTTGCAGCTCGGCGGCGGCCGCCTCCCGCTCCTCGATCTGCTTCTGCGCGCGGACGTATTCCTCCGACCGGGCGATGTCCTCCTCGCCGCGACCGGTCTGGGTCTGCGCGATCGACAGCACCGTGATGATCAAGATCAACGCGCCGATGAAACAGGCGAGGATGCTGAGGAACGGGAAAAGTTGGACCGCCGGTCCGCTGTCGCTGCGTGGTTTCAGGGGGGCTATCTGTTATTGGTTATTTGCTGTTGGTCATTGGTGGTTAGAACCACTTTTTCTTGATGACGACCTGCTTTTCGCCGAGTTCTTTAAGCACGCGGTTGAGCGCGCCGATGCCGTCGTGCAGCCCTTCGAAATAGCGCTCCATGCGTTGGACCGATTGGTTGATCGAGATCGAGGTATCCTTCTCGATCTTCTCGACCGCCTCGTGGAATTCCTTGTCGAGCGAGCCGAGCCGCTGCCGGAGCGCGGCCAGTTGCTCGATTTGGATCTCCTGCATCTTGCGCTGCGTTTCAGCAAACTTCTCGAGGATCACCGATTGCTTGGACGCCCAGTCGCCTTCGCCCAGCGCGCTAAGCACCTGGGACAGGTCCGCGCCTTCTGCCCCCGCCGTCAGCCCGCCGTCGTCGAGCCGCTTGAGCAGGTTTTCGTTGCAGTATTGGTCGATGCTATTGAGCAGATCTTCCTCCGACTTCTGCAAGGCGGACGCCGGGATGCTGACGATGATCGACATGACCAGCGCGAGCAGCGTGGTGTCGAAGGCGATGCCCAGACCGCCCGTCACGCCTTTGATCGATTTCATCAGTTTCGCGGTGTCCGCCGAGGCATCGATATCGCCGTCAAACGCGGCGATCGCCACCGAGATCCCCAGCACCGTGCCGATGAACCCGAGGATCGGAATCGCCCAGCAGAAGACCTTGATCAACGTGTAGCTGGACTGGATCGCGCTGGCGTCGATCTCCGATTGCGAGGACATCATCGAGGCGACCTCCGGGTTGCTCTGGCGGACGCGGAAATGTTCCAGCCCGCGGCGCACGCGGTTGACGATAAAGCTGCCCTGCAACCGCTTTGGCAGCTCGGCGATGTGCGAGAGAAATTGGTGGGTCGTCGCGGGTTCGATTTGCTCGGCGATCTGGTAGGGCAAGACGTCGAGCACCATGGCAAGCCGCTGCTTGCGGAGCTGCTGCCATTTGAGGAAGAGGATGCCGAACGACCAGCCAAAGAGTAGTGTCAGCACATACGGCACCCAGCCGCGCTTGATGAAAAGATCGCTCACATAGCCGCCGAAACTGGATCCCTGCAACGCCCACATGATCAGGTAGATCGCGAACATGACGATCAGCCCGAAGCCGAGGCTCTTGACCATCGAGACGTTCGCCCCGTCGGCGACTTGCCCGCCCTTCGACCCGCCGCCGACCTCCGGTGGACCGCCGCCCTCCAGCGCCGCTTCGATCGCAGACGCCGGCGTCGGCGGGCGCGGCGGCGCTCGGGCCAGGCATGTCCGGGATGCGCAGCTTGTTCGAGCAGCTCGGGCATTTGATCGTCTTGCCCGCCAGCTCCAATTCGGCGGTCAGGTGGGCGTTGCAGTGAGGGCAGCTAAATCGCACGGTTCTGGAATCGTTATCGGTTGATCGGAAAGGAACAGAAGCATGGTTTACTCCAAAATCGCAGCAAACCAAGGGCGAGCATTCTGCCGGGCACAATGCGGGCGCGCACGAACAAAACGCGCTCAGCGCCGCCTTGCGACACCCTCCGCCTGAAACACCAACTCTAGAACCCCGGAACAAAATCGAGCCTTTGTGCGGTTCAACCCGATTGTGCAATGACCGCACAAAGGGCGGGCGGAGGCCAGGGCATTCTCCGGAACCGTTGGCCTTCGGTGCCCCCGATTTCCACAATACCTACGCTGGCTACGACGCGCACATCCAGCGCGCGGACGCCGCCCGATACCTAATCCTCAAGCGCATCGACGCCGTAGATGCCGACCCCGACCTCATCTGCCTGCGCCCGCTGACCGAACACCGCAAACGCAAAAGCCTGCTCATGGGAAGCCAGCGCGCCGTCCGGCAAAGCGCGCTAAAGCTCGGGGGCGGCGTGTGCAACGCCTTCATGGACGCCGCGCCGGGCCACCCGCTCTGGACGGGCATCGAGCGCGACCTGGCCCGAGCCAGCTGCGCGCACGTATGGCACGCCACCGGCCCGCGCTTCCTGACCGGGGACCCCCAGCCCGATGTCGCCAAGAACTCGCAGAATGCTACCCTGATTCCATCGCGCTGACCATCTGGACCGGGACTTGGGAAGGAGGAGGAGACGGGCTGTATTGATCGCAGTGGACTCTCCGTTGCGCACGCAACGGTATTGAAACTGTTGAAATTGGACTAGGATCGGGAAGCAAGGACCGGAAAACCGATGAGCCGAGCCACGAACGACAGTTCGCCGGAAAAGAGCCAGAATCTATGGTTTCCTCTCGATCTCGAAAATAGACTCCAAGAACGGAGGGGGTGAATCGAACGAAAATGAACGCCCATAAAGAGGCTGTGCAGCCAATTCGCGAAAATCGACCCCGAACTCGGCAAGTTCGGGCTCCCGGAATACTCTAAGGATGCCCCCGCCGGTCCCAAAATAAAACCGGTAAGGATCAGCTAGTTCTTCCAGGTTATCAGCCTCCGGAAGAAATATCGCCCCACCGCGGTCCAACCTGCCAAAATCACCCGTCCTCAGCTTGAGGTCTTCCCGAAGGCACGCCTCAATGTATTCGCGAGATTCGCTCGATGGAAATAATTCCGCGATTCCACGCCAAAACCGGGCTTCGGATTCAACCCAATCCTCCACATGCCCCGCGATGTAAACACCCTGGCCTCCTTTGTAGTCTCCATTTTTCAAGTCAACAACAATCGCCCGCTTCTCGGTGACCTTGGAGGCTGATTGTTCAAGAGAAATCAGCAAGCTGTTGAACTTGCGAACGCCATGATCTGTCAATCCGAGCACTTCCTTCGCATCGGCAACGAGGCGGAATGTCTTCGAGTCAACTGGCGACCAATTCCGATCAATGGCGATCTTCGCCCAATTGATCTTCTCAACGCGACCGGGTCGAATCGCGGGTTCTGACCCCGACGGCTCGCGCGGAGCTTCAACGGCGATCTGTGATACGTGGTCCGACCTTTCTGAACCATCTCGCCTCTTCGGCGCACCCATTCTGTCAACGATAAACGGCGCGGCTAGTCCTACGGCAAATAGGGCTAGCCCGATGATTGAATAGTTTCTATACTCGAACATGGCTCGCCTGCATCATGGATTTTCTGATTCAGCCCCTCTCAGGATTTCGAGAAGCCTTGCGAGGTCAGCCCGGTCCTGATCCCCCGCAATTATTCCCAATTCCGCTTCCACCCTCTCGGGATGAAGATGGAATACTTTCGCGAACGTCGATTGAAGAATGCCGCTCCTAGACGAGAGGTCCGGCGGAAGCGCGCTCGCCCAACGAAGCGCCGCAATCGGATCTCTGGGCGATAGCGCATCGGCGAATGCTTCTGCGGCAGAGTTTGCACGGCTAGCGTCCTGATCCTCTAGCAAACTATTGATATGGTCTATCGCTACATCAAACTGGTGACTTGAAACTGACTGCTGGAATGCGATCACCGGCAGATGAATAATCCGGAGGCTGACCCAAAAGCCACTTTGATGTAGCCTCAAGATTCTCTGCACCTTGAACTTCTACATACAAGCCCACCAACTCACTTCCGATTTCAGATGAGCCGACCCAAGTATTTGTCCACTATCCTCCTATCCAAATCGCCCTCCTGCCTCATTGCGCGCGCCCTTAAGCCGACGCCGATTTTCTTGAGTCTGCACCAAAGACTTCCAAAACATCAGAAAAATGAATCACCAGGAAAGTTCGGCGCTTTTCCCGATGGAAACTAGGAAGTTATCCGGCACCCCAACCCCAGAACGTAGTGCGCAATCCCGGAGGAAAAGCTGATATCGCGAGCCGTGCAAATGATTCGGCTGAATGAAAGAACAAGAACTGAGCGGGAGTAAGGGCTTTTCCATTCTTTGAATAGACTTGCGATTTCGTTTGCGTTCAATCTTCCCAAAACCATTTGGAAATTCCCAAATATTTCTAGCGAATCAAGCAATCCATTGACCCGTAAATCGGGAACCGGGCGACTGCGATGTCTTCATCTTCAGCAGCGGTCGACAGTTGCTCTATGAGGCGGTCATTCGAAGGCGTTTACCCTGACCAATGACCGCATTTTTCTCCGGCTTTAAGATCGATGGTGCCTGCTGAGCAGCCACCTGGTTTCCTTGCAATCGACCGCGAACTCGGCACCTGGCATCAGATCGCCTTTCCAGAAAAAATAGTCACCCTGACAGCAACATGCCACCATGGCGAAGATCACGATCTCTTTGAAGCCCTCATATTTTACATACCCAAACCACGAAGGTTTTCATCTGCCTATCCCCCTAAGCATCGCCGCGCAGGTAGGTCTCGGACCAGCCGATGTGGTAGTCGCCGTTTTGGACGTCTGAGGTTTGGAGGATGTCGTACAAGGGGATGGTGGTTTTGATGCCCTCGATGAGTGGAATTTTGAAGGGCGCGGCGCATGCGGCGGATGGCGATCTCGCGGGTGGTTCGGTGACGATGAGCTTGGCGATCATCGAGTCGTAGCGGGGGGACCCGTAGCCGGAATAGACGTGGGTATCGACGCGGACGCCGCGACCGCCGGGCGGGTAGTAGAACTTAATGTTACTTGCACGGGGCGAAGTTGTTGTAGGGGTCTTCGGCGTTGATCCGGCATTCGATGGCGTGGTGGCGCGGGGCGCTGTTGACGACGTGTTCGGAGAGCGGCATGCCGCATGGGCGATGCGGATTCGCTCTTGATCAGGTCGCAGCCGTGGACTTCCTGTGATCGGGTGCTCGACCTGGATGCGGGTGTTCATCTCCATGAAGTAGAACGAGCCGTCGTCGGCGACCAGATATTCGATGGTGCCGCAGTTTTCGTAGCCGATGCCCGTGAGCTTCACGCGCCCGCCATTTTCTCGCGGACCTCTGGCATGCGGTTGAGGAGCGGGGACGGGCATTCCTCGACGATCTTTTGGTTGCGGCGCTGGAGCGAGCAATCCCGCTCGCCGAGCTGGACGACGTTGCCGTGGCTGTCGGCGACGACCTGGAACTCAACGTGGTGCGGGTTGGTGATCAGCTTCTCCATATAGACGTCCGGGTTGCCGAAGCATTTTTCGGCTTCGAGCCGGCTCGCCTGGGTAGTTGGAGACGAGGAGGCTTGTTCAAGATTAGCATGCCGCGCCCGCCGCCGCCGGCCGTCGCTTTGATCATGACCGGGTAACCTAGCTCGCGGGCGACCTTGAGCGCATCTTTTTCGTCCTTGATGACGCCGTCGCTACCGGGCGTGACCGGGACGCCGAGATTCCGTGTGCGGTGGCGCGGGCGGTGTTTTTGTCGCCCATCGTCGAGATGACGCGGGCGGACGGTCCGATGAATTTGATTTTGCAGCTTTCGCAGATTTCGGCGAAATCCGGGTTCTCGGAGGAAGCCGTAGCTGGGGTGGATGGCGTCGACGTTGGCGATCCCGCCGCCACGATCCATCTTTGCGCAGATAGCTCGAGCTGGGCGCTCTGCCGATGGCAGACTCGCGTCGTCGGCGAGCTGGACGTGCATCGACCGACGTCCGCCTCAGAATAGACGGCGATCGATTTGACATCCAATTCGCGGCAGGCGCGGATGATACGCAGGGCAATTTCCCCGCGGTTGGCGACGAGAACTCGGCGGAACATGTGGTGGGAGAAGGGCTTGCCTTAGGCGGGATCGATTTCGAACAGCGCTTCGCCGAACTGCACCGGCGAGCCGTCATCCACGAGGATCTTGGTGATCGTGCCGGTGGCGTCCGCCTTGATCTCGTTAAAGACTTTCATCGCCTCGATCAGGCAGACGGTGGTGTTCTTGTCCACCTTGGTGCCGACGTCGACGAGCGCTGGAGCCTCGGGGTCCGAGCGGCGGTAGAAGGTGCCGACCATCGGGGACTCGATGAACGTGCCGGTCGGCGCGGGCGCCGGGGCGGCACCGCCGTCGGCAGCCGCAGCGGGGACGGCAGCGGCGGCGGGCGCGGCGATGGGGGGCAGCCGGGGCGACGGCGGGCATCAGCGCAGCAGGTCGCCGACCGCATCCAGATCCGCGCCTTTTTCAGCTTCAGTTTTTGCCCCTCGCGCTCGAGTTCAAAATGGGTGAGGTCGTGCTTTTGCATCAGCTCGACGATTTGGCGTATCTCTTTGAGTTCCAAAACGGGAAAGTCGTTGGGGGTTTGCGTGCGTGGCGATGGGGGAGGAGAAGCCGAAGCTACTTTTGGCCACCTTTCGGTCAAGGGGCAGTTTTCGTGGAGCCTATCCGAAGAACCCGCGGAACCACCCGATTGCCGAATCGAAGTCGATCTCCTCGTAAACCTTCTGCGCGGAGAGGACGACGAGACCCGAGATGGCAACCGCGCTCAGCCAGAAGGCGATGTCGTAACCGACGCTCGGCTTTACTCGACAGCAGCCGCCAGGTAGCAGCGGGGAGGGGTTACCACGATGACGATGAGCAGGATGAACGTCGTCGCCACCCCGCCGCCATCGCCACCATGGCGACCGGCTCTTGCATGAGGATGAAGAGGGCGCACCAGATGGCGGGAAACGCCCAAGCGAGGATGCCGATGCCGATAGCGGCGCTGCCGGTTGTTGTGGAAATCGAGCAGCCCGACCTGAGCGAACGCATCGGTGGAAGATCCGGGTCCAGCTTACCAGGGCGAGAAGAGGGTCGAGAAGAGGACGACGAAGCTGCCGAAGAGGAACAAGCTCTTCGCCCACGGCCCGATGGTCTTCGGTGAGCCGGAGAGCGTCTCGATCAATGCCATGCCCTCTGGCGCTTCGTTCCGCACGTGGAGGACCGTTGCGCCGAGGATGAAGAAGAACGCGGCGGTCATCACGGTGGTAAACTACCATGGGCGACCAGCGCGTCGGCATACATCACCCTGATCCAGCCGCGCGCCCGGGCGAACCACTCCGGCGAATCATCGCGCGGACTGACCTTCTTGGCGTAGCCTTTTTCCAGCAGCCAGTTGTAGGTCATGATCTCGTCGCCGCCCACCCCGGTGATGCCGAAGGCCTTCGAGCGCTACGATCATGTAGCCTTTGGATTCGACGGATGAGATCGCCGCATACTCTCCGCCCACGAGAACGCATAGTCGGTGAACTGGACAACCCTGACCGAGGCGAAGGTCAGCAGCGTAAAGAGCCCCATCATGACGAGCGATCCCTTTTCGAGAAGCTGGTAGTAGCCGCGGAAGACGAGCAGCGAGGTGACCAGCGCGATGATCGGCGCCCACGCCGTGGCGGGCAGCGCAGGCATCGCGATATTGGCGATCAATGCCACGCTGCCGACAATCGCCGCGACCTGGAAAAGCTTGAGCGTCATCAGCGCCAGCCACGCCCAGATCGACCAATGCGCGCGCCCGATCCGCAGCCCGGGCAGCTTGTTGAGCGCCTCCATCGTGGTCTCGCCGGAGTAGATCGCCTGCTTTCCGAATTCGAGCTGGAGCACGACTTTGACGAGGCACGAAAAGATGATGACCCACGCCGCGACAAAACCAGCCTTCGCGCCGAGGTTGGTCGTCGCGATCAATTCGCCCGAGCCGACGATGCTCGCCGACAGGATGAAGCCGGGACCGAGGTATCGGAGCATCCCGAAGAAATTCCTCGGCGGCGCCTGGATTTCGTCGCCGGTGAGCTGATAGGGGTTTTCAGATGGCATGGCGCATTCTGCGCAGGGGCGGGTGCCTTGGGCAACCGGAAAAGTGAGGGCGGCACACCGCGAATGACGCCGTGGTCGCCGCGTGTTATGCTGGGTGCCATGTCACGCCGCCCCATTCTGCCGATCGCCGCTTCACTCGCCTTCGCCGCCGCCGCCACGGCCGCGCCGGAGGTCACCGCCGTCTCCGCCAGCGCCGCGCAGGAGGGCAACCCCGCCGCCCACGCCATCGATGCCGATCCCGGCACGCGCTGGTCGGCGCAGGGCGACGGCCAGTGGATCGCGCTGGAGCTGAGCGAACCGGCGGAGGTCGGCGCGGTCGAGCTCGGATTCCGGAGCGGCGAGCGCCGCTATCGGTTCGCGGTCGAGGTCTCGCCGGATGGGGGCGGCTGGCAGAAGGCGGGCGAATTCACGAGCGGCGGCGGGGGCGAGGCGGTCGAACGATTTGCGCTGCCGAAGCCGGCGACCGCCCGCTTTGTCCGCGTGGTGAGCCACGGCAGCAACGCCAACGACTGGGTGAACCTGCACACGCTGCGCCTGCCCGGCGTGAAAAGCGATGCCGCGCAAGCCAAGGTCGCCGCCGCCGGCCAGGCGGGCGGGTTGATCGCCAGCGAGTGGGCGCCGCTCGGCATGGTCGGCAGCGTGGTCGGCGTGTCGGTCGATCCGCAGGGGCGCGTCTTCGCCACCCACACGCGGCGGCGCAACAACGGCGCCATCGACATCCGCAAAAACCGCGGCTGGCTGACCGAAACGCTTTCGTCCCAGAGCGTGGAGGACAAGCGAAAGCTGATCCGCAGCCGGATGCCCAACTGGGAATCGCTTTTCCAGTGGAAGGAGAAGGTGCTGCGGCTGGCGGACACCGATGGCGACGGCAAGGCGGACGAGCGCGCCGTTTTCTACGAGGGCTTCAACTCCGAAGTCCACGGGCTGGCCGGCGGCGTGCTCTGGTATGGCGGCTCCGCCTACGTGACCTGCATCCCCGGCTTCTACCGGCTGCCCGATGCGGACGCCGATGGCCGCGCCGACGCCGCCGAGGAAATCGCCCACGGGTTCGGCATCCACGTCGGCTACGGCGGGCACGACATGCACGGGCCGACGCTCGGACCCGACGGCCGCATCTATTGGTCGATCGGCGACAAGGCGGTCAGCGTAACGCGTAACGAGGACGGCAAAAAGTTCCACTACCCGGCGCAGGGCGCGGTCATGCGGATCGAGCCGGACGGCACCGGATTCGAGGTCTTCGCCCACGGGCTGCGCAACCCGCAGGAACTCGCCTTCGACGAATTCGGCAACCTCTTCACCGTGGACAACGACGGCGACTTCGGCGACAAAGAACGGTTCGTCTTCATCGTGGAAGGCAGCGACTCCGGCTGGCGCGCCCACCACCAGTATCGCGGCAAAGGCGAATACAACATGTGGATCGACGAGAAGCTCTGGCAGCCCGCGCTCGACACGCACCCCGCCTATCTGCTGCCGCCGCTCTCCAACTATTCGTCCGGTCCGATCGGCTTCACCTACAACCCCGGCACCGCCCTCGGCGCCGACTTTGCCAAAACGTTTCTCCTCGCCGAATCGAACAAGCAGCTCAGCGCCTTCCGCGCGGAGCCAGCGGGCGCGGGATTCCGCATGGCGGACGCGCGGGTCGAGATCCGCGGGCCGTTCATCACCGGGATCAGCTTCGGACCCGACGGCGCGCTCTACGCGGCGGACTGGGGCAACAACGAATGGGCTCCGCACGAAAACGGCCGCATCCTGCGGATCGACGTCGCGGAGGCAAAGCGCGACCCGCGCCGCGCGGAGACGCAGGGGTTGCTCGCCGCCGGGCTGGCAAACTTCGACCTCGGCGATCTGGTGGGTTTGTTAGGGCACGACGACCAGCGGGTGCGGATCAATGCGCAGGTCGAGCTGCAATCGCGCGGGACCGAGGGGATCGCCGCGCTCAACCAAGTGCTGAAAGACCCTTCGGCATCGCTGCTCGCGCGGCTCCACGCGATCTGGGGCGTCGGGCAAGCCGCGCGGCGCAAAGGCGAGGACGCCGCCGGCGCGGTGGTCGCCCTGCTCGGCGACCGCGACCCGCAGATCCGGGCGCAAGCGGCGAAAGTGCTCGGCGACGCACGGGCGCGCGTCCCCGATGCGGTCGCCGGATTGCTCGCCGATCCGGAGCCGGTCGTGCGCCTGCACGCCGGGATCGCGCTCGGCAAGATCGGCGCGCCACGCCACGCGGCGGCGGCGGTCGCGATGCTCGCCAAGAACGCCGGCGCGGACCGCGTGCTCCGCCACGCCGGGATCGCCGCCTTGGCCGGATGCTGCGCCAGCGACCGCGCGCCGCTCGCCGCCCTCGCCCGGCACGAGTCCCGCGAAGTCCGGCTCGCGGCGGTCGTGGCGATGCGGCGGCTCGGCGACGAAGCAGTCAGCCTTTTCCTCGGCGACGCCGATCCGGCGGTCGTCGAAGAAGCCGCGCGGGCGATCCACGACGACGCCTCGATCCCCGCCGCGCTGCCGGCGTTGGCGGCTAGGTTAGGGTCGAGCGCCCCCGACGCCGATGGCTTCGTCCGCCGCGCGATCAGCGCCAACCTCCGGGTCGGCGGCGAGGCGTCGGCGCGGCGCCTCGCCGCGTTCGCCGCCGATGGCGCGCCTTCGCCCGCGATGCGCGCGGAGGCGCTGGCCAGCCTTGCCACCTGGGCGAAGACCGAGCCGCTCGACCGCGTGCAGGGCACGTATCGCGGCAGCGAGGAACGGGACCTCGCGCCCGCCCACGCCGCGCTCGACGCCCACATCGCCGCCCTGCTCGCGGCGACCGAAAAGCCGGTGCGCGACGCTTTGGCCAAGGCGATCAAACAGCTCAACTACGGCAACGCCGCCGACCGCATGGCGGGCATCGCCTTGGACGGATCCCAGCCTGCCGACGCCCGCGCCGCCGCGCTCGAAGCGCTGGCCGCACTCGGATCGCCGAAGCTTCCCGCCGCGATCGAGGCGGCGCTCGGCGCGGATTCACCGCTACTCCGCATGGCGGGGATCGACGCGCAATTCGCCCGCGCGCCCGGCGATCCGGCGATGCTCGCGGCGGTCGCCCGCGCGCTGGCATCGGCCGGCACCGCCCGAAGCGCAGCGCGATGCGGGCGCTCGGCAAGGTCGGCGGCGCGAAGGCGGAGGCGATGCTCGGCGAAAAGCTGGGCGAATTTGAAAGCGGCGCGCTGGCGGCGGACTTGCGGCTCGATGCGCTGCTCGCCGCCAAGGCATCGCCTTCCCCGGCGCTGAACGAACGCGCCGCCGCGATCGAGGCGAAGCTGCCGCCTGCGGACGGCATGCCGGGCATCTACGCGCTGGCCGGATCGGGCGGCGATCCGGCAGCGGGCGCGGATATCTTTCGGACGCACATCGCGGCGCAGTGCAGCCGCTGCCACCGCATCGGCAAGACCGGCGATCCGGCGGACATGTCCGACGTTGGACCGAACCTGGCGGGCGTCGCCACCCGGCGCGATGCCGCCTACCTGCTCCGCGCGTTGCTCAACCCGAGCGCCGACATCGACCCCGCCTTCCGCATGCAATTGGTCACCAAAACGAACGGCGAAGTCGTGGCCGGCGCGGTGCTCAACGAAGGCTACGACTTCATCGAGATCGGGCTCGGCGCGGGCGAGCCGCAGCGGATCGCCAAGAGCGCGATCGCCAAACACGAGCCGCAAAACGTCTCGATCATGCCGCCGATGGCCGGCATCCTATCGCCCGCCGAAGTCCGCGACGTGCTCGCTTTCCTAAAAATGCTAAAGTGAGGCGGGCGGACTAATTCTATCAGGCGAGCACCGGTTTGATCACCGCGACATTTTGCTTCGCCAGCTCGCGCTCGAGCGCCGCGAACATCGCTTCGCCGTCGTAGGTGCCGACGATCGCGCCACCCGAGCCGGTGAACTTTGCGGTCGCGCCGAGCCGCCGCGCGGTCTCGACCATCTCGATGTTGCCGGGCGACATTTCGTAGATCTCGCGGCGGAGGTCGAAGTTGCGGTCGAGGAGCGCGCCGATCTCCGCGCCGCGCCCGGCGAGGAGCAGATCGCGCGTTTGCTCGGCGAGACCCGCCCATTCGCGCATCGCGTTGACCACCTTTTCCTCACCGCGCTTAAAGCGGCCCCGGATGTCGTTGTGAAAGACCTCGGTGCCCTCGGAGAGGTTCTGCGAATAGGCGACGTAGAGCGGCGGCAGGAGACCGGGGTCGATCCGCTCGTAGTTGCCGTAGCCTTGCCGCTCCATCACCTCCTTGCTGAAGTCCATAAACACCACGCCCTCGTAAACCTGGATCACCCGATCCTGCAATCCGGCCGGGATGCCGAGTTCTTCGTTCTCGACGGAGAGGATCACGTTGGCCTGCACCGGCTCCGGGATGTTGACGCCGTAAAACGACATCAGCGCGCGCAGGCAGGCGGTGATGATCGCGCTCGATCCCGCCATCCCGACCTGGGGCGGGACGTTGCTGGTGTAGCGCATCGTGAAGTTCCGCTCGGCCGGCAGCTCGATCCCGTTTTCTCTACAGTAGTCGTGGAAGCGCTTGGCGGTCGCCTTGAGCAGCCGGATGCCGCCGTAGTATCCGAACTGCCGCACGTCCTTGGCCAGGTCATCGAGGCTCTCGAAGCACGAATGGTCGCGCGCCGACGACAGGATCTCCAACTCCGGCGATTCCCACAGCTCGACGCTCGCCTCGAAATTCTTGATGATAAATGAGATCGTCTTCCCGAAATAGCCGTCGGACGGATTGCCGATCAGCCCGGCGCGGGCGTGGGAGGTAGCCTTGATGATCATGGGCGGAAAATACCGTCAAAAATTCCGCGCCGCCGGCGGCGACCGCCATTTTGGCGGGAGCCGGGTGGGCGCGTCGGGCATCGGCAGGCGGGAACCTGCGCTACGGGTTGATCTGGTCGAAGTTCTCGTAAAGCTCCTCTGGCACCCACATCTCCTTGACGATCTCCAACGTCTTGCCCCAGTCGCCCAGGAAGTCGCCCTCTCCCGCGATTTGAGCCGCTTGGTCCTCGGTTTCCGAGCCATTGATGCCGCCGCGGATGCTCCCGTCCATGAAGGCGGCCTTCCAGCGATAGTCCATCTTTTCGGACAACTCGTGGATCGAGACGATGTCGGTGAGCACCGGCAGGTATTCGATCAAGGCGGGGCGGCTCATCGTCGGAGAGACAAAGGCGGGGCCATAGCCTGATAAGTACTGGTATCCCGTGCGGATTTCCGACTCGGCCGGGTTGATCAAGATGTGGTCCTCGCCGTTGCGATACGTTTCATACATCAATTCTTCCCTGCCCTTGTGGACCGGGTTAAACAGAATCTCGCCCGTGCCAAGATATCGGTTATTGCCCGGCTCCGGATCCTCCGGCGAATCCATATCGGCGAGAACCAGCCCGAGCCCGAACGGGGTGCCGCCGCTCGAGATCAGGATGGTATCCTCGGCGGAAGTGCGCTCACCGAGCGGGATGAGATTGTTGTAGTCATTGGCGTAGGTGTTCAGACCTGCGACGATCTGCCGCATGTTCGTCTGGCTCTTCGCCTGGTTGGCGCGTTTGATCACCATGTTGTAGCCGAGCACCAAGACGCTGCCGAGGATGGCGATGATCGTGATGGTGACGAGCAATTCGAGGGCGGTGAACCCCCGGCGGCTCCGGGGGGTGGAAAATTTCGTTTTCATGGGAGGGGAACTCTGGGGATTATCGGTGGGGGGACCCGAAAAATCGGCGGTTTGGGGGCAAATGTCCAGCATTGATTCGGGGGACGCCCGACCCGCTGACAACGCGCGAGCCGCGAATTTCTTAGGGGGATGCGCGCTCAGTCGGTGCGGTGGCGCCACGGTTTGCTTTCCGCATAGGAGGCCTGGACCTCCAGGAGCGCCGCCTTCTGCTGCTCCTGGCCGGATTCCTCCGCCTTGGCGATCGCCCGGGCGACCAGTTCTTGGGCGCGGGGGAAATTGCCCGCCTCGGCGAAGGCGGCGGCGGCGTTGGCGAGGTGCTCGCCGGACGGATTGTCGCCGACGGTGGCGAGCAGCCGCTCGGCCAGCTCGACGGCGCGCTTTCCGTCCCGGATCGCTTTGTCCGGGCAGGTGGCGAGCAGGTAGCAGAGGTTCGAGAGCACGTGGTAGCCGCCTGGGTAGATGCGGATCGCCTCCTCGTAGCGTTCGCGGGCGGCGGTGAATTTCCCCTCCCGCAGGGCGGCGGCGGCGGCGTTGTTGGCCTGCAAGGCGAGCTGTTCCTGCATGGCGGAGGCCTGCTCCCACTCGGCGCGGGCGATCTCGGCGGCGGCGCCCCAACTGAGCTGCGCCGCGATCCGCAGGTTTTCGACCGCCTTCGCATAATCGCCCTGCTTCAAATAGTAACGCCCCGCTTCGGTGTAGCCGACCGGCTCGAGCGGCGACCGCGTGAGGGCCACCTCAAAGGCGGCGGCCGCCGCCTCGGCTTTGTCGGACCGGCGGCTGAGCAGCCGGGCGTAGGCGAGCGCGCACTCGGGGGTCGAGTCCGGCAGCGCGCGGGCGGCGGCCAACGCGCGCTCGGCGTCGATAAATTTGTCGGATACCGCCAGCGCCGCGCCGTAGAGCAATTGCGCCTCCGCGTCGTCCGGCAGCTTGCGGGCGAGCGTCTCGGCGTAATCGACCGCCGTCGGCAGCGTCGTGCGCGACATTTCGCCGCGGCGCACCATGATGCGGGCGAGCGTGCGCTGGATGCGCGGGTCCGAGCCGTGGCGGCGGATGAACTCGCGGCAGATTTGCTCGGCGGGCGCGAAATCCATGCCGTCGGCGTATGCCTGCGCGGCGGCGACCAGCGGTCCGGGATGCGCCGGCATCCGCGCGATCCACTCCGCAAAGCCAGTATCGCCCAGCGGGTGGGCGAGCAGCGCGGCACCCTCGATCCCGGCACCGGCGAGCGAGGCGTGGCGCGCGGCGACGATGGCGGCGGCCGGATCGCGGGTGCTGCGGAGGGCGATGGCGCGGGCTTGGGCGAAATCGCGCTGGGCGGCGGCGACCCCGGCGTAGAGCTTGGCGAGGTCGTCGTGTTCGGCGCGCAGGGCGGCGAGGCGCCGCTTCCGGTTCCAGCGCTCCTGCGGGCTGGTGCCGATGAGATCTTGCGCCTGGCGCTCGATTTCGAGCAGGCGCTCCGCCCCGGAAAAGCCGAGCAAATCCTGGCAGCGGAGCAACGGCGGCACAAAGACGCGCTGGCGCGCCTTCGCCAAAACCGGCGGCGGCAGCGCCTTGACCAGCTCCGGAAAAACGCGCGCGGCGATCGCATACGCGCCGGCGAAGTTCGGCGTCACCGCCCCGGAGAAGAGCCGGTCCCCGGCGAGCGGGTCGAGCGCGGCCGCCGCATCGACCAGCACCCAGGGCGCGCCGTTGCCCAGCTTGCCGCCGCCGTCTGGAAAGGCGGACCGCAGGGCGGCGAAAAGCGGGTCGGACGCCCGGATCTGGGTGCCATCCAACTGCCGGGCGATGCGGAATTGTTCGAGCGCCTCGGGGCTGGCGGGTTCGCCCGGCGCGGGATCGCCGGCCATCGCGCGGGCGATCAGATAGCGGCTCCACGCGTTGTCGTTCGCGCCGACCGCCATATCCCAGAGCGCCTTTTGCGCCTCCGTCCAGCGCCCTGCCTCCATGTCGGGCAGAATGTCGTTGACCGGGAGCGGCTCGAACCGGATCGGCGGTTGGTCGAGCAGGTTCGAGGGCGGGGTGATCGCGATGCCCGCCGCGCCCGCCGCCTCGCAGCGCTGCCGGAGCGCGGCGAGCGCCTCCTGCGCGGTTTCCGGATCATCGAGGTGCCCGGCGTAGAGGATCAGCGCATCGGGAGCAACGAGGCGAGGCACGCGTCCGCCGCCTCGCCGGTCTCGGCGAGCGAGAATCCCTCCCGCGTCGCAAGCAAGACTTCGATGGGCGCGCCGGGTAGTTTTCCTGGAGCATCGCGGCGAGCATCCGGCCGAGTCCGAATTCGGGCGGGCGCCGCCCGCTGCCGGGGACCCGCCGATGACGAAGGCGCGGAATCCGCCCTCCGGCTTTTGCTCGGAAAAGGGCGGCGCATCGGCAAGGCGGGAGCCAGGGCAAAATCCCCAGATTCCGGAGCCAGCCGCACAAACCAATCGCCGCCCCCGGCAGATCCGCGCGACGACCACCAGAGCCAGCCGCCGATGCAGGCGGCGAACGCGAGAGCGGCGATGAGCGCGAATTTCACCCACGGTCGCCCGTGCGAACGCCGCGTATTGATAGCTTTGGATGGTCCAGTTTGTCCCATGGCGGTCGATTTAGCGGCTCGGGGGATCGGGGTCAATGCGCAACCGGAATTGGTCGGCGGGGGCGGTCAGCCGCGACTTGCGCCCATCCGTACAGATCACTTCGACCGTCGGCTCGCTGCCGGACGGGCCTTCCAGCCCGAAGGCGAGCGGCTGACCCGGCGCGGCGGCGGCGCCTGCGCGGGCACGCGCGGGGCGACCACGCGCACGGTGGCTCCCGGCGCTCCGGACAGACCGCCCAGCGCCACGATGATCGCGCGATTTTTGTCGGGAGCCTGGTTTTGGAAAACGCTGGACCTCGTCCCCGGCTCGAGCGCGGCGAGGTCCGGCGCGGCGTCCCCGTTTTGGTCGCACAGGGCGATGGTCGCGCGGCTGGGCCGAGCGAAAAGCCGGACTTGAGCGGGTCGGCGGCGAGGAACCCGCCCGGCGCGCCGCGCAGGAGCCAACTGCGCCCGCCTTGCAGCGCCGCATCGCCCGCCCCCAATTCTGCGCCACCGCGCAATCGGTCAGCCCGTCCCCGTCAAAATCCGACAGCGCGAGGGACGCGATGGGGGCGGTATGCGCGGCGGGCGGGAACGGATGGAACGAAAACTGACCCGAGCCGTCGTTCTCAAACCAGCCGGACCGTAGCTCCGCCGCCCGCAGCGTTTTCGCATGGGCGGAAAAATCGCGCTCGAATGCCTCGGCGGCGCTCGCCTGCGACCAGAGGCTGGCGGTCGGAAAGTCGATCGGCGCATTGGTGAAAACCGGCGCCATCGACTCGAGCCGCTGCCACGGCAGCACCGCGCCATCCGGCGTGATCTGGGCGAGCGCGGAGCGGCTCGCCCGGCTCCGCCATCAGGGCGAGCGCGCCTTCGCCGCTGGAATACGGAGTCCCGGACCCCAGGTTTCCGGCGGCGAAATCGAGGTCGCCATCGCCGTCGATATCGCGCGCCGCGGGCAGTTCCACAGCCCGGTGACCGGGGCGAGTTCGGCGTATCCTGTCCGGCGGGTCAGGCGCCCGGCGCTGTTGCGGAAGAATTCGATGGCTCCCCAAGGCGCGGCGACGAGCAGGTCCGGCGCGCCGTCCCCGTCGAAGTCCGCCCAGAGCGCGCGGCGGCGGCGAGGCATGAACCGGCGAGGTCCGGCGAGCGGAGCTTGTCCTCGGGCGTCGGCGCGGTGGCGACATTCTGGAAGCGGGCACCGCCCAGGTTGCGGAGGAGCTGGGAGGTCCCGGCTCCGGCCAGCGCCCCGGCTCCGAGGCTGCGCCGACGAACAGATCGATGTCGCCGTCGGCGTCGTAGTCGGCGGGAGCCACGCACCCGGTCGCGATGGCTCGCCTCGGGCAACGCCTCCATCGGCGCGCGGGCGAAATCCGCCGACCCGCCATTCAGGTAGAGGCGGTCGCGCAGCGCCCGCCATCGCCGCTCCCGACATAGAGGTCGAAATCGCCGTCGCCGTCCGCATCGAAGAACGCCGCGGCGGAATCCGCGCAGCCGGCGTCGTCCGCAAACGCTTGGGCGGGCGCATCCGCGAACGCCCCCGATCCATCATTGAGCAGCAGCCTAGCCCGCCGCGCCGCGTTCGCCGCCCAGGTAGCAATCGGCATCGCCATCGCCGTCCGCATCCCCCCACGCCATGACGGGGGAGACGGCAGCGGACCGGTTAGGTCAGCCAGGCTGGGCGCGCGTATCAGCCGGCGTGACATTCGGCTCGGCAAAGATCGGGTTCGGCGCGGGCGGCGGCGTGAGCGGGACGGGCGGGGCGGGCGGCTCGCTGAGTTCAAAGCGATGGTTAGCGGGCAGGTCGCGCAGTTCTTGGCGCGCGCGCGCTCGGCCAGACGACATCGAGCTTGGCGAGCGACTCCGCTTTGCCCAAGCCGAGATGGGCGACCGGCTCCGATCCGCCCGCCGCGATCCAGCGGACCTGCTGGCCCGCCGCGCCGGCGAATTCAAGACGCGCGCCGATGCCAAACGTGTTCCATCCGGTGCCGCGCAACCGGACCAGGATGCCGCGCGGATCCGTGCCGGCATTGGCGAGCACGCGGGCGGGTGCGCCCAGCCCGATTTCGATCAAATCGAGATCGCCGTCCCGGTCGAGGTCGGCCGCCGCCATCGCGAGGTTCACGCCCGGCGCATCCAGCCCCCAATCGACCGAGGCATCGGCGAAGCCGCCGGCTTCCCCGCGCCACGCGCGCCCCGGCTGGGCGAGCACCGGGGCACCGGCATAGGCGGCGAGCAAATTCGCGCCGGCCCGCAGCGCCGGAGCCGCCTGCGCGGTGTGGTCGGCGTGGAGGAAATCGCGCGGCGCGCCGGCCAGGGCGAGCAAATCGATCCGGCCGTCGGCATCGAAATCGCCGGCCGCCGCCGCGCGCATCATGCCGGTGCGGGCGATCCCGTAGGCGGCGGCGCATTCCTGAAACCGGAGCGCCCCGCGATTGAGGAAGAGACCGTTTTGCGGGGAGACGCCGGGCGGGGCGGCAATCTCCGCCAGCAGCCGGGCGCGAGAATCCGCCCCGGCTCCGGCGCGGAACAAATCCGGGCGGCCATCCGCGTCAAAATCGGCAACCGCCACGCCGCCGCTCGCCCGGATCTGCCGGTTGAACGCGCGCCCGCTGGCGGGTGCGAACTTGCCCTCCCCGAGGTTCCGGAAGACCAGGTCGCCGCCGCTGGCGCGCGCGATGTAGAGGTCGGGGCGGGCATCGCCGTCGAAGTCCGCCCAGGCGGCATCGACCGCCGAGCCGCCGGGCGCGCCCAGCCCGGCATCGGCGGTCGCCTCGACAAAGCGGGGCTGGCCGTCCGCCGATCCGGCAGCGGTATTGCGGAAGAGCTTGCCCGCGCCGGAGCCGCCCGCGCCTTCCAGCGCCGCGAGGAAGAGGTCGAGGTCGCCGTCGCCGTCGTAGTCCGCCAACGTTTAGCCACCGCGAACCCGCCGTTGACCGCCAACCCGAACGCCGCCGCGCCTTCGGCGAAGCCGCCGACGCCGTCGTTGACCAAAACATAGCAAGGCGCGCCGAAGCGGCAGCCGAGGATGTCGAGGTCGCCATCGGCATCGAGATCGACCATCGCGCAGCCCGCGCCCCATCGCGGCAGCCGCCGCGCCGCTCGCCGCGGTGGCATCGGCAAATTGGGCGAGAGCCGCCTTCCGGACCATCGAGCTGGAGGTAGAGGCGTGGTCCTGCCGGCTCGCCGCTGAAAAAGAGGTCGGGCAGCCCATCGGCATCGACATCGCCGCATAAGCGGCGATCCCGCCCGCGCCAAACGAGGTCGAAAAGATGCCGGCCAGCGGGTGCGCCGCATCGGCGTTGATCTGCAGGTCGATGCCGCTCTGGTCGGGGCGCAGGCGTTCGAGCATCGCCGGGGGCGGCAGCGGCCACGAATTGGGTTCCAGCGGGGCGATCAGCGCGCCGGGCGCATCGCCGAATGGCTTGAGCGGCGCGACGCGGGAAGCGGCGGGCGGCTTCGGCTCGCGGGGCGGCAGCTTTTCCGCGAACGGATGGTGGTCCGGCGGGTCCTCCCCGCAGGCGGCGAGCAGGATGGCGGCTGCCATGGCGGCAGCGGCGGCGGCAGGTCGCAGCGGGGGCAAATGGGCTAGCGGGGCGGCGTTCAATCGGGATTCCAACACTTATTCCTCCATCAGGGCGATCTCCTCCGGCAGCAAGTTGTCCCGCTCGAGGTCCTCGGTGAAGAGATGCACCTCCGCCGGGTTCGTGCGCCGCTTGACGGCGGCGGCGACCGCGCGGTGCTGCGGCATCAGGCTTTTCGGGCTGAGCTGCTCGAAGTTGGCGACTGCGACCTCCGCCTCTGCCGGGTTGTGCATCCGCAGGCAGGCCACCGCGTAGATCGTGCTGGTATCGAGGCTGTTCGGGTCCTCGGCGAAGAGCGCCTTGGCCTCTTCGTAGCCGGTTTCCACGCTCTCCCCGTGAAGCAGTGCGAGATAGGTTTTCATCAGCTTATACTTTTCGCTGCCCGGGTAGTCTTCGACCGCGTCGTCCACCGTCTGGATCAATTTCGCGGTCTGCCCGGTCTGGCGAAGGACGGACATCAGGCGCGGGTAGCTGACCTCGCGGAGGTCCGGCACGTCGCGGGCGGTGCGGAAGATCTCTTCCGCCACATCGAAGAATTCGTTCCGCCGCGCGGTGTCGCCGGTGTTGATGAGCAGGGCGAGGTTGCGCTTCTCCAGCGCCTCCTGCGCCGCCTTCCGGTAGAGGCTGCGCACGTCGTCGGTCCCTTTTTTGAGATTGATCGCGGCTTGGGCGCGGAAGAGTTCGAGCCGGCCAGGGTCTTTGATGCGGGGCAGCTTGTCCTCTTCTTGCAAGATCGCGTCGATCTGCAGCCAGCGCTCTTCATCCATCAGCGCGACGAGGTAGGGCAGCAGGAGGTGCGGGTCTGACTTCGCCTGTTCCTCCGAGATCATCCTGAGGACCAGCGCGCCTTCCCCGCGCTTGCCCAGCCACTCCAAAAACGGACTCAGCTCGACCGACGGCCAGGCGGCGCGCTCCTCCGCCTCGCGCAGCAGGATTTCGTCTTTCATGCTCGGGTAGAGCTTCAGCTCCGCCTCCAGCGCCGCGAGCCGGTGGGCTTCGGACGCCCCGGGGTGGGTGCGGACGAGCTTGATCAATTCATCGAAGCTGCCGCCCCGGATCTGCTCTTGGGAAAGCAGGTAGCGGATGGCGAGCAGCGCGGTGTCATCCTGCCCGCGGGAGAGCTGCCAGAGCGTGGACCACGCGTTGTCGGAGACCTCGGTGAACGCGCTCTTCGTCTCCTTTTTCGCGGTGAGGTAGCGGGTGAGCGGATCGTTCGGGTCGGCTTTCGCCGCGCGCTCCAGCATCGCATCCGCCCCTTCGCTATCGCCCTGGAGCAAGTTCCGCACGCGGGCCGCCTTGAGGACCTCGGCGTTGTCGGGAGCCTCCTTGAGCGCGGCGGTCACGATTTCGTCAAAGGCTTTGGCGTCGCCGTCTTTGAGTATCGCTTTGGCCAGCCCGATCCGGTCCTCCACG
Source organism: Verrucomicrobiales bacterium (assembly GCA_041395145.1). GTDB lineage: Bacteria > Verrucomicrobiota > Verrucomicrobiia > Verrucomicrobiales > DEV007 > JAWLBD01. The sequence goes on along the minus strand of JAWLBD010000001.1, from coordinate 83,211 downwards.
GTCGAGTCTTCCTTCGCCACCAGCTTCTTCCAAAAGTAAAGCGTGTCCTTGAAATTGCCCCGGTCCACGAATGCGGCCATCGAGCGGAGGACCTCGGTGTCCTCGGGAGCCATTTTGTAGGCTTTTTCCGCGACGACAGCCGCCTCCCGCTGGAGCCGCCGATCCATGAGCCGGTGGGCGTCCTCCATCATTTCGCGCGCCTCTCGCGCTTGGTAGTAGTCGTAGGGCGCGGTAAGCGCCCACCACCCGAGCAACGCGCCGATCAAATAGACCGCCGGGATTCCGATGAGGGCCCCCATGATCGGTCCGGCCAACTTCCAATTCATCGACCGCAATTTGGTCGAGAGGCTGACCTGGCCGGAGGCGGCGACTTTGCTCTCTTTCTTGCGGCGCTTGCCCTTGCTCTTGCCCGTGCGCTCCCGCTTCTGCGGCGGCGGCGGCTGGAAGACGCTGCCGCCTTCGGCATCGCTGCGGCTGCTGCCGCCCGCCGCTGGCGGTTTCGCCTCTCGGACCGGAGCGGCGGGAGCCGGTTCCTCGTCGACCGCAGGTTCCTCGGCCGGCTCGCGCTTCGCCTGCTCCGGATTTGCCGAAGGCATCTGGGATGGTCCCGGCTTTGGCTTCGGTTGCGGTTTAGCCTGCTGGGGGGACGCCGCGGCATCGATGCCCGGCTTTTCGGCGGGGGGCGGCGCGCTTCCGACCCGGGACGGACCGATGTATTTCTCGGGGGCGGGATCGGGCGGCTGGGAGGGTCCGCCCTGCTTTTGGGAGGATCCGCCCTGCTTTTGGCTCGTTCGGCGTGTCGGTTTCGCCATGGCGAATGCGGATTGCGGGATTTGAGATTTCTGGAGGATCTGGCGAGGGCGACTATTCCCGAATCGCTAGCGTGTTGCGAGCGGGAATTTCGCCCGATTCCCTCCGCCGGAGATAGTTAAGCCAAGCGAATCGATTTCCACCGCCATGCGGCGGCGAGGCGGAGGCGGAGGCGGATGGAGCCGCGCAGGGCAGAAAAACGCAAAATTCCCATCGCCTGTAACTTAAGGTCCGGATTCCCTCAGAAAGCGACCAGAACCCAATCCGAGCCTTATGAAACAGCGTAACACCCTCCCGACCGCCCTGCTCGCCGCCTTTGCCGCAGCAGCCCTTGTTCCCCTACCCTGCCCCGCCGCCGATCCGCCGGTTTCGGTCAAAGCGCTCGCCTTTTCCGCGCAGGATCAAATCTACCTCGATTTCGTCGATGCGGCGGGCGATGGGCAAGCCGCCGACTTTGGCGTCGAGGCGGCGGAATCCCCGGCCGGGCCGTGGGAGGGCGTGCAAGGCGCGACGTTCCAATCGCTGGGCGGCGGGAACTGGCGCGCGTTCGCGCCGGTCGGGGCAGAGACGCGGAAATTCTTCCGGATCTTGAAGCGGGGCGTGCCGCTGACCGCCGCGTTCGCCGCGCCGCTGGCGCAGGCGGCCGAGTCCGACACGGTCGGCGTGCTGGTTTGTTTTTCCGCGCCGTTCACCGGGACGCTGCGCTACACGCTGGACTTTGGCGACGGAGCCGGCGCGCAGGCCGGGCAGATTCAGGTGGGCGGCGCGACGACTGCCACGATCCCGGTGGCGCTGGGCGACGACGCGGAGGTCGGCGAGCTGCGGGCCTTTAACCTAAAGTTGAGCGACGCCGGCGGCATCTACGGCGTGGGCGACAACGCCTCGATCAACGTCGTCGTGCAGGACAACGACGCCTACTGGGGCGGCGCGCTTTCCTCCGAGAGCCCGGCCATCGACCTGGGCGCGCGGATGTTGATCGCCCGGGACGCCGCCGGGCTGACGGGCTGCTTCAAAACGGACCGCTCCGGCTTTCTGCCCGCCAACACGAGCGACCCGGACGGCGACTGGCCGCTGGCGTCGCTCGCGCTGTCCGGCACCGCCTTTTCCGCCACCACGCAGCCGATCATCGTGCCCGCCGCCGAAAGCCTCTACGGGGCGGACACGGTGATGACGCTGGCGCTCGCGGCGAGCGGCGGCGGCGTCACCGAGAACCGGCTGACCGGGACGTTCACGCTGAGCAGTTCGGTGCCGTCCAAGCCGCACCTCCAGATCGCGCCGATCGAGGGCGACTTCACGTTTTTCCGCCAAGCCCCGGTCTCCGCCGAATCCGAAGCGCCGACCGCCGTCGCGCCCTAGCTAGCCGCCCCGACCTTTCGACCGACCTCACCACCTATTTCCGATCACGATCATGAAGACGTTCACCACACTTTTCACCGCCGCCGCCGGCCTGCTGGCGCTGGCCGCCGCCGCCATGGGGCGCGGCCATGTTGAATTCAACGGCGCGAACCGCCACGCGGTCATCCCGGCGGCGGCGGCCCCGGACCTCGCCAACCAATCGTTCACCATCGAATTCTGGCACCAGCGATTCGGGCGGAGCCGGATCGATTGGCTGGCCGGGCAGGGGCAGGACGCGGACAATGTCGGGCTGCACATCGGGTATCGCGGCGGCAGCAGCGACCAGTTCACGTTCGCGTTCTGGAACAACGACCTCAACGTCTCGGCGGGCAGCAACGATGGGATTTTCGTCCACTGGGCGTGCACCTACGACCTCGCGACCGGCACGCGCCGCGTCTTCAAAAACGGCATCGTGGCGGGCGAGCAATCCGGCGTCGCCCCGTTCCTCGGCAGCGGCGAATTCTGGGTCTCCGGCCGCCCGATGGGCAGCACCGCCGACGACGCCGCCGGGATGATCTCGCAATTCCGCATCTGGTCGAAGGCGCTGACGCCGGGCGAGGTCGCCGCCGCGATGCACCGCGCGCCCGCCCCAGGCGATCCCGGCCTGCTCGCCGACTTCGACTTTGGCCGCCAGCAGGATCTGGGCGTCGGCGAGCCGGGGGAAAACGACCTGGCAGACACCTCCGGCAACGGGCGGCACGCCGACCTGATCCGCACGTCTGCCCCCTATGCCTATCCCGGCCCGATGCCGGAGAACCCGGTGCCGACGCACACCTTCACCGTGACGAACACCGACCTGTTCGGTCCCGGCTCGCTGCGCCAGGCGATCCTCGACGCGAATGCGCTCCCGCTCGACGCGATCGCCCTGATCGATGCGAGCGGCGTCGAAGGCGTGATCTCCGGCTACGATGACAATTCAGACGGGGAACGCGACGCGAGCCTCCCCTACCTCCGGCGGCGGACGATCATCCAGGGATCGGGCGCGGACCGCCTGCTCATCCACGGGGCGAATATCAACTACATGCGCCCGTTCCGGGTGGAACTCGGCGTCTCTCTCGTGCTGCGCGATCTGCGCGTGGGCGGCGGGCGGATACTCGGCTATGCGGCGGGGACCGGCTATGGCGGGACCGGCGCGATGGGCGGCGCGGTTTTCGTGCGCCACGGCGGGAGCGTCGCAACAGAGCGGGTGATCTTCGAAGACAACCGGGCGACCGGCGGGAATGGCGGGAATGCGCGCAGCACGCGGGGCGGCAGCGGCGGAAAGGGCGGGCTGCAGACGCGCTCGGGATCGATCCTCCCGCCCTTCTACACCGACACCTGGTCCAATTCGGTGGCGGGGAGCGCCTCGGATGGCTCCGGCGGCGGCAGCCGGGGTGGCAACAGCACCGGGACCCCCGCGCCCTCGGGCGGCGGCGGCGACGCGGGCAGCAACGGCAGCGACGGCAACGGGTTCGGACCCGGCTACCCGGGCCGCGCGGGCGGCGGCGGCGGCGGCGGCGGCGCGACCAATGCGGTGCCGGGCGTCGCAGGCAACGGCGGCAATGGCGGGCGCGGCGGCGCAGGCGGGATCGGCGGCTACGGCGCAGGCGGCGGCGGCGGTGGTGGCGGCGGCGGTGGCGGCGGCGGCGGCACCGACAACCTGGACGATCCGTCCGAGCACGGCATCCGCGGGACCGGCGGCAGCGGCGGCGGCGGCGGCGCAGGCGGGTTCGGCGCGGGCCACGGCGGCAACGGCTACAAGGGCAGCGACGGCGGCGGGCGACCGGTCGGCGGCTCCCAGAGTTACCACCCGGTCACCTCAGCCTACGGCGGCGGCAGCGGCGGGACGGGCGGCGCGGGCGGCGGCGGCGCGGGCATGGGCGGCGCGATCTTCGTCGAAAGCGGCGCGCGATTCGCCTATCAGCACACGGTCTTTCTCGACAACTGGGCGCTGGGCGGCGCGCGCGGGTCCGGCGGGGCGAGCAATGCGGGGCACGGCTCCGGCTTTGGCAGCGCCATCTTTGTCATGGAAGGCGGCCTGCTCGACGCCTCGCGCTACGGCACCTTCCTCGGCAACATCGCGCGGGACGGCGGCTCGTCGGCGGACAAAGACATCTCGCCGATCTACGGCCAGGACCTCAGCCCCGCGCAAGACATCCGCGCCGGCATCGCGGCGGGCATGACCGCCCCGCTTTACTTCTACGAATCCACGGCTCCCGGCTCCCCGGCGGGCGACGCGACGTTCCGCTACCGCTGGTCGCTCTACGCCACCGACGTCGATCCAGAAAGCGACACGTCCGGCCAGCAGGTCTTCCAGTTCCCGCTCGATGCGCCGCTCGACGGCACCCCGAACGACCCGGACCCGACCGTGCTTTTCACCGCCGCCGACCAGGCCAACGCGGATGCCGCCCACGCGGCGGCCGTGGGAGCCTTCACCGCCGACCCCGGCGACCAAGAGGCGCGCGCCCTGCTGCTCGACATCTGCTACGACAACGCGGCGGTGCTCGGATTCTTCGCCGAGTTCACCGCCAACAAAGCGGAGCGCGACGCGAAGCTCGTCACCATCGCGCAAAGCACGCTCGACCAGCACATCGCCGCCTACGAGGCACCCGACGGCGTCATCGACCTCTACCGCCGCGCGCTCGCCTGCTTCGGCGGCGTGATCGCCGATCCCGCCCAGTTCGCCGCCTTGCGCGACGACCAGCCGATCCGCGATTTCCGCCCGCTCGGCTTCAACGGCGGCGGCGGATACCTCGGCGTGATCGCGGAACAGGAGGAAGACGTCGGCTACGCGGATGCGACCCTGCTCTACGACCTGCTCGGAGCCTATGGCGAAGCCGCCTACCGGCTCTCCGAACTCTACCTCGACCGCGATGCGGCGGGCGACCGGGAAGCCGGGCGCGCGCTCGCCGCCCAGGTCCAGCGCTATTTGCTCACCGTCGGGTCCGCCCTCCAGCCGGTCGTCCCCGGCGAGCCGGTGCCCGCCTTGGGGCAAGCCGTCGCCCGCTGGGAGGCGGCGCTCAACAGCCTCGGCGATATCCAAAACCATCTCATCTCTGGCATCAATGCGCTCGGCTTCAGCGACGATTTTCTCCTCCTCATCGGCGGGGCGAATGAAACCGACACGTTCGACTACCTCTACGAGCGCGTCGATTCCCAGATCCTCGGCGGCCCGTTCGGGGCGGAGGCAGAGCTGGAACTCGCCCGCACCGCCTATGATGCCTACAACGGCGCGCGCACCCAGTTCGACGACCGGCGCCTCGACCTGCGCACCGGCATCCTCGAGCGCCTCGCCCAGATCGGCGACTTCGGCGTCTCCGGCTCAGAGATCGCCGAGCAGGAGCTGCGGATCGAGAACGCGCAGAACGAGATCGAGCTCAATCGCGTGGACATCGACAATCTCTACCGGGAAATCGATATCGAATTCGAGACCAACGAAACGCTCAAGGCGAACAATACCTCGCGCGCCAACATCCGCGTGAAGTATATCAACCAGCAGCACGAGCTAGACAAAGAGATCGGGCGCATCGAGACCGCGCAGCAGGGAGCCGACATGATCGCCGGCTTGTTCGAGCCGAGCGACCCGCTGACCAAGGCGCAGAAGATCGCCCGCGGCCTGAACTTCGTCTTCCAGGTCGGAGCGGAGATCAAGAAGGGCGAGCTGGAGGACAAGAAGGTCGAGCTGGCCGGCGCGGAAGTCATGGAGATCTCCGCCGTGGACAACGCGGACCTCGACGCCAAGTTCCAGAACTTCATGAGGATCCGGCTGCTCGACCTCAAGCGGCTGTCGGTCGAATCCCTGATCGCCGCCAACACGATGGCGCAGGAGATGAACTGGCTCGCCGCCTTGCTGAACGAAAAGGAACGGCTCGAACGCCGCCTCGCGGGCCTGGATGACACGCTGCGCGAGCGCTACTATGGCGACCCGATCCACCAGATGCGCACGCTCGACGCGATGGGTCGCGCGGAGCTTTCGTTCCGCCGCGCCAAGCTCTGGATGTTCATCTTGCTCCGCTCCCTGGAATACAAGTGGAACGAGCCGTTCGCCTTCACCGACGACCTCGGGATGGCGTGGTCGATCCGCGACCTCAACGCCGCGCGCAACGCCCGCGACCTGCGCGACGTCTTGCTTGCCATGGATGAATTCGACCAGGACCGGACCGACCAGCGCGGGCTCAATCCCTCCCGCAACAGCATCTTTTCGGTGCGCCAGCTCTTCATGGAGTATGGGAATGGCGGGACCTATCCCGATCCGATCACCGGCGCGGATACCGACGCGATCAGCGCGTTCCGCTCGCGCCTCCGCCAGCTCGCCGACGGCACGGGCGACGGCAGCTTCCCCGGCGAGATCCTGATCCCGTTCCACACCGTGCGCACGCTGCCCAACGACTCGTTTTTCCGCGGGGCCTCCTACCAGGAGCAGGGCGGCGGCTACGGGTTGTTCAACCCCGGCGTGGCGCTGGACAAGATCAATTGGATCAAGGTCCGCATCGTCGGCAATTTCCAGGGCGCCTTCGATCCCGAGCTGGAGCAAAACCGGCTCTCCGGCGCGACCATCTACTACGGCGGCACCAGCTACGTCCGCCGCGTCGAGGTCGGCACGCTCGTCAACCCGGCGGACCCCGGCGCGCCGGTCCGCCCCGACAAGCTCTACAACGAACTCGTCCCCTACGAGACGCGGAACTACGACCTGACCAGCAATTCGTTCCCGCCGCCAGTCTCCAGCAACACGATCGCCGATACCATCGACGCCCTGGTCAGCGACACCTCGCTCGGCAACAATCCGCCGCCGCTCGCCGAGGACGATTTCGCCAACCACAAATTCGCCGACCGCTCGGTGGCGGCGACCGACTGGCTGCTTGAACTAGAGGTCGATGACGGGTTCGGTTTTGAATTCCCGATCGGGCAGATCGACGACATCCAGATCATCATCAACCACCGCAACTACGACCGCGAGGCACCGTAGAAAACCCCGCCCTCCTATGAAGCTACCCTCCCGGCGCTGGCGCACGGTGGCATTGGTCATCCTCGGTGTCTCCGGCACCACCTACTGGCTCAACCGCGACGACGGCAAGGCGCATCCGATCGAAGGCATCTGGACCAGCTACTACTACGGGGCGTGCCTCTGCGACGCCAAACACTTCTTCCTTTTCAAAGACGGTCAGATCACCGGATACTCGGACCGCCACCTGACCGAATACGGGAAGGGCACCTATGAAAACCTCGGCGGCGGCACCTACCGCGTCACCTTCAACACCCAACTTGGACCGAGCCTCGTCTGGGAGGTCCGCCCCGGCGAATCCTCATGGGTCGCCCCGCCCGACGAAGCAGAGGTGTTCTACGTCCGCTGGGCGCGCCGCTTTTACCGCCCCGGCTCTAGCGACGAAGCCGAAGCGCAACATCTCATCGACACCGCGCCGGAGCGCGACCGGGAGTCTGAGGAGATGATGGCGGAAGGTCCCGAGGAAGGACCGTGAATCGCAGCCACCGGGGCGAACCGACGGGGATGCATCTGGGGCGATCTTCGATAGGGTGGCGCGTATGAAGCTCATTCTTCGCCTGCTCAAAATCCTCGCCGCGCTGCTCGCCATCTTTTGCATCGGCGTTTTCTTCGCCTGGCGTTTTTATTTCACCGACGCGAATTCGCGCGGCTTTGCGGAGGCGGCGACCGGCGTCTTGGCGGTTTTGGAGCCGCCGCCGCCGGGCGTTTCGGGCCGCCCGTTCTTCGCGAAGCTCCGCATCGCCAAAGCGGATGGCCTGGCGGACGAATTGCTCGGGCGCGAGATCGACTTCGCATTCCTGCCGCCGCACCATGCCCGGCTCGAGGCGGAGGTCGATGGCCAGCGGTTCGCGATCGGGCGGAACGGCGAGGAGATCTGGATCGCCGCGCCGGACAAAGATCTCTTTATCGCCGGCGCGGAGGACGTGCCGCGATTCAAATCGAATCCGGCCAGCGCGCTGCCCGCCGACCTGCCGCCGCTGATCCTGCCGTTCGATCCGGAGTTGCTCAAAGCGCTGCCGGCGATCGTCGATGCGGGCGCGCCCGAGGAACGCGCGCTCGCCGACGGCGGGACCGCGCGGGTCCACCGCGGGATGCTCAAACCCGGCGCCCGCAACCGCTTTGACCTGCCCGGCGGGACGTTCACGTTTGGCATCCGCCCGGCGGACGGCATCCCGGCGGTCATCGGCTACGCGGACGGCGCGGGCTTGGACATCGAGATCGAGTTGCTCGGCGCGCGGGTCGGCGCGGCTGGCGAGGCTCCGCCGCAGGGCTGGGGCATCCCGGCTCCCGCCGGGGCTCCGGTCGAGCGCGTCGCCCTCGCCCACCTGCAGCGCTTTGCCGAAGCGGCGGTCGGGGCGATGGGCGGCGAGATCGCGCCGCTGCCCGCCGCGACCGGCGAGAAGGTGCTCGTCGCGCGGTCGGGCGAGGGGCGACTCGAGCTGCACGATGGCGTCCGCGTTTTGTTCGTCAAAGGCACGCCGGAGGAGATGGGCGCGCAACAGGGCGAGCTGCTCCGCGGCGAGGTGCGCTCGGTCGTCGAGCGCATCCTCTACGGCGTCGGCGTCGGCAGTTCGTTCGACAAAGGGCGTTGGTTTTTCGAGGAGATCGAAGACGCGCAGGCCCGCTTGATGGCGCACATGGACCCGCGCTATCTCCGCGAGATGGATGCGCTGGCCGCCGCCGCCGGCCTGGAAAAAGAAGAGGTCCGGCTCGCCAATTTCTTCCCCGAGCTTTTTCACTGCAGCGGCTTCGCCATCCACGGGCCGGCGACGGAGGGCGGCACGCTTTACCACGGGCGCGTGCTCGACTATCTGCGCGGCGTCGGCTTGGAGCAAAACGCGGCGGTCGCCATCGTGCAGCCGGACCAGGGCAACGCGTGGGTCAACCTCGGCTACGCCGGCTTCATCGGCTCGATCACGGCGATGAATGAAAAAGGCATCGCCATCGGCGAGATGGGCGGGCGCGGCGAAGGCAACTGGGACGGCAAGCCGATGGCGCAGCTCATGCGCGAGGTCATGGAGAAGGCATCGACGCTCGGCGAAGCCGTCGAGATCATGCGGCGCGGCCCGCGCACCTGCGAATACTATTACGTCATCTCCGACGCCCACGCCGACCGCGCGGTCGGGATCGCCGCCACACCGGACACGTTCGAGACCGTGTATTCGGGCGAGTCGCACCCGAAGCTGCCGCACGCCATCGGCGGGGCGGTCCTGATGTCCAGCGGCGACCGCTACGAGGAGCTCGCCCGCCGCGTGCAAGCCGGCCACGGCACGTTCGACGCCCAGGGCGCGCTCGACCTGATGACACGCCCGGTTTGCATGAACTCGAACATCCAAAGCGCGCTGTTCGCGCCGCAGACGCTCGACTTCTGGATCGCCAACGCGGATGGCGAGAACGTCGCCAGCCACACCCGCTACACGAAGTTCAACCTCGGCGATCTCCTCAAGTCCGCGCCCGCCCCGGCGGCGGCCGCGCGCTAGCTGGCAATTCGCGCCTCGGATTTGCGCTTGATTCGCTGGCCCGCCCCCTAGGTTCCGCTTCCCGCACCATGCCCCGCCGCCCCCAAGACAACGCCTCCCCCGGAGGCTCCTCCGACGACCCGCCCAAAGCGAAGCTCGACCGCAAAGCCGCCGCCGATGCCGCGTGGCTGTTCCGCTACCTGCATCCTTATCGGAAGTGGTTCATCCCGGCGATCCTCGGCTTGTTCTTCACCGCCGGGCTCTCGCTCGTCTTCCCCTACATGATGAGCGAGATCGCGGGCGGCTCGCTGCGCGGCGGCAGCGTTTCGCTCTCGGCGGCGGATGTCTCGGCGGAAAAGGTGAACCGGGCGATGCTGCTGCTGGTCGGCGCGCTCGCCCTGCAAGCCCTGATCGCGTTCTTCCGCATCCGGTGGCTGAACTTCGCCGGCGAGCGCGCGCTCGCCGACCTGCGCCGCGAGACCTACGGCCGCCTCATCCGGCTGCCGATGGCGTTCTTCTCCGAGCGCCGCGTCGGTGAGCTGTCCAGCCGGCTCGCCTCCGATCTGATGCTGATGCGGGACGCGCTGATGGTGACGCTGCCGCAGCTCGTCCGCCACGGCGTCATCCTCGTCGGCGGCTTGGTCTTCGTCTTCATCAGCTCGTGGAAGCTCGCGCTCGTCATGCTCGCCTGCATCCCGGTCGTCATCTTGACCGTCGCGCTCGTCGGGCGCCGCATCCGCGGCTTCACCCGCGACGCCCAGGACCGGCTGGCCGAGTCCAACGTCATCGTCGAGGAGACGCTCCAGGGCGTCGCCAACGTCAAGGCATTCACCAACGAGCCGTATGAGACCGCGCGCTACGGCACCGCGATCGAGCGATACCTGACCTCGGCGCTCCGCTCGGCGGGAGCCAAGGCATTCTTCATCGCCTTCATCATCTTCGTCCTCTTCGGCACCGTCGCCTTCGTCGTCTGGTATGGCGCGGGCATGCTGCGCGACGGCCGCCTCACGTCCGAAGAATTTCTGCGCTTCGTTTTGTTCAGCGTGTTCGTCGGCGCGGCGATGGGATCGCTGCCGGAAGTCTTCTCCCAGCTCCAGGGCGCGCTCGGAGCCACCGACCGGATCCGCGACTATCTGAATGAGGAGCCGGAGGACCAGAGCGGCGAGGGCGAGCCGTCCCGCCTGCGCGGCGAGGTCGAGCTGCGCGGCGTGCGCTTCCGCTATCCGTCGCGCCCGGACGTCGAGGTGCTGCGCGGCGTTTCGTTCAAGGCGGCACCCGGCGAGCGCATCGCGATCGTGGGACCGAGCGGCGCGGGCAAATCCACGGTCATCGGATTGCTGCTCGGCTACTACGATCCGGATGAGGGCAGCGTTTTGTTCGACGGCACGCCCTCCACCGAGATCCCGCTGCGGCACCGCCGCGCGCAGATCGCCATCGTCCCGCAGGAGGTGCTGCTTTTCGGCGGCAGCATCCGCGACAACATCGCCTACGGGAAGACCGGCGCGACCGAGGACGAAATCGTCGCCGCCGCGAAGAAGGCGAACGCCCACGCCTTCATCGAAGAATTCCCCGAGGGCTACGAGACGCTGGTCGGCGACCGCGGCATCAAGCTCAGCGGCGGCCAGCGCCAGCGCATCGCCATCGCCCGCGCGATCCTCGCCGACCCCGCCATCCTCGTCTTGGACGAAGCGACCAGCTCGCTGGATTCCGAAAGCGAGCGACTGGTCCAAGAGGCGCTCGACACGCTGATGCATGGGCGCACCTCGATCATCATCGCGCACCGCCTCGCCACGGTGAAAGACGCCGACCGCATCCTCGTCCTGCGCAACGGCCAGGCGGTGGAAAGCGGCACGCACGAGGAACTGAGCGCCAAGCCCGAAGGCGTCTATCGGATGCTCGCCGAGCTGCAGTTCGGCACGGCTGTTTAGTTAGCAGAAAGATAGTCCTGCAGGGACGCCTGCCGAGGCGTCCGCCGCCGCCGCATCCGGGAGGGTGTTTGGCGTGCCCGCCGGTTGATCAAGGCGAGGATCGGCAGGATGCCGAGGCCTTGTCTTGCGCGGCGGCAGCTTCAGCCGAGGCGCGCGGAAGTCCTCGTAGGCGAAGCGCCGCAGCATCCCCGCCTCGCCGGTCTCCGGATCCCCAGCTGGCGACCGCCGGATGCTTCACGCCGTTGAACATCGTCGTCTTCACCATCGTGTAGTGCGCCATGTCGGTGAAGACGAGCCGGTCCCCGGGGCGCAGCGGCGCGTCGAACGAATACGTGCCGACGTAGTCGCTTACCAGGCAGGTCGGTCCGCCGAGCCGACAGGTGCGCCTCTTCGCCCGGCTCGCCCGCGCCGATGATCTCCGGGCGATACGGCATTTCCAAAACGTCCGCATATGCGCCGTCGCCGATGACACATCGAGCATCGCGATCTACCGCGTTCTCGACGATATCGATGACCGCGACGAGGAACCCGGTATGATGACCACCGCCTCGCCGGTCTGAGGGCAGATCTTCGCACGCCGTAGCGGTCCTGCAGGCGGCGGATGACGCGGAGCAGGCGGTCGATGTCGGCCCTCGCGGGTGATGCGGGTACCGCCGCCGAGGTTGAGCCACCGCGACGCGGGCAGCCAGCGGGCAAAGCGCTCCTCCATGGCGGCGGCGGTCTCGTCCAGCGCGTCGCCGCCCTGCTCGCACAGCGTGCGGGCAGGTCTCGGTCAAGGCGTCGAACGTCCCCGGCGGCGCGTAGCTCGCCATATCCGCCGCCCGCGTGCCCAGCCGCGACCCCGGCGCGCACGGGTCGTAGAGCGGCACCTTGCCGGTCGAGTGCTCCGGGTTGATCCGCAGCCCGCAGGTCACGCCCGCCTCGATGGTCAGCGGGCGGCGAACTGCCGCCACTGGTTGACCGAGTTGAACGTCATGTGTTGACCAGGCGCAAATTCGCTTCCGCGATCTTCCGGTGACCGCTGCCGAATACGCGTGGACTTCCGTGAACCTTGCCCGAGCGGCAGCCTCTCCCACGCATGCTGGCGCACACCGCCAGAAGCGAACGGTGATCGCCGGTGACGGAAGGGCCTGAACCTTGAGCGCTGACTTCCAGGATCTGCGCCCGACTCGTCCGCACCGCACGGCAACGCCGTGCTGGTGCTGCAGCAAGCTTGGTCGATCAATGAAACGTTTAGGGGAGGAACTGGCTTACGGAACATGGGTGGTGGCAGATTGTCGGAGTCGAGCACCGTCAGCGGCGGCGAAATGATCCACTGGGAGACCCAGCCAGTTTGGTCGCGAATGTCGCTTTGCAACGCCGTGGACCTTGCGCCGGATCGATCGAACATCTTCAGCGCGACGCCCGGGCTTTCATCGACCATCACCCCGGCGGCTCCTTGACCGGAAACGGAAAACTTCAGCGTCTTCGGGTCTGCAGCGATAACTTCGGAGGCAAATTGTCCTCCCACTCCCAAAAAGCCCGGACGCTCTTGCTGGCGGAAGACCGCGAAAAAGGTGGAACTTCGATAATGAGATCAATAGCCCTGATGGCGTCTGAATCGCATCAGGCGGCGGATCGGCAAAAGCGGAGGCAGACCCGCGCGATGAAATGGTGCGGATGATCCGTCACCGCCTTCGCTCTTTGGCGGAAGTATTCGATTCGATCCCTCGTAGGCGTCCGTTTCCATCTCGACGGATCCCTCTGGCAATTCGCTTGCGAGGTGATCGATCGGAACCGATCCCCATCCTTGAGCATGGTGTCCCCGGATTCGAGATTTGGGCACCATCCCCAGCGCCGGTTGCCCCTCAAATTCTTCGCGCATGAGCCTGAGGAATTCCGCCTCATATTTGGGGCTATCTTTGTCGGTTCGCGAACGCGGAGAAAGTTGGCGTCCACGCTTCCGGCGCTTTGTGCAGGGCGGAGGAGGAACTGGCTCGCGCCCCTTCTTCCAATAATCGATCCCACCGCTCATCTTCACCCTGAATGGCTTTCGATAAAGTTCCTGCGCTAGGTGCGTTCCTCTCGGAACCATATCCATTGAATAATTGTGCCGAACGCAGAAGGAACGAAACCTGGAGTCGAGCTTTTCATACCTGGCTGCCACGGCGCGAAACTCTTTATTTTTGAAAGAAGTTCTCGACGTAGTGGCGTTTTTTATAATATCCCTTGTTGTATTTTGCCGGGTTCTTCCGGTTCGCTTTTGGGGGTATGCAAGCCCCCAGGTTAAGCTTTCCTCGAGCAGCGCCCGAAACGCATCCGTGTCGTATACCTTGTCGGCGAGAATGGTCCGATCGGTGAGCCTTTCCACGAGCCCTCCCCGGCAAGCAGGGCTGTCGTGGGTGGTCCTACCGACAGGATGATCCCGACAAGCGCATCAGCATCGACAATCGCATGCACCTTCGTGTTCGCCCCGGTCCTTGTCCTCGCGATGCACGATTATTTCCAGCGCATTAAGCCTGTGGCAAAGACCGTGCTTGTGGACCTTTGCGCAAGTCGAATCAATCCCGAATAGCTTCCCCCCAGCCCCTCGCTGGCCTTTACCAGGATGCGATCCCACAAGCCGCTACCGTTCCAACGCCCACCCACCCATAGATTGTCGTGTAGGGGGCGAAAATGGAGAGCGAGCTGCGGAGCAGCCCTCCCTTAACCATAAAATGGCGGACAGGATCGTGTCCAGATCGCACCGGGGTCGCCCGCAGCAAGAATCATTCCAGTTTCACTTTCGCTTTCCGCATTAAGTTAATTTTTTTAGCCGTTCGACACGGCGCCTATCGGTTTCGGATTGGTATATTTTAGACATGAGTTAACAATATCACAAACCACCCCAGATCCAACGAAAAAGCAGTTTTCGAACGCACCCTAGTAGAAGTTCCGGTGTTTCGCCACCAACGATCCGTCCCCGGTGCGGACGTAGCTCCGCGACTTGCTGGCGATTCCGCCTTGCGCCGCCGCCGATCCGGCGTCCCTGTCCGCTCGATGCCCCGCCCGCCCCGCGCTTTTCTTTTCGATATCGGCAACGTCCTTGTCACCTTTGACTTCGGGCGGTTCGAGGCGCGTTTGCGACCGGTGCGGGCGGTTTGGCGCGGCGGAAGCCGGGGAATTTGAGGCGATGAAAATCGCGTTGGAGCGGGGCGAGGTCGCGGGCGATGCGTTCGTGGCGCGGGCGATCGAGCTTTTTGAGTTTCGCGGCGACCCCGCCGAATTCCGGGCGATCTGGAACGATATCTTTGCGGCGAACGCGGCGATGGAGCCGGTCCTCGCGCGGCTGCGGGGCAGGGTGCCGCTCTATCTCTTCTCCAACACCAGCGACCTGCACCACGCGTTTCTCGTCGCGGAATTTGGCGTCTTCGGGCACTTCGACGGCGGCATCTTTTCCTACCGGGCGCGGAGCATGAAGCCGGACGACGCGATCTATCGCGCGGCGGTCGATGAGCTCGGCATCGACCCGGCGGAGACGATCTACATCGACGACTTGCCCGCCAACATCGCGGCGGGAAAGCGCCACGGCTTTCGCGCGATCCAGTATGACCACCGCGACCACGCGGCGCTAGAATGCGCGCTTGAGCGGGCGCTCGGCGTAATTTGATTGCAGCCATGCCTATCGATCCCGCCACCTCCACGCTCATCGACCTCGCCCTGGCCGAAGACATCGGCACCGGCGATCTCACCGCGGCGTATTTCGTGTCGGGCGAAGCGCGGAGCGTCGGGCGGATCGCCGCGCGGCAGCCGGGCGTGCTCGCCGGCTCCGACATCGCTGCCGAGGTCTTCCGGCGCGTCGATCCGGTTTTGAAAATCGAACGGTTGCGCGAGGACGGCGCCGCGCTGCAGCCAGGAGACGCCTGCCTCGAAGTCTCCGGCGCGTCGCGCTCGATCCTGACCGCCGAGCGCACCGCGCTCAATTTCCTCCAGCGCCTCTCGGGCGTGGCGACGCTCGCGCGCCGGTTCGCCGACGCGGTCGCCGGGACTGGCGCGGCGATCCTCGACACGCGCAAGACGACGCCGGGCTGGCGGCGGCTGGAAAAGGCGGCCGCCGTCGCCGGCGGAGCCGCCAACCACCGGATGGGTCTCTACGACGCCGCCATGGTGAAGGACAACCACCTCGCCGCCGAGGATCGCCTCGCCGCGCTGCAAGACGCCATCGACCGGCTGCGCGCCGACCGCCCGGACGCGTGGGTCGAGGTCGAGGCGGACACGCTCGACCAGGTGCGAGCATTCCTCACGCTCCGCGGCGTCCGCGCGATCCTGCTCGACAACATGCCGCCGCCGATGCTGCGCGAGGCGGTCGCCCTGAACGAAGCGGCCGGCAAGCCGGTGGCGCTCGAAGCCAGCGGCGGCGTGAACCTGGCGACCGTGCGCGCCATCGCCGAGAGCGGCGTCGATTTCATTTCGGTCGGCGCGATCACCCACAGCGCGCCCGCCCTCGATCTGGGCATGGATTTTATCGCGGCGTAGGTCCGGCGAGCCGCCCGAGGCTGCCGGTTGCGCCGCGGCGGCAAACCGATACGTTTTCCCCATGCCCGCCACGCTCGAGATCGAAGCGATCACCGACCAGCACGCCTTCAACCGGCGGCGCTGGAAGGAGATCGCCAGCGATCCAGCCCTCGCCCGGATCGAGGGGCGCATCGAGATGGATCGCCACGGCCATATCCTCATGACGCCACCCCCCGGATTCTACCACGCGGATCGCCAAGCCGATGTGCTCGCCGAGCTGCGCCGCCTTCTCCCGACCGGCGGCAAGGCGCGCCCGGAAGTCCCGGTCTCGACCGCCGCCGGCATCCGCGCCGCCGATGTCGCCTGGATCTCCGACCTGCGCCTGAAGGGCGCGCTCGCCGACGACCTGCTCATGGTCGCGCCGGAGATCTGCATCGAAATCCTCTCGCCATCCAACACCCGCGCCGAGATCGAGGAAAAGCGCGCGCTGTATTTCGACGCGGGAGCCGACGAGGTCTGGATCTGCGATCTGGAGGGCCGGCTGTTTTTCTTCCTCAAAGCCGCGCCCGGTGAGGCGGCGGCGCGCTCCGCCCTGTGCCCGGATTTTCCGGCGGCGGTCTAGCGCTGCCGCGCGCGCCGGGAGGATTGAACAGCGGCCCGCCCAGCGCGGTCAAAAGGGCGATGATCGATCCCTTCCCTACCAACGGCAATCAGGCACCGAAGAAAGGCGAGCCGCCATTTTCGTGGGTCATCTTTGCCGGGGTATGCGTCTTGGTTGCTGTCGGCAGCTTCTATTTGTTAACGGGCATGCCCTGTGCTGACAAATCCGCTCGGGCGGGAGCCGATCTCTAAACGCTAGGGATAGCGCTGCATTCCTACGCGAACACGAATGGAAACTTCCCGACACAGCAGCAGGGGTTGCACGCCCTGATCGAGTTCCCAAGATCTGGTCCAACACCTGAAAGATGGCGGCAGTATCTGGAGGAAGAGATGCGTGACCCGTGGGGTGAACCCTATCACTACCGACTTCCGTCGCGAGACGCGGGTCGAGCCTTTGATCTTTGGTCGAGCGGACCAGATCGGCGCAGCGGGACCGATGATGACATCGCGAACGGACCGGATGTGGCGATGGAATGACCGGCGCGACATCCCCCGCCATTCGACCAGAGGAATGGAGGATTGGCTTTCCCCGCATCCGATCTGCGCTACATGGCGGCATGACTGAATCCGCCAAACCGCAGCGCCACTTTCTCGGCTGGGATCGCCCGGTGATCGAGGGCGCGGCGGCGTTTTTGCTCCGCGGCTGGGTGGCGGGCGGGCGCGGTCCGTCGGCGGACCTGAGCGGCGTGCTCGCGGTGGTGCCGACGCGCCATGCGGGGCGGCGGCTGCGCGAGGCGCTGGCGCAGCGGCTGGGCGAGGCGGGAGCCGCCGCGGTCCCACCGGCGGTGTGGACGCCGGAGGCGCTGGCGGCGCGCGGGTTGGACGGGCGCCGGATCGCGGGGCCGGCGGCGGCGCTCTACGCGTGGGCGCGGGTGCTGCGGGAGGCGGACCTCAAGGCGTTCCCGTATCTGTTCCCCCGTCCGCCGGAGGAACCCGCTCCGAATTGGGCGCTCCAGCTCGCCGCCGATTTCCAGCGGCTGCGCGCGGATCTCGGCGAGGCGGGGATCGGGATGCGCGGCGCGATGGAGCGGCTCGGTCCGACCCACGAGGAATTCAAGCGCTGGGAAAACCTCGCCGAGCTGGAGCAGCGGTATCTCAAGACGCTCGCCTTCGCCGGGCTGGAGGACGCCCAGGCGGCAAAGGCTGCCTCCGCCCGCTCGATCGCCCCGCCGGACGGCGTGGCGCGCGCGGTCGTCATCGCGGCTCCGGATTTCCTCGGCTTGGCGGAAATCGCGCTCGGCCGGCTCGCCGCGCAGATCCCGGTCGATGTGCTGGTGGCGGCACCGGATGCGCTGGCAGATCGCTTTGACGAATGGGGGCGCCCCGGGCCCGAATGGGAGATCGCCCCGCTCGAGATCCCCGATGCGGCCGGCGCGATCCACCTGGTCAATGGCCCGGGCGACCAGGCGGCCGCCGCGCTGCGCATCGCCCGCGGGCACCCATTCCCGGCCGGCGCGCTGGCGGTCGGTGCCTGCGACCCGGAGGTCGCCGCCGAGATCGAGCGCGCCTTCGGCGAGGCGGGCATCCAGACGTTCAACCCCGAGGGCAAGCGCGGCGATTCGCACCCGATCTACTATATCCTTAGGACGTTCGCCGACCTCGCCCGCACCGGGTCGTTCGACGCCTTCGCCGACCTGCTGCGCTGCCCCGGCGCGCTCAAGGCGCTGGCGGGCGAATCCGGCGCGCGCCCCGCCGACCTGCTCCGGGGCTTCGACCGGCTCCGCGCCGCGCATTTGCCCGACACGCTGGCGGACGCCGCCGCGCTGCTGCGGGCGGGCAAAGCGGAAGCCGAGCCGCAGCCGGCGTTGCTCGCGGCGGCGGCGGCGATGCAGGCGCACTGCGAGGCGCTGGGCGGCGACTTCGGCGCGGCGGTCGCCCGCTTTCTCGCCTTCGCCCACACCGGCATGGAATTCCAGGCGGAGGACGAAAGGCACGCCGCGTTCCTCGCCTTCGCCCGGCGGCTCAACGAAATCCTCGATGAGATGGAGCAGCCGCCGTTCGGTCCCGAGGCGGGCGCGCTCGACAAGCTCGACATCCTGCTGCGGCTCGCCGGGGAGACCGCGCTGTATCCGGAGCGCGCGCCGTCCCATGTGGATGTGTTAGGGTGGCTGGAGCTGCTGTGGGAAGACGCGCCGCACCTCGCGGTCGCCGGGTTCAACGACGGGTTCGCGCCCGCCTCGCTGCGCGGCGACGCCTTCCTGCCCCACGCGCTGCGCGAGCGGCTCGGCATGAAGACCAACGCGCAGCGGCTCGCGCGGGACGCCTTCATCGCGGCGTATCTGATTGAGAGCCGCCGCCGCGGCGGGCGCGCCGATTTCATCCTCGGGCGGGCGAATGCGCTGGGCGACCCGCTCAAACCGTCGCGCCTGCTCCTGATGTGCCCGGACCGGGAGCTGCCGCGCCGCGCGCTCGATCTCTTCCAGCCGGAGCCGGACGCCGTGCCCGAGCGCCCCGCGCCGTGGACCCGCGCGTGGAGGCTGCGCCCGCCGCCGCCCGCCGAGCGCGAGCCGCCGGATCACCTCAACGTCACCGCCTTTGGCCGCTACCTGCGCTGCCCGTTCCGCTTTTACCTGAGCGACATCCTCCGCATGCGCGCGGTCGATCCGCTCAAGCAGGAGATGGACGCCATGGAGTTCGGCAACCTGTGCCACGACGCGATGCGCGCGCTCGCCAGAAACGATGGGCTGCGCGCCAGCGACGACGAAAAGGCGCTGCGCGAATTCCTCGCCGCCCAGGTCGAGCGGCTCGCCGAGGCGCGCTTCGGCAAAACGCTGCCGGTCCCGGTCCTCATCCAGGTCGAGGGTGCCTCGACGCGGCTGGCCGCCGCCGCCGCAGTGCATGCCAAGGCGGTGCGCGAGGGCTGGCGCATCGTGCGCGCCGAGGTGGCTTTCGACAAGCTCGGAGCCGGGCTAGAGGCCGGCGGCATCCCGGTCCGCGGCACCATCGACCGGCTCGAAGAACGCGAGGTCAACGGCCGCCGCGAAGTCCGCGTCCTCGACTACAAAACGAGCGACAAGCCGAAGGATCCCGGTCCCGCCCACTTCCGCCCGATCCGCCGGGACGAATCCGATAGCGACTTTCCCGAATGGCGCATCGCCCCGCGCGCCCCGGCGGAGTGGAAGGCGAGCCACGCGCTCTGGCAGGATCTCCAGCTCCCGCTCTACGCCGAAGCCGCCGCCCGCTACGCGCCCGGTGCCAAGGTCGTCGCCGGTTACTTCCACCTCCCGCAAGCCGCCTCCGACACCAGCATCACGACCTGGGACGACCTCGACGGCGATCTGCTCGAATCCGCCCGCGCCTGCGCCGAGGGCGTCGCCGAGGCGATCAAGGCCGGCACCTTCTGGCCGCCCGACGAAGCCGA
This sequence comes from Verrucomicrobiales bacterium, assembly GCA_041395145.1. GTDB lineage: Bacteria > Verrucomicrobiota > Verrucomicrobiia > Verrucomicrobiales > DEV007 > JAWLBD01. The sequence continues at coordinate 63,144 of JAWLBD010000001.1, read as the reverse complement.
TCCCCGCTGGGACGAATTCGGCGCGCTCTTCCACCGGGGCACGGCGGAAAGCGTGGCTTGGGAGTAGGGCGGCTGGGCTATCTACCAGTAGGCGGAGGACTGATAGGTCAGCCCGGTTTTCGTGTCGTGGTAGAATTTGTGAGCGCCCCCATTTTCCGCCGTATAGGAATACGAAACCGTATCGGCAGTCACGATCCAGGCGAGGGGACCGAACGGCTTGCCGACCAATTTCGGGTCGGCGGGCGATCGCTCGCTGAACGAATCGAGCGTTTCGCCGGGGCTTGCAAAATGCTTGTCGAGGAAGGCGTTTAGGTCCTTCTCGGCAATCGTGTAAATGGCGTAGTGATCGAGGAAATCGCGGCGCAGCGTGATGTCGGCGGCGGCGGGCGGGATCAGGCTCCGGCACTGCCCCGACCACCAGATACTGTCCCGATTCGCATGGTGGGTGTCGGTGCCATAGACCCGGAATACGACCAGGGCGATCAGAAGCGCGATGGCGAGAAAGGCGGCGCACCCAATGCGGGCGATTCTGAGGAGCGGCGAAGAGGCGGGATTTCCCTGCCTGCTCTTTGGTGTTGAAGGCATTTGTTCCATGGCAAGAGGATCGCATCGAATTGTGAAATCGCCGTGAAGATCCCGCGAATTTTCTGGGATTTTACGCGGCTGCTTGGCGTTGGATCCAGAGAGGGGTCAGCATCTGCCCATCAGGCATTTCGTCCCGGACCCTGCGCCTCCCTGCCCGGCGCGGTCCGCGATTTGGAAAGCTGCCATGCAATCTGCGCGGTGGCTCCGCCGGGAAATCTAATTTCCGTTTGTCATCGGGGCGGGCATCGGCAACATAGGCGCACGCCGCCCGGCGACCCGCTTCCTCGGCGTCGACGGGCGTTTTTTTGCGCCCTGCGCGCGCCTCCCAAAACGGGGGCGGCGCGCGCCGAAATCCCGCCTTCACAATCCAGCTCCGCCTCACCCACCCTCTTCATGCCCAAGGACGAATCGATCAAAAAAATCATGCTCATCGGCTCCGGTCCCATCGTGATCGGGCAGGGCTGCGAATTTGACTACTCTGGCGTGCAGGCGTGCAAGGCGCTGGCGGAGGAGGGCTACGAGGTCGTGCTCGTCAATTCGAACCCGGCGACGATCATGACCGACCCGGAGTTCGCCTCGCGGACCTATGTGGAGCCGATCACGCCAGAGGTGGTCGAGATGATCATGGAGAAGGAAAAGCCGGACGCGCTGCTGCCCACGCTGGGCGGCCAGACCGCGTTGAACACGGCGATGGAGCTGGTGCGGCGCGGCTCGCTGGAAAAGCTGGGCGTCCGCATGATCGGCGCGAATGCCGAGGCGATCGAGAAGGGCGAGGACCGGCTCGCCTTCAAAGAGGCGATGGTCAAGATCGGGCTGGATGTGCCGCGCTCGGACGTGGCGCACACCATGGCGGAGGCAGAAGCCGTCGCCAAAGAGATCGGCAGCTTCCCGCTCATCATCCGCCCCGCCTACACGCTGGGCGGCTCCGGCGGCGGCATCGCCTACAACAAAGAGGAATTCGCGGAGATCTGCGCGCGCGGCATCGACCTCTCCCCGGTCAACGAGGTCCTGATCGAAGAATCGCTGCTCGGCTGGAAGGAATTCGAGATGGAGGTGATGCGCGACCGGGCGGACAACTGCGTGGTGATCTGCTCGATCGAGAACTTCGACCCGATGGGCGTGCACACCGGAGATTCGATCACCGTCGCCCCAGCCCAGACGCTGACCGACAAGGAATACCAGGCGATGCGCGACGCGTCGTTCGCCGTCATCCGCGAGATCGGCGTGGAGACGGGCGGCTCGAACATCCAGTTTTCGATCTGCCCGGAGACCGGGCGGATGATCGTGATCGAGATGAACCCGCGGGTCTCGCGCTCGTCCGCGCTGGCCTCAAAAGCGACCGGCTTCCCGATCGCCAAGATCGCCGCGAAGCTCGCCGTCGGCTACACGCTGGACGAACTGCCCAACGACATCACGCGGGAGACGCCGGCCAGCTTCGAGCCGACCATCGACTACGTGGTCACCAAAATCCCGCGCTTTACGTTCGAGAAATTCCCCGCTGCCGACGCCACCTTGACCACCCAGATGAAGAGCGTGGGCGAGGCGATGAGCATCGGCAGGACGTTCAAGGAATCGCTCCAGAAGGCGCTCCGCTCGCTGGAGATCGGGCGCTTCGGGCTGGCGCGGACGGCAAGGGCAAGCACGGCGACCCGGATATCGAAACGATCCGCGCCAAGCTGCGCCAGCCGAACGACCAGCGGATTTTCTTCCTCCGCCACGCCTTGCTCAAAGGCATGAGCGTGGAGGAAATCTACGAGATCACCGGGATCGACCCGTGGTTCCTGCGGCACATCGAACAGATCGTGCAAGCCGAGCCAGCCGTCGCGGCGGGCGAGCTGCCGCTGCGGCGCGCCAAGAAGCTCGGGTTTTCCGACCGGCAGATCGCGCACCTGCAGGGCAAGGCGGAGCTGGACGTGCGCGCCGAGCGCAAGGCGGCGGGCGTCGTCCCGACCTACCGGCTCGTCGATACCTGCGCGGCGGAGTTCGAGGCGCTACACGCCGTATTTTTACTCGACCTACGGGGACGAAAACGAGGGGCGCGGCGGCGACAAGCGCAAGGTCATGATCCTCGGCGGCGGCCCGAACCGCATCGGCCAGGGGATCGAATTCGACTACTGCTGCGTCCACGCCGCCTTCGCGCTGAAGGACCTCGGGTTCGAGACGATCATGGTGAACTCGAACCCGGAGACGGTCTCGACCGACTACGACACGAGCGACAAACTCTACTTCGAGCCGCTCACGCTGGAGGATGTGCTCAACATCTATGAGCAAGAGGGCTGCTGGGGCGCGATCGTCCAGTTCGGCGGCCAGACGCCGCTCAACCTCGCCGCCGACCTCGAACGCAACGGCGTCAACGTCATCGGCACCAAACCGAAGAGCATCGAACTCGCCGAGGACCGCAAATTTTTCTCGGCGCTCCTCGACAAGCTGGGGCTGCAGCAGGCTCCGGCCGGCACGGCGGTGTCGGAGGAAGAGGCGCTCGCTATCGCCGGGCGCATCGGCTACCCGGTCCTCGTGCGACCGTCGTTCGTCCTCGGCGGTCGCGCCATGATGATCGTGTATGACGACGCCGAGCTGAGCCGCTACATGCGGGAGGCGGTCGAGGCCAGCCCAGAGCGGCCGGTCTTGGTGGACCGGTTTCTGGAAGACGCCACCGAGGTCGATGTCGATTGCATCTCGGACGGGGAGACCACCGTGGTGGGCGCGATCATGGAGCACATCGAGCAGGCCGGCATCCACAGCGGCGACAGCGCCTGCGTGATCCCCGCCTTCAGCCTGAGCCCCGCCGTCAAAGCGGAGATCCTCAAGGCCAGCAAAGCGCTCGCCAAAGAACTGGGCGTCATCGGCTTGATGAACATCCAGTTCGCGGTCAAGGGCGACGACCTCTATGTGATCGAGGTCAACCCCCGCGCCTCCCGCACCGTCCCCTTCGTCAGCAAAGCGATCGGCCGCCCGCTGGCGAAATTCGCCGCCCAGATCATGTCCGGCGAGCGCACGCTCAAGGAACTCGGCTTCACCGAGGAGATTGAGCCGCCGCACTTCTCGGTCAAAGAGGCCGTCTTCCCGTTCTCGAAGTTCCCCGGCATCGACATCGTGCTCGGGCCGGAGATGAAATCGACCGGCGAGGTCATGGGGATCGACGAAGACCTCGGCATCGCCTACGCCAAAGGCCAGATGGCGGCGGGCAGCGCGCTCCCGCTCGGCGGCAACATCTTCATCAGCGTCCGCGACCAGGACAAGCCGCACATCGCCGAGGTCGCCCGCGGGTTCCACGAACTTGGGTTCACGATCTTCTCGACCGCCGGTACCGGAGCCGCTATCGAAGCCGCCGGCGTCCCGGTCCACAAGCTCTACAAGCTGGCCGAAGGTCGCCCCAACGTGCTCGACATGGTCAAGAACGGCGAGATCCAATTCATCGTCAACACGCCCAGCGGGCTGCCATCCCGCACCGACGAAGTCAAGATCCGCAGCGCGTCGGTCACCCACCGCATCCCGATCATGACCACCCTGCGCGCCGCCCAGGCCAGCATCCGCGGCATCCAGTCGCTCAAGCGCGCCGGCATGGGCGTGAAGCCGCTCCAAGAATATCACGCGTAGCGGATTCGCGGGCTAGCTTTCCTCGCCACCAAGTCCTTGCCCCGCCGAATCAACGGTGTCGATTGGGAGATGCGATTGCGCTCCGCCCTATTCCTCTTCGCCGCCTCGATATCCATCGCGGAAAGCGCCGGTGAGATCCCCGCCGTGTCGGCGGATGAGATCGACCGCATCCCGGACCTGACGCAGACTGACCCGGCGGGGAATTTTGCGTGCGGCGGGAAGAGCTACTGCGGGCCGGTAGCGGCGTCGAACTCGCTGATGCGCCTGTTTGGCGAGCAGATCAAGGCAGGCGGGATGGACCAATACGATCTGGTTCACCTGCTCGCCTCGAAGGAATTTATGGCGACCGATCCGGAGAAAGGGACCGGTCCGAATGCGCTCATGCGCGGCGTCAGAAAGCTGGCGGAGACCTATGGCGGCGGGAAGCCGTTCCGCATTCGATTTCAGGGCTGGCGGGCGCACCGGCAAGAGTTCAGCACCGGCGTGGCGCAGCCGCAGCTCGATTGGATCAAGCGCGCGCTGGCCAACGGCGGCGCGGTCTGGTTGAACGTCGGTTGGTATCGGCACGCGGCGGGGAGCGAAACCTACGAACGGATTGGCGGACACTGGGTCACCGCCGTCGGCTACGGGGTGGGCGAAGACGGGACGCCTGACCCGAACATCTTGATCATCCACGATCCATCACCACGCACGGGAACGGCGGGCCAGCACGAATTCGCCAAGCTGGAGCGGATCAAAACGGGAAAGCTCACCGGATCGAGTGTCTCAGAGACGCGGGACGCCAAAGAGCTTTTCCTGATGGGCGGCGGGATGCACATCAAATCGACCGCCGACTGCGCGATCCTCGACGGAGTCGCCGCTCTGATCTGGGAGTGAGGAGTGGAGCATAGCGGAGTCGAACCGCTGACCTCTTCAATGCCATTGAAGCGCTCTACCAACTGAGCTAATGCCCCATATTTCCGTGGTCGGGCGGAGATTCTAGATTCTTTTCCGGATTCAGCAAGGGGAATTTCCTCGAAGAATAGCGCTCGATTTCGCTGATCGCCCGCGTGGCGCAAGCCAATCGGGTTGCTCGGTGCTGGTCGGGTCGACCGCCGCGCTTTGGGGGACACTTCCGGCTCGCCAAGGCACATCTCTTTCGGTCATATTTAGGGAGTTCACCGCCGATCCTCCGATGCTTTCGCTCCACGATCCCGCCTTTGGCACCGCCAGCCGCCGCGCCTTCCTGCGCGTCGGCAGCCTTGGTCTGGCGGGGCTTGCGCTGCCGGACCTGCTCTTTGCCAAGGAGAAAAAACTGCTCAAGGATCGGTCGGTGGTCTTCCTGTTCATGCACGGCGGCCCCCCGCAGCACGAGTTGTTCGACCCGAAGCTGGATGCGCCATCGGGCGTGCGCAGTGCCACGGGCGAAATCCCGACCTCGCTGCCCGGCGTGACGTTCGGCGGCACGATGCATGGGCTGGCGAAGCGCGCGCACCGGCTCGCCGTGGTCCGCTCGTTCGCGACCGGCGACGGCAACCACGACATCAAGCCGGTCGTCGGGCGCTTCTCCGCCGACGCGAACCTCGGCTCGCTTTACGCCCGGGTCGCCGGATCGAACCGCCCCGGCACCGGGATGCCGACCAACCTGGCGCTCTTCCCCCGCGCGGTCGATGAGGCGGCGCAGCCGGAGAACAACAATTTCGGGCGGTTCGCCAGCACGGGCGCGGCGGGCGGAGCCTACGCGCCCTTCGTGCCCGGCGCGGGCGGTCCGTCGCAGGGCGACCTGCGGCTGAACATCGCGCGCGCCCGCCTCGACGACCGCCGCGGGTTGCTCGCGGACGTCGATGCCCTGCGGCGCCGTCTCGACGCGACCGGCGAACTCGAAGGGCTCGCGGGCTACCAGGAGCAGGCGTTCGACACGATCCTCGGCGGCATCGCCGACGCGTTCGACCTGAGCCGAGAGGACGCCAAAACGGTCGCCCGCTACGACACCGCGCCGCTCGTCCACCCGGATAAAATCAGCAAAAAGTGGAACAACCACAAGAACTACCGGGACCACGGGCAGACGCTGGGCAAGCTCATGCTCATGGCGCGGCGGCTGTGCGAGCGCGGCGCGGGATTCGTCACCGTGACCACGAATTTCGTCTGGGACTTCCATGCCGACCGGAACAACGCGACGCTGACCGAGGGCATGGAATACGTCGCCCGCCCGTTCGACCACGCCGTCTCCGCCTTCCTCGATGACGTGGAGGCGCGCGGCTTGAGCGACAAGATCCTGCTCGTCTGCTGCGGCGAGATGGGGCGGACGCCGAAGATCAACGACCGCGGCGGGCGCGACCACTGGGGCCGGCTCGCCCCGCTCATCCTCGCCGGCGGCGGCCTCAAGGTCGGCCAGGTCATCGGGCAAAGCGACGCCCAGGGCGGCGAACCGGCTGGCGATCCAGTCACCATCCCGCACCTCAACGCCACGATCATGCACAGCCTGGTCGACCGCGGTGAGGTCCGCCTCATGGAATCGATCCCCCAGGCCGCCCGCGACGCCATCGTGGCGGGATCGACGATCCCGGGCCTGGTCTAGCAGATTTCCTCTGCATCCAGGATTTCGATGGATTGGCAAAATCTATCGATTTTTCAAAGCCTGCCGGATCGGGCAAATCTCGCGGCATGCCATCGACACCTATCCAACCTGACTCCGGTGCCTGGGTCGCCTTCATCAAAGTGAGCTTCCTCGTCGCGTTCGGCGCGACCGCCGCCGGAATCTACCTGATGCCGACAGACCTCTGGGTGAAAGGCTACCTCTTTATGGGGATGCTCTTCACCACCGGCTCGACCTTCTCCCTCGCCAAAACAATGCGCGACCAGCACGAGACCCGCCGCCTGATCAACCGCGTCGAGGAGGCGAAGACCGAGAAGATTCTGAAGGAATTTAGCTAGGCTAGAAGGCGGGACGCCGGCTGGTGCGCGCTCTGATAATGGCATTCGAACCGCCAGCAGGATTTTTCGCCGCCAGTTGTATCCAGAGCTCACTCAATAACTTTTTACCTAGGTGCGAATAAAATGAATCCAAACGAAAAGCGTCCTTTCACCGCGCGAGAGTCCGTGGTTCGCCAACCTGGATTAGCTTCGATTTTTGCCATAGTTGGCTTTGTCGTTTGCGCTGGGTTGGGCGGATATTTCTTGTTAGTATGTAGCTGGTCTGGTGGGGAGACGGAGCAACAGGCAACGCCATAAGTAATCCGCTGGCAGCCGCTGCTCTTCTTATCCTACCTTGGATTATCTATTTTAGCGCAGGTTCCTTCTGCGGCTTTGTCAGAGCGAAGATCGTCTCGCGAGGCTTTAGCGTGGATCGCACACATTTGCCTTATAGCGATGAGCATTCCGATAGTATCAAATCTCCACTGCCCGTATTCGCTTATGTTCCGGCTGTTTTGGTGTTTTCCTTGTTGGTCGAGGATCTTGCGGAGCAAAAGAGCGGAACGTAAGCCCTGAGAACAGACAACGCGGGTGAGGGAAAGCCCACTGGCATCAAAGTGGGCGCTGCGATGCGCGAGGGGAATAGATTCATCATCCTCTGCAGCCCGATTTGGCGCATCTCGTAATCCCTTCTCCAAAATCAAGCCGCGCGATCGGCCTGATACTTCAGCCCCCTCGCCTCCGAAACCCGCCGCGTGAGCCAGGCGAAGGCGGGCGGAACGCGTTGCCGAGCCGGAAGAGGATGGCGTACTACTACTTACTGGGTGACGGCGATCCGGGCGAGGGCGTTGACCCAGAGGCGGCCGCGATAGAGGCGGCGATGCGCGGCGCGGTAGAACGCGGCGGCGGCGTTTCTCGAGCTGGTGCCTTTCGCCACGGCGAGGGCGGCTTCGGCGGCGAGCCTCCCGCTGCGCAGCGCGTAGTAGATGCCCTCGCCGGTGAACGGCTCGACGACGCGGGCGGCGTCGCCGACGAGGAGGGCCCCGCCGGGATGGGCCGGCGTCGATGGCTTGCGGCGGAGCGGCGCGATGTGCGCCCAGCCGCTGGGGTGGCGCGTGCCGAAATGCGCCTCGGCATAGTCGCAGATCGGCGGAGGCGCGCGCCGGTCGCCGACGAGGCACACATTCATGAGATCGGCGCCGACCGGGGCGATGCCGCCATAGCCGCGCTGGCAGCAGGCGCAGGGCGACGGATCCGGCAAAGCGGGGTCGAGCGCGAATGGGCCTGCACGCCGATGCGGTCGCGCGGCGGGGCGGAACTGACCATGCCGGGAGGAGCCGGGCGGCGGCGGAGTTGCGCCTGTCGGCGGCGACCAGATAGCGCGCGCGGTGCTCCGCCCGGTCGGTGATCGCGAGCCAGCTCGACGCCCGCTGCGGCGCACGCCCAGCAGGGTTTCGCCAAAGGCGAGCGTCGCCCCGGCGGTCTGCGCGGCATCGGCGAGCGCGGCGTCCAGCAGATCGCGCCGGATCGCGACCTGGCCGCCGACCGGTGCCTCGCAGCCGCGCCCGTCCGGCGACTCGAACCGGACGCGGCGGATCGCGGCGTGCGGCAGGGCGCGGATCGCGGCGGTGACGCCCAGGGAATCGAAGACCGGCCAGCAGCCGGGGTTGAGGCAATCGCCGCAGACTTTGTGGCGCGGGAAGCGGGCGCGCTCGATGACCAGGGCGCGCATACCGAGGCGGGCGGCGGCGATGGCGCAGGCGGCACCGCCGGGTCCGGCTCCGATGATGGCGAGGTCGTAGGGCATGCGGGGACGAAAACGTTTGCGCCGCGCGCCGATTCGCCACCGGAATCGGCGTTGGTCGCGGAAAGCGATGGCGGCGCGATTTCCCGCCTTGCGCGGCAGGGCGGCGGCGATACGATGCGCCGCAGATTTCCGCCTTCTCCCATGCTCGAAAATTACCTACCCGTCCTCATGCAGTTCATGGTCGCGACCGGCTTTGCGGTGGTCAGCACTGATCATCAGCGTCCCGTTGGGGAAAAGCGCCAAGCGCAGCCCGATCAAAGACTCTGCCTGGCTGAGTGCGGGATGCTCCCGCTCGGCGACGCCCAGCCCCGGTTCAGCGTCACCCTACCTCGTGGCGATGCTCTTCGTGATTTTCGATATCGAGGTCGTTTACCTCTATCCGTGTACCACCGTTCAAAGAAATGGTCGCGCGGCAGCAGCAACGCCTTCTGGGGATGCTCGGCTTCGTTCTGGCATCCTCGCCATCGCCTACATCTACGCGCTCAAGAAGGGCGCGCTGGACTGGAAAGAGCGGGAGGCATGATCCAATACATTTCCGCCTCTTACAAATTGCGCTGAGGTCAGCCGGAGCGCCTTGACGAGATGATCCGCAGCTCGCGCAGCCTGCTGCTCAAGGTGCCGCCGGAAGTCCTCCGCGTGACGTCTGGCAAGAAGGTGGATCCCGCCTGCGAATGGCCGTTTTACTTTGCGGTCGAAGTCGAGACGATGGCGAAGCTCCGCCAGTTCCAAGACGATCCGGTGTTCATCAAATTCGAGGAGCGGGTGATCAAGCCGAATACCTCGGAGGCGGTCGCGCTGACCCCAGAGATGGAGCCGGGCAAGGACATCTGCATATTCTAGGGGGCCTATGCCGGAGTTGCATTGAGGTCAGGAGCTTACGCCCGGCAGTGGGATGCCGGGGTCGGTCGCCGCGCGGGCGCAGGTGCGCGAGCGGTCGCGGCTCTTCCGCGGGAGCGCCACGCCTACCGAGGCGATTTTCGCCCTGGCGCTGGAGGGCGCGGTCTTTCGCGGCGCGCAGACGCATGGCAAAAACCTGCTTTTTGAATTCGGCGCGGCGCGAGGGAAGGCGGAATGGGTTGGCTGCTCGGGCACCCGGATGACCGGGGAATTGCGCGCCGAGCCGCCGGATTACGCGCCGGCAGTACCACCACCTCGTCCTCTTCCAACGCGATCTCACCCTATAGTTTTCGCCGATCCGCGCATGCTGGGCGGCTCCGGTTTTTGGCGGACCCGAAGTGCCGGAGCCGTGGCAGGCGTTGCCGCCGCAGGTGCTCGACCCCGCCTTCACCAAGGCGCGGGTCGCCGGATTCCTGCGCCGCTGCCGCGGCACGCCGGTCAAGGCACTGCCCGACCAGGCGATCTTCCCCGGCATCGGGAACTGATGGCGGACGAGATCCTCTGGCAGGCGCGCCTCGCCCCCGGACCTGCGCCCGCGATGCCGATCCAGAGACGCTCGCCGCCGCCCTGTGGAAATCCGCCGACGCGACGCGCGGCGCGCTGCGCACCGTTCATGTCGATTGGGCGACGACCTGCTTGTCGTGCCTTCCAGCACCGCTGGAAGCCCGGCGGCTTCACTGCCTGCGGCGGGGCTGCGGCTCCGCTTTGGCGCGCGCGAGGTCGGCGGGCGGACCACCGCGTGGTGCCCGCGCTGCCAGGGCTGAAGTCTGGCGGACTTCGGCGGCGGATGCCCTGGATTGACGGATCGCCTTCGTGTCAGCGTATGGGTGCCGCCATGACCAAACTCCGCCCTATCCTCTTGACCGCCTGCCTCGCGGCGCTACTGCCGAGCAGGCTCCTGTGCGACGAAGCCCAAATCGTCGAACTACTACGTCAAAGCGTATCGCCCGCAGAACCCGAACAACGTCCAGGTCAAGCTCAGCCTGAAGAACCAAGTCATCTATGTGATGGAGGGCAACCGGCCGCTGCTCGTCGCCGCCTGCTCGGTCGGGACGGCGAAGACGCCGACCCCGAAGGGGCGGTTCACGATTTACAGCAAAACGCAGAAGCGCCGCCGGATCTCGAATCCGGGATCGGGCTATCCGATGGGCTATTGGTGCGAATTCAAGAGCGGCTACGGCATCCATGCGGGCTGGGTGCATCCCGCGCCGCGCACCCATGGCTGCGTGCGCCTGCATTTCAATGTCGCGCCCAAATTCTTCGCCTTGGTCAAGGAAGGGACGCTGCTTTATATCGCTGACACCCAACCGGAAGACGCCACCATCGGCAGAAATGTGCCGCGCCCGCAGGATTACGCGAATCCGGAGTGTTTCGCCGCACATCCCCGAACACCGACAAGATTTTCCACGTTTACGACGGGCCTACTGACGGCTAGCCGTGTAGCCCTCCCAGAATGCCCCCCCGAAACCGCAGTCCCATCCCCGCCGCCCGCCAAATCCAAGACGCAGGCTTGCACCGGTCCGCACCCTGTGAGGTCATGACCCGTCCAGGCGGAGGTCGAAAAGCACTACCGGAGCGAAGTTGTTGAGAAAATCCGCGACAGCGGCGGGACGCTGACGGTCGGCGGCACCACGGTGCTGCTCGCCCAGCAGTTCGGGTTTTGCTACGGCGTCGAGCGCGCCATCGACCTCGCCTACGCCGCGCGGCGCGTCTTTCCCGAAAAGCGGCTGTCATTGATCGGCGAGATCATCCACAACCCGGAGGTCAACCGGCAGCTCGAAGAAATGGGCATCCGCCGCCTCGAGTGGCGCCGCATCACCGACGAATACGACGACCTCGGCGAGGATGATGTCGTGATCGTCCCGGCCTTCGGCGCGCCTACCCACTTCATGGAAAAGATCAACGACCGCGGCTGCATCACCATCGACACGACCTGCGGGGATGTGATGAGCGTGTGGAAGCGCGTCCGCGCCAACGCCAAAGGTGGGTTTACCTCCGTGATCCACGGAAAAAAGGACCACGAGGAAACGCTCGCCACCGCCTCCCGCGCGCTCGGTGCCGCCGGGGACGGGCATTACCTGATCATCCTGACGCTGGCCGATACCGATTACGTCTGCGATTACATCCGCCACGGCGGCGACCGCGACGACTTCTACCGGCGGTTCGAGAATGCGACCTCGCCAGGGTTCGACCCGGATCTGCACCTGCAGCGGATCGGCGTGGCGAACCAGACCACGATGTTGAAATCGGAGACCGAGGAGCTGCAGCGCCGCCTCGCCAAGGCGGTCGAAGACCGGGACGGCGCGGAATTGGTCAAAGAAAGCTTCCAGATGTTCGACACGATTTGCGGGGCGACCCAAGAGCGGCAGGACGCGTTGTTTAAGATGCTGCGGGAGCCGATGGACCTGCTCCTCGTCGTCGGCGGCTACAACAGCTCGAACACGACGCACTTGGTTGAAATCGGCGAGGAAAAGCTGCCGACGTTTTTCATCCGCAATGCCGCCTGCCTCCGCTCGCTGGAGGAAATCATCCACTTTGACCTGCACGAACGAAGCGAGCGCACCACCAGCGGGTATTCGGCGAAATTGCACGGCGACGCGCCGGTCACCGTCGGCATCACCGCCGGGGCGTCTTGCCCTAACAACCTCATCGAGGACGCCATCCTCCGGATCTTCGCCTTGCGCGGCATCGGGCGGGATGCGGTCTTGGCGGCTTAGCCTGTCGGTTCGAATCGATGATCTTGGCGACTTTCCCCTCATGAGGCGCGCTGTCATTACCGGAATCGGACCGATCGCGCCGGTCGGCACCGGCGTCGATGCCTTCTGGCAGGGCATGCTTGCCGAACGCAGCGCGATCGGGCTGGTTGGAGCCTTTGACGCCTCGCCCTTTGCCGCGCGCTGCTCGGCGGAGATCCGCGATTTCGACCCGGCGGTGTTCTTTCCGCCGCACCGGCTCAAGCGGCTCGACCGCTACGCGCAGTTCGCCGTCGCCAGCTCATACCTCGCCCTGCGGGACGCCGGGTTGGATCCGTCGGCGGATTCGCCCGACCCGCGCTTCGGCGTCAGCTTCGGCACTGCGCTGGGCGGCATCTCGCACGCCGAGGCTGAGCACGCCCGCTATCTAAAAGAGGGTCCGAAGGCGGTGTCCCGCGCGCTGGCCCTCCAAGTCTTCGGCGGGTCCGCACACTCGAATATCGCCATCGAGTTCGGATTGCAGGGGCCCGGCACGACCAACGCGAACAGTTGCGCCAGCGGAAATGTCGCGCTCGGCGATGCGCTCCGCTTTATCCAACTGGGCAAAGCGGACGCCATGCTCGCCGGCGGCGCAGAAGCCCCGCTCAGCCCGCTCACCTTCGGCGCCTTCGACAATATCAAAACCATGTCCCGGTTCGAGGGCGACCCGCCGTGCCGCGCCTGCCGCCCGTTCGACCGCGGGCGCGACGGATTCGTCATGGGCGAAGGCGCCGCGACCTTCGTGCTGGAAGAACTGGAGCGGGCCAAGGCGCGCGGCGCGCGGATCTACGCGGAGATCTGCGGCTTCAGCCTCAATAACGAAGCCTTCCACATGACCAGCCCGCGCCCCGGGGCCGGTCCGGTCACCCGCGCCATGCGCGAGGCGCTCGACGACGCCCACGCCGATCCAGGTGAGGTCGATCTGATCAGCGCCCACGCCAGCTCGACCCAGCTCAACGACTCCAACGAATGCGAGGCGATCCGCGATGTCTTTGGCTCCGGCGCGGAGCGCATCCCGATCACCGGGTGGAAGGCGTTCAACGGACATGCCCTCGGGGCCGCCGGCTCGATTGAGGCGGCCATCGGGCTGCTCGCCATGGAACGCGGCTTCCTCCCGCCGACCCTCCATCTCGATGCCCCGGACGATGGATTCGCCGGTCTCGATTTCGTGGGCAACGCCGGCCGTGAGACCGCGCCGCAGACCTTCTTGAACAATGCCTTCGGCTTTGGCGGGATCAATTCGTGCGTCGTTTTTCGGTCCATCTAAAATGGTGCTAGGCGGGGATGCCGCCACCCTCAAACACGCACTCCCCGAAAAATTTAAGGCATCTCCACGCATCCACCTAAAAATTTTGTCGCGCAATGTGCTGAAAAACAAAGCCTGCTAGGAAAAACATTAACTATTTTTAAATTTTGGACTTGCCAAAATTTTCACAATAAATTATGATGCGACAAGTCCTAGTCACGTAGGTTGGCACTATGCGTGCTATCAAGCGGGGCTGGGTTAGGGTAATGAGCGGTAAAAAATGACAGATCCGACATTATCCGCCCAAAAATTAATTGACGTGCGGGGCAACTCCCCTACTATCCGCGTCCTCGAACAACCACCAACCAATACCCAACCTAAATGAAACCCAAGTCAATCGCTCTCTCAATCATCGCTTTTGCGGCTGCCTCTCCGGCATTTGCTGGTGAGATGGCTCCTCCGGCTCCGATGCCTCCGGCACCTCCTTCGGGCGGCGGCAGCCTCTTCGACGAAGTCGGCGCTGAGATCTCCCTCGGTTACGATACCGACTACATCTTCCGCGGTGTTAACTTCGGCGACCACCTGATCTCCGGCGCGATCAACCTTGATGTGCCGCTTAGCGACATGGTCGGCCTCAGCCTCGGCAGCTGGTATGGCTCGCTCGCCGAGTCCCCCTACGATGAACTCGACCTCCTCGCTGGTCTTACCTTCGACCTCGGTGCCGTTGAACTCGGAATCGGCGCGACCTGGTATTACTTCCCGGATACCCCGTCCGTCGGCGTTGACGGCGACGCGTTCGAACTGGGTGCCTCGCTCGGCACTTCGGTTGGTCCGGTCGATCTTACCGTCGCCTACTTCTACGACTTCGAAACCGAAGGTTCCTACATCGAAGCGGGTGCTTCTACTTCTTTCGAAGTGAACGAGTGGCTCTCGATCGAGCCTTACGCCGCCGTTGCCTACAACGTCGATTACTACATCGACGGTGATGGCTGGAACCACATCGCTCTTGGTCTGGCGTTCCCGATCAGCCTTACCGACACCGCGACGCTGAAGCCTTACGTTGCCGGCAACCTTCCGCTCGACGTGATCGAAGACACAGGTGCTGACGACGAAGTCGTGGGCGGTGTTTCGCTCAGCGTTTCCTTCTAATCACTCCGATTAGCCAAGTTTCGAAGATCCCCCGGTCCGCATGGATCGGGGGATTTTTTTTGTGCCAAGAAATGGCTGGCAGGAGATTTGCCCAGCAGCATGCCATGGTCTAGTCTGCGCCCGTGTTCTGCCCCATCGCCGATTTAAAACGAACTGTCGCCGCTGCTGCGGCAACGCTCTGCGCCAGCGCATTGCTGCCCGGCTGCGGGACCGTGGTGACTTCGACGCAGACGGATGCTTTCAACGAAGGTTTCCGCGGCTTCGATTATTGTGATGTGAAGGCGGTGGTGCGCGAGGATCCGCAGCAATCGGGATCGGCGGCGCTCTCCTGCGTCGCCACCTATTGGGATAGGGACGCCAGCCCGGAGTATCTTTTCAACCGCCACCCTCCAGAGTCTCGGGAAGGTTACTCGATCCAGCAGTTGCGGCGGATGGCGATCGGCGAGGGGTTGATCGCTTTCGCCCTGTCGATGAACGACCAGCCGCTGGAGCAGTTGCGCAGCCACATCCAGAAAGGACGGCCGGTCATCGTCTCCGCCCAGCTTCCAGGGGGGCGTTACTTCAAACGCCCGCTCCCGATTCTGGAATCGATCGAAACCGACCTCATGCCCGGCAATCCAGAGGATCAGACCTCGCGCCGATTCGTTGTCGTAGCCGGTGAGGACAGCGATGAACTCCTCCTCATGGACCCGGCGTTCGGACTGGTCCGGGTGAGCAAGTCCGCCTTCCTCGCTTGGTGGGGGGAAGAGCAATATTCCGCGCTGCTTTGCTCCAGCCGCTAGTCTATCCCCGCCGCCCTTGCCGATGTTGCCCCGCCAGATCCCCGCTCGCTCTATGGTTCGGTCGATTCGCCTGCTGGCCGCGATCCCTGCTTTTGCCGCGCTGGTCGGCTGCGCCGCGCTCCGGTCGTTTCGCGGGGGCGATGCCGCGTTTTACAAGGCCCCGGAGTCCCCCGAGGCGTGGATGGCGGCGGTGCCTGCGGCGGGCGATCCCTCCGATTGGATCGCCCGTTTTGGCGATACGTCCTTGGCGACGCTCTGCGGAGAAGCGCTAGAGGCGAACCGCGACCTGCGCGCCGCCGCTGCTAGGGTCTTGGCGGCCCGAGAGCGGATCGCCGAAGCCCGCGCGGCAATGTTGCCGCAGCTCTCCAGCGCGTTTTCATCGGGTCGGGCGGAGCGGGTCGGCGCTGCCCGAAGCGAACCTGATTTCGCGCTGGGGATTGAGGCATCCTGGGAGGTCGATCTCTGGCGGCGGCTCAGGGAGGCGACCACCGCCGAAGCGGAAGACTATCTTGCTAGCGAGGCGGACCTTGCCGCCGCGCGGCAGGCGCTCGCCGCCTCGGTTGCGCGCACCTATTTCTCAGCGGCGGAAGCGGCGTCACAGTCGCAACTGGCCTCCGAAACCGTGGCTAGCTTCGCGGAGGCGCTTGATGTGGTCGAGGACAGCTTCGAGCGCGGTGTCGCGAGCGCCTTGGACGTCCGCCTCGCCCGCGCAAATATCGAAGGTGCCCGAGCCGCGCTCGAGCGCCGCCGCCGGGAGGAAGATTCCGCGATCCGGGCGCTCGAAGTTCTCGCCGGGCGCTATCCGGGCAAGGCGATTGAGCCGCGCAAGACGCTACCGTCCCTAACGGCGGCCGTCCCGGCTGGGATCCCGTCAGAATTGCTCGGGCGCCGCCCCGACATCCGCGCCGCCGAACGCCGGGCGCGGGCGGCCGACCGGCGTCTGGGGGAAGCGCGCAAGCTCCTGCTGCCCAGCCTTCGGCTAACCGGATCGGCAGGCGGGGCGAGCGCCGATCTCGGTCGCTTGCTCGACAAAGAGGCGCTGGTCTGGAGCATCGTCTCCGGGTTGACCCAGCCGATCTTGGAAGGCGGGCGCTTGCGGGCAAACATCCGCAGGCAGGAGGCGCTGCGCCTCGCCGCCGCCGAAGACTATGCTGCTGCTGCGCTAAATGCGTTCCAAGAGGTCGAAACGGCCCTCGCCGCTGAGTCCTACCTGCGCGCCCAAGAAGCTGCCCTGCGCCGCGCCGCCGAAGAATCAACCGCCGCCGCCGAACTCGCCCTCGACCGCTACAGCCGCGGACTCGAGCAAATCATTACGCTCCTCGAGTCCCAGCGCCGCGCCTTCGACGCACAAAGCGCGCTAATCTCCGCCCAAGGGCTTCGCGCCCAAAATCGGATCGATCTCTATCTCGCCCTTGGCGGCGACCCCTCACCCTTGCCGCAGGGAGATGGCAGGTCCCGACCTTGAAAATTGGGACAGTTTGGTTATAATCTCCATACAACCGTCCGCCCGCCCGCTTTTCATCCCTCTTATTCATGAGAATCCTTCTCCTTAGCCTCGTTGCCGGGTTTGCCGCCCTGTGGGCGTTTTGGACGAAGGAGCCTGTCCGGGCGTATCTGGAGGCTGCGGTTGGCCGGGTCATACCAGACAAGGAGAAGAGCGGATTTCCGATGCGGATGGCCGACCTGCCTGAATCCGCCCGTTTTTCTGAAGTTTTTGAGGAGCAGGTCCGCGCGCCCGTGTCTATGCAGCTTTTGGGCAATGTGCAGGCACAGGTCCAAAGGCTGCTGCCCGCCGTTGAAAATGCGACGGTAGCGGTGGTCGGGGGTGGCGGAGCGGGAAGCGGCGTCATTATCTCAAAGGACGGGATCGTGTTGACCGCCGGTCACGTCAGCGGAGAACCGGGGCGCCATATCGTCCTCGTCCTCAGCGATGGACGGAAGGTCGAAGCCGAGAGCCTCGGCTTTTTTCCAATGGCGGATGCGGGGGTCGCCAAAATCCTCGAAGAAGGCGAATGGCCTGCTGCCCCGATCGAGCGGAATCCAGAAGCGACCCGAGAGGGCGATTGGTGTTTTGCGCTCGGGCATCCGGGCGGTCTTGACCGCGACCGTGGTCCGGTCCTTCGGGTGGGGCGCATCATCCGAAGGGGCTGGATCACTTGGCAGTCCGATTGCAAACTCCTCGGCGGAGATTCGGGCGGTCCGCTTTTCAATCTGAAGGGACAGGTCATCGCCATCCACAGCCGGATTTCGGAGGACCTTGAACAAAACTACCATTCCCCGGTGGGCGTCTATTCAGATTACTGGGACCAACTTATTCAGGGGCAGGTGGTTAGCATCTCCTCGAATCGAAAGGGGGGATTTCTCGGGGTCAAGACGCGGACCTCTCCTGATGGCGTCCGGATTTCGGATATCATCGAGGATTCCCCGGCGGCGGAGGCGGGTTTGCAAGTGGACGACCTAATCCAGCGGGTCGATGGGGTTTCGATACGAAACCGCCTCCATTTTTCGATGATTGTGGGGACCCACAGCCCAGGGGCAGATCTGGAGATCGGCATCCTCCGGGATTCCGAACCTTTGCTCCTCAACGCCAGATTGATCCCATCTCCGAGCAAGGAGACATCCTACGAATTGGGTCCCCAATGATCGCTAAACTAATGATAATCAACGGATTGAAAGTTCGGCGAGGGATCGTCTTCGCCTGTTTTGCCGCCCTGGTGGCGCTGGCGGCAGGAGAAGGCGAGAGGTTCTACAGCTTGCCTCCCCGCTTTCGGGTCAATGGGAAGTCGGTGACCGCCGAAGTCGAACCAGCGGCTGAGCGGGCATTGAAAAGCGTATTCCGGCTGGAGAACGCGGGGGAACCTGTGGCGCTCGCCACCGCAGTGTCGGGTGACGGCTATCTGATCACGAAAGCAAGCGAGCTTGAGGGGCTTAACGCCAACCAGTTTCGGGTTATTTTGCCGCCGTCGACGCCGATGGAACCCCGCCTGATCGCCTGGGACCGTGGCTCCGACCTCGCCTTGATAAAAATAGATGCGCCGACCCCGCTGCCGGTCGTCCCATGGTATTCGGGTGCCTTGCCTGAGATCGGGGTCTGGGCAGCCGGAGCCAGCGGTGAGACCAAACAGCCACTCCGCCTCGGTGTCATCAGCGCCAAACCCCGCCCGATCCCGCGGTCCGGCGGAGTGATCGGCGTGACCTTGGGCGACCTTGATTCGGAACACGGAGTCGAGATTCGCCATGTCCACGAGAATAGCGCCGCCATGGCCGCAGGTTTGCGGGTTGGGGATTTCATCGCCGCGATCAATGGTGCCCCGGTCCGGGAATCAGGTGAACTCAAGGCGCTGGTCGAAGAGCACGATCCTGGCGAGGTGATCCGCGTTCGCTACTACCGCGGCGGCGTCAGCAACGAGCAGGATCTCACCCTCGGCCATCGCTCCGTCGTCTTCGATGTGTATAGCCGCAACCAGCGGATGAGTGGAGAGACGAGCAAGCGCCGCTCCGGCTTTCCCCAGATCATCCAACACGACCTTCCGCTCAGCCCACAGGCGATGGGCGGACCGCTGATCGGGCTGGATGGCACCGTTCTCGGCATCAACATCGCGCGCGCCGACCGGGTCACCACCTATGCCATCCCCGCCGCCATCGCGAAGAATACCGCCGAGCGCATGATGGCCGCCGACCCGATGGGCGAGGGGGCAATTCCCGATCCTGGAATCGAAGTTCGCCCCGCTCTCCCTCGCTGATGCGAATCATGCATAAAAGCGTGACTCACAGAAGAGATTGTTCGTATCTTTAACCGTGCCAGATTTTCACTCAAAGATAGCAAAGCAGGTCCACCAGGACATGGGACGGCTGGAGCAAAGCCTCCAAAACCTCATTCCTAGGCACCTTCTCCAAACTAAAAACCAGGAGGAGATCAGCATCCTGAACCTCGCTTGCGGTGCATGTCACGAAGCGAAAACACTCGCCAAGGCGTTCCGAACTATTAAGGAGGGCAAAGTGGTTGGCGAGGGAGAATCGGGGTCAAAAATCGAGTTGGTTGGAGTTGATATCCGGAAGCGGGAGATTGCCCACGCGCGGGAGAACCACCCCGGATCGGAGGCCGAGTCATTTCACTTTCTGGATGGCGATGCGACCGACCTGAGCGGGCACGCAGAGCTGAGCACGCCGGATGTCGTCTTCCTGCGGCACCAGAACTTCTGGCACGACCCGGCGATCTGGCACAAGATCTTCGACCAGGGATTGGCCCGGCTCGACGAATCGGGGCTGCTCGTGATCACTTCATATTTTGATAAGGAACACGAGCTGGCGCTCGGCGCGCTGCAAAAGCTCGGAGCCGAGTTGGTCCGGACCGAGCGGACGCCCGGATCGCGGTCGCTGCGGGTCGAGGGGAAGTCGGTGGACCGGCATGTCGCGGTGTTTCGGAGGGTGCGTTAGGTCTGCCCCGAAAAAAAAAAATTCGGCGGTGATCGGATTGCGCTTGGCGGCGGGCGGCAATTTGGCATCTTCCCGCCGAAAAATACCGCTGCCGCATCTCTCCGCTCCCACCCCGATGGCCGACGCCGCCGATTTCCTCACGTTTGAAAACGTCACCAGACGCTTCGGCAAACTGACCGCCGTGGATGGCGTCAGCCTCGGCATCCGGAAAGGCGAAACGTTTTCGCTGCTCGGTAGAGCGGCTGCGGCAAGACCACGCTCCTGCGCATGGCGGTACTTTGACCGCCCGGACAGCACCGCATCCTGCTGGACGGAGTGGACATCACCGACCTGCCGCCGGAGCGCCGGCCGGTGAATACGGTCTTTCAAAGCTACGCGCTTTTCCCGCACATGACGGTGCGGGAGAATATCGCCTTTGGCCCGCAGATGGCGAAGCGGGCGAAGGCGGAGATCGCGCCGGAGGTTGAGCGGATGCTCGAACTGGTGGCGCTGGGCGAGCACGCGGACAAGCGGCCGGGGCAGCTTTCTGGCGGGCAGCGGCAGCGGGTGGCGATCGCCCGCGCGCTGATCAACCGGCCGCAGGTGCTGCTGCTGGACGAACCGCTCGCGGCGCTCGATCTGAAATTGCGGCAACGCCTTCTGGTCGAGCTGGATGCGATCCACGACGAGGTCGGCATCACGTTCGTCTATGTGACCCACGACCAGGGCGAGGCGATGAGCATCTCCGACCGGATCGCGGTGATGAACCGGGGCAAGATCGCGCAGATCGACGCGCCCGCCCGCATCTACGAGGCCCCGCGCTCCAGCTTCGTCGCCGCCTTCATCGGCGACACGAATTTCCTCGAAGGCAAAGTCACCGAGGCAGGCGCGGATTTCAGCCAGGCGGACGTGCCGGGCTTGGGCGCGATCACCATCGACAACGACCGGCCGGTCGCGGCGGGCGATCTGGTCCACGTCAGCCTGCGGCCGGAGAAGATCGTCGTCTCCCGCGGGCAGCCGGCGGCGGCGGCGGGGCAAAATGCGGTCCGGGGCGTGATCGAGGACGCGATCTACTACGGGCCGACCTCGCGCTACTGGGTGCGGGCGGGCGATTACAAGCTGTCTGCCGAAGTCCAGCACCGGCGCTATCTGCTCGACGAGGAGCCGCCGAAGTGGGGCGATCCGGTGTGGATCTCGTGGCACGCCAACGACGGCTATCTGCTCGACCAATACCGCGAGGAAGACGAGGCGCTCCTCTCCCTGCCGGACGAGGACGCCGCGCTGCCTTGACCTGAACCTATCCGATGAGCGACCCTGCCCCCAGCGATTCGAAGCCGCTCGCCGCAGCGAAGCCGGCGCCCGCTGCCCGGAGCCTGCGCCTAAGCCGGGGCCTGAGCCGGGGCGAATGGGCGGCGACCGCCGCGCCGCTGCTCTGGCTGGCGGTCTTCTTCGCCGCGCCCACGCTCTTGATCTTTGCCATGGCGATGCGCCCGCCGACGCCCTACGGCGGCGTGGGCGAGGGCTGGTCCACCGAGGCGATCGGCGCGCTGGCCGACCCGAATTACCCGGCGATCATCTGGCGCACGCTGTGGATCAGCGCCGGGGCGACCGCCGGCTGCCTGGCGCTCGGGCTGCCGTGCGCCTACGCGATGGCGCGGGCGAGGCCCCGCTGGCGCGCGCTGCTGCTCATCGCCGTCGTCGTCCCGTTTTGGACGAATTTCCTGATCCGGATCTTCGCGTGGCGGCAGGTCTTGCACCCCGACGGGCCGGTCGCCTCCGCGCTGCGCTGGATCGGCGTCCTGCCGGACGGCGCGCTTTTGCTCTACAATCCGTGGGCCGTCCTGTTCGTCAGCGTTTACGCCTACCTGCCGTTCGCCATCCTCCCGCTCTACGCCGCCGCCGAGAAATTCGATTTCGCCTTGCTCGACGCCGCGCGGGATCTCGGTGCCGGGCGCTGGCGGGCGTTCTTCCGGATCTTCGTGCCGGGCGTGCGCGGCGGGCTGGCGACCGCCTTCCTCGTCGTTTTCATCCCGCTGCTCGGCTCCTACGTCATCCCGGATCTGGTCGGCGGCGCGGACGGCCAGCTCATCGGCAACAAGATCGCCCAGCGCAATTTCAACGACCGCAACATCCCGGAGGCGGCCGCGCTATCGGCGGCGCTGGCGCTCGCCATCGCCCTGCCCGCGCTGCTCGCCTCGGTTTTCCGCTGGCGGCGCGCCCGCCATGCTAGTGAGGGGGCACCCGCATGAAGCGCAGCCGCCTCCCGCTGATCACGCTCTTGCTCGTGCTCGGCTTCTTCTACCTGCCGGTCGGCTACTTCGTGGCGAATTCGTTCAACGCCTCCGCCTTCGGCACGACCTGGGAAGGCTTTACCTGGCACTGGTATGCCCGCCTCTGGGAAAAACGCGAACTCTGGGTCGCCTGCCAAAACTCGCTCGTCGTCGCCGCCTGGGCGGCCGGCACCTCGATGGTGCTCGGCACGCTCTCCGCCTTCGCCTTGCACCGCTGGGCAAAGTCGCGGCTCCAGCGCGCGCATCGCGCCCTCGTCATGACGCCGCTGGTGGTGCCTGACATCCTGATGGGGATGAGCCTGCTCGCCCTGTTCGTCAGCCTCGGCGCGGAGCTGGGGCTGGCCACGATCTCGGTCGCCCACATCACGTTTTGCCTCAGCTACGTCGCGCTGGTCGTGCTCGCCCGGCTCCAGGACTTTGACTTCACGCTGCTGGACGCCGCGCGGGACCTCGGCGCGGGTCGCTGGACCGCCGCGCGCCGCGTTTTCCTGCCGCTGCTCGCGCCGGGCATCCTCGCCGGGGGCCTGCTCGCCTTCACCCTGTCGATCGACGACTTTGTGATCACGTTTTTCGTCTCGGGTCCCGGGTCCGGCACGCTGCCGGTGCGGGTGTATTCGATGATGAAACGGTCCCGCGACCTGCCGGTGATCAACGCGCTTTCCACGTTGCTTTTGGCGCTGACGTTCCTCATCGTTTTCGCCTCCCAATACCTAACCAACCGCAACCCATCCGCCGCCCAAAAACCATGAACCGCCGCCACTTCCTCGCTGCTGCATCCGCCTCCGCCGCCGCTCTCGCCGCCGGCTGCAAGGGCGGCTCCCCCTCCGCTTCGTCCGGCAAAACCCTCAACATCTACACCTGGGCGGATTACATCGACGAAGAGCTGGTCCAGCGCTTTGAGGAGGAAAACGGGTGCCGCCTCGTCTTCGACACCTTCGACTCCAACGAGGCGATGTATGCGAAGCTGAAAGGCGGCGCGGGCGGCTACGACGTGCTGGTCCCATCCTCCTACATGGTCAAGACGCTCTCGCGCGAGGGCATGCTGCAAAAGCTCGACCACGCCAAGCTGCCCAATCTCTCGCACGTCGACCCCGACCACCTCAAGACCGCGCTCGACGCGCCGATGGACCACAGCGTCCCCTACATGGCGGCGCCGACTGGGCTCGCCTACCTCTCCGATAAGGTGCAGGCGCCGGCGACCTCGTGGAAGATGCTCGACCGCGCCGATCTGAAGGGGCGCATCACCCTGCTCGACGACATGCGCGAGGTCCTCGGCGGCGCGCTCAAAACGCTCGGGCATAGCCTCAATTCGACCGACCCGGCGCAGCTCGCCGCCGCCAAGGAAATCGCCATCGGCTGGAAGAAAAACATCGCCAAATTCGAGAACGAACAATACAAAACCGGTCTCGCCTCCGGCGAATTCCTCCTCGTCCACGGCTACGCCGGCGACATCGTCCAGGTCATGGAGGAGAACGAAAACATCGTGTTTTTCGTCCCGGAGGAAGGCGCGCCCTTCTCCTGCGACGACCTGGTCATCCCGGCGGGCGCGACAAACGTCGATCTCGCCCACGCGTTCATCAATTTCCTCACTGACCCGGAAGTCGCCGCGCAAAACATGGAATACATCGGGTATCTCGCGCCGAACAAAGACGCGTGGGAGAAGCTCTCCGATGAAACCCGCTCGAACTCCGCGATCTTCCCGCCCGCCGAAGTCCGCGCGAAGTGCGAGCCGCTCGACGATCTGGGCGATGCGTTGGCGCTCTGGTCCCAGACTTGGGATGAGGTCAAATCGGCGTAGGCAGGCAGGCTTTCGCATTGCTGCGGAAAAGTCAGCCCCGGATTGAATAGTCAGGCGCCGCGCCGCGTCGAACCTTCTGATGAAACCTCTCACCGCCCTCCTCGCCGCTGGCGTGGTCACCTTGGGTGTCCTCGCTGGCGGGGTCATTTGGCTCAATCAACCCCAGCCGGAGCCAACCGCCGCACCCGCCCCGGCGGCGGCTTCGACCTCGCCCGATCCGGCGGCGGAGAAGGCGGAGGCGGAGCGCCTGAAGATGCTGGCCGAGCGGTCGGCGCTGGAGGCGGAGCGGCTCGCCTTGGAAGCCGAGCGCGCCCGCTGGGGCGATGCCGCCGACGAGGCGCTCGCCCGCGAGGAAGCCGCGCTGGCGGCGGAGGCAGCGGCGATCGCGGCGGCGGAGAAGGCGGAGGAAGCCGCCGCTGCCGAGCCGGTCCCCGCCCCGGCTGTCGCGGTGAGCGAGCCGGTCATTTCGCTCGGGCCGGAGGTCGAAAGCGATCCGGGCGCGCCCTTCTACGATGAATTGGAGCCGTGGGGCGATTGGATCGACTCGCCGGACTACGGGACGATCTGGCAGCCCGACCTGGCGGTCGATGCGAGCTGGTCGCCGTATTCGGACGGCTCGTGGGGCTACTCGGATTACGGCTGGACGTGGATCTCGAACGAACCGTTCGGTTGGGCGACCTACCACTACGGGCGCTGGGTGCTCCTCGACCGCTGCGGCTGGTGCTGGGTGCCGGGGCTCGACTGGGCGCCGAGCTGGGTTTCGTGGCGCGTCTGCGACGACTACGTCGCCTGGGCCCCGCTGCCGCCCGCCGCCCGCTGGCATGCCTCGCTCGGGATCGGCGGCTGGGTCGATGCCTCCTGCGGCATCGGACCGGCGTGGTACAATGTGATCTCGGTCAGCCACTTCAACGTCGCCGACTGCCGCTCCCGCCTCATCCCCCGCCGCGATTGCGCGCCGATCCTCGCCCGCACGCGCAATGTGACCCGCCTGCATTGCGACGACGGCGACCGGCTCCGCCGCATCCGCTGCGACGGCCCCGACTTCGTGCGCCTCGCCGAGCGCTGCCCGCAGCCGATCCGCCGCTTTGCGCTCGAGCCGCACGGCGGGCGTGAGAAAGCCGATGGCGGGCGGGCAACCGGATCGACGAATCCCGCAACGTCATGCTGGTCAAAAACTGGGACCACGCCAAGCGCGAGGGCGTTCCCGGCGGCAAAACGGCACCGGCGACCCCTGCCGAACATCGCCCGCAAGCTCGGCAAATCGATCGGCATCACCCAAGGCTGATGCCGCCGCCGACCGCGCCGATCAAATCGAAATGCGCCGCCAGTGGCTGACCGGCGCGCGCGACGCCATCGCCCAGCGGCAGCACCAGCCGCAGCGTTCCGTCGCCTGCCGCCGGCCGGCGAGAATGCCCGCGCCGAAATCCCGGTCCGCCGCGCGCTCGCCGCAGAAGGCGCCGCGCCCGGTCGCAGTCACCGCCGCGCCGCGCCCGGCTCCGAAGCCGCCAGCACAGGCGCAAGCGCCAGCGGCGGCGGTCGGCCAGCCTGCGGCGCAGAAAGGCGCTTCTCGGGAGGACATCGCCGTCGCCCGCCAGATCGCGCCGGGGCGGCGCCGATGCGGTTGGCGAGGTCTCTCCGCGCAGCCGGTCCGGCGCGGAATCGGTCGCTTTGCCGACGCCGGAACCGGTGCCGCGAAATCGCAGCCGCGAACCCGGATCGCCCGGCGAATTCCGACCGCAATGCGCTCAGGGATCGCCCATCGGAAGCGGAACCGGCGGCGGGAAGGGCAGCGCCTTCCGCGCCGGAGGCGGGCGAGCATCCGTTTGTCAAAGCGCAGCGCGAGATGTGGGCGCGGCAGCGGGAGGAAGAAGAAGCGCAGCGCCGCGAGCGCGAAGAAGCCGCGATGGCAGCACATATCGCCGCCGCCGAGGCTGCCGAGGCAGCCGAGGGCGCGAAGGCGCAGGCGGCCGCCGGGAGCGCCCGCGAGTCGGGCGAAGCAGGCTCCGCCGCCACCCTGGAGATCGCCTCGACCACTGACGGCCCCCGGAAGTCGGAGCCGGAAAAACAAGAGGAGCGATCCGGCTCGCGGGGCGATTCGCGCGGCGCGCGGGAAGCCAACAGCGCCAGCGGTAGCGTCAGCGGCGGGCATCCGTTCGCGGTCGCCCAGCAGCGGCTTTTCCAACAGCAGGAGGAGGAGCGCCGCCGCCGCGCCGAGGAAGAGGAAAACGCCCGCAGGCTCGCCGCCGAGCGCGCCCGCCAGCAGGCGGCGGAAGACGCCGAGGCAGAGGCGCGCCGCCGGATGGAAATCGCCCAAAGCCAGCAGCGCAGCCAGCGCCAAGCCGAGGAAGAAGCCGCCCGCCGCGCCCAAGAACAGCGCGAACGCGAGCGGAGCCGCCAGAGCAGCAGCAGCGCCAACAGCAACAGTGACCGCGACCGCGACCGCGACCGCCAGCGCAAAGAACAGCAGGCGCGCGAAGAAAGCGAGGCGCGCGGCCGCCAAGCCGCCATCGAGCGCGCCCGCCGAGCCTCCGAACAGCAGGACCGAGCCCGCCGCGAGGCAGAGGACCGCGCCCGCAAGCAGCAGGAGGAAAGCCGCCGCCAAGCCGAGCGCTCGCGCCAAGAAGCGGAGCAGCGCCGCCAGCAAGTGCAGCGCGAGAACGCCCAGCGCCAAGCCGAAGAGCGGATGCGCGAAGCCTCCGAACGCGCCCGCAAAGAATCCGAAAGCCGCCAGCGCCAAGCGCAGGAGGACCGCAAAGGCTCCAGCTCCAATTCGAAAGGTCGCGGGCGCTAACTAGCGGACCGCCGCTGCCGCATCCATCAAGCCCTGGCGCATCGCCTCTGCGGGAGCCTCGCGCTCGAACCAGTGCTCGAACGAGATCGCCCCTTGCCAGAGCAGCATGCTCAATCCATTTGCCCCGCGCGCGCCCATCGCCTTGGCCGCCGCCAGCAGCTTGGTCCGCGGCGGTTTGTAAACCATGTCATAGACGAGGTGATGCGGTCCGATGAGGTGCTCCGGCACGAGTTCGGGATCGGCGCGCTTCATCCCGAGCGATGTCGCATTGACGATCAGATCGGTCTGCGCCAGCTCGTGCTCGAGCGCCTTCGGCGTCCAATCCGCCACCGCGAGCCGGTCGCCGGGTCCGAGCAGCCGCTCGCTCTCCGCAAAGTAGGGTTCGATCTCCGCGCGCAGCGCCTCCGCCTTCTCCCGCGTCCGGTTCATGAGGACCAGCCGCTCGCAGCCTTCGAGCGCGAGCTGGACGGCGACGGCGCGCCCGGCACCGCCGCCCGCGCCGAGCACCGCGATGCGCAGGTCCTTCGCATCGATCCCGAATTCCTCGCGGATCGCGCGGAGAAAGCCGGGGCCGTCGCTGTTGAAGCCGAGCGCCCGCCCGTCCTCGAAGACCACCGTGTTGACCGCGCCGAGTTTCCTCGCCAGCGGATCGACCTCGTCCACCGCCGCCAGCGCGGCAAACTTGTGCGGGATCGTCACGTTCGCGCCAACGAACCCGAGGTCAGGGAGCAGGCGCAGCGCGCGGGCAAAGTCGTCCGCCCCGATGTGCAACCGCACGTATTGCCCCGCGATCCCGCAGGCTTGCAGCGCCGGGTTGTGCAGGTGCGGGGACAGCGAATGCGCGACCGGATCGCCAAACACGCCAAGGATCGCCGGCGGGTCGAGGTCGCCCGCCGCTGCGGTCCAGTTTTCGAGGTCGTCGATGGAGTATTGGTCTTTGGCGCTCATGCGTGGAAACTAGGTGCCGCAGCGTAGCACCTGCCGCCTTCCGATCATGGGAAAAATGGGTGCCGCGCCCGAATGGCGGCAGGCGATTAATTGCCCAAGCTCGGACCGTATGGTTGGTTCGCCCATGAAACGCCCCGCCTGCCAGAGTTTCTACGCGACTGCCGCATCGCCGATGACCCGCCGCTCCATGCTGCGGGTGGGCGGGCTTGGCTTGCTGGGGATGACGATGCCGAAGCTGCTCCAGGCGGAGGAGGCGGGGAAAGCGCGCGCCTTGCGGCAGATCGCGCCGAAAGCGCGGCGGGCGATCTTTTTGTTCCAATTCGGCGGTCCGAGCCAGATCGACATGTTCGACATGAAGCCGGACGCGCCCAAGGAATACCGCAGCCCGCACAGCCCGATCCGGACGTCCTGCCCAGACCTGGAGATCACCGAGCGGCTGCCGCGCCTGGCCAAGCACATGGACAAGTTCACGGTCATCCGGTCGATGACCCACACGATGAACAACCACAACTCGGCGGCGTATTACGCGCTGAGCGGGCACGCGCCGCCGACCGACGACCAGCGGCTGCGAGACTCGCTCGACCTCTATCCCGCCTACGGCTCGGTCATCGACCACCTCGCGCCGAACCGCGGCGAGATCCCGACCTTTGTCTCATACCCGCATGTCATCGCCGATGGCTCGCGGACCCCGGCGCAGCACGCCAGCTTCCTCGGCAAAAAGCACGATCCGCTTTTCATCCCGCGCGACCCGAATGCCGATGACTTCCGGCTGCCGGAGCTTAGCCTGCCGGACGGGCTGAGCACCGACCGCCTGATGGCGCGCCGCGGGTTGCAAGGCATCGTGGACGAGCAGGCGCGGCTCATGGAAATCTCGGCGGAGGCGCGCGGGTTCGACCGATACTACGAGCGCGCGTTGGCGATGCTGGCGAGCACGCGGGTGCGCGACGCCTTCGACATCGCCAAGGAACCGGCATGGATCCGCGAGCGCTACGGGCGCACGACCTACGGGCAGAGCTGCCTGCTCGCCCGGCGGCTGGCGGAGGCGGGCGTCAAATTCACCACCGTCTATTTCAGCCCGGACATCGGCGGCCGCCGCATGGATTCCGGCGGCTGGGATACGCATGGGTTCGACGACACGCGGATGTATCCGATCGTCGAAAACTACCACCTCCCGATCACCGACCAGACGCTGCCCGCTCTCATCGAAGACCTGCACCAGCGCGGCATGCTGGAGGACACGCTCGTCCTGTGGATGGGCGAGTTTGGCCGCACGCCCAAGATCAACAAGAACGCCAGCCGCGACCACTGGCCGAAATGCTATTCGGTGCTCCTCGCCGGCGGCGGGGTGAAAGGCGGATTCGTTTACGGGAAATCCGACAAGACCGCCAGCGAACCCGCCGAGAACCCGGTCACGCCTGAGGACCTCGCCGCGACGCTCTACTACCTGCTCGGCATCGATCCGACCGCCGAAATCCACGACCTCCAAGGGCGGCCGCTCATGATCTCCAGCGGCGAGCCGGTCCTCGATGTGGTCGCCTAAAGACCGAGCCTACCGCGCCCCGGCGAAGATGTGGTATTCGAGATGCCGGAGCCGTTTGTTGACGCGGGCACCGGCGATCAGGGCGGCGAGGGCGCTGGCGATGACGAACCCGAACCCGTACCAGGCTTCGTTTTGCCAGACGGTGGCGATGCTGAAGCTGGCGTTGGCGAAGAGGAACGCGCCGGAGCAAAGCAGCGCGCCGCCCCGGTCGTCGAAATAGAAGAGGACGGTGAGCAGGCTGAGGAAGATGACGAGGAGGAAGGCGCCGAAGAGGGTGACGCGAAAGATGCCGAGCTGCACCGCGCCGATGGTGACGAGATTTGGCAAGATGTAGGCGAAGATCGCGAGGAGGACGGTGGTCAGCCCCTGCACGCGGAAGAGCAGCGAGAAGCCGGACCGGAGCGAGTCGGCGATGGCGTCCCGCGCCTCCCGGATCTGGGCGAGTGAGCCGCCCTCGCGGATGGCGGTGAAAAACGCTTCGTAGCGCTCGGCGAAATCGGTTTCCAGGCGCAGCACGAAGACGGCGAGACCCGGTGCGATCGAGAGCAGGCTGAGGTAGATCGCCATGTCATATTCGGGCGCGGCGTGGAGCGCGCCGGAGACTTCGATATTCTGGTGCGAGAGGTGCCAGAACAGGAATTTGTCGATCCAGATGCCGAGGCTGTAGAGCAAGCCGCAGAGCATCAGCCCCGGAAAGCGCCGGAAGTGCGCGGCGACGCCGGAGCGCCGCGCGACGCGCCCGCCGAACTCGCGGTGCAGCGCGTAGATGAGGAGGAGCAGCAACACCATGTGCCCGAGCGTGAACCCGAGCACCGCGCCCTCCGCGCCCAGCGAAAGCGCCCCGCCAAACGCGGCGGCGACGCTCGCGCCGTAGCCGATGAAAAACGCGAGGACGACAGTCCCATATTCGCGCACCGCATTGAGATAGTTCGCGATGATGAAGATGGCGGCGACGCAAACCATCAGCGCGGCGGCGGATGCCTGATAGAGCAGGCTGCCCGGCACGAATCCGAAGAAGAAAACGCCGCCGGCCAGCGCGGCGAGCAGCCCGGTCAGCCCCAGCGCGCCGATCGCCGACGGAAAGATCTTCTCCGGCGTCTTGGCGGAAAATTGGTCGGCGACGAACCGGGTGAGGACGAGCTGGAGCGGACCGACGAGGATCAGCGACAGCGCATAGACATGGGTGATGGTCGAGGAAAATAGCCGCATCTCCGCATCCTCGATCCGCCCGTAGAAAAGCATGGTCAGCGCGACGATCGAAAAGATCGAAATGATCCACGGCCCGCAACTGATCAGCCCGGAATAGGCGTACGCTTGCAAGTGCCCGGCGTAGGTGTCGCGGGCGGAAAGTCTGCGGAGGGTGAATCCGATGCCGGCCATGTTTGTGATTAGAGATTTGTTGTTAGAGATTTGTTATCGGCATCGCGACGCCCGGTTGAATCGGCGGCAGCAAAGTAGCATCGGCATCCTGCCGATCATCCAAACCTGACGGCGAAGCCGCAATTTCCACCGAATCGTAGTGGCTCGGACAGCATATCCGCTGAGCGCAGACCCCCCCGACCCCTCCGGGGAAGGGGAATGGATTCGCGACGCCCGGTTGAATGGTGGCAACGCCATCCGGCGTCGCGCTGCAAGTCCCTCCCTGGAGGGGATTTAGAGGGTTGGAAGCGTGTTAGTCGATCCGGCGCCGATCGCTCGAACGCGAGATCGTTGCCGCCAAGGTGATCCGCTGCGCGCCGACCTACCCCGACCCCTCCAGGAGGGAGAGTGGCTTCGCGACGCCCGGTTGAATGGGCGGCAACGCCATCACGGCGTCGCTGCAAGTCCCTCCCTGGAGGGGATTTGAAGTGGAGTTGGAAGCGTGTTAGTCGATCCGGCGCAGATCGCTCGAACGCGAGATCGTTACCGCCAGGTGATCCGCTGCGCCGACCTACCCCCGACCCCTCCCGGGAGAGAGTGGCTTCGCGACGCCCGGTTGAATGGGCGGCAACGCCATCACGGCGTCGCGCTGCAAGTCCCCTCCCTGGAGGGATTTAGGGGTGGGTTGGAAGCGTGTTAGTCGATCCGGCGCCGATCGCTCGAACGCGAGATCGTTGCCGCCAAGGTGATCCGCTGCGCGCCGACCCACCCCGACCCCTTCCGGGAGGGGAGAGTGGATTCGCGACGCCCGGTTGAATGGGCGGCAACGCCATCACGGCGTCGCGCTGCAAGTCCCCTCCCTGGAGGGATTTAGGGGTGGGTTGGAAGCGTGTTAGTCGATCCGGCGCCGATCGCTCGAACGCGAGATCGTTGCCGCCAAGGTGATCCGCTGCGCGCCGACCTACCCCGACCCCTCCCGGGAGGGGAGAGTAGCTTCGCGACGCCCGGTTGAATGGGCGGCAACGCCATCACGGCGTCGCGCTGCAAGTCCCCTCCCGGAGGGGATTTAGGGTGGGTTGGAAGCGTGTTAGTCGATCCGGCGCGATCGCTCGAACGCGAGATCGTTGCCGCCAGGTGATCCGCTGCGCCGACCCACCCCGACCCCTTCCAGGAGGGAGAGTCGATTCGCGACGCCCGGTTGAATCGGCGATCTCAATAGGCGCGCGGGTCATCGCGGATCAGTTGGTAGGTTGTCTGACATTTTCTGGGAAGGCTGCCACCAAAACCAAAGCGATTCGTTGCCGCTGCCGAGCGACCAATCTCCACACCCGTTCGAGATATCGTGGAGACCTCGCACTATCTCTTCCAATGCCGTGCTTCCCGCCTGGATGGTTAAACTATCATCAAGGCGAGAGGCACGGAAAAATCTGGTGAAGTGTCCGCCGAAATCCTAAATTCGGCTCGTGCAAGAGCCTCGTGTTTCCGCCGGCAATTCGGGACCGAGAGGAGCGAAGGCGAAGGGGGATCCAGCGTGATGGTCGCTGCCGGACGCCCGGGCTGAATCGATTTGATCGCCTGAGAAACGAAGGCGCAGCCATTTGGGTCCGCCGAAAGATTGAATCCCCGGTAGCCCGTCGGCGGATTCATATAGCGCCAAATCGAAACCGATCCCCGGTTCGCTTGGTCTGTGGTTGGGCGGTTCATCGGCAAATTAATGTCTATCAAATCATCTAACTTTTAAGCGACCGCAGGCAAGGCGGCCTGCCCTGCGCCGTAGCATTCGCGATATGCCTCCAAGACTCCCGCCTCGGTATAGCTTTGCTCCACGCGGCGGCGGCCGTTTTGCCCCATCTGGTCGCGGAGCGTTGGGTTTTCGATGAGGCGGATGAGGTGGTGGGCGATGGCGTCGGCATCGCCGATGTTGGCGACGGCACCGGCGGGGTTATCGGAGCCGCTGCCTTCGATCAACTCGCGGCAGGCTCCGACGTCGGTGGCGACGACCGGGACGCCGGCGGCGAAGCTTTCGATGATGACGAACGGCAGCCCTTCGCTGGCGCTGGTCAGCACCATGACATCCGCCTCGCGGAAGAAATCGTGGCGGTCCATCGGACCGGTGAAGCGCGCGGCGTCCGCCAGGCCGAGTTCTTGCGCCATCGCCTGGCATTCCTCGAAATAGGCGGGTTCCTCGTCGGTGGGGCCGGCGATGATGAACTCGGCGGCGGGGCAACGGGCGCGGACCTTCGCGGCGGCGCGGAGCAGCGTCTTCACATCTTTGATCGAGACGACGCGCCCGAGGAATCCGATGCGCTGGCTCGCCGGGTCCGCCTCCAACCGAGCGCGGCGGGCGGCGGCGGTCGCGTCGTATTCCTCCGGGCGGACGCCGTTGGGGATGATGGTGATCTTGTTAGGGTCGGCTCCGAATTCCGCCTGGATGCGGGCGTTGTTCTCGAAGAGCGAGACGATGCGCGCCGCCTCAGCATAGGCGATGCCGGACAGCGCGCCGAAGAACGAAACCCAGAGCTGGCGCAGCGCGCCGAACTCGCCGAAGACGCCGGGGTGGAGCGGCGCGCGGTCGCGGATCCAGCGCGCCTTTTGGATCTCCATGAGGCGTTCCTTCTGGTAGATGCCGTGCTCGCTGAGCAGGAGCGGGACGCCCCGCAGCCGCGCGGCGACCGCGCCTGCCGCGCCCGCGTAGCCGGTGCAGATGGCGTGGTAAACCTTGGCGTCCGGGATGCTGCCGAGCGCCGCCATCAGCCGCCAAAGCGGGTGCGCCATGAAGTAGGCGGACCAGTAGAAATCGATGAACGAATAGCCCGGCGCGCGCGCCTCATACAGATCGGTCAGCAGGTTCCAAGCGGCGGGTTCGCCCCACGCGCGGTCGAGGTTCGCGCCGCGCCCGAGCTTGGCGATGGCGGCGAGCGCCTCGGCGAAGGCGTTCGCGTCGCCCGGATCGGCGGCGAGCGCGCGGCGGAGCGCGGCGATGGCGGGCGCGGGATCGGGGCCGGGCGCGGCCATCGGCTTCGGCTTTTCGAAGAGGTAGAACTCCGAGCGGGCGATCAGGTTCTTTGGCAGTTCGTAGCGGAGCTTCGCCTTCGGGTCCGGCTCCGCGCCGAGGAAGTAGAGCGCGAACTTTACCTCCGGCATGGCCGTGATGACCTGGTGCACCCAAGTGGAAACGCCGCCCGAAACATACGGGTAGGTGCCTTCGACGATCAGGCAGACGTCGGCGGTCTCTTTTTTTCCGAAGATCATGCGGCGTCGGCGGTTTCGGGTGAAATGTTAGGGTCCGCCGCGCACCCGAGCCAAAACTGGCGGGCGGCGGCGAGGCGCGGGTCGGCGCGCAGCGCGGATTCCGGCAGGGCGTTCAAGGCGTCGCGCAGAGCGGGCCAATCGCGTTGGGCGAAGGCGGCGGCGAGCGGCTCCGGCGGCGGTTCGGGGTCGCGGCGGAGGCGGCGCTCGACCTCGGCGAGGGCGCGCTGGGCTGAGGCGTCGGAGCGTTCGGCGAGATCGCGGCGGAGTTGTTCGAGGCGTTCGTTTTGGGCGGAGAGGGCGCCTTGGGCGAGCACGGCGAGAGCGGTGTCGGGATCGGCGGCGAGCTTGCGGAGGGCGGGTTCGCCGCGCCCGGCGGGCAGGTGGGCCAAGCCGAGGGCGAGGCGGCGCAGGTCGGCGGCCGGGCGGCTGCGGATCAACTCGGCAGCGGATTCCAGGCACAGCTCGGGGGCGGGCGGCGGCGCGCCCCAGGCGCGGAAATACGGATTGCCGACGGCGAACCGGGCGTCTGACATTTCCTCCCGCGCGGGCATTTCCATGATCGCGCCGATCCCCGCCGCGAGCAGCAGGCCGGCGAGCGGCAGCGGTGCGGCGAGAAAGGTGAAGGCGAGGAAGCTGGCGGCCGGGCTGACCCGCCGCGCCCCGGGAAAGGCGAGCAACAGGACCGCCGCGATCAGCGGGCTGCTCGCCGCGTGGATGAGCAGCGCCTTCTCCGGGGTGAGCGCGGCAGCCGCCGGCAGGTCGACCGGCAGCGCCCCGGCGTGACCGAGCAACACGGCGGCGAGCACCGCCTCGGCGGCGATCAAGGCGGGCAGCAAGAGGATGCGGGTGAGCCAGGCCATGCGCTAGTCCTCCAGTTCTTTCCAGACCGCCGCCTCGCTGGCGTCGCGGTTGATCGGGATCGTCTTGGGCGCGAGCGACCCGGCTTGCAGCCGCTGTTCGAGCGCGGCGGCGAGCCGCTCGGCATCGCGTTTGCCCTCGAGCGGCAGCAGGATGGCGTAGCGGTTGTGGGCGGCGTCGATCCTGGCGGCGGAGGCGGTGGCGTGCAGGTCGCGGACGACCGCCTCGGTCAGCTCGCCGTTGGCATGAGGTGCCTCCACCCGCAGCACGGTGCTGGGAAGGCGGTGCCGCTTGGCGCTCTGGACGGCGAAGGCGACCAGCGGGCGGAAATCGGCTTCGTCGATGACGCCGCCGCCGTTGGTCAGCCGCGCCGCCACCCATTGCCCGATGATCTCCGCGCGCGCCAGCGTCTCCCAATTCGCCGAAAAGAAATCGAGGTCGGTCACCAGCAGCATCGCGATGACCGCGCCGCCCGGCTCCCGCCACGGGATCGCGGCGATGACCTCGCCCGACGCCTCCGCTCCGAGGTCGGGCAGCGCGACGGTCTCGCGCGCCTCCCCGGCGCGGTCGAGGATTTCCAGGTCGCCGGCGCGGAGATCGGCGGGCAGGTCGGAGCCGGAGCCGAGGGCGTGGCGGCGCTCCCAGACGCCGGATTCCCAGCGCAGGAAGAGGGCGGCGCCTTGGATGCCGCAGCGGGCGGCGAGCAGGTCGAGCGCGCCGGGCAGCGGATCGCCCGCGCCTTTCCCGAAGAGGCGGCGGAGGTCGTCGTCGAGCGAGGCGAGCGCGATGCCGCTCAGGGCGAGTTCGGATTGGAGCTGCTGCTGGGACTCGCGCCCGGCGGCGAGGTCGGCGCGCAACGCGGCATTGGCGGCGCGGAGCTGGTCGCGGGCGACGACGGCATTGGTCAGATTCGCGCGGATGATCCCGGCGAGGTGCCCGGTCAGCCCGCCGAAGATCGGCAGCGCGAGGACGTAGATCCGGTGCGCTTGGAACATGGCGTCCGGCCCCTCGCCGAGAAGCGCCGCGCGCGCCGCCATGACACCGGCGACCGATGCGACCCCCGAGATAAATCCCGCCGAAAATCCGTAGCGCAGCCCGACCAAGATCGGGGCCAGCAGGAACGGCGTCGGGTTCAGCGCAACCCATCCGGGATCGGACCGGTCGAGGAGCGCATTGGCTCCGGCGATCAGGGCCGCGATCAATACGAAATCGATCGCGGCGCGCCATGGGGATCGGGTTTCCATCAGGTGTGGCAAACGTGGGTTTTCTAAGTGGGGGCCGCAGAGCCTCCCGCTCCGGTTTCATGAACCGCGCCGGTCAGGTGCGGCGCGTTAGAATGAAATGCTGATGCCGAGGAAGCCGGAGGTCACGCCCTCGCCGGTGTTGGCACCGGAGCCGGACGAATCGTAGTCGATCCCGGCGACGGCTTTGGCGCGCTTGCCGATCTTGTATTCGAGGCCGGCTCCCGCGTTGAACTCGGTTTGCTTGTCTTCGAATTCATAGTGGATGCCGCCATAGGCGTAGGCTTGCAGCTTCTCGGTGACCTTCTTCGACACGGTGAGCTGGACGCCATGCTTGTTGTCGCGCGGGTCGATCAGGGTGTCGCGGAGTTCCTGCGGATCGACCGGTAGGGCGCGGCGCACTTCGACCTCCTGCGGCAGGCTGCCGCCGCTGTGGTCGAACTGCCGGACGTTGCCGACGTAGGAAAGCGTGACCGATGGAGCCTTCTCGGTTTCGCGGAGCAGCTCGTAGCCGAGTTCGTAATTGACGCCCCAGCCGCGCCCCATGTTGTAGGCCGCCGATTTCGATCTGGTGCGCGTAGGCTTCACCCGCAAAATACATCCGGTCGGTGACCGGGACCTCCCAGGCGAACGAGATCTTATGCTCGCGGCCGTCGAGCGCGATCAGGCTCAGGCTGTCGTCGGCGGGGGCGTTGAGTTCCGCGCGGAGCGTCCAGCCGATGCCGAGGTTCGAGTGCTTGCCGAAGGCGACGCCGCCCATGACATCATCCTCGCTGCCGCCGACTGAGATCTCGCCGAAATACCCGTGGGCGAGCATTTTTTGGAACGTCACGACCGCCTGGCTGCGGTCGCCGCCATCCGGTTCGATAAGGCGATCCTGGGTGAGCGAAACGTCTTCGTGGAGCAGGTCCACGCGCACGCGCCAGCCGTCGTAGAGCGGGCTTTCGATCCGCGCGGCGGTGCTCCACAGGTCGCCTTCCTCCTCGGACTGGAAGCGGGCGAGGAGCGAGGCGGAGCCGGAGACGAGATCGGTGAGCGTCTGGTTGCGCTCGGCGGCTTCCTTGATGTCGATGGGTTCGTAGCCGGGCTGGGTGAGGACCTCCTGGTAGGCGGATTGCGCCTCCTTCCACGAGCCGTAGCGGTAGTGGGCCTCCGCCAGATTCGTCTGGCCCGGGAACGGGCCTTCGGGGAACTGGGTCTGCTTGAGCTGGGTCAGGATCTGGATCGCCTTGTCCTCCTCGTATTGGCGCATCTTGACCTCGGCGAGCAAGATCTGGACATCCGGGTTGTTCGGGTGCGCGGCGTCGAGTTCGCCCGCCATCTGCGCCGCGATCTTCTTGTCGCCCCGCAGCAGCGCCGTGTAGGCTTTTTTGATCGACTGGTCGCGTTTCATGTCGGCGAGCGCCTTGCGTCCCGCCGCCTGCTGCGCGCCGGAATACGGGCGGGCCAGCATTTCTTCGAACGCCGCCTCGCCTTTCTCGATCATGCCGCCCTCGTAGTAGGCGTAGGCGAGCGCCTCCTGGTAGGGGAATGCTTGCCCGCGATAGGACTTGCGCTTGAGTTCGTCCAGCTCGGCGGCGGCGCGCAGGTGGTCGCCGGCCAAGGCGAGCGCCGCCGCGCGGAACCCGACCGAATCCGGATCGTTCGGAGCCTTCGCCATCAACTGGTCGGCGATCTCCATCGCCGCGCCGGAGTCCTTCGCCTGGACCGCCGCCAAGCCGCGGTTGAGCAGTTCGGTGAGGTCGAGGTCGCGGAGCTGCTGCTCGGCGTCCTGGCGCACCTTCGGGTCGGCGCTCTGGCTCAGGCGGTTGAAGATCGCGCGCGCGCCGTCGAAGTCATTGGTGGCGAGCAGCGCGTAGCCCAGGTCTTGCTCGTGCGGGAAGGGCGCTCCCGGATACTGGATGCGCTTGAGCGCCTTGAGCGCGCGCGCCGCCCCGGCGGCATCCCCGCGCTCCATCAGCGTGTCGGCGTAGTTGGCGACCGTGTCCGGGTCATCGACCCGCTGCCCGGCGTAGAGCTTCTTCATCTGCTCGGCGATGTAGCCGGGGCTGCGGACCACATCGATGGAATCCCCGCTCATCGCTTCTTGGGCGCCCTTGTTGTTCGGGTCCCGCTTCAGGATCTCGCCGGCGACGGCGGTGACCATGTCGCTGTTGCGCAGCTTTTCGTAAACGAGCAGCAGCTCCTGGAGCTGCGGCATCTGCAGGTCTGGCAGCGACTTCAAAACGCGCTGGTCCTCCTCCTTCGATACGCCCGCCTGCGGATCGGCGGCCGCCTCGGAAGCGGCTGGCTTTACTTCTTCGTTTGCGGGTGCAGCGGCATCAGGTTTCTTTTGCTCCGCCGGTTTTTCTTTTACCTCCTGCGATCCCACCGTGCTGGCCAGCGCCGCCAGGGTCAATCCCCCTGCTGTCAGTTTACGCGCCAGCGATTTCGCTTTCCGTTCAAGGTCGGCGTTCGGCTGGCTCTCGGCGTCCTGAGCCGAGGTGAGGCCAGATAATTCGTAGGTTTTTATTGTCATGGCAGGCGGATGGATTGGGATTCTGAGAGCTATGTTAGTCTGAGCCTTACGGCTTTTATAAGCGAGTTCAGGGCAGGCGGGATGGCGTCGTGATGATGGTTCGCGGCACCATTATGGTTGAAGTGGAGAGCCGGGTGCCGGATGGCCGGCCGAGGGGTTGTTCAGGATCAGGGAGAGGGATTCTTGGAAGGCGGCCTGCGCTTTTTCCGGCTCGCCCAGCGCATCGTAGATCTCGCCGAGGAAAACCCATTCGTCGGGGTCGGAACCGGCGGTTTCGGCGAGGTGGCGCTTCTGGAGATCGAGCGCGGCGGCGAGGTCGAGCTGCTTGAATTTGACGCGGGCGAGCAGCCCGCGGGTCATCTGGTCGTCGCCGACCGAATCGTAGAGCCGCTCCGCCTCGTCGAACTCGCCGTTGAATTCGAGGATCTGCCCGAGGGCGATGCGCGCGGAGGCCGGCAGCCGCATCGGCTGGGTCACCGACTGCCGGACCACCGGCATCGCTTCGGCGTAGAGTTCGGTCTCGGCGGCGATCTCGCAGAAAAGCGCGGCGGCCTCGACCGACGCCGCCACGGTGCGCGCATTGAAGACCTCAAACGCCTCGTCGATCCGCCCGAACTCGCGCAGCTCGGTGGCATAGGCGATGCGCAGCGTGTGGCTGTCCGGCCAGCGCTCGACCGCCTCGCGGATCGCGTCGAGCGCCGCTTCAGGCTCGCCGAGCGTGACGAAGGTGGCGGAGTAATCGAGGATCAGCTTCGGCTCCGGCACCTCTTTGGATTCGATCTGAAGGCGCAGAGCGCGGTTGAGGTCGGCGTCCTCGCCCAGCGATTCGGCGAGCAAGGCGTAGGCTTCGAGCGATTCGCCCGCGTGCTGGCCGGGCGGCAGGGCGCGGTAGATCTCGAAGGCCTCGCGGTGCCGGCCTTCGCCGATCAAAACGTTGGCGAGCCGCAGCTTGGCGGTCCCGACCTCATCGAGCGCTGCATCCGCCATCGCGATCGCCCGGTAGGTGTCGATGGCGGCGTCGATGTTGCCCATCTCTTCCTGCAGGGCACCGAGTTCCAAGGCGGCGGGCAGGTCTGCGGTGTGCTTGTCGAGCCAGTCGTGGTAGATCGCCTCCGCCTCGTCATAGCGCACCGCGTTGCCGAGGATCTGGGCGAGGATCAGCGAGTGGTCGGTGTTTCCGGAGACGGGGCCGGTTTCGAGCATGAGCTCGGCGAGTTCCTCGCCTCGCTGGAGGCTGATGTAGAGATCGACGCAGCGGTCGAGCGCCTCTTCGTCGCCGAGCACGGCGAGCTTGCGATACATGTCGAAGCCCTCGTCGAAGGCATCGTACCACTCGCACATCTGGGCGAAGAGTTTGGAGCGCTCGAAGTTCGCGGGCGTGAGGTCCAGCGCGCGCAAGGCGGCGGCGTGGTCGCCCTCGTGGCGCTTGGCGGCGTCGCGGACCTCCTCCCACGTCGCGGTGGTGAGGTGCTGGTCGTGGAGGAACCGGCGGAAGATCGGGAGCAGCTCCGGCGCGCGGTCGCCCTGGTATCCGGCGCGCACGATTTTCTCGAATTCCTCCTCGGGGATCGGCTCGCTTTCGCCGAGCGATTCGAGCCAGCGGCGGGCGACCGAAAACGCCTCGGCGGGGCGGCCGACTTCGAGCAAGACATCGTAGCGCAGCCAGGTGTATTCCTCCGGCGGGCCGGCGCGGACCGGCGCGGGCGCGGCGGCGGATGCCTTGGCGCTGCCCACCGCCGCCGGGGTGCTGGCGGAAGGCGGGCGACTGTCGGGCAGGAACTGCGCGGCGAAGAGATCCAGCGCCTCGACGGCGCGCTCCGGCTGGGCGGCCCAGCGCGCGGCTTGCACCGCATCACGGGCCGTCTCCCAATCGACGCCGGGGAGCTTGCAAGCCTCCAGCAGGATCTCGGCGGCCAGCGCCGGCTGCTCGGTGCCCAAGGCATTGTGGGCGAGCACTTTGTAAAACCGCCGCTCGGTCCCGTCGGGGATCTCATCGGCGCGGAGCACCACCAGGCTGAATCCTTCGTCGGGCTTGACCACATCGACCACCCCCAGCGCGGAGGCGACCAGATCCGCCTCGATTTGCCCCATGCGGAAATCCTTCTTCGGCGCGCCGAGGATCCGGTCGAGCGTCTCCCGCGCATCGTAGCCCTCCTCGCCCGCCTGTAGCGTGGTGCCGTAGCGGGCGCGGATCGCCTCCATCTCGGCGCGGATGCGTTCGTTCTCCGCCAGTTCTTGCCGCTCGGCGTAAAGCTGCGCCATCCGCTCGGTGTTCTGGTCTTGGCTCAGGCGATCCCACAGCTCATCCTCCTTCGGGATCAAATACGCCGCCCCCAAGATGCTCAACACCGCGACGCCGCCGAGCACCGGCAGCGAAACGACGGGCGACCGCGGGGCGGGCGCTGGGCTGTTCGAGGGGGGGATCATCCTGCGGGGTTAGGGATTAGCACGGTCTCGCACCGGGCGGGAAGGGAAACTTTTAAAAACTTCTCGCCACCTTCGGCGCGGACTGTCCGCACCTCGGGTTCGGCGGCTCCCTCGGCGCGGACTTCCAGCCGCCACCCGCCGCCGCCCAAGCCGCCGATCTCGACCTCCGCCTCGCGGAATCCCCGCACGGCGAAGGCGAGCCGCGCGGGCGAAAGCTCCCGGAATTCCAGCTCCTGGCTGGCGCTGCGGAGATACGGGCGCGCGGCGGGCGCGTCGCCCAGGGCGATGATCGTGCGCCGCTGGCCGGCGGTGTGGATGTAGCGCCACCCGCGGTCATCCGCCCAGCCGGTGACGCCGTCGCATCTCGCCAAATCGGGCACGCCGAGCGAGGCGGGGATGCGGAACGTGCGCTGTTTCCCGGCGTTGGCGATCAGCCATTCGCGCTCGCCCAGCGCCATGATCTGGGTGCCGAAGCTATCGCGCACCAGGCGGGCGAATTCGACCGCCGTCATGTCGTGGAGCGGCTGATCGAGGCACCAGCGGTGGACTTTTTCCAAGGCGCGCAGGCTCCCCAGATAGGCGGCGCTGTAGAAGTGGTAGTAGATGTTGACCGGGTTGAGGCGGCGCGGCTCCTCGGTGCGTTCATAGGTTTCGATCACGCCGTGGAAGCCGCCGTAGAACGGCCCGCGCCAGTCGTTGGTGTAAACGAATTCGTTCTGGTTGGAGGCGTGGATTTGCAGCAGCCCGTCCCACTGCATCGTGCGCGGCGCGATGGCGGAGATGCACGGCGTGCGGCGCGAGATGATCGTGTTTCCGCCGTTCATGTTCTCGACGCCGATCTTCTCGCAGACGGCGAGCGCATCGTAGCCGGGGCGGCAGTTGCCCGACCACAGCATCAGGTCGCAGACCTTCCCCTTCGGCAGCAGCGTGTGGATGTAGTCGATCGAGCCGGCGATCTCGCGCTCGACGTCGATCGCCGGATAGTCGACGCTCGAATTGAGGACCAGGTTGCGCGTCTCGTAGGCTCCATCCTCGTAATCGTGATCGTAGGGCAGCCAGATGTAGGGATGCGAATAGGCGTGCGAGGCGGCCTGCACGTTGGGCAGATCGAAGATCGACCGCGCCACCGCCTCGAACTTCGACGCGTCATCCGGCTTCAGGTTGATCTCCTGCGCGCGGACGTCCGCCTCGACGATCGACACGGTGATGGGAAAGGGAAACTGGGTGAGGATGCGGTCGCGGACGACCTCCGAACAAAGCTGCGCGCCCTTCAGCGTCGAGTAGCTCGTGAACCCATCGCCATCGATGTGGCTGTAGAAAATGCGGAGCCCGTCGCGGGTCGTCGTGTCCGGCGCGGGAAAGGTCTCCGCCGATGGGAAGACCTTGGCGAGGAAGGCGAACGGGTTGGCGTAGGCGAGCGCCACATTCGGGTTGGCCTCGAACCCGATGTAGGGGTCGAGCAGCGCGCCGCCCCAGTCCGCCACATAGATCGGGTCATACTGCACCGCTTTGCCGAGCAGATCCTTGGCGGTCAGCGAGAGGATCGGCTCGACGCCGGCGGGAGCCATCGCTTCGAGCATGCCGGACGCCAAGGCGTGGGTCTCGGTCTCGAATCCGAGCATCGCCTTGTCCTCGCGCAGGATGGTGACGCCCTTGGGGCCAGTGACGTTTTCCGCGCTGCCGCGCACGCCCAGGCTGTTGAGCAGGAGGCGCTTGACCTCCTCTTGTTTGAACGGGTAATCCCCGGCGATGAGCAGCTTTACGCCCGCCTCCCTTTGGGCGAGCAACCAGTCCAGATACCAGCGCTCGCGCGGGAACGGGATCTCCAATTCGGCGTCGAGGATGATCCCGGCGTAGCCGCCGGACGCATCATCGGGCGGCAGACCTTTTCCGACATCATGGTATTCGACCTCGAACCCGAGCCATTCGAGCGGCATCTGAAAGCGCTCGGCGCACGCGGTGTCGGCGGGCCAGAGGAACGGGCGCTCGGTCTCCAGCGGGTTCCAGCCGAAGAGCACCAGGATCTTGCGCGGCACCGGCTTTGGCGAAGCCGCCCCCGGTCCCATCAAGTCGCCCGGTCCCACATACGCCGCGCACCCCAGCGCCTTGAGCTTCGCCAGCGAATCCTGCGCGCCCTCCCGGTCGCCAGGCGCGACGTAATCGACGGCGAAGACCGGCAGCCTTTGCCCGCGCACCTCGGCGATCTTCGCCTTGATCCAATTCGTGTCCTTCTCCGCGACCGGCGCGTAGCCCTTCGCCTTCGGATCGTAGGTGCGGAAGACGGATTCGATCAGGACGCCGTCCACATACGGTTTGAGCTGGAGGAAGAAATCGAACCCCCGGTTGATGAGGATGCGCCGGTCTTTGCCCGCGACTTCGCGCAGCGCGGCGACCGCGCGGATGAGACCCTTTTTGTGCTCGCCGCCGCGCACCGGTTCTTTCCGGATCACTTCCATGACCGAATCGGCGGTGTCGAGGAACAAGCCGTCAAACCCGCGCTCGAGCGCCGGCTTCGCGATCTGCTCGGCCAGGAATGCCGCCCACTTCGGGTCGGCGACCTCGACCAACTGGCCGCCCCAATTCGGGTTTTCGCCCAGCGTTTTGATGCCCGCCGCCCGCGCGGCCTCAGCGTAATTCGCGTCCGCCGCGATCTCGGCGAGGCTGACATAGGCGAGCAGCTCCTGGCCCGCTGCCTTGGCGGCGGCGAAATCGATCTCCGCATCCGGATGCAGGATGCACATGGGGTAGGGCGCAAGGTCTCGCGCGTCCGGCGCGGACCGGTAGTCGATGCAAAAGTCAGGCATCGCCGCAAAGCACGGCAGTCCTGCGAGGTGCAAGGCGGCGGCGGCGGCCAGCACGGAGGCGGCGGATAGGTGGCGGGTTAGCATCGGCGATCAGGCGGCTTGGCGCTGCTTGGTGGTTTCGTTGAATTCCACCAGCCCGCGCAACCCGTCCGCAAACGACCGCTGCGCCTCAAATCCAAACGATGCCCGCGCCGCCGACGGATCGCCCAGCGAGTGCCGGATGTCTCCGCCCCGCGCCTCCCCGAAAGCGATCTCCGGCGCGTGCGGGCAGACGGATTTCAGGACCTCGACGACATCGAGCAACGTCGTGCTCTGCCCGGTGCACACATTGTAGGATCCGGTGGCGGCTCCCGCTGCGGTCAAGGCGGCGGCGTTCGCCCGCGCGATGTCGCTCACGTGGATGAAATCCCGGCTCTGCAAGCCATCCCCAAAGATCGTCGCCTGCCGCCCGGCAGCGAACCGGTCGGAGAAGATCGAGATCACGCCAGAGTAGGGCGAGTTCGGGTCCTGGCGCTCCCCAAACACGTTGAAGTAGCGCAGGCAGATCGCGGTCAGCCCGTAGGACCGCGCATACGATTTCAAAATGTGCTCCGAGGCGAGCTTCGCCGCCCCGTAAAGGCTGATCGGGTCAGGCATCGCCGCCGCCTCCCGGATCGGCATCACTTCCGTATCCCCGTAAACCGCCGCCGAAGACGCAAAGACGATCCGCCCAACCCCCGCCAACCGCGCTGCC
Organism: Verrucomicrobiales bacterium; assembly: GCA_041395145.1. Lineage (GTDB taxonomy): Bacteria > Verrucomicrobiota > Verrucomicrobiia > Verrucomicrobiales > DEV007 > JAWLBD01. Next base: position 18,481 of record JAWLBD010000001.1, on the reverse strand, counting down.
TCCACCGCCGATTGCGCGGCGTTGATATTTAGATCGTGGTTCAAACCCGGATTCCGCTGCCCTTCCTCCACGCTAACCAACGCCGCGAGATGCAACATTCCGTCCGCGCCAAATTCCTTCGCCGCCTCCGCCAGCTTTTCGGTTTCCCTCGCGTCTAGCTCGGTCAGCCGAAAGTTTGGATCGCTCAAAAGCCCCGCCAAATTCCGCCTCCGCCCCGTGCGGAAGTTGTCCACGCCCAACACCTTATGCCCATCGGCAACTAGCCTTTCGCAGGTGTGGCTCCCGATAAATCCGGCAGCTCCGGTGACGAGTATTCGTTTCATAGCTTTACGGAGTTCTAGATCGCTTTTTCAAATATGAAAATTCTATCAGGCGTGATTATAACATTTTTGAACGTGGCGTCTAGTCTATAATTTCAAAAAGTTTCTCGGGGAGTTCTCTCAAAAATGCGAGTCGTTCCTTGGAATAGTCGCAAAACAACAAGAATCGTAGTCGTTGCAGAAGTCTCAGGAACATGTATTTTTAAAAGATGCGAACTTTTGTTCACGCTGTAATGCGATTTGCCGCAGCGGGCGGGATCGCCTGCTGCCTCATGGGCTGTGGCGGTGGCTATGTTGGCTACAAGCACGCCCCTTATTCGATCAGGGGGCAACGGTATTACCCGATCGAACCCCGCCACGCGGTCGGATACCGGGAAACCGGGATCGCCTCATGGTATGACGAGCGGCGGTGGTTCGGGATCGTTCGCGGTGAGACGGCGCTCGGTGAGCGCTTCAAGCCATCGGCGATGGCGGGCGCGCACAAGACGCTGCCGCTGCCCTGCGTGGTGAAGGTCTGGAACCTCGAAAACGGCAAAACCGCCACGATCCGGCTAAACGACCGCGGTCCATTCGTCGGCGACCGGATCCTCGACGTAACGCCGAAGGTCGCGAAAAGGCTCGGCTTCAAAGAGAAGGGACTCGCGCAAGTCGGGATCGAAGTGATCTCCGTCGGCGATGGTCGCTACCGGATCCGCTAGGGTCGGATGCCCCTGATGGAGGCTAACCCGCCAAGCTCTGGCAGCCGGCGGTATCCGGGTTCGCAGGCGTTTCCCGCCAATCTGCCGCCGGCTAAACTGGGTGCCAGTGGCGCAAGCGGAGAAAATCCAAAGCGAAAGCGGGGCCTGCGAGAACGGTGCCCTGCCGCCGGCAAACGAACTGTGGCCGAGGCACCCAAGGCTGGGCGGCGAAAGCCGGAGGTCCTCCGCTCAGCCTTCCGGGGCACCTGCCGGGCGCACCAAGATCTGTCAATGCATCGCCTCTGCCGGGAGACTTGCCCGATTGAAATCCGAAGCCGCCGGATTCATGCCCAGCTTACTGCGCCTTTGTTAGCCAATCGGGATCCTTATAGTCGGCTTTGTGGGCGTCCCACCATTTGATCAGCTCCCCTGTTTTGAATGGATCGCCGCCGCGGTAGCCGGTGCGGGCGGAGAAGAAGCCGTCGCAGGCCGTGAGGACCATCAGGTTATCCGTCGCGTGGGTCGCTTTGGCAAGTTCCTCGGCGGATTCGACACCCGGGACGATGCTCAACAGGAAGGCGGCACGCGCGCGCGCCTGCCAACTGGCGTCCGGTTGGTGGAGGATCGCCTTAACCTGGTCGGGCGTCAGCTCGCGCTCGGACTTGGCGCCCGAATCCGGCAGGACTTCTTCGACGGGAATCTCATAGCCGGGCGGGATGCTGATGCCGGAGGCGAAATACATTTTCACGCGGGTCAGCTCGGCGAGCGCCGTGTAATGCACGCCATCGTTGGCGGGATCGAACGCCTCGCTTTCAAGTTCTTGGAAATCCGCCCGCGAACCCTCGAGGATCGCCTTGTCAGCCAGCATGCGAAAGCGAGTCTGTTTTTTGAGCAAGAGAAGCGCGGCGCGCAATTCCTCGCGTAGTTCCTCGTCCATCGCGGCGACTTCGGGCGCGGGCGCGGGCGTGGGAGCGCTGCGGCGGCGGGCGATGGCTCGAAGCGAGGTTGGCAGCGGCGCGGGTGCCGGAGCGGCTTTGGGCGGCGGGCTGGGGACTCCGTTGGTCAGACCGGCGACGCCCCTTTGGCGGCGGCTTCGATTTTTTCAATGCGGTTGACGAGCAGGCGCAGGTCGCGCCGGGTCGCCCACAGGCTGGCGAGGCAGGCGGCGGCACCGCCAGCGCGGTAAAGAGGAGCAGCTTGGAGCCGGTGCCCGCCGCAGGCGCAAGCGCGGGCGGCAGCCGGCCGGCGCCGCAGGCGCGGACTCAGGCTCCGGGTGGGGGCCAGATCCGCCTCGCCGCCGACGGGGATCCGCACGGGCTGGCGGCGCTGATCGGGGGCGGCGGTCGCCTTTCGCGAGACCGCCGGCGAGGGATCTTCGGATTCGTGCTCAGGTTCGGCATCGACCTCCAAGCCGAGCTCCGGCTGCGCCGGGGCGATGCCCTTGAGGAGTTCTTGGACTTCTTCCCGCGGTGTGGCGGCTTGGGTCTGCTGGGTTTTGCGGCGTTTGCTCATGCGTGTCGGCGGAAAGAGCAAGACTTGCACCGATTTGGGCGGAAATAAAGCGCTGCCTCGCGCGCGAAAGGCGATTGGACACGCCGGGCGCTGCCGCTAAGGTCCGCGCATGTCCAATGGAACCGAGACCGCCGGCGCCAGCGCCGATCTCCCCGCCCCGAAATCCAGCGCCTCCGCCCAGCCGGCGACCACCTCCGCCGGTTCGGGTGCCGTGCGCCTAGCGGCGATCGCCTTCCTCGGGATCGTCGCCCTCATGCTCCTCGTCTGGCCGTATCAGCACGGCTTTACCCAAGGATCGGGCGAAAGCCGGATCAGTATGGGGATGGGCATCTACCACATCGTCATCAACAAATCCGAGTGGATCTACTGCCTCGCTGTCCCCGTCCTGATCGCATCATGGTGGATGGACCGCAAGCGCCGGCTTCAAGATCCCGTGTCGGGCGACCGGCTCGGTCTCGTCTTGCTGGCGATCAGCCCTGGCGATCTATTGGGTCGGCTACAAGGCGGACAAGGGACTGATCGGCTACGCGGCGATCCAACTGATGACCGCCGGGCTGGTCCTCTGGCTCTTCGGGCGCGATTGGATGCGCGCGCTCTTCTACCCGTGGCTCTTCCTCCTTCTTCTTACCGATGATTTTCCTCGAGCAGATGATCGCGCTCCCGCTGCGCTACACCACCGCGCCGGTCTCGGCGGGCGTCTTGAATCTGATCGGCGTGAGCACCGGATACGGTGGACCGGGCCCCATCTATTCTTCGGCAGATCTGGCGGCGGGGCTGGCACAAGGCGACCGCTTCAAGCTCGACGTTGCCGAGGCGTGCTCGGGGCTGCGCTCTTCTTCTCGCTCACCATGATCGCGGCGTTCTACGGATTCATTTCGCTGAAGAAAGGCTGGCAGCGCGGCGCGTTGATCCTCTCGGCGGTTCCGCTCGCCATGCTGGGAAACGTTGCCAGATGGTCGTCCTCTCCTTGGCCACGATCCAATGGGGATCGGAGTTTGCGATCGGGTCGAAAAACCCTGATGGCTCCGAGAAAGTCTCCCGTTCCACGGCAACTCGGGATTGGTCATCTTCGCCCTGCTGCTGCTCGTCGCGCTGTTCGCCCTCGCCCGCTTCCTCGAATCCGCGTGGCTCCGCAAACGCCTGCCTGCCTTCCTAAAGAAGAAGCCGAAGGTCGCCGCCCACACTGCGGAAAGCGGCGAGGTCGCCCCGGTGAAGCGGCGCGGATTAATCGGCGCAGGTCTCGCCGCCGCGGTCATCGGATTGTGCGCCTTTACGCCGGTGAGCACCAAACTCGCGTTGCCTAGTCTGAGTTCTGACATACCCGAACACGTTGGCGATTTTCGAGGAAAGCGTGAAGGGATCACCCCTCAAGAAAAACGGATCTTCGAGCCGGGCGTCGAAGTCACGCGAGTCCAATACGGAAACCCGGTCACGGGCGAATTGGTCTCCGCCACGATGGTATTGAGCGGCGAGGTCGAGCGGAGCCTGCACAAGCCGCAAGACTGCCTGCCCGCCCAAGGCTGGACGATCCGCGACCAAAAGGTCGTCGAGGTGGTTCGCTGCCCAGTGGCGAATCGATCCAGGCGATGCGACTCGATCTCTTCAACGACCGAATCAACGAAGAGGGTCAGCGCATCCGGTATCGGGCGGTCAATCTCTTCTGGTATCAGGGAGCCGATCACATTTCGACCCCCAGCTACTACATGCACGTCTTTCTCGGGATGCGGGATAACCTTTTCCGCAACATCAACCACCGCTAAGGATACCGTTCATGACCTATCTCAGACCAATTTCGCTCGACCAGCCGACGTTTGCCGAGGAGATGGATTACGATTATTTGTACCGATCCTCAGGACCTGAATCGCTTCAAGTTGCATCGGACGATCTGCCAGTCGCCGATTCCTCCGATGGTTCCAACATTGAAGGCGAAGGCGGAGATTTATTGCCTACAGGCACCTTAGCCTTTCAAGCTCTAATCATGCGGCAGAAGGATCGCGATTTTCCCGTTCTTTTGAAATGAGCGGTTTTTGAACACCGCCGGTGGACCAAATCCGTTTTCCCGGCTTTTGCATACGCTCCCTCCAAGTGATGGGCATGAGCCGAATTATTCTTGTTTCCAATCGCCTGCCGATCCGCCTCGCCGATGGCGGAAAGCCGGTGCGGACGACCGGGGGGCTGGCCTCGGCGCTGGAGGGCGCGGGCGTCCTCGACGAAGCGATCTGGGTCGGCTGGCCCGGCGTCTCCTCGGCAGAGTTGGAGGAAAACCCGGCGATGGGCGAATCGCTCGCCGAGCTGGGCGTGGTCCCGGTTTCGCTCAGCGCGGCGGAGATGGAGGGCTTTTACGAAGGCTACTCGAATTCCACGCTCTGGCCGCTGCTCCACCAGATGCTCGACCGCGCGCGGTTCGAGTCCGGCTGGGCGGAGGCGTATCGCGCGGCGAACGAGCGCTTTGCCGAGGCGGTGCTCCGCGTGGCGAAGGAGGGCGACACGGTGTGGGTGCACGACTACCACCTCTTCCTTTTGCCGGAGTTGTTGCGCGAGGCGCTGCCCGGTCTGCGCATCGGCTTTTTCCCTGCACACGCCGTTCCCCAGCAGCGACATCGTGCGCGCGCTGCCGGAGCGGGCGGAGATCCATGGGGCGGGCTGCTCGGCGCGGATCTGATCGGCTTCCACACCTACAACTATCTGCGGCACTTCCGGTCCGCGTTGCTCCGCGTGCTCGGCGTCGAGTCCGAGGTCGATTCGCTCGGCACACCGGGCGCACGGTGCGGCTCGGCGTCTATCCTATCGGGCACAACCACCGGGGATTCCAGGAGGTCATGAAGGGCGAGGCATTCCTGCGAGGCGATGGGACGTGCACGGCGGGCGGCTGCGCGACCGCCGGATGATCCTGAGCGTCGAGCGCCTCGATTACACCAAAGGCGTGCCGCAGAAACTGGAGGCGATCCGCCGGTTCCTCGAACGCTATCCCGCGCGCCGGGAGGACTGCATCTTCGTCATCGTCGCCGTCCCGTCCCGCCAAGGCGTGGACGAATATGACGAGCTGACCGACGACGTGCAGCGCGAGGTCGGCGCGATCAACGGGCAATACGGCTCGGTCGGGCAGACGCCGGTCCAGTTCCTGCACCGCGGGTTCCCGCCCGCCGAGCTGGCCGCCTTCTATGCGCTGGCCGATGCCTGCCTGGTGACGCCGCTGATCGACGGCATGAATCTGGTCGCCAAGGAATTCATCGACTGCAAGCGCGGCGCGGAGGGATCCCGCCCCGGCGTTTTGATCCTCAGCGAATTCGCCGGCGCGGCGCAGGAGATGTCGCACGCGATCCTCGTCAATCCCTACGACCTCGACGGCGTCGCCGATTCGATCGCCCGCGCGCTGGAGATGCCCGCCGACGCGATGGAGCGCCGCGCGCAGGCGATGCAGGCGCGGCTCGACCGCAACGACGCGGGAGCCTGGGCGCGGCACATCCTCGGCGACCTCGGCGATACCGAAAAGGCGCGGACCTACCGGACCGACGAGGGCGCGATGCCGGCGCTGGCGGACGAGATCGCGGCGGCGTGCGCGGGCGGGCAAGACTTTGCCTTGTTCCTCGACTACGACGGCACGCTGCGGGGCTTCACCGCCGATCCAGATGATGCGGTGCCGGACCCGGAGCTGGTACCGCTCTTGCGCCGGCTGTGCCAGAAGCCGGCGATCGCCGGGCGGATCGCGGTGGTCAGCGGGCGGCCGGGATCGTTTTTGGAAAAGCATCTGGGCGAGACCGGCGCGACGCTGGTCGCCGAGCACGGCTACCTCTGGCGCCGCAGCGCGGCGGGCAAGTTCACCAAAGTCCACCCCCGCGTCGATACCTCGTGGAAGGAGATGATCCTGCCGCACCTGCGCCAGGCCGCCGACCTGACGCCCGGCTCCCAGATCGAGGAAAAGCGCTCCGCCGTGGTCTGGCACTACCGGCGCGCCGATCCGGAATTCGGGCTCTGGCGGGCACACGAATTGCTGTCAGACCTCACCGAGATCAGCGCCAACCTGCCAGTCGCCGTCCACCACGGAAAGAAAATCGTGGAGGTCTCCAGCCTGCTCGTCAGCAAGGGGACCGCCACCGATTTGCTGCTCAAAGAATGGCGCCCGAACCTCGCCCTCGCCGCCGGCGACGACCAGACCGACGAGACGATGTTCGCCCTCGAACCCAAATCGGTGAAATTTTACACCGTCAACGTCGGCGGCTCGACCTCGACCCGCGCCCGCCACCGCGCCAGCATCCGCGGGCTGCGCCGCTTCCTCGAAACCCTCGACGCTAACCTCCCCTCATGAAGTCCTACGGAAACGACTACCGGTTCGGCATGATCGGCAACGGCCGGACCACCGCCCTGATCGACGAACTGGGCACCATCATCTTCGCCTGCATGCCGGACCTCGATTCCGGCACCGTCTTCGGCGCGCTGCTCGACCGCGAGCAGGGCGGCGAGTTCGGCATCGCGATGGCGGACGGCCACCCGGTCGGCCAGGAATACGAGCGCCACACAAACATCCTCGTCACCCATTTCGAAGGCGAGTCCGGCAGCTTCGACCTCATCGATTTCATGCCGCGCTACACCAGCGACAAACGCGCGCGGCGCGGCGACGCGTCCTCCGACATCGTGCGCGTCTTGCGGCACCGCAGCGGCGAGCCGCGCCTCCGCATCAACTACCGGCCGCGCCTCGAATACGCGCGCTTTCCGACCGAGTCGTTCGAGGCGGGCGACTTCATCAAAAGCACGAGCCGCGGCTGCCACCACCGGAGCGGCGAGGAGATCTACGAATCGCTCTACCTCTTCACCGACCTGCCGACCGCCGACGTTTTGTCCGGGGAGGAATTCTCGCTGAAGGGCGACCGCTACCTGCTGGTCAGCTACCACGACAAGGTGCAGAAGCTCGACGCTGACGCCGTCAACCTGATGCTCCAGCGCACGCGCTCGTATTGGCTGCTCTGGTCGGCGCGCACCCACCGCCCGCAACGCTTTGCCGAGAATGTCCTGCGCTCCGCCTCACGCTCAAGATGCTCCAGTTTGACCCGACCGGCGCGCTGGCGGCGGCGGCGACCACCTCGCTGCCAGAGACCATCGGGGAGACGCGCAACTGGGACTACCGGTTCTGCTGGATCCGCGACGCCTCGATGACGGTACCACGCTGCGGCGCATCGCACACCCGAAGATGGCGACCCGCTTCATCGACTGGATGCTGCGCACCGTGCCCACGCGCGACGACGCCTTGCAGATCATGTCGGGCTGCGCGGCGAAAAGATCCTGACCGAGGAGACGCTCGACTACCTGGAAGGCTACATGGGATCGCGCCCGGTCCGCGTCGGCAACGCCGCCTACACCCAGGAACAACACGACATCTACGGCGTCCTCCTCGACGTCATCTACCAGGACCTCGAAACGCGCGACCAGACGCCCGAGTCGCTCGACCGAATCTGGACCCAGGTCCGCTCAGTCGTCCGCACCGTCGCCGCCCGCTGGCGGGAGGCGGACCGCGGGATCTGGGAGATCCGCGGCGAGGCGCGCCACTTCGTCTTTTCCAAAGTCCTCTGCTGGGTCGCCGTGGACCGCGCCATCCGCATCGCCCGCATGCTGGGCAAGGACCACTGGGCGGACGCCCGCGTCCCGCTCCTCAACGAAATCCACGACCAGGTCTGCGAGATGGGCTGGAGCGACGAGGCGGGAGCCTTCACCCAAAGCTACGAGACGCGCGACCTCGACGCCGCCAACCTGCTCATGGCGGAATATGGATTCATCGACCCGATGGACCCCCGCTTTGTCGCCACCGTCGAGCGCACCGAACAAGACCTCTGCTTCGAGGGGCTGCTCTACCGCTACAAAAACCGCGACGACTTCGGCGAGCCGAAGAGCGCCTTCACCGTCTGCTCGTTCTGGATGGTCAAAGCGCTCGCCTCCATCGGCAGGCGAAAGGATGCCGTGAAGATGTTCGAATCGCTGCTCAACGCCGCCAACCCACACGGCCTCTTCGGCGAGGATCTCGACTTCGCCACCCGCCGCCACCTCGGCAATTTCCCCCAAGCCTACAGCCACCTCGCGCTCATCGACTGCGCGTTGGAACTCGGCAACGACCAAGCGGACGATCTCGTGCAGATCTAGCCGCGCGCTTCGGCTTGCAGGGCGCGCCACTCCTCCGGCGTGTTGGCGTTGGCAAAACAGTGCGGGAACTCCCCAGGCACCGGCCAGCGGCGGACCATGCTCTGTGCATCGAGTTCGCGGGCGAAGCCGGTGGCGGAAAGGTCGCCCGCGGCGAGCCGCCGCCGCGCGATCTCGGCCGCCGCCGCCGGATAGAGCGCGGCGAGCGGCTGGAGGCGCCCGCCTTCCACCGGCACCGCGCCGCCAGCCGGTCCGGCAAAACGGAGCACCGCGCGCAGGCAATCCGCCGACATCAGCGGCATGTCGACGGCGAGGAGGAGCAGCGGCAGACCGCCGGCCGCCGCGAGGCACGCGGCGATCCCGGCGAGCGGTCCGGCTCCGCCGCTATCGCGGATGACCTCGGCGCGCGCCGCTGCTCCGACCGGCACCTGATCCGCCGCCGAGAGGAAAAGCCGCGCCGGGGAAAGCGCGCTGAGCCGGTCGAGCTGGCATTGCCAGAGCGGCGCGCCGCCGCAGTCGAGCAACGCTTTGTCCGCGCCGAAGCGCCGCGACTTCCCGCCCGCGAGCAAGGCGGCGGCAAACGGAGCGATGGCCTCCTCCATCGTCACGCGTGCGCCGGGGAGAGGTGCGGTGCCTCGGCCCGCAGCGTGCCGCTTGTCAGGATCTTGGCGCGCAATCCGCCGCGCCCCTTCAGCGCCGCCTCGGCACCCTCGCAGAACGCCTGCTCCATCCAGTAGCACGGGCTGCACTCGCTATCGCCGCGGAAGCGGATGCCCTGGATCTCGAATTCCTCGCCGATCAGCGAGTTTAGATCGACGCCGGAGACGAGCAGGTTGCGGCGAAACGCATCGGCGTCGCGATCCGCCACGCCGAAGCGCGCGCACAGGTCGTCGAACACCTCGGCGGAGAAAAACGTGACCTGGCCCTTGTAGTCGTCTTTGAACCCGAAGAACCGGTCCCCGGCGATGCCTTGGCCGGCGACTAGCTCCGCCTCGGCAAGCTCGACCATCGGCGCGTCGCCGGGCGGTTTCCCGTAGTGGCCGAAGTAATTGTGTTCGGGCGAGATGAAAATGCGGAGGACTCTCATGGCGTCTGACTGTAGCTACGGATGGGCGGAACCCAAGGCGCGGATTCTCGACGCGCGCGCCGCAGGAAAGCGGGCGAATTCGCGTTGGACGGGGCAGGGTCTGGTTGCTAGCCTTGCCGCCCGAAACCCCAGCTCCGACCCCGCCATTCATGAGCAACAACATCGAATCCCACCTCACCGAAAACCGCGTCTTCAAACCCGCCAACGCGTTTTCTAAAGCCGCTCGCGTCAAAAGCCTCGCCGAATACAAAAAGCGCTACGAGGCGTCGATCAAGAACCCGGAGAAATTCTGGGCGGATGAGGCGAAAGAACTGTGCTGGCAGCAGCCGTGGAAATCGGTGCTCGAGTGGAAGGCGCCGTATGCCAAGTGGTTCGTGGGCGGGAAGCTCAACGTCGCGGAAAACTGCGTGGACCGGCACCTGCACGGACCGCGCAAGAACAAGGCGGCGATCATCTGGGAGGGCGAGCCGGGCGACACCCGCACGCTCACCTACCAGCAGCTCCACCGCGAGGTCTGCAAGTTCGCCAACGTTTTGCTAAGCAATGGGATCAAGGCGAAGGACCGCGTTTTGATCTACATGCCGATGGTGCCGGAGGCGGCCGTCGCCATGCTCGCCTGCGCCCGCATCGGCGCGGTCCACTCGGTCGTCTTCGGCGGCTTCAGCGCGACCAGCATCAAGGACCGGCTGCAGGACAGCGGCGCGGTCGCCATCATCACGGCGGACGGCGGCTGGCGGCGCGGCAAGGTGGTCCCGCTCAAGGCGAACGTGGATGAGGCGCTCAAGCGCGACAAGCAGGTCAAGCGCGTCATCGTCCTGCGCCGCTGCGAGAACGAGGTCAAGATGAAGCGCGGGCGGGACGCCTGGTGGCACGACGAAATGGCGGCGGCCAGCGCCAAGCACGAGCCGAAGGGTTTCGATAGCGAGCACCCGCTCTTCATCCTCTACACCAGCGGCTCGACCGGCAAGCCCAAGGGCATCCTCCACACCGGCGGCGGCTACCTGACCGGCACCCACGCGACGACCAAATACATCTTCGACCTGCGCGAGGACGACATCTATTGGTGCACCGCCGACGTCGGCTGGATCACCGGGCACAGCTACATCGTCTATGGTCCGCTGGCCAACGGCGCGACCGTCATGATGTATGAGGGCGCGCCGAACCAGCCCGGTCCCGACCGGTTCTGGGAGATCGTCGCCAAATACGGCGTCACTATCTTTTACACCGCGCCCACCGCGATCCGCGCCTTTATCAAAATGGGCGACGAATGGCCCGCCAAGCACGACCTCAGCTCGCTGCGCCTCCTCGGCACCGTCGGCGAGCCGATCAACCCCGAGGCGTGGATGTGGTATCACGAGAAGATCGGCGGCGGCCGCTGCCCGATCGTCGACACCTGGTGGCAGACCGAGACCGGCGCGATCATGATCTCGCCGCTGCCCGGCGCGACGCCGACCAAACCGGGCACCGCCACGCTCCCGTTCTTCGGCATCGACGCGGCGGTCGTGGACGAAACCGGCCAGGAAGTCGGGAAGAACGAAGGCGGCAAGCTGGTCATCCGCCAGCCGTGGCCCTCCATGCTCCGCACGATCTACGGCGACAAAAAGCGCTACCGCGACACCTACTGGAAGGAATACGGCAACCTCTATCTGGCCGGCGACGGCGCCCGCCGCGACAAGGACGGATACTTCTGGATCGTCGGACGCCTAGACGATGTCCTCAACGTCTCCGGCCACCGCCTCGGCACCGCCGAGGTCGAGAGCGCGCTGGTCTCGCACCCCGCCGTGGCGGAGAGCGCGGTCGTCGGACGCCCAGATGAGATCAAAGGCCAGGGCGTGGTCGCCTTCGTCACGCTCAAAGGCAATGTCGAGGCCACCGACGCGCTCGCCCAAGAGCTGCGCACCCACGTGGGCAACGAGATCGGGGCCATCGCCAAGCCCGATGACATCCGGTTCGCCGCCGCCCTGCCCAAGACGCGCTCCGGCAAAATCATGCGCCGCCTCCTCAAAGAAATTTGCTCCTCCGGCACCGTCTCCGGCGATACCACCACGCTCGAAGACTTCACCGTCGTCGCCGCCCTCTCCGCCGGAAAAGAAGACTAGCCACCCTAGCCGGTGAGCCCTTGCGGGCATTGCCCATCTAGGGCGACCGCAGTGGTAAGAACCCCGAATGCCGCGGTCAGGAAATGCGCCGCGCCCGGATAAAGAACCCCTTTGGCGAAGCCGGCACCAGATCGGCAATGATAAAGAATCTGCGGCGAGGACGCCTCGCGGGCTAGATCGTCATCGCCGAATAGCCGCCGTCCACGATCATCTCTGTCCCGGTGATGAACGATCCGGCTTTGGGCGAGGCGAGGAGGAGCGCCGCGCCGACGAGTTCTTCGGATTTGCCGAAACGCGCCATCGGGGTGTGGCGCATGATCGCTTCGACCCGGTCCGGGCTGAGCACTTTTTTGTTCTGCTCGGCGGGGAAGAAGCCGGGGACCAGCGCGTTGACGCGGATGCCGTGGGGCGCCCATTCGCGGGCGAGGTTTTTGGTCAGGTTGTGGACGGCCGCCTTGCTCATCGAGTAGGTGAAGACGCGGGAGAGCGGGATGACGCCGGACATCGAACCGAGGTTGATGATCGAGCCGGCGATCGTTTGGTCGAGGAAGTATCGCCCGAAGATCTGGCAGGCGTCGAACGTCGCCTTCGAGTTAATCCGCATGATCCGGATGTATTCGTCCTCGGTGATCTCCAAGAACGGCGTCGGCGAGTTCACGCCCGCGCCGTTGACCAGGATCTGGCAGGCTCCGGAGCGCTCGACCACCGCGGCGAGCAGCGCTTCGAGACTCGCCCGTTCGCCCACCTCGCACGGGACGAAGTAGGCGCTGCCGCCGGCGGCTTCGATCACTTCGATCCGCGCCTTGGCTTTTTCTTCGGAGCGCCCGGCGAGGGCGACCTCGGCTCCGGCTTGGGCGAAGCCTTCGGCGAGCGCGCCGCACAGCTCGCCGGTGCCGCCGATGACGACGGCGGTGAGTCCTTGGAGGTTGAATAGATCCATGGTCGTGGTGCGTTGGTTCGAGATGAGGCTAGGCGGGTTCCGGGGCGCGGAACTGGAGTTCGTAGAGCCGCCGGTAGTAGTCGCAGCGGTCGAGCAATTCGAGGTGGGTGCCGATATCGACGACCACGCCGCCCTTGGCCATCACGACGATCTGGTCGGCTTCGAGGATGGTGGCGAGGCGGTGCGCGATGGCGAGCACCGTCTTGCCCTCGCACAAGATGTCGAGCGCCTCCTGCACCTTCTTCTCGGTCTCCGCGTCGAGGCTGGCCATCGCTTCGTCGAGGAGGAGGATCGGGGCGTCGCGCAGGATGGCGCGGGCGATCGAGATGCGCTGCTGCTGACCGCCGGAGAGGTTGCATCCCTTGTCGCCGACGACCGTCTGGTAGCCCTCGGGCTGTTCGAGGATGAATTCGTGGGCGTGCGCCTTCTTCGCCGCCGCCTCGATCTCCGCCTTGGTCGCATCGAGCCGGCCGTAGCGGATGTTCTCGTAGATCGTGTCGTGGAAGAGAAATGACTCCTGGTTCACCACGCCGATGTTGTCGCGCAAAGACTGCTGGGTCACGTCGCGGATGTCCTGCCCGTCGATGCGGATCGCGCCGTAGTAGGGATCGTAGAAGCGCAGGAGCAGTGAGAAGGCGGTGCTCTTGCCGGCACCGGTCTCGCCGACCAGGGCATAGGTTTTGCCGGGCGGGATGGTCAGCGAGAAATGCTCGAGCGCGTTGATACCCTTCTGGTAGGCGTGGTTTACGTCGTCGAAGACGATCTCGCCATTGGGGACGTCGATTTCTTTGGCATCCTCCTTGTCCTGGATCTTCGGCGGCGTGTCCATCAGCTCGAAGACCTTCGTCGTGGCGGCGAGGCACTTTTGCAGCATGACATGGATGCGGCTCAGCGCCTTGGCCGGCGGGTAGAGCAGGACCAGGCCGCCTTGCAGCGCGAGGAAGTCCTTGGCGGGCAGCTCGCGCATCGCCACGTAGACCAGCGCCGCCGCGACGCCGACCGAAGCGACGGTTTCGACCATCGGCCCGACCATCTCCAGCGCCTTCCGCCAGCGCATGATAAAGCGCATCATCTTGGCGTTGGCGTCCTCGAATTTCTGCTGCTCGTATTCCTCCCGCGCCTGCGATTTGACCACCCGGATGCCGGCGAAGGCCTCCTGCATGACGACCATCAGCATCCCGGCTTCCTCCTCCTCTTTGCCGCCGGATTTCCGCACCTTCTTGCCCAGATACATCACCGGCGCGATGCACAGCGGAAAGAGGACCAGCGACCCTACCGAAAACCACGGGAAGCCCTGCACCGCCTGGATTTCGATGTAGAAGATCGCGATGACCGCCGAGATGATCGAAATCGGCTGCTTGATGATGTCGCTCGACGCGTTGGTCAGCGCCATCTGGGCGATCCGCGTCTGGTTAAAGATCGTCTGGATCAGGTCGCCGCCCTTCTTCTTGCCGAAAAAGTCGAGCGACTGCCCGAGGATCCTGCGGAAGAGCGAGGTCCGGATATCGCTCAGCACCCGCAGGCTGACCCACGTCAGGCAGTAGGCGTTCAGGTAGGAAAACAAGCCGCGCAGCGCCATCGCCGCCGGGACCAGCATGGCGGTCATGGCGATCGCGCTCAGCCCGACGACCTCCGGCTTGCTCAGCGCGTCGGCGAGGTCGGTGCCCTTGGCCAACTCCAGCGCGTTGGAGGCCCCGTCGTTGTCGAAGTCCCCGTCGAGCGGCTGCCCGCGGGCGGCGGGGTTGGCGACCACCGTCTCCGCGCCGCCGCCCTCGGTGATCATCTGCCCGGCCGGACCCGACTTGTCGGGAAAGACCTGCCCGGTGACGTGGCGGATCGTCAGGACCAACCCGCCGTTCACCAATCCCGCCAGCGCCCCGAACAAGATCCCGAGGATGAACCGGGACTTGTAAGGCTTCAGATAGCCCGCCAAGCGCTTGTAGGGTCCGGTGGACGCCTTGACGATTTCTGAGGTGGACATGTCGGCCATGTCCTTGCGGGAAATTCGTTTCATTCAGGGAAGATGGGGGACCCGCCCGGAAAAGCGGGCAGGCTTCATAGCACGTGAACGCCGGGGCGTCGAAGCGCAATCGCCAATATCGGGTGCCGCCGGGCGGAGCCAATCGCCCCGCTGGCCGCCGCGCCATCCGCCGCGTTCTAGCTTTCCGTCGTCAGGCTCGGCTTCCCCTTCACGTAGATAAAAGACGGGCCGTGGGGGTTCTCGATCGGCTTCATGTAGAGCCGGTATTCGTGGGCGATCGCCCAGAGGAGCTGCCGCCGCGTCATCCCGATCGAATCGACCGTGATGAGCGGATCGTCCTCCGGCAGGTTGGTGACCTGGGTGTTCACGCCGGCCAGTTCGGGTGCGGAAAAGACCTCGGACAGCGGCACCTCGTCGATGTAAACCGCGATGGGGGAATCGAGCCATTTGTTGAGCGGCGCGTAGTCGGTGAAGAGGAATTCGGTCGGGACCGCCGCCATCGGATTCACCACCTTATGGTCGGGCTGGTAGTTGAGGCACGCGTTCAGGCTGAGAGCGGCGAGCAGGCTGGCACCGAGGGCGAGCAGATTTTTCGGGGCGAGGGTCATGGGAGTTCTGGCGGGCGGGTTTGGGAGAGGAAACGCAGTGGGGCGGTGCCGGTCGCGAAAAATTCCGACAGCGGCGGCACCGGGAAGGTTCAAATCAATAGGTGCCAGGCGGCGGGACAGACGGGTTCGGAACCGGGTAGAGGGGCGGCAGATCCGCGCGGTCGTCCTCCGCCTCCGGCACGCCCATCATTTCTTTGCGGTCGTCTAGGCGGGGGTCGTCCAACTCGCCATCGCGGAACTTGTCGATCTCCCGCGAATATTCGATGCCGCCGTCCTTCGCGATCCCGAACCCGTAGTCGAAGTTCCCGTGCGCATACGCCGGGGACAGGTCGCGGTGGGAGAAAATTCCGGTAGATCGCGTCGTTGACCGCCGTAGTGACCCGCTTGTCGAGGCGCTCTTTTCGAGCAGATATTCCTCGTCGCTCAACTGCCCGGAGCTGCGGCGCGCCTCCAGCATCCGGTAGTTCGGCTCCGCCTGCTGCCGGAAGATCGCATGGTAGTTCTCGATCTGATCTTCGTCGGGCAACGGCGCGCGGCACCCCGCCGCGCACAGGGCGGCAGCGATGGCAAGGAGGGCGGCGACGCCCGCTCGGGCAATTTCGGCATACGAACGGATTTTGCGGGCGGCGCGGCGAATTGCAAACGGGGTTTTGCCGCAGCGCCGCGATCCATCGCCTGCTTGCATTCGCCCCCTGCGGTCACACAATACCGCTTTCGCGCCGATCCGGTCCGATCCGGATTCGGCCATCCTTATTTTCCCGTGCTCGTCCAAGGAATCATCCTCTTTGCCGTCAGCCTGCTCGTCACGGTGGCGTTTATCGTTCTCGTGCTCCGGGTTTCGCTGAAGCGCTGGGCGTGGACCGGGCGGACAGCTATCGGAAGACGCACGACGGCGAGATCTTGCGGCTGGGCGGCTTGCCGATCTTCATCGCGCTGGTCTGCGCCTGCGCGCTGATCGCGCTGCGGGTGGAGGGATTTCTGCGCGAATGGTGGCCGGTGCTGCTCTGCAACGCGCTGCTTTTCGGCATCGGGTTTTGGGACGACCTGAAGCCGCTGGGCGCGCGGGTGAAGCTCTGCGGCCAGGTCGCCGTCGCGCTAATCGGCGTGGCGCTCGGGATGGATGTCGAGATCCTGATCAGCCCGTTCACGAGCAATGCCTTCATCACGATCTCGCTCGGCAGCCTCAGCGTCCTGTTCACGCTCGCCTGGCTGATCGCGATCCCGAACATCGTCAACCTGATCGATGGGATGGACGGGCTCGCCTCCGGCCTCGGGTTTTTCCTCTGCCTGACGATGGGTATCGTCGGCTACCAGATGATGCCGGAAAAAGTCGAGGTCACCTGGATTTCGATGGCGATGGCCGGCGCGCTGCTCGGCTTCCTCTGCTTCAATTTTCCGCCTGCCCGGATCTTCCTCGGGGACGGCGGCGCTTACCTGATCGGGTTTTTCGTCGCCTCCGTCTCGCTGCAAAGCTCGAACAAAGGGGCGATCGCCGCCTCGCTGCTGGTCGTCATCGTCGCCCTCGGGCTGCCGATCCTCGACACCGCGTTTGCAATCATCCGGCGCGGGCTGCGCGGGATGCCGCTCTTCCGCGGGGATGCCGAGCACATCCACCACCGGCTCGTCTCGCTCGGCTTTTCCAAAAACACCGCGCTCATCACGATGTATGCGGTCTGCGCGTTGCTCAGCCTCATCGGGTTGAGCATCCTGTGGAGCAAAGGGCTCACGCTCCCGATCGCCGGGGCCGCCTTCTTCATCCTCGCCCTCGTCGGCGCGCGCTACCTCGGCTACGTGAAGAGCTGGGCGCAGTTCCGCAAGCAGGTCCGCATCGCCCTCGCGCGGCGGCAGGACACGCAATATGCGATGCGCCACGGATTGCTGCTGGAGATGGAAATCGACCGCTGCGCCGGGCCGGAGGAATTTTGGGCGCTGTTCGAGGCGTCGCTGCGGCGGCTGGGCTTTGCCGAGACCACGCCGGAGGTTTTGCAAAACAAGCGTGACTTCCGGCTCCTCAGCCTTTACGTGCACCGCCAGCGCCCGTGGATCCTCGCCTATCCCCGCTCCCAGCACGACGCGAAAAATTGGAAGACCCTCGCCGAGTGCCTTCAGCCCGCCTACACCCAGGCGCTGATGAAATGGGGGGCGGAAGGCAGGGACCTCGCCCGCGAGCGCACGCGCTCCCGCCTCAAAAGCGCCGCCGAAGCCACAACCCCACCGCCTTTCAACACCCCCCAGGATGCAGGAAATACCGCATGATGACGACGAGCACCGCCGCCGGCGGCGCAGGCGATCCAGCTCCAGCTCTAGCTCCGACCCGTCCCGCGACCTCGATGGCCTCCGCGACCGCGACCGGGAGCGCGAGCGATCCGAGGGCGGCAACCGCCGCCGGCGCCGCCGATCCTCTGGGGACGAAGGCTCCGGGCGCCGCCGCCAAGAAGGCGAGCGCCCCAGCGAGTCCGGCGGCGAAGAAGAGGGGGGGCGAGAGCGGCGGCGCAAGAGGCGGCGCGAGGAGGAGCCGAAGCCGCTCACCAGCCACCTCGCGTGGTGGATCGCGCTGGGAGCCGGGGCGATCGCGCCCTGGTTGGGCGGCGGCACCGCGTTGTGGTCCAAGGCGTTGCTCCTCGCCATGGTCGGCGCGGCGATGGTGCTCGATCCGCCGACCCGCCGGATCTCGCCGCGGGTTGGCTGGGTGATGTTCGGGCTTTTCGGCCTCTCGCTGACCGCGTTTTTGCCGGCGGGTTGGATGCCGGAGCCGCGGTGGCGCACGGCGGCGGTCGAGGATCTGGGCATCCCGATCTCCGGGCTGGTCTCGCCGCAGCCGCTCGTCTCGCTCGACGCGATCCTGCAATTCGGCGTCGGGCTGCTCTTTTTTTACTGGCTGATGGCGCGCCCGGCGCGGGGCGACGACCGCCTTACCGCCGTCCGCGTGATCGGGGCGAGCATCGCCTTGCTCGCCGTCGCCGCCCTCGCCCTCTATCGCCTGAAAACCTATCCCACCCTCTGGGCGAATACCGCTTACTTCTTCGGGCCGTTCCCGAACCGCAACCACTTCGGCACCGTGCTCGCCCTCGGCGCGGTCTGCTGTGCGGCGGCGGGATTCGATGGGGCCGCGCGCAGCACGCGCTCATGGC